>JAHHHO010000034.1 GCA_019359315.1 Myxacorys californica WJT36-NPBG1
TTAATGTCGCGTCATCGAGGTGTGATAGCCAAAGACCACCGAGGACGGGGCCGTGAAGTGATTAGTCTGGATTGGACGCTCTCGCCTCATGAGTGGGGCAAACACATCTTTGGAGCGAAGCGCTCGTTATTTATCGTTTGCCAACTCTTGCTCATCAAAATTGACGCCTTCATACAAATCGCCAAAGCCAATCTCAAGCCCAACCGTTCCCAACCGCACCACAGAATTCTCGCTCTCGTAGTCTGTCAGCAGCCATCCCTGCTCAGTCTTCCGATACTGCATCACCCGCGATCGCGTCTGATCGATCAACAGATACTCCTCCATCTCTGGAATCGAGCGGTAATACGTGAACTTATCCCCCTGATCATAGTTCTGCGTAGACTTCGGCAACACCTCTGCAATCAGCATCGGATTAGTTACCGTTGTTGTGCCCTTGTCCGCATAAACTGGTTCACCCCGAATCACCATCACATCGGGATAGGTGTACTGTCGATGTTTAGGAATCCACAGCCGCACATCGCCAATGTAAACCTTGTAGGGTTGAGTACAACATCTAAGCAGGCCAAACTAAGATAAGAAACTGCACTCAAACGATCGAGTTACTTGTGAACGGTTTCCTCAATCTCAACAAACCCTCTGGCTTCACCTCACACGACTGCGTGGCAAAAGCTCGCAAGTTGCTCAAGCTCAAACGCATCGGACATGCTGGAACGCTTGACCCTGCCGCGATCGGGGTTCTACCGATCGCGATCGGACGGGCGACCCGACTACTGCAATATCTCCGTAGTGACAAAGCGTACCAAGCCACAATTCGATTTGGCGTTACCACTGCAACGGATGATTTAGAAGGCGAAACGCTGACGAGTCAAGCCGTTCCCCAATTGACGTTAGAGGCAATTAGAGAGAAGTTACCGCTTTTTTTAGGCAACATTCAGCAGATACCGCCAAACTACAGCGCCATTCAAGTTGAAGGAAAACGGCTGTATGACTTGGCGCGATCGGGAGAATTGATCGATGTACCCGCACGATCGGTAGACGTTTACACTCTCGATATTTTGGATTGGAGAGCGGGAGACTTTCCCGAATTAGAGCTTGCGATCGCGTGCGGGGCAGGCACTTACATTCGTGCGATCGCCAGGGACTTAGGCGCAGCGCTAAACACTGGAGCGACGCTCGCAAAACTCATCCGAACGGAGAGTAGTGGCTTTACGCTGACCGACAGTTTGACCTTCGAGGAACTCGCTCAGCAAATAGAAGCAGGAACCTTCACGCTGGTTTCACCCGATCGTGCGTTGTCTCATTTATCTAAAATCCATCTGCCCGAAGACTTAGCGCGGCGTTGGTGTCAAGGGCAAAAGATTGCTTCAGACCACTCCGAAGATCAACTCATGCGCGTGTGGGACGAGCGCGATCGCTTTTTGGGCATCACCCGTTCTATAGAAGGTGTCCTTGTGCCTCAAATGGTGTTTGAACCCGTGTGAGCTTTCTCTAAAATCCAATCCCGCAAAATCGGGTTGACGACTTCCGGTGCTTCATCTTGCGGGCAGTGCCCCACTCCCGCAAGCGGAATAAACGATTCGACTCGCGGATACTCAGCAAACGCACGCCCCAGCGCGATCGGTTCCCACGGATCTGCTTCGCCCCACAGCACGATCGCAGGGCACGACAACTCTGGCAACAAATCTTCGGGCAAGGGGCCTTGAGAATAATTTGTAAACGCAATGAATACTCCCATCGCGCCCTCATCCTTGGCGGCTCCCAACAGCAGATCGACTAATTCGTCCGTCACCGCGTCTGATCGTCCATACGCCTTCAGCAACACTTTCCGAACCGTCTTAGGTGTGGCAAGCTGCTTGAAAAACAACTGACCAAACCATTTCTTCTTCAGCACCTTCTGCAAAATTGGCGCACCGACACGCTTAAACCACGGTTGCGTCGCTTGATGCCGTTCATGCAGCAACCGCAGCGAACATCCCACCAAGGCAACACCACGCACCCAGTCAGGAGCATCAACCGCCGCTTGCATGATCGCGATTGAGCCAATCGAATTGCCCACTAAGAATGCAGGCTCACCAATCACCTCTCGGCAAAAATCTGCAAGCTGCGCTCCCCACGTCTCAAAGGTGTACTCCATCTGCTTGTCAGGAATCGGTTTAGACGATTTGCCAAACCCGATTAAATCGATCGCATAGACGCGACAGGTTTTTGCAAGCTCGGGCAAATTTTTGCGCCAGTGATAAAACGATGCTCCAAATCCATGCACTAGCACAACCGCAGGACCTGCTGTTCCCTCAGCTTGATAGGCAACTTGAAAGCCTTTCCACATCCAGGTGCTGTAATCAGACCGAACCGAAATTGAAGAGGTGAGCATAAACCTTGAGAGCGTTTGGGTAAGGATCCCCTGTTAGCGCCAGGGCGAATAGTGGAATTCTATTAAAATATGAACTTTCATAAATCTAGCATTCGGGATACGGTTCTTCGCTTGTCGCTCTAGTCCATTAGGCGACCCTTATTTGTCCAGTTCCTACGCTTTTGTCCAGTTCCTACGCTAATCCTTCATAAAAAAATGATAGAAACCCTTGGTACTTCGATTGGTAGCTATGCCCCAGATTTCGAGCTTCCCGGCACAGACGGCTTAGTGCATCACCTCGCTGACTATTTGAAAAATCAGCGCGCGATCGCAGTGGTGTTCATCTGCAATGGGTGTCCTTACGTCAATCTATACCTCGATCGCCTCAAACAACTCCAAGCAGAGTTTCACGATCAAGGCTTTCTGATGATTGGCTTAAACCCCAACGATGAGCAGCAGTTTCCTCAAGATCGCTTCGAGCAAATGAAATCGTTTGCTGCCAAAAACCAGCTCAATTTTCTGTATTTGCGTGATGTCACTCAAGACGTGGCCGAGACGTTTGGTGCAACCAAGACACCCCACGCGTTTCTGATCGATCAAGCCGGAGTGCTACGCTATCGCGGTGCGATCGATGACAATGCCGAAAATCCGAAAGCGGTCAAACGTCAGTATTTAAGAGAGGCGATCACGCAGGTTCTCAAGGGTCAATCTCCGTCGCCTGCCTCGACCGAACCGATTGGCGGCTCGGTCAAATGGCGTGCATCTTAACGAGCAGCATCAGGCTTCGCGGGTGAAGCCTTTACCTTCGGTGCAGAAGTGGCGGCTTTTGGCGATGGTGTTAGCCTGGGTGCAGGCGAAGTGAGTGAGGTCGGAGCAGCAGGACTTGCCGTGACTTGCGGGTTAGGCTTCGTGCCCAGAATGCTCGCAGCACCCGTATCGTATACTCCCGCCACACAAGCAATCATCAGCGTCGCAAGCGTGCCAACGAACAACGCTTTCCAGCCCAAATCAGCAATATCTTTGCGCCGCGAGGGAATCAGCGCGATCGTACCACCGACAAAAATTCCGACGGAGGCGAGGTGAGCAAAGCCCGACAGCGCATAGCTGACGATCAGAACGGCGCGATCGCTGAGCGGATTGTCAGGACGAGCAGCAGCCAGACCCAAGGCCTGATATGACGGAATGGCGGTTTCAAACAAGCGGCGTCCGATCAGCACCGACGATTCCCAAAGCTCACTCCATTCGAGAGAAACACCTGTCAAGATAGTGAACGGCAGGAATAACGCGCCTTCAATATTAGCAAGCGTCACCACTTTGAAGAAGTCACCTACACCGCCCGGAATTCCGGCGAGACCTGCAAAGATTTGATTGATCAGCGAAACGAATCCCAGAATGAGGATCAAGACAGCCGCGATCGCCACTGCCATTTTGACGCCATCTAACGCGCCGACGATCGCAGCATCAAGGGAATTCATCCGCTCGATCGGTTCTCCTCCAACCGTTTCTTGCACGCGCTGCGTCTTTTCTTCCTGAGGAACACCGCCCATTGTGAGGGGAATCTCGGTTTCTGGAACCAAAATTTTAGACAACACAAAACAGGCGGGAATCGCAATAATCGACGCCGATACTAAATGTCCCAGAATATTGGGAAAGACGGGACGCAGAAAGCTGACATAGATTGCCAGTGTGGAAGAAGCCGCCGTTCCAAAGCAGCAGGACAGAATCGCGCAAAGTTCGCTGCGAGTCATTTTGGCGAGGTAAGGCTTGACGACGATCGCGGCTTCGATGCCCACAAAAATATTTGCCGCGCCGCTGAGGGCTTCTGCTCCACTCAGCCGCATTGTGTGATAGAACGCCTTCGCAAACACGCCCGTAATCGCTTGAATAACGCCCAAATTTTGCAGCAGTGCCATCAGTCCTGAAAAGAAGACGACCGTCGGCAGCGCTCGGAACGCAAAGATGTAGCCTAAGTTGATGTCCGCAGGTTTAGTCGGAAGCGGCACTAAATTTTTGCCAAACACGAAATTCGCACCCGTATCTGCCGCCAAAAACACACCATCTAACAAACTACTAAAAACTTGAAGCGCCCATTGCGTCACTGGAAACCCAAACACAAGCGCTCCCAGCACAAGCTGAAGCAGAATACCCGTGAACACAACGCGCCAGGGAAAGAATTTCAGACGGCGGTTTTCTGAGAAGAGCCAAGCGATCGCGCAAAGCCCAAACATGCCAAGCAGCGAAATGAGATTGAGGATCATAAGGGCAGTAGAAGCGGGGGTAGGTATCGTCATTGACAATCTGTTCATACAGACGATACCCAAAAAATCTCTACTTGGCACAAATTATTGACCCGGACGTTGCACTTTGGGCGTGATGGCGAAATCAATGCTTGAAAGCTGTTATCCGATTAGAGCGGATGGTTAAAGATTGCTAAGTAATGCAGGCTGGGTAGAAGATTTGTCTCTACTGAGGAACTGGATGAAGCAAGCGATCCTTCGGAGCTTGCGGAGCAATCGCGCTTTTTTAATGCTTTTCACGGAAGCGATCGGCTTCAGAACGCGAAGTTCCGCCTTCAGAATGCAAAGTTCCACCTTCAGAACACGAAGTTCCGCCTTCAGAACACGGGTTGTCAGGCTCTATACTCGGAACTCCAGGCTTTTTACTCGGAGAGCGAGGCTCAAAGCTCGGAGTTCCGCCTTCAGAACTCGGAACTCCAAGCTTTTTACTCGGAGATTGAAGCTCAAAGCTCGGGACTTCGCCTTCAGAAGCCGAACTGCCAGGCTCTACACTCGGAACTCCGAGCTTTATAGCTGAAAATAGATGTTACTAACTTGGCGTCAGTTCAACAGAAGTAGTGCGCTCCGATTATGAATTCGAGAAGCCTCCCTAAATCTCTCAAAATTGGGGGACTTCAAGCCAAACCTTCCGATTCAAAGTTCCCCAGAATGAGGGATTTAGGGGGCAGAAGCCGCTATCAACGAAGCGAAAGAACTCGTCGAACTCAGGTTAACTTGCAAAAAATGATGCTTGCAAAAACTAGCGATCGCTCGGCTTCATCCCATTGCCGATTCCCTCATTCCCTCTAAAACACGTCATAATGAGCGAGACGCAACGCTGCAAATTCGCTACGCCATGATGGACGCTTTTGACCCGACTCCGCCTGCGTGGACCAAACCTGCCAGTCATTCTTACACGTTCGCCTGTCCGACCTGCCGCAAAACTTCCACGGAAGCAACCCAAGTTTGGATTAATCGCCGCTCTCCCGTGTTTACAGAAGACTACCGGAAAAAGTGGCAAGAGTTTTATCAGTGTCAGTGTGGTCAAGTCTGGTGGGCGTGGAGCAACGATCGCCCCCCCTCCGAACTCGGGCAGCGCGATCGCCCCACGCGAGATTTCTTCAATCCCTTCGAGGATTTCTAATGCGAAATCCATCCACTCGCCGTCTGCCACAACAACCACCCGTTCAGTCCGGCAATTAAGATTGCCACACCCCAACCCGTGAATTTGAGCCAAGTTGGATTGACAAAGGTTCCCATCAACTTACGATCGCTGGTAAACATCATGAGCGGAAACACCGCAAACGGAAGCTGTAAGCTCAGGATCACTTGACTGAGAATCAACAGATCCCCAGTGCACTGTTCTCCAAACACCAAAATCGTGATCAGCGCAGGCACGATCGCAATCAACCGAGTGATCAAGCGTCGCGCCCAAGGGGGCAGGCGGAAGCTTAGAAATCCTTCCATCACAATTTGTCCGGCGAGCGTTGCGGTTAAGGTTGAACTTTGTCCAGACGCTAGGAGCGCAAAGCCAAAAACAGCACTTGCCACCCCAACACCCAGCAGGGGCGACAGCAACTTGTAAGCATCCTGAATTTCTGTCACGTCATGATTCCCGGACATGTGGAAGGTAGCGGCAGCAACAATCAGAATTCCGGCATTGATCAGCAGGGCAAACCAGAGCGCCACTGTAGAATCGATCGTGCTGAATTTAATTGCTTCCCGTTTTTTCTTGATCGTGGGTTCAAATGCACGAGTCTGCACAATGGAAGAATGCAGATAGAGGTTGTGCGGCATCACCGTTGCGCCCAAAATGCCGATCGCTATGTAGAGCATCTCAGAATTCTTGACGATATCTAAGCTGGGGACAAATCCACCCAGAATACCGCCAACACTAGGACGGGCAAACCAAATTTCGGCGGCGAAACAGAGCGCGATCGTACCGACCAACGTAATAATTAGCGCTTCGACATAGCGGAATCCTTTCGATTGCAGCAGCAACATCACCAGCACATCGAATCCCATGAGACAAACGCCCCACGCCAACGGTAAGCCAAACAGAAGTTGTAGCGCGATCGCGCTACCCAGAAGCTCGGCTAAGTCACACGCTGCGATCGCGATCTCACAGACAATCCAGAGGGCAAAACTAACCCGTGGACTAAATTGCTCATGGCACATCTGCGCCAAGTCACGCCCGGTCGCAATGCCAAGCCGCACACACAGCGATTGCAGTAAAATCGCCATTAAATTCGAGAGCAAGATCACGCTGAGGAGGGCATAGCCAAACCGAGAGCCGCCAGCAATGTCTGTTGCCCAGTTGCCAGGATCCATATAGCCGACCGACACGAGGTATCCCGGACCGGCGTAGGCTAAGAGCTTGCGCCAAAAATTTTTAACGTTTGGAACCGGAACACTTCGATGCACTTCAGGAAGGCTCGGTCTCGACGCTGTACTGTTAAAGGACATCCGCTAAAATCCTTCGATTATGAAAAGAATATGACAAAGATGAAAGCGATAGGAAGCAAAGCGTTGTGCACTTTGATATCTGGGCTTTAATATCTAGGCTGAAAAATTGTTAAAAGACGGTCACGCAAAAGGAAAACCGAGCGCTTTAACGAATCCCGCTCAATCCTATTGAATCGTGACTACCCAACTCGTCTTTCTTGAGAGTCAGAGCCGTTGTGTCCATTGGCGGAATTTAATGAAACTAAATCGAAGCACTTTGGCTCCAGTCAATAAAGAAAATTGGCAGCGAGTTTTGGTGTGCGGTAGCGATCGCGTTTATGGTTGCAAAAGCAAAAATAAAGGAGCACTCTTTCAGATACTTCGCATTGTGAATTGTGCAACGCTCGAATTTTTATCACTCGGACTTCCGGTACTTTGACATCCCGTACCTTGACATTGAGGTGCGACTAAATCATCTCGATTGCTACTTCTCTTCTGCTGAACAAATCAAGCGATCGTAAGGTTGGAGGATACTCTCCCAGCAACCCCTTTAAACGCAAATGGTGCGAAAGCTCAGAACGCTAATCTGAAACTCTCACACCACATTTTTGCTTTTCTAATCGGGATGATAGGATTTGAACCTACGACCCCCTCGTCCCGAACGAGGTGCGCTACCAAGCTGCGCTACATCCCGATGCCTATAGTTCAGGTTAGCACACCCGTCTAAATATACAATCCTCCACACCAACTTGTTAAGATTAGGATTGCAAAACTTCAGGAACGACAGACGTGGTTGTGAAACCGGACTGGTTACGGGTCAAAGCTCCTCAGTGGGAGCGGGTCGGCAACGTTAAAGACATTCTGCGAGATCTCGCTCTCAACACAGTTTGCGAGGAAGCATCCTGCCCCAACATCGGCGAATGCTTCAACGCTGGAACGGCGACGTTTTTGATCATGGGACCCGCTTGCACCCGCGCCTGCCCCTACTGCGACATTGATTTTGAGAAAAAACCGCAGCCCCTCGACCCCACAGAGCCGACCCGGTTAGCAGAAGCCGTGCGACGAATGCGGCTCAACCATGTGGTGATTACGTCCGTCAATCGCGATGATTTGCCCGATGGAGGAGCAAGTCAGTTTGTGCGGTGCATTGAGGAGATTCGAGCCATTTCACCGGGTACAACGATCGAGGTTCTGATCCCCGATCTGTGCGCCAATTGGGAAGCGTTGGCGATTCTGCTAAGCGCTGCGCCCGAAGTGCTAAACCACAACACCGAAACGATTCCTCGCTTGTATCGGCGAGTGCGTCCCCAAGGAGACTACGCCCGATCGGTCGAACTCTTGAAGCGATCGCGGCAAATCACTCCGTCGGTCTACACCAAGTCTGGCATTATGGTGGGCTTAGGCGAAACCGATGACGAAGTGCGCCAAGTCTTGCGGGATCTGCGAGCCGTAGACTGTGACATTCTCACCATCGGGCAGTATCTCCAGCCGACGCAGAAACATTTGGGCGTTCAGGACTTTGTGACGCCCGAGCAGTTCGACGCATGGCGTGAGTACGGAGAAGCGCTAGGATTTTTACAAGTTGTCTCGTCCCCGCTTACCCGCAGTTCTTATCATGCAGAACAGGTGAGAGCGCTGATGAAGCAATATCCACGGGGGAACGCTTGAAGATCACCGTCGTAGGAGCAGGGGCATGGGGCAGCACCTTAGCAGAGCTTGCTAGAGGAAACGGTCATCAGGTCGAGATCTGGTCACGACGCTCTTCGACCTCTCTAGAAGACGTGATTGAGAATGCCGAGATCATCGTCTCTGCCATTTCGATGAAAGGCGTCCGCTCGGTGATGGCACAGCTACAAACGTGCGCGATCGCACCCAACACCATTCTCGTCACCGCTACTAAGGGACTTGATCCTGACTCTGGCAGCAATGTTGATCTGCCATTACTGCCGTCTCAAGTTTGGCGAACGGGCTTTCCGGCGCAGCTAATTAGTTCCGGCAAGCTCCAAAAGAATTCGCTAACCGAAGCCTTGAGGATTGCGATTCTATCAGGACCAAATTTATCAAAAGAAATTGAACAAGGCTTACCGGCTGCTAGCGTCATTGCAAGTGACCATCCAGAGACAGCGGAACGAGTGCAGGCGGCCTTTTCGTCCAGTCGGTTTCGAGTCTATACAAACTCTGATGCGATCGGCGTTGAATTGGGCGGGGCACTGAAAAATGTGATTGCGATCGCGGTTGGAGCCTGTGACGGACTGGAACTGGGAGACAACGCCAAAGCCGCCCTGATCACTCGCGGGTTAGCCGAAATGATTCGCATCGGCACCTATTGGGGAGCCAAAGCCGAAACCCTATACGGGCTCTCAGGATTAGGAGATCTGCTAGCGACCTGCAATAGTCCGCTAAGTCGCAATTATCAAGTTGGCTATGGGTTGGCACAAGGCAAAACACTATGTCAAGTTCTAGAAGCGCTAGAAGGTACGGCTGAAGGCATCAACACAACCGCAGTCTTGATCAAACTTGCTCAGCAACAAGGCATCTCAATGCCGATATCTCAACAAGTGCATCGCTTGCTCCAGGGAGAGATCACCCCTCAAGCGGCGGTCGGAGAACTAATGCAACGCGATAGCAAACCCGAAGTTTAGTCACTCGCATCTCTTACCAGTTTTAATTACTCGAGAGTGTTGTAGACCGTGGCTGAACGATCGCATTGCCCTCTAATCTTCGAGTTGAAGCTCGTCCAATTCAAGCGGCTCTTCTGCTCCTAAATCCTTTCGTATTTCTTCCGATGTATCCAACGCGATCGCTTCTCCATCCGTCACTTCTTCCCCGCTGGGTTTCGCCTTTCGCCGCGAAATCAATTGACTCATGCCTTCCGGTAGCTGATTCAACTGAAAATATTGGTGAAACTTATCGGTCACTTGCACCCAATAAGACCGACCATCCGACTTGCGCCGTCGCTTTACAAAGCCCTGAGTCACGAGTTCCTGAACGTGCTGATAAGCGCCTGATCCCCGCAAATCGACTAAATCCGTTTGGGTGAGCGGCCCTCTCATCGCAATGACCGCTAGCGTTCTGAGCGCCCCGACTCCCACATCCGCAGGGATTAAGGCATGAACCAAATTTTGGTACGACTCACGAAGCTGGAGTGTGTAGCCTTTTCCTGTATCTACCACTTCTAGCGCCGTGTCGCGATGGGCATAGTCTCCCATCAGTTCTAATAATCCTTCCTCGGTCGTTTTGCGATCGCAGCCCGCAAACTCGGAAATCTGCGCGATCGACAGAGGTTGCGCTTTGAGGTAGAGAATCGCTTCAATCGTACTGGCAAGACGAGACATGAGACGTTAATCGATAAGTCAGCAGAATGAATTAACAGGTTAGCAGGTTCAGCCCAACGTGCAGATTTATTTCAGTCAGCGCGTCAGTTGCTAGAGTAAGAGTGCCTCTCTTGTCACGGAATCTAGATTTTATGACTACACCCTCTGAAGCGCCTGTTGACCCGACTCCTGAGACGCCAACCGAGCGTCCGCCGACCTATGTCAAGCTCGCCATGCGAAACATGGTTCGGAAGCGGGGAACCTCCATATTTCACTTCCTCTTGACGGCAACTGGGCTACTAGCCGTGCTGATTGGTCTATCTTATCTAACTCGGTAATGGGCATCATGCACGTCGAACTCAGTGTGCAGGATTGCTTTTTTTCCACTCAACCGTCAGCCGAAACGTCTCCCGTCAGTTCGGAAACTTGGGAGATTTGGTTTCGTCGTTGGCTAGAGATGCTACGTCCTACCGATCCTGACGATGAGCTACCCCTCCATCCCCAAGAACTCTACGAGTTAAGCTTGCGGCTAACCGACGACCAAGACATCCAGGTTCTAAACCGTCAATATCGGCAAAAAGACCAACCCACCGATGTTTTGTCATTTGCCATGCTGGAAGTAGAGTACCCAGAATTTGATGAGCTGGACGAAGAACCCTTGTATCTGGGAGACATTATCATTTCGATCGAGACTGCCACCCGCCAAGCCCAGCAGCACGAGCATTCTCTAGAAACCGAATTAGCGTGGCTCTCTGCTCACGGACTCTTGCATCTCCTAGGCTGGGATCATCCCGATGATGAGCATTTAGAAAGAATGTTAGATCAGCAGCAGGTGCTTCTCAACTCCGTCGGAATCGCCGTTCATCTGTAATGTGATGTTTATGTAATGTGATGTTTACGTTTGATGGCATTGTTGCAATACTGTTTCTGAAGTTTATTGACTAACTTATAAAATAGCTCCACGCCTTACTCTAATCGCTGAAGAAATCGCTGAAGAAACGAATCGCTAAAGAAACGGTGAGTTCAATTTCCCCGCCCGTTATGTAAGTTATTGCTATGTCCTCAGAAGTTCCGACCCAGCCGCCGAAGCGCCCTCCCTCTAAAATTTTGTCTTTAGTGAAGCCCGATCGCGATTTGGCGTGGCAAGTTGCCCCCACGTTGTTTACCAGCTTTAAGTACGCTTGGATGGGCATCAGCTATGCGTTTCTGACGCAGCGTAATTTTCGGATTCATGTGTTGCTGGGGAGTGCGGCGATCGGGTGCGGAATTGCGCTGCGATCGAGCGTGGTAGAACTGGCGGTGATTGGCTTGACGATTGGGCTAGTGTTGGCGATGGAGTTGCTCAACACGGCGATCGAGTCAGTAGTGGATTTGACCGTGAAGCAGTCCTATCACGAACTGGCAAAGATTGCGAAAGATTGTGCGGCGGCGGCGGTGTTAGTTTCTGCGATCGCGGCAGTCCTAGTCGCTGGCTGTGTCCTTTTGCCTAAAGTATTTGTGCTGTTGCCTGCTCTTCCGGGCTAAGAAGGGACAGGGTAGACTAGAATTCACCGTTCTGGTCTATTGCCATGATTCTTGTGATCGACAACTACGATAGTTTTACGTACAACTTGGTTCAGTACCTCGGTGAATTGGGGGCAGAATTTCCGATCGCAGCAGACATTCAGGTTTACCGGAATGACCAGATTACGCTGGAGCAGGTGAAGCAGCTAAACCCCGCCGGAATTGTGATTTCGCCAGGACCGGGACGTCCAGAAGATGCCGGAGTCTCAATGGAGCTGATTCGGCAACTGGGAGTGACAACGCCAATTTTAGGCGTCTGTTTGGGCCATCAAAGTATTGGACAGGTGTTTGGCGGCAACATTGTTTCTGCACCCGTGTTAATGCATGGCAAAACATCTGACGTGCAGCATACGAATCTGGGCGTGTTTGCGGGCGTTGAGAACCCAATGACGGCGACTCGATATCACAGTTTGGTGATTGAGCGGGAGAGTTGCCCGGATGTGCTAGAAATTACGGCTTGGGTAGACGATGACACGATTATGGGCGTTCGGCATCGACACTACCCGCACATTCAAGGGGTGCAGTTTCATCCAGAAAGCGTGCTAACGGCTTCGGGTAAGCAGCTATTGCGGAACTTTTTGCAGGATATTAGCGATCGTTGAGACCATCTTTGAGATCTTCGTGAAGTCAAGCTGTGAAACCAATCATTCAAGGCGACTGGAGGAGATAAGTTGACGAGGGGAACCGTTTGACTCAACACTTAGAACTCAGGAGTCGTGATCGGCATTGTTGAGGAGAACTCGTTGAGGAGAACTATGAAACGGAGACAATTTTTACAGGTAGCGGGCGCAGGATTGGGAAGTGCAGTCGCGACGATCGCGTTATCAGACCGACGGGCGATTGCTCAGACGGGTTCTCTCTCAGTTCAGTACTTGGGACATAGCTGCGTCTTGCTGAGCGGTAGTGGACAGCGCATTCTCGTCAATCCGTTTAAGAGCGCAGGCTGCACCGCCGGATATCGTGCCCCCAAAGTGGGAGCCGATTTGGTGATGATTAGCAGTCAGCTTCTCGATGAAGGCGCAGTGGACGTTGTGCCTGGAAATCCTAAACTGCTCTACCAAGCTGGTGCTTACAATTTGAATGGGTTGAAGATTCAAGGCATTGCTACCGACCACGATCGCAATGGCGGTAGACGCTTTGGCAAAAATATCGCGTGGAAATGGACTCAAGGCGGTGTGTCCGTGTTGCATCTTGGCGGGGCGGCGGCTCCGATTAGTCTAGAGCAAAAGATTTTGATGGGCACTCCCGATGTGGTGTTCATTCCGGTGGGCGGCGGCCCGAAAGCCTATACGCCACAGGAAGCCAAACAAGCACTGCAAGTGTTGAACGCTAAACTTGTTGTGCCGACTCAATATCGCACTTCAGCGGCGAAAGATCAGTGTGAACTGACCGCGTTAGATAATTTCCTCACGCTCATGAGCGGCACACCTGTGCGGCGGGGAGGAAGCTCGCTCACGATTAGCCGTTCAGATGTGCCCAAAGAGGGTATGGTAATCCAGGTTATGAGTTACAAAGGTTAATAGAGGGTGTGTTTTGGCGTTGCCTAACACCCATATGTTTACCCCGTTTATTCCACATCGTTATGCAATCAGAATTTCGTCAACGGCGCGATCGCTTTCTCGAAAAAATTGGCAACGGAACTGCGATTCTTCGGAGTGCACCGACTGCCGTGATGCATAACGATGTGGAGTACAACTTCCGGCAAGATAGTAATTTTTTCTATCTAACGGGATTCAATGAAGCGGATTGTGTGGCGGTGTTTGCGCCGTGGCACGAAACCCATAAATTTGTGTTGTTTGTGCAGCCGAAAGATCGCGACAAGGAAACGTGGTCAGGCTATCGGATTGGGGTTGAGGCGGCGAAAGAACTTTACGGCGCAGATGAGGCGTATCCGATCACGGAGTTGACGGAAAAGCTGCCGCAATATGTCGAAAAAGCCGATCGCATCTACTATCACATGGGGCGCGATCGCAGCTTTAATGATCGAATCATTGCGCTGTGGCAGCGATGCATGGCGACCTATGAGAAAAAGTGGATTGGTCCCATTGCGATCGAAGATCCGGGGCCTTTGCTCTATCCGTTGCGGCAGGTGAAGAGTGAAAGCGAATTGGAGTTGATGCGCAAGGCGGTTGCGATCGCGGCAGAATCTCACAATCTCGCGCTCCAACTCCGCAAACCGGGCATGTATGAATACGAACTCCAAGCTGAAATGGAGCATCTGTTTCGCTTGCGGGGTGGATGGGGCGCGGCGTATCCGTCGATTGTGGCGTCGGGAGCGAATTCTTGCATTTTGCACTACACCGAAAACGATCGCCAAATGCAGGACGGGGAACTTCTTTTGGTGGATGCTGGCTGTTCCTACGGTTATTACAATTCAGACATTACGCGCACGTATCCGGTCGGCAGCAAATTTACTGAAGAGCAGCGCATTTTGTATGAGCTAGTTCTGAAGGCGCAACTGGCTGCCATCGCGCAGCTTCAACCCGGCAGCGCTTGGAATCAGTTTCACGAGACTGCTGTTCGCACGATTGTAGAAGGATTGATGGCGCTTGGCCTGTTGCAGGGAGACATTGAGGAAATCATTAAAGAAGAAAAGTACAAGCCGTTCTTTATGCATGGCACGGGACACTGGTTGGGGCTGGATGTACATGATTCTGGCGTGCGGCAAATTGGCGAAACGTGGCAGACTTTCCAGGCAGGGCATGTGGTCACGGTTGAACCTGGAATCTATATTCGACCGGACTTCAAACCGTTTGAAGGACAGCCAGAAGTGCCAGAGCGGTGGCGCGGCATTGGCATTCGGATTGAGGACGATGTGTTGGTTACGCCAACGGGAAATGAAATTCTAACGGCAGCCGTTCCGAAATCACTAGAGGCAATGGAGAGATGAAGCTACCAGAACTAGAACAAGCAAGTATCGATCGCATTGTTGAGATGGCGTGGGAAGATCGGACGCCGTTTGACGCGATCGCTACGCAGTTTGGACTAGATGAAAAACAAGTCATCGCTCTGATGCGACGAGAGATGAAGGAATCTAGTTTTCGGATGTGGCGCGAACGAGTGAGCGGACGCAAAACAAAGCATTTGAAGCCGCGAGGATTTGTCGAAGGACGATTTAAATCTCAAAATCAGAACACTTAAACAACGGCTTTACCCTCTGTTTATGGGTGCTGAAGGTTAACAAATGCTTAGAAGAGAAATGGTATAGTGCCCTTCCTAGCTTGATGGGCATATTGATTGGTATACACTCCATCTTTGGGATGAGCGGCATCATTCTTCTGATCTATAACCAATCCAATTTGACTTCTTGAAGCTCATGCCATTTTTTACCAGCACGTTATTCTCACCTCGCAGCATTAGTATTTCTGAAGCGGTAGATCTCTCAGCAGTTCTGAGAGCTTGCCAAGCTTTCTCTAGGGAAGTCGAGCTAGAGAAATTGATGGCTGCTCTGCTGAGGGATGTGAGCGAGTTTGCTGGAGCCGAAAAATGTGTTTTGCTGATGCACCAAGAGGATCAGTGGGTGATTGAAGGGTTGGCTGAGCGTGGAGGAGTAGCAGTCAATCGGCACTCTCTCTCAGTTGATATCAGTCAAGTGGTTCCGATTTCTCTCGTGGGTGCTGTTAGCCGCACGTTGCAGCCTATCGTTCATCAGAATGCGGTTTCCTATAACTCTTTCTCTAACGATCGCTACTTGCTGCACCATCAGCCGAAAAACGTGCTGTGTGCGCCTCTGTTGAATCAAGGTAAGCTGATCGCGATTTTGTACCTAGAAAATAGTCGGCATCTTGAATCATTTACCTGCGATCGCGTTGAAGGTCTCAACCTGCTGTTTACTCACGCCGCGATCTCGCTAGATCACGCTATTCTTTACCAGAATCTACACGCCACTGCCGCGATCGGGCGGGCAGAGAATGTCGAACTGAAGAACACGCTGGCTGCCCTCAAAGAGCAAGTTCGACAGGTGGAGTTTCGAGCAGAAGTTGACTTCGCGCTGACCAATGGCAGCACGCTGCAAGAGGTTCTGAAACACTGCACCGATGCAATGGTGCAGCACTTAGATGCGGCCTTCGCGCGGATTTGGACGTTGAACGCCAACGAGAACGTTTTGGAGTTGCAGGTGAGTTCTGGACTGTACACTCACATTGATGGCGATCACGCTCGCGTTCCGGTGGGGATGTTTAAGATTGGCTGGATCGCTCAAGAGCGACAGCCGCATTTGACGAATTCTGTTTTAGACGATCCGCGAGTGGGGGATAAGGACTGGGCGCGTCGGGAGGGAATGGTTGCCTTTGCGGGATATCCGCTTTTGGTCGAAGGGCGATTGGTTGGCGTGATTGCCATGTTTGCTTACAAAAAGCTCAACGATTCTGTTCTTGAAGCCCTCAAGCTCGCTGCAACTGATGTGGCCTTGGGTGTTGTTGGCAAACAAACCGAAGAAGCGCTGTATCAGTCAGAAGCACAACTGCGTCAGCAAACTCAAGAGTTACAGCAGGCGTTGCAAGATCTGCAAAAGGCACAGGCGCTGATGGTGCAGAGCGAGAAAATGTCGGCGTTGGGCAACCTGATGACTGGGGTGGCTCATGAAATTAATAATCCGGTTGGCTTTTTAGCGGGCAACATTACGCCTGCAATGAACTATGTCGAGGATTTGATGGGCTTGATTAGGCTCTATCAGCAGAAGTATTCTGATGCTGAAATTGAGGACAAGATCAGTGCGATCGATCTCGATTACATCGGTCAAGACTTGCCTAAGTTAATTGGCTCGATGCGCGAAGGGGTCTCTCGAATTCGCGGCATTAGCACTAGCCTCCGATCGTTTGCGCGTGCCGACTGCGATCGCGCCGTTCTGCACGATTTGCATGAGGGGATCGACAGCACGTTGCTGATTCTCAAGCATCGTTTGAAGGGGAGCGAGACACGCCCCGCGATTGGGGTGATTAAAGAGTA
This sequence comes from Myxacorys californica WJT36-NPBG1, assembly GCA_019359315.1. Lineage (GTDB taxonomy): Bacteria > Cyanobacteriota > Cyanobacteriia > Leptolyngbyales > Leptolyngbyaceae > Myxacorys > Myxacorys californica. The sequence continues at coordinate 16,896 of JAHHHO010000034.1, forward strand.
TGGTCAGCTTCCGCTAGTCGAATGCTTTGCGGGGCAGCTTAATCAGGTGTTTATGAATCTATTGGCAAACGCGATCGAGGCGTTGGAAGAGTCGAATGTAAACCGGACGCTTGCTGACTTAATTGCTCGTCCGAATCAGATCACCATTCGCACTGCCGTTGCAGCCGATCAGCAGCATGTTGCCATCCGAATTCAAGACAATGGAATCGGCATGAGTGATGAGGTCAAAGAGAAGATTTTCAATCATTTGTTTACGACGAAAGCCGTTGGCGTTGGAACCGGATTGGGGCTTGCGATCGCGCGGTCGATTGTGGTGGAGAAGCACGCTGGAACAATAGAAGTCAATTCGGTATTAGGTCAGGGCGCAGAGTTTGTGATTACTCTCCCGATTGAAGCGGCAGGATCAGAACGGCAAGAAAAATGATCCGTCGTTGATGCTCAAACATTCACGCGCGAAGCTCAGACTTTCAACGATGATGCTCAGACTTTCAACGATGAAGTTCAAACATTCACGCGCGAAGCTCAGACTTTCAACAGTGAAGCTCAAACATTCACGCGCGAAGCTCAGACTTTCGTCGATGAACCTCAGACATTCACGCGCGAAGCTCAAACATTCAACAATGCACCTCAAACATTCAGGCGCGAAGCTCAGACATTCAACGATGAAGCTCAAACATTCAACGAGAAAGAGCGAGGCTCTATCACGGATGTAAAAAGCGCGATCGCTCAGCAAACTTGAAGGATCGCGCAAGTTAACTATTTCTTCATCGTATGGATCAGCAAGGCAACCGATTTGATGAGGATCGCGATCGCAAGAATGAACTGAGTTGTGGAATCTCTTTGCATCGGCTGCGGCGGTGTCACTGTGATAGGCACTTCGGTATGAGAATGAGCCGTGATGTAAGACATTGAAAGTTCTCCAAGTTGTTTGACGCTTCTAATGTCTTGCAAACAGCGTATTCGCTAGGCTTTTGCGCTGTGTGATTTGAGAGTGCGCTATGAGTGAGTTGTGAATGACTCCGCTAGAATAAGCTTAAGTTTTTTCGGTCGTCGTATGGTTCAGCGATCGCTTCAGGCTTCTCAAGACGGAATCCAAACTGCGGATACAGCACTCGTTAGCAAACGGTTAACTCAACAAGCTTTAGCAGATGCTTTGGGAGTGACTCGTCAGCCAATTAGTAAGTTTTTTAATGGAAAGTCTATTGATCGCGATCTGTTTGTTCGTGTCTGTGTTTTCTTGGGGTTGGAATGGCAAGCGATCGCGGTTCAGGCTCAAAAGAATGTTTCAGCATCGGATGAACCTACGGTTGATTCGGAGCAGCAGTTGAAATCGAGCCAACAGCCAGAATCTAAGATTGAGCAAACGAACCGCGATCGCAGTACAGGATTGCAAACCAAGGCTGAATCAGGCAGCAATGTGCATATTGCAGAGACGATGCACTTTTATGCTGGAGAGAAAGCGGAAGAGGCGAAATCTCAAACAGAATCAGAACAAGATATCGATGCTGTGGTGCAAGAGACTCGTGAATACATACGATCGCAGGTTGAACAGCAGTGCGGGACGATGCGTGTGTTGGATATGTCGCACCCAATCGAACTCAGCGCGATTTATACCGATGTCAACATTCTGCAAAAGCTAAGCGGACGGCAGCGGCTAGAAATAACAGAGCTACTAGCAAAATGCAGCCTTGAGAACTTCGATCGCTTTGGCTTAAGCACTGTTCAAGAGAAGCGCGTAGATGGGTTTGAGGCAGTAGAACAATATGACAAGCTGGTTGTTTTGGGTCAGCCCGGAGCCGGAAAGACAACATTCCTAAAGCGGTTGGCAATGCAGTGCATCAACCAAAAATTTCAGGCGAACCGAGTGCCGATCTTCGTCACGCTGAAAGCGCTTGCCGAAGCGGATGGAAAACCGAATTTGTTGAAGTATTTACCGCAGAGCTTTGAACTGAGCCAAGAATCGGACGAAGGTGCAGCGATCGCAGCTAAATTGCGCTCCATCCTAACCGCAGGAAAAGCCCTAATTCTTCTCGATGGCTTAGACGAGGTGAAAGAAGCAGACAGTCAGCGCGTTGTGCACCAAATCGAACGGTTTGCAACGCAGTTTCACCGCAATCAGTTTGTCATGACCTGCCGAATTGCAGCGCGGGAATATACCTTCAAACAGTTCACCGAAGTCGAAGTTGCTGACTTTGACGAAAAGCAGATTCACGATTTTGTGACGAAGTGGTTTGCCACAAAACAAGATCCCGTCAAAGCAAAGACGTTTAAGCAAAAGCTGGAAGAAAATGAGCAAATTCGAGAATTAGCAACCAATCCTCTGCTTTTGACGCTCCTGTGTTTGGCATTTGGGGAAGCGGGCGACTTTCCAACCAACCGTTCGGAGCTATATGAAGAGGGCCTGGATGCACTGCTGAGAAAGTGGAATGTTTCCCGGAATATTGAGCGCGATCGCGTTTACAAAAAATTGTCGCTCCAACGCAAAGAAGACCTGCTGAGCCAACTCGCCCATACATTCTTTGAGCGAGGCGAATATTTCTTTAAGCAGCGCGTGGTTGTAGACCACATCATCAGGTTTATTCGCAATGCCCCAAATGTTAGTCAAGACGAAGAGAGCTTAGAATTGGATGGCGCAGCGGTTTTGAGATCGATTCAGGCACAACATGGGCTGCTAATCGAGCGAGCGCACGGCATCTACTCGTTTTCTCACCTCACGTTTCAGGAATATTTCACCGCACGGCAGATTAAAGAAACGCGAAGTGACGAACTGCTGCAAAACTTAGTCAGCCACATGACTGAGAAACGCTGGCAAGAAGTTTTCCTGTTGACTGCGGAAATGCTGCCGGATGCAGATCATTTTATGAAGTTGATGAAAGCAGAAATCGATCAACTCTTAGCTGAAGAGCCGGCGACACAAGAACTCCTGAAATGGGTGCATCAAAAATCTGAATCTGTAGAAGCTTCCTACAAACCTGCTGCAATTAGAGCATTCTACTTCTACCTCGACCTCGCCCGCGACCTCGCCCTCGTCCGTGCCATCGACCGCACCCTTGTCCGTGCCATCGCTCGTGCCCTCGATCTCGACCTTGACCTTGACCTTGATCTCGACCTCGCCATCGACCTCGACCTCGACCTCGCCATCGACCGTGCTATCGCCATCGACCTCTCCATCGACCGTGCTATCGCTATCGACCTCGCCCTCGACCGTGCCATTGACCGTGCCCGTGCCCTCACTCGCGCCCTCGTCCGTGCCATCGCCCGTGCCCAAGATGTTGAATTAAAACGCAAGTTGCAAGAGCTACGCGACGATCTACCCAATGTCTCTCCGGAAAATCGAGAGAACTTTAAGCACTGGTGGCAATCGAATGGTCAAACCTGGGCTGAGCGACTGAGAACCGTAACGATTCAACATCGCAACATTGGGCACGACTGGCAGTTCAACCATGCCCAAGAAGAACGCTTACAGAAGTATTACGATGCCAATCTTCTGCTCGTGCAGTGTCTAAACAGCGAGTGTTATGTCAGCCCAGAAGTGCGACAAGAGATTGAGGACACATTGCTATTACCCCTTTCCGAAATCGAAAAACGGCGGAAAACTGAGGTCAAGCGAACTTAGCCAACTCATCTAATCGCGGCTTTTAACCGTAGAGAAATCCTCAAACCAGCCTTTGCGTTTGAAGTAATAGACTAGCGCGATCGCGATGCCAAACATCACCGTCAAACAAAGAGGATATCCCCAGTACCAGTTCAACTCCGGCATATTAAGCGGAGATTTCTCGGTATTAAAATTCATTCCATAGATTCCCGCAACGAAGGTTAATGGAATGAAGATCGTTGAAATCACCGTCAGCACCTTCATGATTTCGTTCATCTTGTTGCTCACCGATGACAAGTACACATCCATCAAACTAGACGCCAATTCGCGGTAAGTTTCGACCATATCGAGAACTTGAACCGTGTGGTCGTAGCAGTCCCGCAAATAGATCCGAACCTCCTCGCTAATCAAAGCATTGCCATCTCGAATCAGCGTATTGATCGCATCTCGCATGGGCCAAATGGCGCGACGCAACGTGAGTAGCTCTCGCTTTAAATAATGAATCCGTTCTAACGTTTGATGAGTCGGGCTTGCCACAACGGCATCTTCCAACTCTTCAATATCTTCGCCATAGATCTCCAGCACCGGAAAGAAGCCATCAATAATCGAGTCAAGAATGGTGTAAGCAAGGTAGTCAGCCCCCTGTTGGCGGATGGTTCCTTTGCCCATGCGGATGCGATCGCGCACTGCCCCAAAGCAATCAAACTCCGGCTCTTCTTGCACCGTCAACACATAGTGTTGGCTTAAAATCAGACTGACCTGCTCTTGGTGAAACGAACTGCCCGATCGATTAGGCATCACCATACGAGCGATAATCAGCAACTGATCGTCATACTCTTCTACCTTGGGGCGTTGGGGCACATTCACCACATCTTCCAAAACCAGAGGATGCAACCCAAATACTTTTCCGATTCGTTGCAACACGTCTTCGCTACCCAACCCTTTGACATCCACCCAAGATACCGATTCCGAATCGAGGTAAGGCGCACATTCTTCCGGCGTCTCAACTTGCAGACGCACGGCTTTCTGTTCGTTGTAGTCAATCAATCCGATCACTGGAGGCAGCGCATTCGATGGAATTCGCAATGTCCCCGGCATACTTCCCGGCACATCGTAGAAATATTCCATCTGAAAATTTGGTTCTCCTTCGCGTGTAACAACGTTGACAAGTTGACGGCGCTTTCCCACCATATCGGTTGATCCTTCCATTGATGTGAGCTTGAGATTATTGATGTGAGCTTGAGATTTATGAGCTTCAGAACCTAACAGACATCACTCTAATGTACTTATACCTGAACGGAACTGATATCCTTACTAACTAAGTTACTCATGGATTTTTCCATTGACTGAAACGCCCCAACCTCAAGCATCGGAATTAGGACTCTGGAGCCGCCGTCTACTCGCTGCCATCTTGCTGGGTGGTCAAGTTCTGGTTCATTTACTCAAAGGTCGAATTAATCGGCGCAACACACTCGATCAGATGGCGGCGGCTGGTCCTGCATCCCTACCGATCGCGTTAGTGACAGCTAGTTTTGTCGGCGCTGTGTTTACCATTCAGGTCTCTCGTGAATTTATCAACCTAGGGGCTGGCTCGGCAGTCGGTGGAGTATTGGCGATTTCTCTGTCACGAGAATTAGCGCCGGTGTTGACGGCAGTCGTGTTAGCCGGGCGAGTTGGCTCAGCCTTCGCTGCCGAAATTGGCACCATGAAAGTCACAGAACAGATCGACGCGCTTTATATCTTGCGGGCTGATCCGATCGATTACTTAGTCATTCCACGGGTCATTGCCTGCTGTTTGATGTTGCCAATTTTGACTCTGCTTTCCTTCGTGACAGGGCTAATTGGCGGCATGTTCGTTGCCAATGGACTGTACGGAATCTCAAACACGATTTTTCTCGACTCAGCCAGAGATCTCATGTCCGTGTGGGATTTGTGTAGCGCACCCATCAAAGGAGTTGTGTTTGGAGCATTGATTTCAATCATCGGGTCAAGCTGGGGACTAACGACCACTGGGGGCGCAAAAGGGGTCGGGCAATCGACGACAACAGCAGTTGTTACCTCGCTGTTAGCCATCTTTATTTCTAATTTTTTCTTATCCTGGCTCATGTTCCAGGGTGCAGGACGAGGAATCGTCGGATCGTAGAACTGCCTTGAAGAAGTGTATTGAAAATTCTTCCAAAGTACAGTTGTACTTTTAATTTTTTCTGTGTATTTTATGGCTCAAGGGTGACAAATTCAACTGAAGTAACGGCAACATACTAGAGATAGGGCAGAGATGCAGCCTTATAAAGGGCGTTAGCAATAGAGATGCTATTCGTCACACACGCGTTCTCGCACAGGGACGCAGCGGCAACGACGCAGCGCAACCTCTGCGATGACATCGCTCTCTAAAGCCTTCACGAAGCAAATGGTTTCCTATTGACGATTTACTATATCTAGTGTTTTATATGTAAGCGGCTCGCACAAAGACGCTATATCTAAATCCCTTTTTACGGTGCATTCAACCGACCTGTTCTTCTAACCCCCGAATGTCGCTATGGTTTCACAAGTCGAGACCCCTGTATTTGACTCTAAACGATCGCCTAACCTGCGTGTAGAAGGGTTGGTACAGGTGTTTACCTCTCCTCACCGCAGTTTTTTTACCAGTGTGATGGCGCAAGCGCTGAGAATTGCCAGTCAGGGAACACCCGTTTTGATTGTGCAGTTCCTGAAGGGGGGTATTCGGCAGGGGCACGATCGCCCAATTCAACTGAGCCAACATTTAGACTGGTTGCGCTGCGACATTCCTCGGTGCATCGATACGCCGCAACTCGACGATGAAGAGTTGCGATCGCTGCAAGACCTTTGGCAGCACACTCAAGATATGGTGCACCAGGGTAGATACGATCTGGTGGTGTTAGACGAATTGAGTCTAGCGATCGGGTTTGGATTTGTGCCTGAAGCGGAGGTGCTGGACTTTCTTAAGCAGCGTCCGTCTCACGTCGATGTGATTCTGACAGGCCCCGACATGTCACCTGCAATTTTAGATATAGCCGATCAAATTACTGAGCTTCGCCGCAGCCATCAGCCCTGAGTCATTCGTCCCGTTCTTCAAGTCACTCCTTACAGAGAAGGCAAATCATGATTAAAAACGATACCTGGATTACTCAAATGGCGCAGGAAGGGATGATTAGCCCTTTTGAGCCGAAACTTGTGCGCCGCTCGAATGAGCTTCCTGTTATTTCCTACGGATTGAGCAGCTACGGCTACGATTTGCGGCTGTCGCCGACAGATTTCCGCATTTTTCGTCATGTTCCAGGTACAGTCGTTGATCCAAAGAATTTCAGTTCTGCAAACCTAGAGCCTGCTGCGCTCCATCACGATGACAATGGCAGTTTCTTTATTTTGCCTGCGCATTCCTACGGGTTGGGTGTGGCGCTAGAGCGGTTAGAAGTTCCCGATTACATCACTGTGATCTGTATTGGTAAGTCAACCTATGCACGCATTGGACTGATTGCTAATTTGACACCCGCAGAAGCGGGCTGGCGTGGGCATTTGACGCTAGAGTTTTCTAACTCTTCGAGCGCCGATTGCCGGATTTATGCCAATGAAGGCGTTGTGCAGTTGCTATTTTTAGAGGGTGCGCCTTGTGCAGTGAGCTATAGCACTCGGAATGGCAAGTATCAAGACCAAGTGGAACAAGTGACGCTGGCGAGAGTTTGAAGACGAGACGCCAGCGGCAACGCTTTGTAAAGAAGGAGGAAGGAGCTAGTTCTTTATGTCCTCCTTTCTCCTTGGTCTGGGCATCTGCCAGTGAGTGTTTACTTGCTGCTTACGGGGGTTTTGATGAGCTTTCTTACATTATTTTTTGCCCGACCCTCGCTGCTTCTGCGGATGCGATCGCTCTTCCGAGTTCCGCCTGCCATTTCATACTCGCGGCTGTCGTTGCCATACTTCACCCGAACGCTGCTTAGCATCTGATCGAGCAAATCGCCCAACTGTTTCTCCATGTCGTCGATTTGGAGTTTCATAGCATCGATCTTCGCGAGTTCCGTGTTGTAGTCGTTGAGGGTGGTTTGCAATCGCTCGATCTGTTGCGTCAGGGTTCTAAGGTTGCCATCGCTGCCAAAGTCCATGTTGGGGTCGATTGCTTTAAGTTTCAAGACCCGTAGCTGTCCTTTGTCGAGAATGCGAGAGGTGCGGTGCGAAAGTGGCATAAGGTAGTGTCCCTGAAATAATGTTTTCTAGTGCTAGTTTGTCTTCTGCGATTCGCAAACTGGATGAGTACATCTCGCAAAAAGCTATATTTTTTTGATGAAGTTTTTTGAGCAGATCTCGTGATTTTCCGAACCCGCTTGGGGTCTACCCGTGTCTTTACTGAAAAAATTACGAGCTTCGTGACGAACGTTACGACATTGGTGACGACAACTACGAGCTTCGTGACGAACGTTGCGGGATTCACGAGGAACGTCACGAGCCTGATAACGACAACTACGAGCTTCGTGACAACGACGACGAGCTTTGCAGCGACGACGACGAGCTTCATGACGACGACTACGGTGGGGGTGCGATTCTCTGAAGCTTGGCAAAGCCAATTGCGCTTCATGTCACAGAGTTGATATCAGTAATTTCTACTTAAAGACGATAAGAACTGGCACAAGGTAGCATAGAAGGCAAGTTACACTCAGAAGCCCCTCATGCCCGAAGAATCAGCGCCAAAATCTGACTCTAACGCCGAATCTAAGTCGCCGAATCGCTCAGAGCAGATTGCAGATTGGATTCTCAAAGCGATCGTAGCGGGCGGGGGATTAAATGCGTTGTGGGCGGGGTTCAAAGATAGCGATCTGCCCAAGGCGTTCCTATCTGCTCTATTGGCGGGAGTTGCTTACTACGGCACGAGATTACTTCAACCGATGCACAAACGGGCTGAGGAAGAACTCGATCGCATGGGCAATTCTGTTGTTAAAAGGGGCGACAGCGTTGCGAGTCAAGTTTCTGGATTTGAGAAGAAATATCTCCAAGCGCTCAAGATTTACTGCGATGAATTGCAGATTGAAGGGGTTAAAAGTTACCTAAAGCGGGTTCCTTTAAACGAAGTTTTTGTGCCGCTTTGGTTGGGTGACGATTCGACTTCAGTAACTTATCGCGATCGTAGTAAACAGATATGGGATTTGTTACCGAAAAAGCAACACAAGAGCGATCGCGTGTGTCGGTTGGCAGTCGTAGCTGATCCGGGTTATGGCAAAACCACGCTGACGCGATATCTCACCCTAAGTTTTTCTAACGAAACGTATCGGGAGCATCACGCTCAGCGATTGATTCCAGTGTTGTTGTTGCTGCGATCGCTCTATCCAAAAATTCAAGACCAGCGCACGCCAGCACTGCCAGATCTGATTGCAGACGAGGTAAGACAATTGCCGCGCTGCGAGGACTTGAGAACATCGAGTCAATGGTTTAGAGAGCAGTTGCAAGATGGTAAATGTTTGGTCATGCTAGATGGCTTGGATGAAGTGCCCGAAGCTCAACGGGAGAAAGTCAGCCGTTGGGCAAACTGGCAGATGCAACACTATCCCACACCCTTGATTTTGATCGACCTCACGGCTACGATAGTACGTTGTTTGAGCAAACTCAGCAGATTGGAATCAAAGACTTTAATCGAGAGCAAAAATCGGACTTTATTCACAAGTGGTATCGTGCGGATGAGCGAGAATACTGGGATTCGGGGCGAAATTCGATTGACGATCGCGAGCAGATTGAAGCCCAAATTGAGCATCGTGCGAACGAGAGAGCAACGGAACTAATTAATCAACTGGCGCTCAATCCAGCGTTGAATGAGTTGGCAAATAATCCGCTATTGATCACGATTATTGCGATTACCTATCAAACGTCGCTGACGTTACCCAAGCACCGAGCAAAACTGTATCAAGAGATCTTCAAAACACTGTTAGAACTGCGTCCTCGTCGTCGAGATACGAAGTTAACACTATCGATTGCAGAAGAAAATCAAGCGGTGTTGCAGGTGTTGGCATTGAATTTAATGCAGCAGCAGAAAACATACTTCACGCCACAAGAAGGAGCGCAATGGATTCAAGCCAAATTATTGGAATATAGTGCAGAGCTTTCACCCAAGAAGTTTTTGCAGGAGATTCAAGATGTTGCTGGGTTACTGGCGGGTGCTGAAAGCGATATTGTGGCGAGTCATCTCTACCAGTTCACTCATAAAACCTTTCAGGAATATTTAGCGGCGGTCGAAGTGTATGAACACCATGACGGCGAATGTTTAATCGAGCAATTCCATAACTCCGATTGGAAGGAAGTGATCTGTTTCTATGCGGCGCTGCGAAATGCGACAAGATTTGTACAGGTTGCTTTGGACAACCGCACAGACTATGCCCTGCAATTGGCACATCGCATCGTAATAGATGAAGGCAGTAAGGTGGATGATGAGACCTACGATCGCTTAACCAAAGTACTAGAAACGATTGATTTAAGTGGTGCATTAGGAGCAAAGGTGCAACTCGAGCAACGGTTTCGAGATCGCTTAGCCAGTCTTGATGACAACAGGATTATTTCAGATGTCATCACGATTGGAGAGTACCATCTATTTATGACAGCCCAAGCCGATGGACAGTTTCATTCTCAAGCAAAAAGTATGCCTCTGTCGGTTAGTGAGAGTCGCCCTGTGACAGGCATTTCTTGGCAAGATGCACGATGGTTTTGTGCATGGTTGGCAACTCAGGCAAGTCTGCAATCGGATGATGTCGTGTATGACTATCGTTTACCGACTGAAGCAGAATTGCAACAGATCAACGATCGCGACAGTTTCACCGTTTCAGAAGACTCTCGCAACGACCGAACCTTACGAATTGTGCGTGAGGAACTGCCGAACCACTACAAATCATTGCTCAGTTATTTAGCAAACGGACGATGGCAAGAAGCCGACCAAGAAACAGATAACGTCATGCTAGAAGTAGCAGGACGAAAAGAAAAACGATATTTGGATGTCAAAAGTATTCAGAAATTTCCCTGCGAAGATCTCCGCATCATCGACCAGTTGTGGGTAAAATTCAGTGGCGGACATTTTGGATTTAGCGTCCAAAAGCAAATCTATGTGGAATGCGGCAATCCGTTGGATAGTCAGTATTACGAGGGAAAATGGGAAGCGTTCTGCGATCGAGTCGCCTGGATGAAAAACGGAAACTACGTAGACTATCCTAACGAAGTAATTTTTGATACCTCCGCTTTAAGAGGACACTTACCCTTGAGGGGTGTAATAAGTTGGGGGAGGTGGGCCGTTAGTTGGTCTCTTTTCTCTCGCAGAGACTTGTGAACTGTAGCATATCTAAGTCCTAGCGTTTTATTTAGTTTTTTTGCAGCGTTGATTTCAACGATAGAATCAGCGTTTCAGAAATTTCTTACCTTGCAATCGCCTCTGCACAACGATTAGCGCAAAGCACAACTCCGAAGGAAACGCAGTGCTACCTTAAAGAAAACAAATCAAAGACATTGCTATGACCTTGCAAGAACTAGAACAACAAGTTCAGCAGCTATCCATTGCAGAGCGATTGTCACTACTCAACACCATCACACAATCGCTGCAACACGATATCGCCCAACCACAAGCCCTCACTCAACCTGACAAGCGCACATTAGTCGAACAACTTCGAGGTTGCCTAAAACAACCTGGCGAACCTGCGCCTACCGATGCAGAAATTGACGCAATGCGCGAACAGCGTTTGGTGGAGAAATACTTGACGTGAAACTTCTGCTCGACACCAACATCATCCTTGATTTCTTTCTCGAACGTGACCCATTTTATGTAGAAAGCAGCCAACTCTTTGATGCGATCGCAGAGAGTAACGTGGAAGGCTTTTTCTCAGCATCAAGCGCCACAGATATCTTCTATATTTGTAGACGGCAAACCCAAAGCCTTGATACTGCAAGACAAATCTTTGAAAGAACGCTTGCCCTGCTTACGGTTTGTCCAGTCACTCAATCAGTCCTTGAGACAGCATTTAATTCTGGACTCCCTGATTTTGAAGATGCCGTCCAAATTAGTTGTGCCGTAGCTCAACGCTTAGATGCAATTGTCACTCGCAATCCCAGAGACTTTCAAACGACCCTCATTCCAGTTGTATCGATCGCTAACCTTTTGCAACAACTAAACAGTTAGCAACAGCTAGACAGTTAACAGAGTAGAGGTTCCCAATCAACACTTGTCCTAACCCTTCTGACTCCAGCTATATAATCTAGAAAACAAACAGCACCAGCAGCAAAAGACGTGACTCAAATGGAAAGCAATTGCCACGATCGCTAAACTTGAGATTGACAACACCTTAATTCAAGAAGCGCTGGCACTGGGCAAACATCAAACCGAACAAGCCGTCATCGAAGCTGCCCTGCAAGAATACGTTCAGCGGCGCAAGCAAGTGCAGCTTCTAGAATTATTTGGCGCAATCGATTACGACCCAAACTATGACTACAAACAACAAGGGTTAGCTTGTCTTCCCTGTGTCCTACGAGGGAAGACAGTTGATATACTACATGTCATATCTAGTGAATTGCATTCACTAGTTCGTGCTTTATGGCTGTGATTAGCGCAAAGCGCAACTCCGAAGGAACCGAACAACCAACGCTAGTGGATCTCGTGCGGGAAACGCGACAACGCTTGCAACTCTCACAAGCCAAGTTTGCGACGAAGCTAGGAGTTTCATTTCAGAGCGTTAATCGTTGGGAGAACGGGCGGACGAAGCCCGTACCGATCGCTTCGCTACACGGATACGTGCTTGCGTTGAAGCAGGTTGAGCAATTGCTGCACCAGATGGGCGACTCTGGCAAAGGTCTGCTTGCCAAATACTTTTCACAGCAAGGACGGAGACGATATGACTGATAGACTCCAGCGCTCTGTCCCTTCAGGCAGTGGTTTATCTCAAAATACTACTCTAGACATCACTGAAGCCGATGTCCTCATGACAGCAGAATTGGCAAGTCGTCCAGCTCGGCAGCCCGATTTAGCAGCGGAAATCCAAGCACTTCAAATCCTTGCCCAGCAGCTCACAGATGACCCGCAGGTGATGCTCAAAACCCTCGTTGGAATCGTGCTTGATCTCGCTCAAGCGGGCACTGCGGGAGTCAGCTTACTGGAAACTGCGCCGGATGGTGAATCCGTCTTCCGTTGGGTCGCGATTAGCGCAAAGCCCAACTCCGAAGGAACCGCAGGAGCATTCACAGATTTAGAGCACACCACAACCCCAGGTGATTTTAGTCTCTGTTGCACCACTCTTCGCAGTAACCAGCCCCAACTATATGCCTATCCTGAACGCTACTTCACCTATCTGCACCATCCTCAGTGTCCGATCGTCGAAGGATTGGTAATTCCGCTATGCGTGAACCATCAACCCTTGGGCACGCTGTGGCTTTTGTCCCATGATGAGGCACGTCGATTTGACTTAGAGGATCAGCGGTTAATGACCCGTTTAGCTGGCTTTGCCGCTGCTGCCCTCCAAAGCATGCAGCAGGTGCGCCAGAAGGCTGAGGACGCGCAGCGATCGCAGAAAGTGGATACAGAACAGGCACAATCAGCAGTGCCATTGCGCCAAAGCGAGGAGGTGAGTCAGCAGATCCTCGATAGTAACGATGACTGCATCAAGGTGTTGGACTTAGAGGGGCGAATTCTGTTCATGAGTCCGGCGGGGCAAGCGCTGCTGGGCATCCAGGATATAACGCCGTTCCTCAACACGCCCTGGGCTACGTTCTGGGAAGGCGCAGCTCAGCAAGCGGCCATCGAGGCGATCGCAGGGGCAAAAGCAGGAGAGGTTTGTACCTTTCAAGGGTATCGCCCGACGATGACCGGCGAACTCAAGTACTGGGATAACAAAGTTACTCCCATCCGCTCTCCGAATGGGCAAGTTGAACGGCTGTTATGCATCTCGCGGGACATCACCGAGCGCAGGCGGAGCGAAGACAAACGCAGACAGGCTGAGGAGTGCTTGCGTAAGAGTGAGGAGCACTTATCTGCGATCTTTTCACGAGCAGCGGTGGGGCTTTCCGAAGTCTCGCTCGATGGACATTTCCAGCGGATCAACGACAAGATGTGTCATATGCTGGGGCGATCGCGTCAGGATATGTTAGCGGCAAGCGTGTTCGGTGTTACGTATCCCGAAGACGTGCCCAAGAGCCTCCAGGCTCTTCAACATCTGGTTGAAACTGGCGAGCCGGTCTCACTTGACAAGCGCTACTTGCGCTCGGATGGAACGATCGTCTGGGCAAACAGCAGCCTCACCCGCCTCGACGATGAGCAGGGGCGTCCACGTACCCTACTAGCGGTCACTGTTGATCTAAGCGATCGCAAACAAGCAGAAGAAGCCATTCGCCGTTCAGAAGAAAAATATCGCACGCTGTTCGAGTCGATGGACGAAGGCTTTTGCCTCATCGAAGTTTTGTTTGATGAAACCGGAAAAGCAGACGATTACCGCTTCCTGGAAGCCAATCCGGCATTTGAGAAACACACGGGACTTGTGGACGCGATTGGCAAAACAATGCATGAGTTAGTGCCGCAGCACGACGCACCTTGGTTTGAGATTTACGGCGAAATTGCGCTAACGGGGACACCCACACGGTTTGAAAACTACGCCAGTGCGCTTAAGCGTTTTTACGATGTTTACGCCTTCCGCGTCGGCCAGCCACACGAGCGCAAGGTAGCAGTTTTCCTCAAGGACATCAGCGATCGCAAGCAGGCAGAAGAATCGTTGCGCGAATCGGAAGCGCGGCTGCAAAAGGCGATCTCCATCGAAACAGTTGGTGTAATTTTCTTTAGCGCCGAGGGCGTCATTACCGACTGCAATGACGCGTTTCTCCGCATGAGTGGCTACAGCCGTGAGGATTTTGAGCAAGGGCGAGTGCGATGGGACGAACTGACTCCACCAGAGTGGATGCCCGCTTCTTGGAGGGCGATCGAGGAATTTTTAACCCTGGGGCGCACAACGCCTTACGAAAAGGAATACATCCGCAAAGATGGTTCGCGTTGGTGGGGTTTGTTCGCGGCATTCCGCCTCAACGGAACTGAAGGTGTGGAATTTATTATCGACGTCAGCGAACGCAAAGGAGCCGAAGCCGCTGTCGCCGCAGACCTTAGAGATACCCAACTCTTGCGTGACTTGAGCGCACGACTGCTCGGCGAATCTGACGTTCAGGTGCTTTACGACGAGATTGTGACGACTGCGATCGCATTGATGCAGGCGGATGCTGGCTCATTTCAAGTGCTCGATACCGCGACGCAAGAACTGCTGTTGCTTGCTACGCAGGGCCTTAGTCAGGTAATAGCTGGGCATTTCGATTGCTTCGATCGCATTGATGCCAGTTTCAATACATCCTGTGGCATTGCCCTGGCAACTGGCGAGCGATCGTTTGTTGATTTTGATGTGCCAGAAAGCGAAGACCCAAATGGTTATCGGCGAATTCATGTCGAGGCTGGGTTGCTCTCTGCTCAGTCTACTCCGCTCATCTCTCGTTCCGGCAAGTTGATCGGCATGGTGTCAACCCATTGGCGCACCCATCACCGACCGACGGAGCGCGAACTGCGATTTCTGGATTTACTAGCGCGTCAGGCGGCTGACCTGATTGAGCAGCGACAAGCTGAAGCCGAACGCAAAAAACTCTTAGAACAAGAACAGGCGGCGCGGGAGGAAGCCGAACGAGCCAACCGCATCAAAGACGAATTTTTGGCAGTGTTATCTCATGAGTTGCGATCGCCGCTCAACCCTATTCTCGGTTGGTCAAAACTATTGCAGAAGGGCAATCTAGACGCGACAAGAACCCAGCACGCCTTGAAGACGATCGAACGGAACGCCAACCTGCAATCGGAATTGATTGAAGATCTGCTAGATGTTTCCCGGATTCTACAAGGCAAACTGTCCCTTACGGTGAGTTCGGTCAATTTAGCGGTGGTGATTCGAGCGGCGATGGAAACGATGCGACTTGCGGCAGAAGCGAAATCGCTCCAAGTCGAAGCCCGTCTTAACCCAGAAGTGGGGAACGTATCCGGCGATGCGACTCGTTTACAGCAAGTGATTTGGAACCTGCTTTCCAATGCTGTTAAGTTCACTCCCGCAGGGGGTCGGGTGACAGTGCAATTAGAACAGGTGGGGAATCAGGCTCAAGTCACTCTGAGCGATACAGGGAAGGGAATTCAGCCTGAGTTCGTGCCCTATGTATTTGAATACTTCCGGCAAGAAGATGGGGCGACGACCCGTAAGTTTGGTGGACTGGGACTAGGGCTAGCGATCGTGCGTCACCTCGTCGAACTGCATGGGGGCACAGTTAGGGCTGAAAGCCCCGGAGAAGGACAGGGAGCAACGTTTGTAATCCGACTGCCGCTGATGCGGGCGGCATCAAAAGCGACTCAGGACGAGCGACTGCCTGAGAATCCTGTCGCTTTGAATAACATCAACATTCTCATAGTGGATGATGAAACCGATTCTCGTGAATTGGTGGCGTTTTTATTGGAACAGCAAGGGGCACAGGTGAGAACCGCCGCTTCAGCACACGAAGCCCTGATCGTTCTGTCCCAATCAACGCCTGATGTCCTGCTGAGTGACATCGGCATGCCAGAGATGGATGGCTATATGTTAATCCAGCAGGTGAGAACGTTAGCACCAGAACAAGGCGGGCAAATCCCGGCGATCGCGCTGACGGCTTATGCTGGGGAAATGAATCAGCAACAGGCGCTGGCAGCAGGGTTCCAGAAACACATTTCTAAACCAGTAGAACCGCAGAAATTAATTCAAACGATTTCTAGTCTGATTCGGTCTGCTTAGCGATCGCTGCAAATCTTGCAATGAGGAAAAGATAATACGACTTCTCGCACCATGCGCTTACGTTTCATCTGGTTAGCACTCCTGGCCAACTCTACGACCTCACTGTTGAAGTTCACTGTTGAAAGCTCACTGTTGAAGGGCAAGCAGTAGGGTCATGTGTAGGAGTGCTATATCTTGTAGGAAGATGGAGTAAAAGTTACTACTTCAAATTCTATGGAAGATTCATCAGCAGCCCTATCCATCCTGGTGATAGAAAGTAATCCTGATCATGCTCAATTGATTCAAGAGGTATTGAGTAGTAATTCAATCCAGCACCAAATTGTCACGATCGCGGATGGATTAGAGGCGTTGGACTTTCTGCACCAACGGGAAAATTATGTGTCCGCTGCTCGTCCAGATTTAATTTTATTAGATTTAAATATATCAGGAAAAAATGGCAGAGAAATTCTGTCAGAAATTAAAACAAATCCGCAACTCAAGAGAATTCCAATTGTGGTATTAACGACCTCTACCGAGGAAGCAGATATTTTCAACAGCTATGCTCAGCAGGGCAACTGTTATGTGATCAAATCTTTTGATGCCAATCAACTATTTCAAGTTGTTAAGCGAATTGAAGAATTTTGGTTGGGAATTGTAACTCTTCCAGTGGAGTAGAGACTTTCATACACAAGAAGTTTTATTAAAAAAAGCCGATTTTTATAATCAAAACCAAACTTATAAATTGTTTATATCGTGTAAGAAAATATTTCTTTTTTTAGTCAATGGAAGCTTTCTTTTATTTAAGAATTCCCGCCCCACGATCCACAATTTTCTGCGATATGCTGCTGACGGAGGACTAAAAATCGAATGCATATATCGGTAGGTAGATTTATCGGTAAGCATATTAGTAAATTCATGCCCTCCAGGTTTGCTTTATTTCAGTTCAATTTGTACTTTGGCTCTGTGGAGGCTAATCATGGTTGGTATGAATTTAGAGACTCAAGAAATTAATTTAACTCGATTAAAACAGCCATCAATTCATACCCTGACGCAAATTCAACCTCATGGAGTTTTGCTGGTTCTACAAGAACCCGATTTAAAGATTCTGCAAGCCAGTAAGAATACATCTACAGCCCTTGGTATTAAGGCAGAAGACGTTTTGGGCAGAACGCTAGATGAGGTGCTCGATTCGTTTCAGGTCGATCGCTTTAGGACTGGGCTAGCTCAGGAAAACCTGGATCTGATTAATCCCACCAAGGTCTGGGTGAGACGGAAAGGGGATGATTATCTAGTGTTTGATGCTGTTTTTCATCGCAGTGCTGACGGCTTTTTGATATTGGAATTAGAGCCTGCTCTAAGCCATGAAAATATTCCCTTTCTCAGCTTCTACCATCTGGCAAAAGCCTCTATTAACCAGCTAGAGGCAACCTCTAGTCTGCAAGATTTCTGCCAAATTATTGTGCGAGAAGTTCGCAATGTCACGGGGTTCGATCGCGTCATGCTCTATAAGTTTGACGATGATGGACATGGTGAAGTGGTTGCCGAAGAAAAACTGGATGAAATGGAGCCTTATCTGGGGCTGCATTTTCCAGAGTCAGATATTCCCCAGCCTGCCCGCAAAATGTTCGTCTCCAACTGGATTCGCGTCATTCCTGACGCTCACGCTGAACCTGTTGCACTTTATCCGGCGGCGAACCCGGTTACCAATCAGCCGCTCGATCTGACGCTTTCCATTTTGCGTAGCCCCTATTCCTGCCATATGGAATACCTGCACAACATGAAAGTGGGTGCGTCACTCACGATTTCGCTGATGAAAGACCAGAAACTTTGGGGGCTAATTGCCTGCCACCATCAGACGCCCAAGCTAGTCAACTATGAACTGCGAAAGGCCTGCGAATTTCTGGGGCGAGTCATTTTTGCCGAAATTTCTACCCGTGAAGAAGCGGCAGATCATAGCTACAAAATGAAGCTAGCTGGGGTTCAGTCGGCGTTGATTGAATCCATGTCCCAAGAGGACAATTTTATTGATGGCTTGATGCAACATGAGCCAAACCTGTTAGATTTAGCCGACGCAACGGGTGCTGCCATTTGTTTAAGTGGACAGTGGACGACGATCGGTCGGACACCTGGTGAAGAGGAACTCAACTACCTAGTTCACTGGTTAGGAAAAACGGTTGATGAGGAAATCTTTTACACCGATTCGCTGCCGCTGATTTACTCCGATGCAGAACGGTTCAAGGATGTGGCGAGTGGCTTACTGGCGATTCCGATCTCGAAGCGGAGCTACGTTCTGTGGTTCCGTCCTGAAGTGATTCAAACGGTGAACTGGGGAGGTGACCCCAATAAGGCGTATGAATTGATCGAATCCGGTAGTCATCCGCGCTTGTGTCCCCGTAAGTCGTTTGAGCTGTGGAAAGAGACGGTGCGCTTGAAGTCTCTACCCTGGAAGCAGGTTGAGGTCAAAGCCACGCTAGAGCTGAGAAAGGCGATCGTTAACATCGTGCTGCGGCAAGCAGAAGAACTGGCACTGTTAGCTCAAGATTTGGAGCGTTCAAACGCAGAGTTGAAGAAATTTGCCTATGTTGCTTCCCACGATTTGCAGGAACCGCTGAACCAGGTCGCGAACTATGTGCAGCTGTTAGAGATGCGCTATCACGATAATCTTGACCAGGATGCTACGGACTTCATCGATTTTGCCGTTGAAGGTGTTAGCCTCATGCAAACCTTAATCGATGATGTATTGGCTTACTCCAAAGTCGATCTGAAAGGGATTGAGTGGGAACTGACGGAAGTTGAAACCGCTCTCAATCAGGCGTTAGGGAACGTTCGCGGTCGGACGACGGAAACGGGCGCTGTGATTACCTCTGAGCCGATGCCGACGATCGTGGCAGATGGCACCCAATTGATGCAGCTCTTCCAGAACTTGATTGGCAATGCCATTAAATTCAGGCAAAAAGACGAGCTGCCCAAAATTCACATCGGCGTGCAGCGGCAAGAGGATGCCTGGTTATTCTCGGTCAAAGACAATGGGATTGGGATTGATCCACAGTTTGCCGATCGCATCTTTGTGATTTTCCAGCGGTTGCATACCCGCGATGAGTACGCCGGTTCTGGCATGGGGCTCGCCATCTGTAAGAAGATTGTTGAGTGCCATCGGGGACGGATTTGGGTTGAATCTGAACTCGGCAAAGGTGCAACCTTTTATTTCACTATTCCGGTAGGAAGGCGCGATCGTCATGCCAGTGGACGCAAAAACCAAAATTATCCTTCTGGTCGAAGATAACCGGGGTGATGTTCGGTTAATTCAGGAAGCCTTAAAGAGCACCACTGCCCAATGTCAGGTGGTGGTAGCTCGTGATGGCATGGAAGCCATGGCATATCTGCGGCAGGATGGGGAGTATGAAGAGGCAATGCGCCCTGACCTCATCCTGCTAGACCTGAATTTACCTAAAAAAGATGGGCGGGAAGTGCTAGCAGAGATTAAGGCCGACCCCAATCTCAAGCACATTCCCGTCGTTGTTCTCACGACTTCTCGCAACGACGAGGACATTTCTAAGAGCTACGATCTCCATGTAAACTGCTACATCTCGAAATCGCGAAATTTGCCTCAGTTATTCAAAATCGTCCGGGGGATTGAGGAATTTTGGTTGGAAACGGCAACGCTGCCATCGGAGGAACGGTAGGCAGACCTCTCATCAATATTCTGCTAGTTGAAGATAATCTAGCAGAAGCCCGCTTACTACAAGAGATTCTCAAAGGAGCAATTCTCAGTCGCTTTAACCTGACTCATGTACAGCGGTTGGGAGAAGCGATCGCTTTGCTGAAATCGTCAACCTCAATCGCCTCAGTCAATTTTCAACCAACCCATTCTCAATCCGTCAACGTCCAGCAACCACCGTTGGATACCATTCTGTTTGATGTCATCCTGCTTGACCTGACATTGCCAGATAGCTATGGCTTAGCGTCTCTCGATGCGTTGATTCAGCATGCGCCCAACTTACCGATCGTCGTTTTAACCAACACAAACGATGACCAATTGGCCGTGCAAGCGGTGCGACAGGGTGCTCAAGATTATCTGGTGAAGCGACATCTAAATCAGGATAATTTGGTTCGGTCATTGCACTACGCGATCGAGCGCAAGCAGGGGGCAGAGGCTCTGCGGGAAGCCAACGAGATTTTAGAAACGCGAGTTCAAGAGCGCACAGCCGAATTAGAAACCGCCAATGAACGACTGCGGCAAGAAATTGAATGGTGCCAAAAAATTCAAGAGCGGCTAGAACTGGCTCAAAAAGCGGGCAGAATTGGCCCGTTTGAGTGGAATGTTCAATCCAATGCAGTCACCTGGACTGCCGAACTAGAAGCGCTATACGGTTTGGCAGCAGGCAGTTTTGCCAATCAATATGACGGATGGATTAAAACCATTCACCCAGACGATCGCCCCAAAACAGAACAGGAGTTGGAGCAGGCGATCAAGCTGGGAGAGGGATTGAACACCGAATTTCGGATCATTCTGCCAGATGGAGAAGTGCGCTGGATTGCGGTTAAAAGTAGTTTGTTCCATGATCAGACAGGTAAACCCCTGAGGATGATTGGCATCCACATGGACATCACTGAGAAAAAACAGTTGGAGGCACAGTTCCTGCGAGCCCAGCGCTTGGAAAGCCTAGGTACCCTAGCAAGCGGTATTGCTCATGACCTCAATAATATCTTGACGCCGATTCTGGCCGTGGTGCAGCTACTGCCGCTGAAACTACCCGACCTGAACGACTCAACCCGACAAATGCTGAAGGCGGTAGACACCAGCGCCCACCGGGGAGCAGAACTGATCAAACAAATTCTGTCATTTACACGGGGGGTAGAAGGCAAACGGCTGTCGCTTCAAATCCATCATTTGTTGCTCGAAATCATTCAGATCATTCAACAAACTCTACCCAAATCGATCGACATTAATACAAATATTTCGCCGGACTTGCTGCCAATTCTAGGAGATGCAACCCAACTGCACCAGGTGTTTATGAACCTGTGCGTTAATGCTCGTGATGCCATGCCCTACGGAGGCAAGTTGACGATTACCGCGAACAACTTGCTGATAGATGAATCCTATACCCGGATGCACTTGGATGCCAGCGTTGGTCCCTATGTTGTCATCACGATCGCAGATACTGGAATGGGCATTCCCCTGTCAAATTTGCACCGCATTTTTGATCCCTTCTTCACGACGAAAGACATTGGCAAAGGTACAGGACTGGGACTTTCGGCAGTGTTGGGCATTGTCAAGAGCCATGGTGGATTTGTGGATGTTCAGAGCGAGGTTGGTAAAGGTAGCCAGTTTCAGGTATTTTTGCCCGCAAGCCAATCCATTGAGTCTCAAATGGATGATGAAGTTGAGCTATTGAGCGGGCAACAGGAATTGATTTTGGTGGTGGATGATGAGGTTGCCATCTGCGAAGTAACGAAAACTACCCTGGAAGCCTATAACTACCAGGTATTAACCGCCAATGATGGAATCGAAGCGATCGCTCTATTTGCTGAGCACAAGGATGCTATCAGCGGCGTTTTGATGGATATAATGATGCCCTCAATGGATGGGCTGACGACTCTCCCTTTGCTGCGCCGATTGAATCCTCACGTTCAAGCGATCGCCATGAGCGGTCTAAGATCGATCGAAGCAGTAACGCAAGCTGAAAAGCAGGGATTCCAAAGCTTCTTACCCAAGCCATTTACAACTAAAGACCTGCTGCATACACTGCAGAACGGGTTGTGTCACAACAATAAATAATAGAAATAGTAGAAAGAAATAATAGGGTAGAAAGGTTTGTTCCTCTAACCTGAAGTAAATGGCTGCTCTATCCCCATACCCTATGGGTAAAGCGACAGATCGGGCGACCGGACTTTAAGTTTGACAAATAATTCATCGCTACAGTCAAACAATCTGTCACTCTACAGATGGGTTTAGAACATATAGATTTAGATCTGGAAGTGGGTTTAGATCTGGAAGAGGCGCTCATGATGCAACTGAAGCAATAGATGTGTTTTGAACTACGTCACGTGTCGTTGGGTCATCGCTGCCCAGATGTGATATGAGAATTAGAATGGACGAGATGTAGAGGTCGGACTTGAATATGGTAGCCCCCATCTCTGAAATAGTAATTTCGCATCATGCAACCAGCAACTCCTTTAGCCGAGGAGAAGATTACTACCACCGGAGCGCCGTAATCGATCTGGTGCAACGAGGCAATACGATTCACGCTGAAGTCGAAGGTAGTGAAGTTACTCCATATCGTGTCAGTCTTCAGTTTGACTCCGGTGGCATTACCTCGGTTCGGTGTACCTGTCCTTACGACTATGAAGGCTGGTGTAAACATATTGTGGCAGTGGCATTGACCTGGGTGCGGCAACCGGATCGACTTGAACTCCGACCTACGTTACCACAATTATTAGACCGACTGGATCACCTGCAAACGCAGCGATTGGTGCAGGCATTGGTGGCAGAACAGCCAGAACTAATTGATGCAGTCGATCGTCAGGTGATGCTGATGTCGAATCCTGCCTCGTCAACGCCGATGGCTGCGCCTCAGCGTCGATCGACGCTGGATGTGGCTCCCTTCCGACGGCAAGTGAAACAGATCTTACAAGAAGGTGTGCGATCGCTGGAGGAGGGCTATGAAGATGATCCATTCACCGATGACTTGTTGGGCATTATTGAAAAAGCACAAGCATTTGCGAGAAATGAAGATGGGAATAGTGCGATCGCTATTCTAGAAGCAATCACAGCCGCTTGTGTAGACGAATGGGATGACATCCAAGATTATGGGGGAGATGCCTTTCCGATTGCCGAGTCGCTAAACGAAGCTTGGACAGAAGCCATTTTGAGCGCGGATCTCTCGCCACCCGAAGCTGTCGATCTGCGGGTGATGTTAGAGGAATGGCAAGATGCGTTGGATAGCGATTTTTCGATGAGCTTAGTAGCATTGCAGCAGGGATGGACTGATCCAGACCTACTGCGGGCACTGCAAGGCAACGGCTATGCTGATCCAGAACGGTTGAATTCCCCGTTTGCTCAAGAACTAGCATTGATTCGGCTACAAATATTGAATCGGCAAGAACGGCAGACCGAGTATTTGAACCTGGCTCGAACAGAAGGATTGACGGCGCAATATCTCACTCGATTAGCGGAAATCGGTAACATCGACGAAGCGATGACTGTGGCACGCGATCGTATGACTACGGCAGAAGAAGCATTTGCCCTGGCAAAAACCTTACGAGAACAGAATTATTTGTCCGAAGCGTTGACCATTGCTCAAGCTGGACTGCCCTTACCCGGAAATTGTCGATATGCTCTGGCAAGTTGGACGAGTGAACTGGCAGAAGGGCTAGGAAATCGAGAAGCTGCATTAGATGCCAGTGTTCTCGCCTTTAAGCTTCGCCCTAGTTTTCCAGAGTATCAACGGGTCGCTCATCTTGCTGCCGCTCAGTGGGAGGGCATTAAATCAGACTTGCTGAAAACCCTGCGTCAGTCTCAGGACTGGCAAGCCAGGGAAGCAAAGGTAGACATTTTCTTGCATGAGGGATTGCTGGATGATGCCATTGAAGCGGTGCGCTCCGACCATTACTACCGCTCCGAGTTAGTACATCGCGTCATGCAAGCAGCAGTGTTCACCCATCCTGATTGGGTCATTAAGGCGGCACTCGAACGGGCAGAACCAATTATGGAGCAAGGCAAAGCCGATCGCTACCAGGAAGCTGTGCAATGGTTGCAGCACGCAAAAGCGGCTTACATTCAATCCGAGCAGCAATCAGTTTGGATGATTTATTTCAATCAATTACAGTCTAACCACGCCCGCAAGCGTAAACTCATGGATTTATTCAAGCAATTACTGTAATGCAGGATGACGAATGGGATTTACCTAAAAAATGGTGTAAGGGTGTGATGCCGTTGGCAAAATAGGAACCGACATCATGTAAAGATTCTCCCTCTCTTCTGGCATCCTCTTTGACTGCCAGACTATGGGTCTGCAAAGCTCCAATCTCTCCCTATCGGCAGGGCTGTTTTATTGTGAGAAATGGAAATTTGCATACTCGATTCTCTCGTCCAGCGTTCTTGAATTTTTTGAACCTCGCAAACGAGGGCTTGCGGCTTTCAGATATCTCCTAATGACAATGAAACAGCCCTACCAACTGCACCGCTCATTGTCCCCATGATCACTAACACCAACACTGCCCACAGGGGATAGCGCGGTTGGGTCCGATAATCTCGCACGTGTTTGAGATGCTCAATCAAGCTCATGGTCAACGCAACCTAAACAGCGTCTTGATTCTAGTTTTTCTATCATCAATAAAACAGCCCTGCCCAGTAGATGGTGAAACGTACGTAAACGAAATTTTGGAGCGGTTTAAGCAAGTACATCAAGCCTAAAAGCGATCGCATCCTCATAGCTTCAAAGCATCACTTCTACCATTTACTGCGATCGCCCAGTCAAATCGCTAAAGCAACAGGTCTACATTTTGATACGTCACAACAATCAGTAAGTTACATCGCTAAACTCGGCAGATACTACGATCTGCTATTGCATTCGAGCGTTCTAGCTGTTATGGAGCCGTTGCATAAACTGTAACCAATGAATTTCTATTCTCTCTAGCTCGGCATAATAGCAGCAGCAAATTCTATCGCTAGTTCTGAGTTATGGCGTTTCAAGATGCTCGGCTGGTTCAGATTCTTTTTCTCTCAACATTTCTATTTCTGGGCTTTTGGACTCGCGACTGGACACTGCGATCGCAGGTCATCGGAGTCGCGATCGCAGCATGTCTGTTAACTCAATTTGCAGTGCAACGATACAGAGAAGACCAACCGTTCACACCTCAATCTTTTTTGAGTCCACTCATCACATCACTCGGATTGAGTTTGCTGCTACGGGTAGATCATTGCAGCACTATGGCGCTGGCTGGCGGAGCGGCAATTTTAAGTAAATCTGTATTTCAGGTCGGCGGCAAACATGTGTTTAATCCAGCCAATTTTGGAATCGTAATGGCATTGCTGCTAACAGGAGATGCGTGGGTGTCTCCGGGACAGTGGGGGGAAGAGGGGTGGTATGTGGTGCTGTTCTTAGCTACAGGTGGATTAGTCGTGGGTAAGGTCGGGAGATGGGACACCACACTGGCATTTCTGGGCATGTATGCCGGGTTAGAGGCCGTACGAAATGTCTGGTTGGGGTGGACTTGGGATGTTTGGGCGCATCGATTGATGAGTGGATCGCTGCTGATGTTTGCGCTGTTTATGGTGACTGATCCGCGATCGATTCCCAATGCTCGAACGGGTCGAATTATTTGGGCAGGTGCGATCGCGCTACTTACTTTTATTCTTCGCAACTATTTTTTCATTCCAACGGCAGTGTTTTGGGCGTTGTTTGCTCTCGCGCCGCTCACGATTCTGTTAGATCGTTTGTTTCCAGACGATCGTTTTATATGGGCACAAAATTCTCAAACGCAAGATTCTCAACTGGAGGTTTCAGTATGAAGCTCATTCGATTCGCACTTTCATTATTAGTGATTGTCATTAGTGGATGTATATTTGCTACAAAAGCATGGGCATTCTGTGGTTTTTATGTTGCGAAAGCTGATTCCAAGTTATACAACCAAGCGTCACAAGTTGCGATCGCGCACAGCGGTAAGAAAACTGTTTTGACGATGGCAAACGATTACCAAGGCGAGGTGAAAGATTTTGCCATTGTTGTTCCCGTTCCCGTTGTATTGCAAAAGGAGCAGGTTAAAATTGCCGAGCCTAAAATCATTGAGCGATTAGATGCTTTTAGCGCTCCACGATTGGTTGAATACTTTGACGAAGATCCTTGTCGGGTGGATGAAAATCGAGCGTATAATGGAGCGCCAATGCCTCAAGCAGCTCCAGCCCCCGCCGCCAGTCAAAGGGGTGAGGTATCACTCGGAGTGACGGTTGAAGCCAAATTCAATGTAGGAGAATACGACATTCTGATTCTAAGTGCCAAAGAATCTAGTGGACTCGAAACGTGGCTGCGTCAGAATGGCTACAAGCTGCCTCAAGGCGCAAACCAATTGCTGAAACCCTACATTCGCCAGAAGCTAAAATTCTTTGTTGCTAAGGTCAATTTAGAAAAATTTGACCAATCTGGAATCGAAAAATTGCGTCCTCTGCAAATTGCTTATGAGTCACCGCGATTTATGTTGCCGATTCGGTTAGGCATGATCAATGCAAAACAAGCACAAGATCTATTGATTTACATCCTTTCACCCAAAGGACAAGCAGACGTAACCAACTATCGAAGGGTGAAAGTGCCGTCGGGTGAGGAAGTTCCCGTGTTTGTGAAAAATGAGTTTTCCGACTTTTACACCTCAACGTTTGCCAATTCTTACGATCGCGAAGGTCGAAATGTCGCTTTTCTAGAATACGCGTGGGATATGAGTAATTGCGATCCCTGTTCGGCTGAGCCTCTCAATCAAGACGAACTGAAGCAAGCAGGTGTATTCTGGCTCAATGGTTCTGAAGCATCAACGAGATCGATGCCACCAATATTTGGGCGTCCGATGCCCGAGGCTGATGCAGGAGTGTTTATCACTCGGCTACATGTGCGCTACACTCGCGACAAGTTTCCTGAAGATCTAATGTTTCAAGAAACGTCAAATCGCGATTCATTCCAAGGGCGGTACGTGTTGCGCCATGCTTTTACAGGCGAGACGACGTGTCAAGAGGGAAGACGGTATACGCGATCGCTGCCTCGGCGCTATGAAAAAGAAGCTCAAACTCTCGCTCGCTTAACGGGCTGGAATATTAATGACATTCGCAAGAAATTGCCGCAAGTTCAGAAGCTCTCGTGGTGGCAGCAGGTGTTCCTGTCGTTAGTAGACTAACGTTGCATTGATGACGTTGCATTGATAAAGAATGGGTTGGTGTGGATCGCGCTCATTGCGTCAGCCACACCAACCCATCTCTGTTTGCAGATCATGTTTACAGGGATACCTTCATCAATATCCCTGTAAACCAATTTAGAAGCCTTTAGCAGCCATATTTTGCGCCATCTCTAAATGATCTGAGACAATCGGCAAGAACTGCTTTGCAAACGCTTTCAAATTTGCATCGCGTCCTGCTCTCTGATAAGTCTGATATTCAGCTTGAGTTCCGGCATGACCTCGGACTTGACCGACAATATAGGCTCTATCAAATTCAGAGCCTGATAATTGAGACAACTCGTCTAGCAAAGGACGATTGAGAGGGCCAACATCCTTTGGCAAGGTGATGCCTTTCTGCATCGCGATCGGCATGAGTCTTTGGCTAGAAGTCGTATGGTCGCGAATCATACGTTCTGCATACTGGCGCACGTTTGGATTGGTTGATTTCTGCAACGCCAGTTGGCTGGTTTGAATTTCCGTTTGGTCACTTTGGGCAGCTTTAATCGCGAACTTAGTATCGATATCGCGAGTTGCCGCAGGAGATACTCTCGAACCTGGTGTAGCTGGTCTTGCTGGTGTAGCTGGTCTTGGACGAGGCGAAGTATTGACTTGAGGCGCACGAGGAGACGAGGGAGAAGTAGGAGCTTGAGCTAAAGCAAGCGAGTCTGCCTCTAAAGGCGAATGAGTCTTCAGCCCAGAATGAGGCAGTCCCATCACTCCAAACAATGCCCCAATGCCGACCAGACTTAGAGAACCAGCAATTTTTCTAACCTTGTGTTTTTGAAAGATAGACATGAGGGGTAACAGCGTTCTATTAAGGATTAATCTTCAGCTTCAGATTAGCGATCGCGACTCCACGATTCGTCTACCCAAAGAACAACTTGGTCTCAACCACCAGACAGAACACATTTATCACCACGCCTACATCACCATTACGGACAGTGGCTTAAAATCGCCTCAACTTTGATGAAATGTTCTACAAAAAATTAAGTGTTCTACAAATAAAATTCAGTTTTGTTTGGGCTGGTATGATATGCAAGACCAAACCAGATCGAGCATTCATTGTTTTTGAGGGACATAGGCATGAAAGGCATGATCGTCGCGCTGCTGTTGGTGCTAACCCTATTAGGATTTCCGAAAGCAGCGTCTGCCCACGCACTACAGGCAGACTATTCGCTGCTCCAGAAGTCTCAGCTAGAAATTCAGGCGAAGTTTAGCGATGGAGAACCATACCCGTTTGCGGATGTGCAAGTCTTTGCTCCTAAAGATGCAACTCGCCCTTGGCTAGAAAGCAAAGCCAATGCTCAAGGACAGTTTGAATTTATTCCAGATGCATCGCTGAAGGGCGATTGGACAGTCAAAATTGGCAAGTCAGATCACAAGGATATTTTGACGATTCCGGTCAGCGATCGCGGAGTTGAAGTAAACGAGATCAGCCAAGGATTCGGGCGATCGCTAAAAGCTCAACTGGCTGTTTGGGGCTTTGCCGCGATCGCGGGTATTACCGGAACTCGCTTGTTATCACCCCGTCTGCTAAATCGGTAGGTTTTTCACATTCGATACTCCAACGCGCGATCGCACTTCAAATCAAGGGCGATCGCTTTTTTACAATTACTCAACTCACGCTCCACAAAAGTGCGATCGCTTACAACACGGTTACTCTTACAACACCGCTATACGTTAACAGTTAGTAAGTTAACAGCGACATAACTTACAACGAAGGTTTTCCCATGAAACGACTGCATCAATTCGCGGGTTATCTCACAGTAATGCTATTCGGGTTTGCCTTGACCGCATCGCCTGCGATCGCGCATCCACTCCACCTAGAATTTCTGCTCACACAACCATTGACACCCGCCTTATTTCTAGCAGGATTAGGTCTTGCGTTTTGTATTGGTGCGGGACATGCGTTAACGCCAGGTCATGGTAAGACGATGGTTGCAGCTTACTTAGTTGGAACTCAAGGCACTCCGCAACAGGCAGTCTTACTCGGAGTTGTCACTACGTTAACGCATACGATCGGAGTATTTGCTTTAGGAATCGTTGCGTTAGTTGCTTCTCGATATGTTGTACCAGAAGATCTGTATCCTGTTCTCAGTTTGGTGAGCGGAATTACGATCGTTGGTGTTGGTTCTCAACTGATTTTAGATCGGCTTCAATCATCGTCCAGCCATCATTCTCACGATCATCATCATGAGCATCACCATCACAAATCTGTTGCCACCTCTTCGCTGATCTCTTTAGGAATTGCGGGTGGATTAGTTCCTTGTCCGTCGGCGTTGGTATTATTGCTCAGCGCGATCGCACTTCATCAAACCGTTTATGGCATCGTTCTGGTGAGCGCTTTTAGTCTCGGTTTGGCGTCTGTATTAATCGCATTAGGCATTGCGGCAATTTATGCCCACCACTGGTTTGAGCAGTTCTCATTTGAGCAGTTCTCAACCGGGCAACTGCTTCAAAAATATCTTCCGATTGCTAGTGCGATCGCCATCACCCTCGTTGGCGTTGTACTGTCCACAAACGCACTTCTGTAGTCCGTTTGTAATTCGATGTAAGTTCAACTTAAAATTACAGTTCCGAAATTGCGCATCTTGAGAGTGAAGACTGAAACAGTCGTTTCTATAGATGATGGAGATTTCGTAAATCTGTCATAAGATAGAGTAGACATATTGATACTACATGTGTAGTATTTTAATAGAAGAATATTTGAGGAGTTTGCCTTCCCATGTTATGTAACTTCCCCTGGAACAGTACCGTTGAGCCACGACCCAGCACCAGCTTGGGAAATGTGCTGTTCGCAGTTGTGGGAACATATAGCGTCGGTGGCGATGCAGCTATTAATGCCATAGGCATAATCTCGGAAAAATTAGACTACAGAGAGCCAGATCTAGAGCAATCGACCCAGAGCGGAAGGTGCAGGCGCGTCCTGTCACCCACATAAAGCCAGAGCAGTTTATCGACTGTAACTAGCTACCCCCGCTCTTAGAACCAGAGACGGGGGTTCTTTTTTGGGGGTTTGCACGTTAGCCGCCGCTAACCAGTTTTAGAACATTAAGGACATTAGTTAACCAAGCCGGTCATGGATTGAATGAGACTTCAACCTTTGTATGGCTGACTCAAACCGCCACCCAGGAGTGACGCACGATGTTAAAGCTCACCTACACCGAATTTGGATTGCACTTAGAGCGGGTCACCACTTCTCTAGAGACGCTGGTTGCTCAGCGAGTTGTGTTGGCGTTGCGTTTAGGATGTACGCTGCACGTTGAGTCGAGCCGCGCTGCCTTTCTGATTTCTGCTCACGCTCCGGGGTTAGCCACTCTAGAAAGAATGGTGCGATCCTTCGGAGCTTCGCAAAGCGAATCGAAGGAATCGCAGCACTCGACGCTAACACTGGCATTGGTCGATGATGAATTTGTCGAGGTCGGCTTGCAAGGGTGCTGGATAGCAGACAGCGCTGATGCTGACGAGGGAATGTTTGTCACGGCATTAGAGGAGCGGGTTGAATTCTTTGTTTATGAGTTGTGGCAAGTCACCCAAGCAGAAGCCGTCTGCAATTCGTAAGTTGTAATCCACAGTCGATTGAAGAATCACGGTGGATTACGACCCACTAGAGACATTGTGTTGTTTTAATCGAGGAGGTTTAAGAAAAGGTAACTTTCAAAAATTAGACAGCACCTCTGTTGACAGTGACTTTTGTTCTGAAGCTTTTCTTGACTCTCCATTAAACTGGAACTTTTAGAATAAAGAGAGATGCTGAGTAGTTCAAGTTTGTGATGCGGGGTACAAAAGATGTATAGCGTCAAGACAGAAAATCTCTTGAAGATTGGAGAAGTGGCGGCTAGCACCAATTTGCCGATCAAAACAGTCCGCTATTATGAGGAGCTTGGATTGCTGACACCCACTGTCAGTCGCTCAGAATCTAACTATAGATTGTTTAAACCGACTGTTCTGGATCGGTTGTCGTTCATTAAGCGATCGCAAGCGTTAGGTCTTACCTTGCGTGAGATTCAAGACGTTCTGAATGTGCATGATCAAGGACAACTTCCGTGTGACGAAGTAAAACACAATCTTCAGAGAAAACTTCAACAAATTACCGAGCAGATTGAAGCCCTACAACTGCTGCGCTTTGAGTTACAAGGTTTGTTGTCAGGTTGGCAAGATCAGCCTTCAGAAGAGATTGCGGCACGAACTATTTGTCCAAACCTAGAAACAGCAACTCTGTTCGAGATCGATCAGAATTAAGGCTCTTTAGTGAAGTTCCGCATCAAAACTCGAAGCGCCTTTAAGGAGAAGGTTTAGAGCGCGTCGAACGGATTCTGTCCAAGATTCAGGGTTTGGTTGAAAAATTAATGCATAAAGCATGATTCCGCTCATCGCATCGAAGACTAAACCAGGATCTAGGTCTGCCCCAATTTCATGTCTTGCTTTTGCTCGCTCCAGTACAACCGCAAAGGCTTGGCGTCGAGGTTGTAAATATTTTGTCCAGTAAATCTCCGCAAACTCAGGATTGCTCGATGCACTGCTGATAATCATGGCAACGGTTTGTCGTCCGAGCGGACTGAGCGTGATTTGTGCAGCACTTTGAATTAGTGCGTCAATATCGCTCTTCAGGCTACCTGTATCAGGAATGACGATTTCTTCTCGAACTCGTTCGATCGCATCCGCAACCAGTTCTGCTTTAGAGGCATAGCGACGATAAATAGTTGCTTTGCCGACTCCAGCCCGAGCCGCGATCGCGTCAATGCTCATAGCATCAAACCCAACTTCTCCCAGTAATTCTAAGGTCGCTTGCAGCATGGCTTGATGAGATTGGGCACTGCGAGGTCTTCCTGGCGACTTTTTATGAATGTCATTCATGAGTGCTAGTATAAATTTACGAAACTGCACCGTATCGAAATAAACGATGAGCCAGCAGCCTCGTCCTCATTACACGGACAAAACCAGTACTCAGACGCTTCGAGAAGGACTAGAGGAATACTATGCCTTAAATCCGAACATCACCGATTCAAGAGGACTCCCCCCGGACTTTGCAAAAATTTTGCTGGCACATGATGTCTCGCACATTATCTACGGTTGCGATACAGGCATGTACGATGAACTCAAAATTTTGCCGCTCACTTGGTGGACAAGCAACTACAAGTTTCGGGATCACCTCAACACGATTAAAGATCCAACCATTAGCCCTGCAATTCGCGTGATGTATGACGACTTGATCAAAGAGCATGGAGTGCTCTGGTTATATGCCTCGATTTTCGTTGTGTTGCCTCAACTATTCCCAGAATTGATTTCAATGTGGTTGAAGTCACGTCAGAGATCCCAGTTGGTTCCATTTCTTGATTTTGAATCCTTACTCGATCGTTCTCTCCTGGATATCCGTCAAGAGTTTGACCTATTGCCGTTTATCAAATGACCGATTCTGGCTAATCTGTTGCGATTGGCTTCGCCAAGCTTCGAAGGATCGCTTAGACTCGACAAACTGTTTCCCGCAGTTCTTGCAGCGATAACACTGCTTTCCCCGACGATACCCATTTTTTGATACCTGCTCAGATTGGCAATGGGGACATTTCATTACTTTCATTACATCATCTGACAGATTGTCTCCTACATGCGGCTCTAAATACGATACGAGCAACTCTTCAATTTGATCAGTCAATTGTTGCCTATGTTGGAGATCCGGGTTACGCAGTGCAGCAAGCATCACTGCATTGCTGCTGTGAACGCACACCTCTGCTAGTAAGCTGCACTGCGCTTCACTCAAAGCTGAGTTTCGCTGCTGCAAGAGACTTGCCATAAAATTAATCGCTTCCTGGGTCATGCTTTCATCGATCGACTGGAAGATCTCGCGAGAGACATAAAACTGCACAAACACCACCCGTGACACTGGTTGCTCAAACAGTTCTGCGACAGCACTTGCAACGGCGTGAATCATTTGGCGGAGAGGTAGCTGAACAATTTCTGGGGTGTTGGTCTGCGCCCACATTCGTTTGACCCGCTCACTGTGGCGCAACTCCATCGCTTGAAAGATGGCAGCTTTATCTGGAAAAAACTGATAGAGAGACCCGATCGCTGTGCCCGCTTTTGCAGCAATTAGATGGGTGGTCGCTGTTTCGTAGCCCACTTCGTCAAACACGGTTGCCGCCGCATCCAAAATTTTTTCGACCCGTTCTTTTCCTCGCTGCTGTTTGGGCTGACGACGCAAACTTCTTGACGAAAGCGAATGTTTTGTCATATTTTAAAAACACGACGGATTTTTCACAATTTTATATCTAGCGGAGAACACTATGCAGTCTATGCTTCCCGGTGCGCCTTGGTTGTTGGCGCACAAGTCGATGCTGACCGTGAATCAACCTCGCAAGATCTCGTTGTACGGTGCTGATTATGTGATGTGGAAAGATGCTACTGGAGAGGTTCACGCCCTGCCCAACGCCTGTCCGCACATGGGGGCCATGTTGTCAGAAGGATGGTGCGAACCCCAAGACGATGGTAGGAGTGCGGTTGTCTGTCCATTTCATGCACTGAAGTTTGATGCTGAAGGCTGCACTGTCTTGCCAGGATCGAACAAAAGAACATTACCGCAACTGAACCCTTTAGACCTCATTATCGAAGGCGATTTCGTTTGGTCGTATGCAGGTCACGAACCGAAAATTCCCATTCCTACTGTGCTGAATGCGATCGCAGAGACGTATTCCTTTATTGGGCATACTGCCGATCGCAGTGTGGAAACCGATCTGTTGACCATGCTGCTGAATATGCATGACTACAATCACCAAAACGGCACGCATCGAGACTTGTTTCGCATCACCGATGTCGAGTTTCATCAATTTATTGATCAGGGGCATCATTCCCATGCGTTTTATGACATGCCTACTGCTCCTTACAGCTTGACCGAAAAGCTGAGAAAACCCGATCTCATGTTGTTGCCTAGCACGATTAAAGCGCACCTGGAAAATCACTTCCCGTCCTTGGTCATTTTTCATGGCGAAATGCCGTTGGGGAAAGCGGCTCAGTGTCATATCTTTGTGCCAGAATCCGAGAATTGCACTCGGACATACATCCTGCTCTTTGGTCAGGCTAAGCACCCACTCTTCAAGGTGTTTGGCAGCACGTATCTCAAGTTTGGTGAGGTTGTCGTGAATCAAGATGCCGATATTTTAGGAAAGATTTATGCCGACACGCCTCAGAAAATTAAACTCAACAATGAAGTAGGAATGGATTGGGTACGGCGTAATTTTGCGAGTTTTCCTACTGTTGTGGAACCAAATCTTTCTAAGTAATGTAGATCAATCTATTTGCATCCCGTAGCGTGAGCGTCTCGAACCGATAGCGCTAGTTGTTTTGCGATCGCGGCAAAGATGCTCACACTACATTTGATAGTCAATATGACAGTCAATAGCTTGTTCTATGTTCTACCTAAATGGTTCTACCTAAATGATGGCTATGCTGTTGGTTCAACATGCTCTAAATCTCACATGCTCTAAATCTCACATGCTCTAAATCTCATAGTGCCAAACTTCCATATCGCTAATGACCATCTGTTGGCGAGACAAGCGGTTGATCAATCCTTGCTCTTCAAGATGACTAAGAATCCGAGTTACCGTCACGCGGGTTGTGCCCAAGAGTTCTGCTAAATCTTGATGAGTCAGGTGAAAGTCGAGTAAGTGTCCTTGCTTCACCGTTCGCCCAAATCGCTTCGCCAGCCAAAGTAACAACTGGATCAGAGCATCCTCAATGCGTTTGTGATGTCGAATAACAGTGAGTTCTTCTAAGCACTGAATGTGCCCCAGTACTGCTTCTGTCATATGAGACAAACTTTCTGGCGGTAGAGCGATCGCTTCTACGGCAGTGAGACATTCCATTTGAAATGGATTAACCCTGGAAAGGGTTTGTCCGACGATATCTCCCGCTTTCCAAATCCCAAGTGTAATTACGGTTCCATCCTCTAGCCAAGTTAAGGTTCGCACAATACCCTGATCAATGCGCCAAAGAGAACCTGATGTTGGTGGTAAGAGCGATCGCCGATTAAACGATCGGGTATAGGTTGGGTAGTACGGTATGAGGGGCGTTAGTCGCGCTGTTGGCATATCTGGTTTAATCATCTTTAGCAGTGACCTTTACGAGAGTTGTCGGCTTCAAATTCCTGCACCATCTAGAAACTCTTCAATTAGTTGATTGGAGACTGCATGATCGGAGACTGCATGATTGTTACGAGGATTAAGAGAGGGAGTTGCTACCGATGTCATTGGCTTCTGCGATTCCTGCCGAGGTACGCCTTGCGTCGATTGGATATGCGCAATCGCGTGTTCTAACTCCTGAATGCGATCGAACAGTACTCGAATCACCTGAGCCTCAACGTCGGGCAGTGCATCGGTATTGAGGCTCTCTTTCGTTTTCTTTTCTCTCACGATTCGTCCTGGAATGCCGACAACCGTGCAATCTGAGGGCACGTCTCGCAACACGACTGAACCCGCACCAATCCGGGCTTGATTACCGATTTGAATATTGCCCAATACTTTCGCGCCTGCGCCTACGATCACGTTTTCCCCTAGGGTTGGATGCCGCTTTCCGGTTTCCTTTCCGGTTCCACCCAGGGTGACATCTTGATACAGCAAACAGTTGTTTCCAACGATCGCAGTTTCTCCGATTACGATGCCGCTTCCGTGATCAATCACTACTCCTTGACCAATGGTTGCGCCAGGATGAATCTCCACCCCAGTTAAAAATCGTGCCAATTGCGAAATTAGCCGAGGGATAACAGGCAGCCCAAGCAGGTAGAGCCAGTGGGCGATGCGGTAAAACCAGAGGGCATGAAGTCCGGGGTAGCACGTGATCACTTCTAGCCAGTGGCGAGCAGCAGGATCGCGCTGATAGATAGCTTGCAAATCGGTTAACAGCATGAGCATCCGCAAGGAGTGACAAGGAAAATCATCTTAAATTTCTGCCGATAGAGTGAACCTTAGAGTGAGTTCTGATTAAACTACGGCAAACTTATCGATTTATAGTAGATTACTTGAATTAGCATACTATCACACTCTCAAAGCTCTCCTGCTTGAAGTCGCACTTCATCTCCAGATAAATTCCAAAAGACTAAACCTCCACCGTTACAATCAGTTGGCCCATTACAATCAGTCATAGTGTCTTGCAGGCGGGTTAAATGTGCCAACTGTTGGGAATGAACTGCAATGTGCCGACAGATATCTGCTTCTCCTTTGAAGGCTTTGCGGCACGAGGCGGAAAGACAGATGAACATCAGGACGGCTGGGGAATTGCCTTTTTTGAGGGGGCAGGTTGCCGAGTATTTCTCGATGAAAAACCCGCGATCGCATCCCCGATCGCCGAATTAGTCCGCCACTACCCGATCAAGTCGAAGCATGTAATTGCTCATATTCGTAAGGCAACATTTGGCAAAGTGGCACTAGAAAATTGCCATCCCTTTCAGCGTGAACTTTGGGGACGATATTGGGTGTTTGCTCACAATGGCGACTTGCCCAACTTTGAGCCAGCCCGTCAGGGGTTTTATGTTCCTGTCGGGCAAACTGACAGTGAACGCGCTTTCTGTTTGATCCTCAATACGTTGCGGCAAACGTTTCCGCAGGGCAAGCCGACTTTAGAGCAGTTGTACGTCGTACTACAAGCCGTTACTCAAGACATCGCGCATTATGGGACGTTCAATTACCTGCTGTCAGACGGAGAATCTTTTTTCGCCCATTGCTCTACAAAACTCTGCTACATCGTGCGTCAGGCTCCCTTCGCCGCCGCTCACCTAATAGACGAAGAAGTGACCGTTGATTTCCAGGAATTGACCACGCCACTCGATCGAGTGGCCGTCATCGCTACGACGCCACTGACCGATAATGAAGCCTGGACGGCTCTCCAACCGGGAGAACTGCTAGTTTTTCAGGATGGTCTATCGCGCCGATTTGCTCAGCATTGCTGATCCTGCCACCAAGAAGCCCTTGTGCCAGTCCTGAGCCGATCAAATCAATCTCGCCTTTGCCGCTCAAGATGCAGGAGATTATTCTTGCGTTTGTCACCCGTACTCGGTACAATCAGAGTCTACTGTAATTACGGTAACTTGAGAGGGAAACCGTAGATTGTTTGGGAGATGACAGAATGAAGGCTTGGCAGCGCACGCTACAAACTGTGCAGGAAATGGTTAACCCATTTAAGTTTAAGATTAAATTCGGTTCGCTTCGAGGGTTTATATCGCTGTTTCTGATGGGGGCGGTGTTGAGTGTTGCGATCGCGGCTTGCTCGTCTGGTAACAGCGCTTCTAATAACGCTAGCCCAAGCGGTGCCAGCCCAGCCTCTAATCAGCAGCAAGATATTCAATTGACGTTAGTTGGCTATGCGGTGCCCAAAGCAGCACATGATGCCATCATTCCTAAGTTTGTGGAGCAGTGGAAGAAAGACCACAACGGTCAGAACGTCACGTTCAATCAAAGTTATGGAGGATCGGGTTCTCAGACTCGCGCGATCGTAGATGGCTTAGAAGCGGATGTTGTGCATCTCGCGATCGGAGCGGATGTTCTCAAACTGGTGAGTGCTGGGTTCGTCAACCCCAACTGGAATCAGCGCGTTCCCAACAATGGCAATGTGGGTGAAACAGTGGCTGCTATAATCACCCGTCCAGGCAATCCCAAAGGCATCAAATCATTTGCTGACTTGGCGCGGGATGATGTCAAGTGGGTGACGGCTGACCCGAAAACCTCGGGAGGTGCGCGTTGGAACTACTTTGCATTGTGGAACTCTGCTATCAAAGCTGGAAACGATGAAGCCAAAGCCAAGGATTTTGTCGCGAAGGCGTACAAGAACGTGGTGGTGTTAGCGAAAGATGCACGGGAATCGACGGATGCGTTTGCCAAGCAAGGTCAGGGAGATGCTCTGGTGAACTACGAAAATGAGGTGATTCTGGCAAAGCAAAAGGGTGAAGCTTTGGATTTTGTTGTACCCGATGTGAACATCTCGATCGACACGCCAACGGCAGTGGTGGACAAAAATGTGGACAAGCACGGGACACGCGAAGCGGCTGAAGCCTTTGTACAGTTCTTGTTTACGCCAGACGCCCAGCAAGAATTTGCCAAAGTCGGATTCCGCCCATTAGGCGATTTGGGCAAGCAGAAGGAATTTACCGACAAGTACCCACCTGTGAAGCAGTTAGGAAAAATCGACGAGTTTGGCGGTTGGGAACAAGCCCAGAAAGTCTTTGAGGACGGCGGCACGTTCGATAGCATTCGCGCTCAATCGTAGTATTGTCTGGTAGTCGATCGTAAGCGTTTGATCTAAATTCAGCCTTCTCAGTGGGCAGATCGGCTGCCAGTCCCCATCCACTTTGCTAACCGCTTATCTCAACTCAGCTTTTTTCACCATTTTTTCACCAATGGCTATTTCTTCAGTTCCGCAGAAACCGACGTTCGGAAAAGCCTTCCTTCGTCAAATTATTCATGCACCTTGGACATGGCGGATCATGATCGGCTACTTAGCCGTGATGCTCATCTTGCCGGTGCTAGCAATGCTAACCAAAGCAAGTGCCGTTGGCCCTGCCAAGTTTTGGCAAATTGCCACTAGCCCAACTGCCCTATCTGCTTATGATGTGACGTTTACTACCTCATTCATTGCAGCAGCATTCAACGGAGTGTTTGGCACCCTGATCGCTTGGGTGTTGGTGCGTGAAGACTTTCCATTAAAGCGATTTATTGATGCGTCAGTTGATTTGCCCTTTGCGTTACCGACATCCGTTGCAGGTTTGACATTGGCAACCGTCTACAGCCAAAACGGATGGGTAGGTTCACTGGTTGCGCCGTTTGGCATCAAAATTGCCTTTACTCGAATTGGGGTAGGCGTGGCAATGACGTTTATCTCACTGCCCTTTGTAATCCGGACGGTGCAGCCCGTGTTGGCAGAGCTAGAGCAGGACATTGAAGAAGCCGCTTGGTGTTTAGGCGCTTCGCCGTGGCAGACCTTTCGGCACGTCATTTTTCCGCCGCTTCTGCCTGCTATTCTGACCGGAGTTGCGCTGGGATTCTCGCGCGCGGTTGGAGAGTATGGTTCGACGGTGATCATTGCGTCAAATACTCCCTTTAAGGATCTGATCGCGCCAGTGTTAATTTTTCAGCGATTAGAACAATACGACTACTCGGGTGCAACGGTGGTCGGCATGGTGTTGTTGATCATCTCACTAGTTGCACTGATTGGAATTAACTTACTACAGGCTTGGGCAAGACGGTATGACTAGTGTAGATCCCCTTCTAACAACAGCTCGGGCAACCTCTGAGAAAAAGCCAGCGAAATCTAAAAGTTGGGCTTCGATCGCATTAGTTAGCGTTGCGATCGCATACCTCGCTCTCGTTCTCTACATCCCTGCCTTAAACGTCTTCATGCAAGCGTTTAGCAAAGGCGTTGGGCCTTTTCTCGTGAACCTAACTCAGCCAAACTTCTTGCACGCGATCAAGCTCACGGTGCTGATGGCTCTCATTTGCGTGCCCTTGAATACGGTGTTCGGCTTATGTGCCGCTTGGGCGATCGCGCGGCGGCGATTTCCAGGTCGAACCTTTCTACTCAGCATTATTGACCTGCCGTTTTCCATCTCTCCCGTAGTAGCAGGATTGATGATCGTACTGCTCTATGGGCAGCAAGGATGGTTTGGGGGTTGGCTGCAAAATCATGGAATCAGGGTTGTGTTTGCGTTTCCGGCAATGGTGTTAGCGTCTGCGTTTGTCAGTATGCCGTTTGTAGCGCGTGAAGTGATTCCGGTGCTGGAAGAAGCCGGAGCCGATCAAGAAGAAGCGGCAAAAATCTTGGGTGCGAGCGATTGGCAAACGTTTTGGCGGGTCACCCTACCGAACATTCGGTGGGGACTGCTCTACGGATTAATTTTGACCAATGCTAGAGCAATGGGCGAGTTTGGAGCCGTGTCTGTAGTCTCGGGCAACATCGCTGGCAAGACTCAAAGTTTACCGTTGTTTGTAGAAGAAGCTTACAAACAGTACGAAGGGGAAGCTGCCTACTCTGCTGCCGTTTTACTGGCATTACTAGCGGTCGTGACCTTGGTATTGAAAGAAATTCTAGAACGCAAAACTCGCATTAAAGACACTGAGTAATTGATGTTGAGAGGCTTCTGTTAGGGCATGGCAGTGCTGTGCCTCTGCAAGGTCTGTCGCATTAATTTAGAAAATTGATATTACACCTTCCCACTCCAAGAAATCGAGATTGATTATGGGCATTTCTATTCAAGGCGTGACGAAAAATTCGGTTCATTTCGGGCAGTTGACGACGTAAATTTGGAGGTCAAGACCGGATCGCTCGTCGCGTTGCTTCTGGCCCTTCGGGTTCAGGAAAATCAACGCTGTTACGCATGATAGCTGGGGGTAGTGCAGTAGATCAACGCTTGCTGCTATTCTGGGATGGCGCAAAGTACCATCACTCTGAAGAGTTGAGAGAATTTCTCCAACAAATCAATGGCAGCATGTATAGCACCACCGCACAACATAGCGCCTGTCGGCTGCTAGGGAATAAAACCGAAAACGATATCAGTTATAGAAAGATACTTTGAATATAAGAGTTAAAGATATGATCACAGTTTGCTGAAGCAGCAAGAATATAATGAGTTGCACAAATGCGTAGTGCTAGTGCAATCTCGCAAATACAAAATGCGCCAGCAGAAGTGCATTCGTGCATCACTAAAGACATCGTTAACATTAGCACCGAGAATCAGTACAGCTAACATTTCTGCAAGAATTAACAAGCAGTGGGAAATATGGCGTTGCTGAATGAGAAGATGAATTAGCATGGAATCGGCACATCTCGAAATTTGAGGTAGTGCAAGAGTAATCGAATTGAGTGCCTGAGCATCTCAACCGATTTCGAGTAGCACAAGGTTTTGCG
>JAHHHO010000035.1 GCA_019359315.1 Myxacorys californica WJT36-NPBG1
TCGCCTTGAGGTGAATGCGCTTGCTAAGATTTTCAAGATCTTCTTCAGTCTCGTCGCCTTTGATCTCAAACCTGTTTTTAATCAAGTAAGCAATTGCACATTTCTCTTGCAAATCTTCGGTTGTACGGTGTTTGTCATACAAAATTCTGTAAATCCCACCCGCGATCGCCTTTTTACTCTTTTTCTTCTTGCTATTGCTATCAATTTGGACATTCACTTGGCTCAAAGCTTCTTTTGCCTTGCTACGCAGCGTATCCAAACTGCAACCCGCGATCTCCACTAACTTAATATCACTTTTGAGGACTTCAAGGGAATAAGAGAGTTTATCCACTTCTTCTTGTCGCTTTCCTTGCAAAGCCAACCAGGAGTCATACGTGTCGTTAACGACTAATCTTGTTGAGACAAAGGCCCGCTCAGGCATTGCTTTAAATTGTGGATGCTTTTCAAACGATCGCCATAGGCTTTTCAATTCATTAGCATCCACCACTTCATTACTCTGCCAAATGTTGAAGTGGGAGTGTTGAGCTACTTTGAGATTTAACTGATTGATCAGTGGAGTGTGCTGCTGCGTCATCAGTTCCCAGTAGTATTGCCGAACTTCCTCCTTGGTTTTAGGTGTTTCCCCTAACGCATCTAAACGGAAAAGAAATGTGATTTCACTCATAATGCGTGCCTCGTTTCCCCTAAATCGGTCTGAAATCTAATGGTCAGGCTCTTTCTGGTCAAAGAGAAATTTGGCATTTCTAGTGATCCAGGACGCTAAAATCTCATTAAAGTATTTATAGTACAATAATACTAATTTGTGTATTTCTTTTAGCTTGATTTGCTAAATGCCAGCACTGCTGAATCAGCGGAAATTAACAACCTCGCTAAAAGTCACTGCTATATTTTTTGCCAACATATAATAATTTCAGTTTGTCAAAGTGACAAGCAGATTGACAATGGCTATTGCTCCCCAGACCCCGGCTCATAGACACTGGACAGCGTTAGAAGCGTACCTCCAGCCGCTAGAAGATGACAAAATGGAACTCGATGAGTTTCTGAAACACTGGGATGTGACAAGAGAAGAGATAGCCTACATCTGCGACTGTTCACTCACAACAGTCAATCACTGGTTCTCCCAGGGAGAACATCGTAGGTTTCCTTCTGAAAAGCACAAGCAGAAGCTTGCGCTAGCCCACCATATCTGGGCAACGATCGAGACAGAGCCAAAATACCTTCAGACACTTCGGGAGATGTACATCAAAAAACATCGACAAAGGTAAAAAAATATACTTGCCAAATGACAAGATTTTCTTGCCAGGCTAAATTTTTCTTCCTACTGTACAGTGCTAAATAAAAGGGGCTCTTCCCAGGTTTTGATACTGGTGGCGAAACATTGCTTAAATTGCCAACGGACACTATCAGCTTCACGAATTGAGGCATGCGGGTTGCGGTTGTGTGACTCCAGATAGCCAGCTGAAGATTCGCTTAAAGCAGATTGCTGTCACCGTCATCAGATGTTGCAGGTGGGTTTTGGCTAAACCGATATGGAGCACGCTGTAACTACATGAGTACGGATGCCTTGGGAGAGCGTTCCTTCAATCCCAACACAACGAGCACACTCCGCTTTATATCCAACAACATAACGAGTACACTCCGCTTTATATCCAATCGCGCCAAGTGAGTCAGTGTGAAGTTCGTCTGACTACTCAGCAGACATTGGCAGTAGTTCAGTTTGGTGAACGTCATTGAAGATAACTATGTTTATGCGCAATCTACGTGCGGATCACTAAACTGTACCAATGATTTCCCTGCTTGACCAGACTCTATCGCTAGTGCCTCTGCGTAAGTTCTGCGTCATTTATAGTTGTCTTTTGCGATCGCTGATTTGAGAGCAGGATTTATAGCTGTCGTCCCGCCGAGATGCCTGTCATTTGACACTCAAGAATGGCTAAACATCAAAAATCGTTAGCATCTTCTCAAGAGCCTTTAAAGCATTATTTCTTTGATTAATACGATTCAACTTATGATCAGTCATTGTTGTTAGTGACAGGCGTAGTCCTCATGTAGTAGCCAGCTGTTGAAGTGCTTGCAAAAACTCTTGCTCTGGCTCAAAGATCTGGATGGTGAACCGGTTGTCAAGGTCACACAGGTCTCTCAGAGCTTTTTGGGTATTATCATCAAATTCTGTGGGTTGAACAAAGCGATCACCCAAAACTGCTCGTAATCGTTCCGCATCATTGTAGAAGTACTCCTGCAACAGTGGGACAACACGGCGGTACCAGGCAAAATGTAATTCCGTTACATTCTTGACGTTAATAAAATAGCTGTGCCCAATCTGATAATCACGCCCTAGAAGGGCAGTAATACATTGGTTAAGACGAGCCAGTAACGCACTCAAACTAATGCCCTCAACTGTACCTAATAGAGATGGGTCAGGCAGTAATTCAACAAATGTGAAACGTCGTCTTAACGCGATATCTAACAGCGAGATCGAACGATCTGCCGTGTTCATCGTACCTAGAATGTACAGATTTTCTGGAACACTGAACTCTTCTTGGGAGTAAGGCAATCGAACTGTAATTTCACTGTCTTCACCCAGTCGTTTGTCGTCTTCGATTAAGGTGATCAGTTCCCCAAACACTTTGGCAATATTGGCACGGTTAATTTCGTCAATGATGATCAGATAACGATGTTCCGGGTCATTCTGAGCTTGACGGCAAATTCCCTTGAAAACACCATCAACAACCTGGTACTGAATCTGCCCGTCCACGATTACTGGTTTCAATCCTTCCACAAACTCCTCATAAGCGAAAGATTGGTGAAACGTGACAAACCTCAAGTAGTCCGAAATGACGCGCTTTCGGGCATCAGGTTGCCGCAAGTCATCCAATTCATCTGCCAGATTGACCTCAATGTACCCTTCCCCTTCTTCTGTCAGGCACCATTCACCCTGTTGATTCTTCTCAAACAAGTAAGGCGGCTGACGATTTTTATATTTAACTGTTTCCACATTGGGATGAGTATGAATCTGAAGCATCGCCCAAATCTGGTTATTGAGCTTTTGAGTTTTAGTTAATGTCCAGTACTCTTGAATTAACGAGTTATCAGCCAGTTCAGGAACTTTGAAATATTTCTGTGGGCGCTTTAGGTACATGG
This sequence comes from Myxacorys californica WJT36-NPBG1, assembly GCA_019359315.1. Taxonomy (GTDB): domain Bacteria; phylum Cyanobacteriota; class Cyanobacteriia; order Leptolyngbyales; family Leptolyngbyaceae; genus Myxacorys; species Myxacorys californica. The sequence continues at coordinate 3,142 of JAHHHO010000035.1, forward strand.
CAAGCGCGATCACATCATGCCATCTGAGAGGTTGCAGAATTTCCCGGCGTTGCTGCTCTGGTGCTAGGGGAGTGCTCAATTGCTCACCTAAGAAGAAGGAGGCAAATTTATTGACAGCATAGGTCTTGCCTGTACCGGGAGGACCATACAAAATCAAATTCCGTGTTTCCTCTGCAAGGGTTGCGAGTTGAACAATTTCCTCAGGCAATTGAACAAGGTCTGAATTTTCGGCTTCAGGCTGCGGTTTGAGCGAGCGATCTCCTGGGGGAATGGCTGAATAAAGAAAAGCCATCATCTGCAAAGTATCCATCCCCTCAAATTCTGGCTGGTTTTTTAGGAAATCTAGGAGTTGTTGGTTTTTGGTATGCAAGCCACCTGCTGGCTGCTGTCCAAAAAAATTCAGGAAATGAGCGAGATGATAGGGGTTTGAGATAGGCAAGAATTTGTCGGGGAAGTATAGATAGAGTGGTTTGGCTCGTAATCCATTCCGGTTAGGTCCAAGTTGGCTACTACCAATTGGCTCCAACTGGTCAAACTGTTCTGAGGCTGCTACCTCAATCAGTGACACAAGACCTGCTCTAATGCGGGTGAACGCTTCATTCGGGTCACTGCACTGAAATGCTTTGTTCCATTTCCATTGCTGATCGCCTTTGCTCCACCAAATTCCCCACTTGCTTGAACTTCCACCAGCCACGCTACCCAAGCGGTGTGTTTTAAATTCTACCCAATAGCAAAAACTGTCAGGCTTGCCGACCGCGTATTCTTCTAGGGTCAGGCTTGGTAGTTGCTCTCTAGGAAATCGCTGCACGAAGGCTTGGCGTAGCTGTTGGAGGTCAGATGATGCCTGTTTGGGATTCCTGCTTAACCATGAGGTTAGTTCAGCACGCCAATTTTGGGTTGGGCTATTCATACGCTCCTTCCAGTATTTCTCGTAACTCCGCCTGCAAGGCTCCTCTAGTCTCAGATTTTGATAGATCCTGTAACAGGTTTACTGTCACGGCCCAAATCTCCTGGTTACTTCCCTCCAGCTTAAAGTGTGCCCTCTGAGGTGCTGATAACTCCATGGTTTGGGGATAAAGTAGAATGACTCGTGGACAAGTGTACTGATGAGCATAGGCATACATCTGGTAGAAATCAGATTCAGCAACACCCAACTTGCGGTCTCCCTCGTTGAGGTGCTTGTATTTAATATCCATTACTATCGGGAACTGGTCGTTGACTTGAAAAACCAGGTCAGGCTTTAATCGGAACACTCGCTGTCCTTCACGGTTTGCCAGGTACTGTACTGCCCTCTGACCTTGTGGGAGCAATTCACAATGGTTGAGCAATGGCGGCAGAACCTCATGGCGATGACGTTGAATAAAACTAACAATAAATCGCTCAAATAGTTGGTTCATATCGAATACGAACGAAAATGTTGTAATGTCGCTAGCAGACAGTTGCAATCCAAGACGCTCCAAAAACAACTGGGCTAAATTGAGCAATGGTTCATATTGTTTGTTCAGACGCGATAGCTGAACCTGTTTTGCCATATCAGCTGTAACGACGGGTAGAAGCGTTACCTCATCCATCCAATATCTCAATTCCGTCAAGTTTTGACGATTACTGCTGTCACGGGTCAGTTGCCACAATCTTTCAACGACATACCGGAAAATGCGATTAAGCGGATTGTCTATCGTAAATTCGTCATAGGTGACCGTAAATAAGTGCTTTTGCTCAGGTCGCCTTAACTGTGTCGCAATCTGCCATTTGCCTTTCAGTACTGGAAGTACCGCATCAATGGGCTGATAACTACGATGGGTAGCTTTCTGCCACTCATGTTTTAGATGAGAAGCAAATAGGTAGATAAGTACTTCAAACCAGTTCTGCGAGCGCTGAAGTGCAGCGAGGTTAGCTTCTCGAATTCCTAAGTATCTTGCATAATCCAGCATCAATAGCAGGTTGCGCGCTGCTTCCTGCTGGCTCTGCTCACGGTTTTGAGATCGATAAACTTTGGGAAGAATTTGAATCGTCCGTCGTCCCAAGCGCACTACTCCGACATATTGTCTTGCCTGAAATTGAAGTTGCCCCTTCCTAACGACTGGTTTGAGAATTTCAATTCCAGTCACCCTAGACAGTTGCTCAAGGCATTTCAGCTCGTATCCATCTGAAATTTCTGTTGATTCGTGCTCAAAAAGAGTGACGAGTTCAGTTTGGGGCGTTCCTTGCCAAAGCATATAGAACCTCAGGAGACTACTGCGTTGGGGGATTCACCACCTTTGATGCCTTTCAGAAAGCGGCTAGGTTGTCCATTCCAGCATAGGTACACAACATCTCGTGCACGAGTGATACTGACATAGAGTAAATGCTGTTCTTGCTCTAGCGCCTCTTTACGAGCCTGAAGGTCATTTTCCTCCGCAATATGAGGAGAGGGAATTACATCATCAGAGAGGTGAACGACGAAAATGATCTTGAATTCAAGCCCTTTTGCTCGATGCATACTTCCGGTATTCACTGCATCAGCTACTGCATCAGGTTCTTGATCATCAAGCCGGATGCAGGCAATCTTCTGTTTTTTCAAAGATTTCTCAATTGATTTGAGGAGATTTTTAGTCCGGCTAAAAACTCCAATTTCATTTGGCAGTATTCCTTGTTGAATTAACCGAAAAATCTCTTCAGCCACAAATTCTGCCTGCTGATTTGCATTGGCAAAAGGTTTCAAAACTGGTTCCGGACCGTTCAGTAAACTGATTGTATCTGAACGCTGCTCAGTGCCACCGTCAAGATCATCTTGCTCCCCGTCCAGTAGTTGGTCAGCAAACTGGCGAATCTGTTCAGTAGTCCGATAATTGATTTTCAAGACATGAGAGCGTCCTTGAACATTGATCCCTAATGATTTGAGGCTGAGCCGCCCTTGATAGATGCGCTGTCCACCGTCCCCAACTAACATTAAACTGCCAAGGCGCTTGCCTGCTAAGGCAGCCAAAAACTTGAGCTCTTGTGGTTTGAGATCCTGAGTCTCGTCCACAATTACCGTGTCAAAGGGACTTCTGACTTGTCCAGATGTTATCAAGTCACCAGCATGTCGGTACAGCCCAGACCAATCTGTTTTGTTCTGAGATTGTAATTGGAAGAGAACCGATTCAAAAATTTGCCAAACTTGCTTGCGCCCTTTAGCACTTAGGGGTTGTCCACGCCCTACACGATTAGCCGATCGGTATGCTTCCCAAGTTGCGATTCCCTGAGTTTGGATTACAAACTTCCATTCCAGCCAAACAGCAGAGACATTAAGAGGACAAGCAGGAGAAAAGTTTTGTGCGATTAGCAATTGAATCTCTTCATCACTAGTGATGGAGAGGGACTTGTTTCCTTCTTTCAGGATACGTCCTGCTTGGCTGGCAACGGTGCCAACTGTGATGTTTGTCAACTCGTCAGAACTACACAGCAACTTCAGGTTACGGTTGATATTGTCGCAAAGGGTTTTGACGAAGCTCGTCACAAGTACTTTTTTGCCCTGCTGCGCCAGATGTTTGGCTCGATGCATCGCAACTACGGTTTTCCCTGTACCTGCGGAACCTGTCACCTTAACGGGACCCTTGTAGGAACTGGTAACCAATTTGCGTTGTGACGGATGTAGAAAGCCAATCCAGGTTGCCAGGGGAGCTGCCAAAATTTTGGCAATATCATCACTGCTCTTGACGACAATAAAACGCCGTTGAGTGTCTTCATTTTCAAAGATTGGTTTCTCAGGAGATGGTGGCAGTGGAGGAGTGACAAGTTCACCACCTGCTAATCGTAAGAACCGTTCTGCGACCTCTTCTGGTAGTTTTTCGAGGATACTCAATAAGTCATCCTCAGTGACCAGCTTACGAATAACTGCTACCCAGGTTGGGGGTAAGCCTAAGCTCAAAAGGTAGTCGTCATTATGGGTATCAAACAGACCGAATTGGTTTTGAGGTTTCTCAGCAAATTGCTGCTCGATCGTTTCCGTAAACTCAATAATTTGGAGGGCACCTGTTTTAGCATTTTGCTCAACTCGGCGCACTTGTGCCCAAGCATAGGCATTGTCATGCTGCCCGGCATAGAGCAGCGCCCAAGTATCACTTTCTTTGTAGATGATAGCGCGTAGGCCTTGAGTAATACGGGCAGACCAGAGGTTGTCATCCTTTACTTTCGTGACCCTTTCCAGGCTAATGCTGGGGTGAGCCGGATTGCTATAGAACTTGTCGATAAAATCGGTTACTCGCTTGGTGTCATTTGCATTTAGCTTTGACAGGGAACTCATCAAGGATTTTCCGAGTAAAACGATCATCAGATTCCCTCCTGTAATGCGCTTAGAATCTGATCGACAACATCTGGATGATTCGGATCTACAGCAATCGAAGAACGGTTTTGCTTTTGCAGCGCTTGCTGGAGTTGGAAAGCATCACTTCGGGTTTGATCAATAATCAAGAGAATACGATTCTCTTGCGGAGACGCTTCGCGATCGCCTCGGAACACTTGAGCAATACAGGTTCCTATCACCTGCCCCTCGTCGTCAATATCAAGACCTTCATCAATCTCAATCCCTTCTGCAGCAGCCAGTGTTTTTAGAATCGATAACCAGATTGGTTCAAACAAACTCCAGTCGACTTCAACAGGTGATTCATCAAACTTGTTAGTTTGAGCAAGGGTAGTTGGTGTTTCAAGCCAGGTTGGGTTGTCTCGAATATCTTTCGCTTTCGCTTTACCGACCAGTATCTTGCCAATACGGTAGAAGTACTTTGCCATCGCCTGAGGATCATCCAGATTCCCAACTGGAATCTCAATCACCTCGTAATCAGAATTACGCAGTTCTTCCCGAATCGCGCGATCGCGCTGCGCTGTGTCTGGGTTGCCGTGTAAGTGCTTGCTCATCCCGTCCAAATAAACGCAAATACCTTCCAGATCTTCATTTGGATCTTCAAAGAAGAAATCAGGTTTAGTCGTGCCTAATGGCTTACCCAAATCAATCGGTTTTTGGGGTGTTGGTTCTGAAAACCCAGCTCGTTTGAGCATTTCATAGAGCCGAGATTCAGCCTGATTAACGGGCTGTGCTCCTGCCTTGGACCCTGCTTTCGGGAGTTTGGCAGGAACCGCATGACTTTGGGACAGAATGTCGCCCCAATTCTGCAACTTCTCCAACGCTGTATGGCGATTGAGATAGCGGTGATAGTAGGCATTGCGGAAGGTGAATAAGCAGTCGATACACGCGGTATTGCACTGTGAAGGACAATGCCAAACGACTTCTAGAGCGGCTGAGATCACCGTTGTCCAACGGACTAATAACTGTTCCAGTAAGCCAGAACCACCTGGCATAGGATCGTAGAGCAGAACATCTGCTCTCTCGGTGCCAGGCTGGGCGATCGTCAGAATCTGGAGGTCTTCTAACTCCATATCCAACACATTGGCGGCACCGTGCCGAATAGCTTCCATGGCGCTGTAAGCAACTTGGCGATTCTCGCAATCCTGAATCGACAGGGCATCGGCAACAATATTGGCGTAGAAGCCCACAGGTTCGACGGGTTTACCGCAGCGCTGAATATGGTCTGTCACAAATAGGTCTCGATCGCGTTGGGAGGTGAAAGGCGATCGGCTTTGCCCACAGACCGAGCAAACGGTGTAGCCAAGGATACCGCCTCGAACGAGACTGGTAGTCCCAATATTGACCATTCTTAGATGGACGTTACGGCGCAGTGCAACAGTGTGACTGCCCCAGGTGTATGCCAGTCCTCCATCGTGACGGTCTTGTTCGTAGCCTAACAACGTCACGGGCATCTGAAAACGGTTGTCTTCCTCATCAGAAATGTTGGATTGGTGGGGTAAGTCTACATCACAAATTGCTAAGGCTTTCAGGCTTGAAGCCAATAGCCCCGTACTGGTGCCCGCAGTTCCCATTTCTCGAATGGCTTCATTAGCAATATCCACCTGAAAGCGGAGGGGTTCTTCCGGTTCTAGATGGAAGAATCGAGGGACAAAGCGGTGCCCGTTGGCGTAGATCAGGTTACCGGGAACGTACTCGCGTAGTGCCATGCCAGCTGGACGTGGTAAGTCAAAATCGGGCAACCAACCTGCACTTCGAGGGGTTTGAGCTGTGCCTTTGATCGAGCCAACGTCTAATCCGTAACCTGGAAGAAAACCCTCAGCCGCTAAGGCACTGTAGGTATTTGTGTCATCAAACCCTTCTGTATCCTGCCTTCTCTTGTGCTGAATCCCTTTGAGTCGCTTGATCAGGCGATCGCACCGTTGAAAGAGGGCATCTTCATCCGGGTCAAGTGTTCCTTTCTGAACCCGCAACTCATTCAGCCGACGCATTTGGTCTAGTGCCCATTGCAGTCTGCGCCAGAGCCGCTGGATCACCATAGCCAGTTGGTCGCCCATTTGTTCGATATGAGAGCGCAATTCCTTCTCACTCACAGCAATTCGGTCTTCTTTGGGCCAGCTTTCTGCAAATGTGGTTTTTACATGACCTAGAATTATGGCTTCATGCTTCTGAATTAAGTTGGTTAGGCTACTGACATCCAACGGGGCAGTTCGTAGAACGCCTGAGTCGCTGAACAGATAGTGTTTGACTTGGCTGGAGAAGCAGCTTTCCAGAACTTTGGAAATTTCCTGCTGTTCGCCAAGGGTTAAAGAACTGGTAGGACGAGCAAGCTGATAGAGAACTGTAAGAATGGCTGCATGGACGTGCTTACCAACCATTAAGGTGTTGCGCAGATTTAATCGAGGAGGGGAGATCTGCCCCTGTAAAAGCCGCATGGGGTCATTGAAGTAGGCGCGATCGTGGCTGGCGGGTCGGGCGTAGGCAAAGTTGACAGCCATGCGATGTCGCCGCCCAGCACGTCCTGCCCGTTGCCAGTAGTTAGCAGGAAGGGGTGGAATGTTCCGCATCAGCACAGCATCGAGAGAGCCAATGTCAACGCCCATCTCTAAAGTCGGAGTACAGACGAGGGTATTGAGCAGTTTGCTGTTGCCTTTGAAGAGCCGTTCAATCACTTCGCGATCATTCGTCGGCACCTGAGCCGAATGTTCTCTAGGACGCAACATCTCGAATTGCTCATCCAGCACCCGCAGGTCGTAATCATCGGCACTCTCCGGTTCATATTGAATAGTGCCTTGGCACCGCCAGGTCATACAGGCGGCGTGAGGTGTGAGGCGAGGATGGGGACGACGACAAATAGTGCAGCGGTGCACGCCTTGATGGGGAGCAATCTTCAGCTTGTCAGAGTCAATTTGATAAGCTCCATCACAGCCTGTAAGCGGCTTATTGGCACTATTCTGCAGAGTAACGGGGAGGAGAATCTTGAGGTCTTCCGTCAGACACTGCCACAGTTCGTCGAAGAATTCATCCATTTGCTCTTTGGGTATACCCCATCGTCGAGCCGCCTGACGAGCGGTGGTGTCTCCCTTATCGCTTAACCATTGCTGTATCCAACTGGTTGAGTTGCCGCCTTCTCTTGTTTTCTTGAGCCCTTTCGGCACCCCCTTCAAGATTGGCAGATAGCCACGTTGCACTTCGCGATCGCCTTCCCGCCAAATTTTGGAAAAAATCCTGCCTTGGGAGTCCAGCACAATGTTGTTGCGACGGGCAATATCCATGAGGGAAGCAACCCCATTCACCAACTCCTCAGCAGAGATCCCCAGCATTGGTGCCCAGTGCTGAATAAAGGGTAGGTCAGACGCAAGACCAGCATAGTTTAGTTGGATGCGTCCCCAGGGTTCCAGACCAATCCGCTGTTTTACGCCTGTTGTGATTTCGCGCAAAATCTGGATTCGCAGGAAATAGCGGCGTTCGTCTCCATGCTTTACCCCTTCTGCTTCCTTCGGGAAAGCGCGCCAGACCTCAGGAATCAGAGCACGGCTGAGTTCCTCGTCGGCATCCAGGAGATCATCCATGTGGGCAGCCAAGTCCCCGATCGAGATGGAGCCTTGCTTAATGCGGTCGTCCATCAATGCGCGGAGGCGGTAACGACGAGCATGATCTTGCATCCAGCCTGCCTGGAACGCAGCATCCTGGCGATTGTCAGCAAAGACCAAAAGCCGTCTGCGCTCGGCATAATGAAGCATGTTCTGTGCCAGCACATGCACGTCAGAAACCGTGGTGGCTCGAATTGGACGAGCAGGGTCACGGAAACGACCGAAGCTATATCGTCCTAATGATTGGCAGGCAATGCAGGAACTGAGAGCGCCAGGGTGATCTGCCTTCTGCCGAATAGCAAGTAGCGTGATGGGTTCTCCGTCTCGCCCACAGTGGGCACAGCGTTGTGTGGGAGTGGCATGGAGAGTGCCACAAGCACGGCAGAAGTAAATCGGAACAGTGGAGCGGGGATGAGTGCGGGGGGTCGCCGTTAGGGGCTGGGATTGTGAGCTATCGTCATCGTCATCGTCATCGTCATCGGTAATGAGGCGATCGCACAGCAGTAATCGTTTGCCCCGCAACTCTTCCGAAAGCGGTCGCCAGATGGTTTGCTTGCCCTGTGCCTGTCCTCCTTCAGGAGTTTTGCTTGTAAAGGTGAAGTCTTCGACAAAGTGTTCAAAGTAGTGCTGCCCGCAGGTTGTGCAGGTCAGGACAGGTAATCGGAACAAGTCGTCACTGGCTGCATCACTGCTGGCATCTTCAGCCGAGAGCCATAACCGGGGCCGAGGTTTGCCGTCAGGGAAGGTGACAACGGCTCCGCCTACTCCTCGCACAAAGGCATGAATGATTGGGCGCAGGAGGGGCCTTCCCTCTTTGCGGGAAGCAGCCCCTAAAGCCAGCCAGATCAGTAGTTCTTCTTCAGAGATGGGGCGACCAATCTGTTGTTTAAGTTGATGGATCAGATCGCTGAGATGACGGGGAGCATGGAGGGCGATCGCTAACTGAAAGATCAGTTCGTTGGCGGCGAGAGAATCGTAGAGGCTATCCTGCCAGCGATCAGGTTCAAGAGATTGACCCATCAATTGCTCGAATACCGTACAAACGGCAACCCCAGTTTCATCTTCAACGGCATTGAGAACCGCTTGTAGGTTGCTTGCTGTGTTTCCATTAAGGGCTGGTGGTAATTGGCGATCGCGGGGGGGGGCCCAGACTTCCTCCTCATACTTCTCTCCAACCAGTTCTACATTCGTCTTATCCACTCCAAAGAAGCGGGCAGCAAAGTCTCGTCCTGCTTCTCGCCCTTTATCAGGGTCGGCGATCGTGGCGGAGGTGGCAATGCATACTGTTTCGTCTGGCTTTTTGCCGCAGAAAGTGCGTAATCTGCGGATCAGGCAAGCTGTTTCTGCCCCGGTTGCTCCTGTGAAGGTATGGGCTTCGTCAAAAACCAAGAAGTTCAACTGCGCCTGGTTGAACATTTCCACGTCTTCTTGACGGGTCAGCAGCAGTTCCAGTTGTTTGACATTAGTGAGAAGAATTCGGGGTGGATGCTTCTGCATTTCCTCCCGAGAAACCCGTTCTTCGTGCGGATGGACGGCTTCAGGTCGTTTTTCCTGCTGCAGCTTCTCAACCGCTTTGAGGTAATCTGCCTTAGACGCTCCAGCTTTAAGCCGTTTACCGACAACCTGTCCAGTTTTTCTGGGAGTTTTGCCGACATACATGCCAAAGGAAATCCCTGTGCCTGCCAGCAATTCTCGGAGTCGCCCCAGTTGGTCTTCTGCCAGAGCATTCATCGGGTAAACGATGACGGCAACAATACCTTCAGGTGCGCCTTGGTCACGCAGCTTGAAGCATTGGCTGATGATGGGATAGAGAAAACATTCGGTTTTACCGGAGCCTGTACCTGTAGAGACTAGGGTGGTCTTGCCTGAATGGATGTGGCGGATGGCATCTTCCTGGTGCCCATACACGGTTGGGTGCTCTTTGGGAATTACTGCCTTCATCCCAGGATGAAAAATTCCCTCGGTAATGAGATCGTCTACTCTTGCGCCCTGTTTGAAGATGCGGCTGAGACTGATGTAGGGACCTTTGAGCAGAGGAGTGGCGCGGGTTTTCTCCAAGTTGAGGAGTGTCCGCATCTGCTCATAAAGGTTGCCATCCGCGAAGGGGTAGGCAGTGAGCTGGTATTTGAGGAAGTCGTCAACGACTTTCTCGGTGTAGACGATCGGGTTGAGCATGAGCAGGGGAAAGTTTAGGGCAAGATATACCTGTTACAGTTTTAACCGACAAATTTTTCATCTGTTTTGTCTAGCTAGGTTGGGGAACTTGTCAACCAAGCGAAAAACTAACTAGGTGTCATCAAAGCTTTCCATATAGCTATCGAAGAGTTCATCGATTTTGCGGGCATCATAGGCGATTGCTCCACGCTCGTCTCTAAAAGTGCGATTTGGGTCACCTTTGAAGGACAACCAGTTAAAGCTACCATTGGCTGCAAAATGGCTATCCGATATGAGAACTTTTGCGTGGGTATTACCTAATCGCTTAAACGTGAAATTCTTATATTTCTGAGCCAGCTTCTGAAGGTTTTTCTCTGCTTGAACATCCCATTCCCTTTTTTCAAGCTGGGTTTCACCTAGGCCATATCCAATATAAGTTCTGACGTTTCTTTGAAGGAGCTTCTCAAATTGCTGAAGGAATGACCTATTTACAACGGTAGCTCTAATCCAGGGAGAGACAATTAACAAACGCTCTTGACTTTCTTCAAGTGCTCGCTTCAGTAGGGGAGGATAATCATAAACCTCCAACCAATCCATCGGCACCTTTGCCAGCTTCTGTTCTAGTTCCTCAATTTTCTTCAATGCCTGATCAAGTTGTTCCTGCAGTTTGCTCTTTTGAGCATCAACTTCAGCAATCTCAAGTTGTTCTTGAAATGTGACTGCCTGAATACGTGCGGAAGAAACTTCCCTTTTCAGAGATTCGATCGCTTCCAGTGGTACTTCTTTTACATACTCTCTACCGAGCCATTCTTCGGCAAACTTCCTCGGCTCACTACCCTTAAGGGCTTCTAAGATACGAAGTTTTTTGACACCATTAACACGTGCAAATGCAGCTTCATAACCGCTGTCCAGACGACCATCCACAACAAATGCAACTTGTGGGTCATCTCCTGTTCTAGATTTATAGACAAGAGCTTGAGCTAAGAGGAAAAAACTGTCTCGCCTTTCGATCGCTTTAAGTGCTAATAAATCCCGTTCTTGCTCACGTTTAACTTTGCTTGCAATTTCAATTTTTCGAATTACCTCGTCTACATCGGTAATTTTAAGATCACCGAGTTCTGGCGGCTTGTATTTTGATGGTGGGATTTCTAAAATCCCTCGATCACGCAGGTCTCGTTTACGTAACAAACGAGATTCAAAACGCCCATACCATTTGACGTGCAGTAAAAGTCCGTCAAAGTTGACAGTGAATGTTCTTTCTTCAGGAACAATGTTTTTTGCTTCGCGTAGCGTGCTTTGGCCTCTTTTACTGAGAGTCCATTCCTGTAGTTGGCCTCCTTCAGGAACAATTAAGTCAATGTCCTCACTCATACGGAGGTTAATCATTGCGTCCCTAGTAATTAGAGGTTCCAGTCCAAGAAATTGTCCTATCTCAAGCTCAGATGCTAAACCTGAATTGATTGCCTTAAGAACAAATTCCTCAATCGGTGGTATCTTTTTCTTAACTTGTGTAATTGCTTGAACAGTAACTCGATAGATAGGTAAACCAACCTCACGGCAGCTTACCAGGTCGAAGCCCTCACGATTGTTGTACTGACGAGCTGTTTCATATAACTTCTCATCCAATTCGCTTAAGGAAAAATCCTCTAAAGTCATACTTCAGTCTCCTTAAGGCAGCAGCCATTTGAATGATGCTCAATATGATCGAGAACTCTGGCTAGGGGATTGCTAGGTGCTGTTAAGCAAAAATGATGATCTCCTACTATGACTAAGCCAATTTTGCCTCTCGATAAAGCGACATTAAGGCGTTCCTTTTTATTTAGAAAGCCTAATTCTCCTTTGGGATTAGAACGAGTTATGGAGTAGATGGCAATGTCAGCTTCTCGTCCCTGAAAGGCATCCACTGTATTGCATTCAATGTCTAATGACTGTAAATTTTCTAGTTCTGAATCAAGTCTTCGGTTAAGGAGCTTACGTTGAGCTGTATAACCTGTCAGAATAGCAACTTTACATTTTTCTACATTGTCTGATACTTCAATTGCAATCTGGTTTAGTTTCTTGAGAAATTGAAGGATGATTGAGACTTCACAAGCATTGTTATAGCTGGGACGAGTGTTTTGCTCAGTGCGGTTCGGCAAGGATGCTGTTGTCAACCAAGTGACGGACTTCGGCAAGATGCGACTCAGATTTTGGCTAATAGCTGGACCGCTGCTCTGAAGCCTGCCGTCGTAGAAGCACTGGCTAATCAGGTTGCCAATTGGCTCGACCATCCGATGTTGTATAGCCAAACTCTTACGTGAGGTTTCTGGTAGCGTACGCAAGAGCAAATCAAATAACGTTTCTTGCACATCATCTGGCTTTAAGTCATACTTGCTGAGAAATTGAGCACTGCTACTGGCTTCGTCTTGAAAGGGTGGAAGCTGATTAGAGTCGCCCACTAGTATCCATCTACGAGAACGAGAGATTGGAACCAGTACCTCGGTAGCTGTCGCTTTGGAAGCCTCATCAACAATGCATAGATCAAACTCAATATCCTGAACATCTTTAGGCATCCCGATACATGTTCCAGCAACAACTTGAACCCTCTTTAGGAGGGATGCGTTGAATTCACTGCTGCGACCAAACTGATCAAACCATTCAGCTTGAAGTTCCAGTAATTGTTGTAGTTTTTTAGCTTCTGGATTTCGTAGATCAATGAGTTGTTCTAGTCGAGTGTCTAACTCCTTGACAGTTAGTTTTAGAAATTTCTTGATATTTTTCCCACTTAAATTTTGTAACCGTTCTGCAACCAGTTCTTTTTCATCACGAACTTGTTTCAATTTTCTTTTGAAATCAGCAATTTCCTCATCGAGTTGACGAATTTGCTCTTCTAGCTCTTCTGGAAGCTCATATTTCGCTCGTTTCTGAGGATGTTCAGAACTGAAGGGAAAGAGGTTGTCTCGCTCTTGTTGACGGTGATTGAGTTCTTCCCTCAATAAATCCAATTTAAGTGTTATGCTTTTCAACTCCTGAAGCTGGGTAGCGAGTTGAACATCTTCAGCGGAGATACTATGTTGTGCAGCCCATGCTTCTAAAAAGGTTTGACTATTGGAGATCGCTTCCTGCCGCCACTGGTGCATTTGCTCCTCTACAAGTAGGGGCTTGACTACATCAGCAACTTTCTCGTGGCTGCCAATTCTTACAAGTTTTAGATGAGGATTTTGAGACCGGATTCTCTCTAAAGCATTGTCTAATGCAACGTGGGTTTGGGAGCTAAGGAGAATTCGAGCGTGAGGATTTTCTTCGAGGGTTTGCAGAATCACTTCTGTGATAAACCTTGTTTTACCAGTGCCTGGAGGTCCTTCAACGATCAGGAAATCTTCAGTTCCAAGAGCGGCTTGAACTGCCTCTGCTTGTGAAGGGTTGAGTTTTTGAAAGAAATGGGTAATTTCCTTTGATTTGGGAGGCTGAGTCTCGCTTGGGTTGATGAGCAGCGATCGCAAATTTGTTCTAACAGCACGATCGAAGCGAATGGCATCTAAAGCTGACTTTTGGCGATATAAAGCAATCTCTGCTGCGCGGGTATCGAAACGGAGTTCACCCTCGTCTGGAATTTGCTCAGGATTGCCATATTGAATGTAGAGAACTAGCTGTTCATCTGTGACCTCTTCAACATCTCCTCTAAGAATGCTAGAACCGTTCTCGCGAGTGATATGACGAGGCTGCCCAGTAATGTCTTCATCGGGCAGGGATGCTAATCGAAAATAGGCTCGGCTGCCGTCATACTCGACAGAGGTGTAGCGTAATGGAGTTTCTCGCTCTTTTTCCCAATCTGCTTTTGCCCTTAAAATATCGCTCCAAACTCTGAACAACCGCTGTTTTGCGGCTTCAGCCTTAACCTGTTTTTGGGTTGCCTCATAGTCTGCAACAGCAAACTTTAGATCTTGAATTACTTCAATGGCATCCGGCAGGTTGAGGGGCTTACTGAATTCAAACTGATAGTCTGGATTCCATGAACTTTCTCGTTTCCCTTCCAGTGCAGAATTCGGTAATGACTTCGCATTAATGATCAGCAGATGGGATTGATCCGTTGCAGCATGGTAAGAATATGCGGCTCCGAAGATGGAATAGTGCCCCTCTGAAAACTCTTCTTCTGGATTCGTTGCTTTTCTATTTTGGAAGGGAGTGATTCCACAAATTGTATTGAGGTCTTCTTGCAGAATCTTCTCAATCTCCGCCTGTGAAAGGTTCAGCTCATTCTGAAAATTGGTAATTGCTCTTTGAGAAAGCTTGAGATAACAGACACGCTTCTTGCTGGAATAAGCTTGCTGTCTCTGGTCTTGAACTGCCTGAAGCTGTGCCAGTAAGACTTCAGCGTTGCGTGGACGTTCCGCCGGATCCGTAGCGACTGCGGCTTCAATAATCTCTGAAATTTTCGGTGGAATATCTAATTGATCGAGTGCTTTGGGGATGCTGCTGTAGTCAGCCAAATCCACATTGGTCAGGCATCTTAAAACAATGACTCCGAAACCAAAAACATCACGAGTATAGGTATATGACCCATCATCGTATTCTGGTGGCGTGTAGGGACGGGAAGTAAATTCTGCCAGAGTAATGCTGGGCTGAAAGTAACTTTTAATTTTTGAGATACCGAAGTCAGCGAGTTTAATTTGATTGTTGCTGTCTACCAGGATGTTGCTGGGTTTAAGGTCTCGATGTATGTATCCTCGCTCGTGGGAAAATTCGAGGGCTTCTAGAATGGGTTTGCCAATGATTTCCCAAAAGTCGTCCCAGCCTTGAGGTGGGGATTCCTGAAGTAGCGCGGTCAGATTGCGCTCTACCCAGGGCATAACAAGGAAATAGTGCCCTATCCCTGGATCAATTCCTGAATCTAAAAGCTCCACAATTTTGGGATGAGTCAGTTCTTTCAATGCTTGCGTCTCGCGCTTGAATGACTCAGCTAAAATTTCTTCCTCAATGCAGCCGTGACGAAAGACCTTTACAGCAACCTTGCTACCGCCAGCTTGTAGGTCTACAGCCTGATACACATCAGCCATGCCACCGGAGTAGGGCGAACCCAATAAGGCATAGCGACTATTGATTATCAGAACGGATTGACCATTCATTCTTGTCTCTCTGGTTTACGAGGTTTAGGCTGATCGGCTTGCCGAGGGAGCAGGTAGCAATCGGATTATGGACCAACAGCGAGTCGGGGAATCATCAAGGTTATTATTCCCACAAGTTTTGGTAGATATACCTAAGAGGTTCTGGTTAGCTTCGACGTCTTCTTTTTGGCGTGTCTACGACATTTCCAAATAAATCGACTTGTAAGGGGTTCCCAAACAAATCAGTGGGCTGCTGAAAGTTTGGATCAGCAGGGGGTACAGGCTCTATAGCGGTTTCAATAGATTCTGTAGAGTGCGAGACGGAAGGTGCTGTCTGTTGGGGATATTTCAATAACTGCCGCAAATTTTCGGCGTGTCGTTCGCACTCTGCCCAGGATTCTTCTGGAGTGCCGTCCAGTTGCCAAGGGAGGAACCTGTCCCCCAATCTTGCAGCTACAGGTTGATGTTCTTTTGCTCTGTCGTCGTGTCCTAACTCGTAGTCTGCTAACCGCAAGGTTTCGGGAAGCATCCAACCTTCACCGTCATTGAGGTTGAGGAAGGCTTCGAGTCCGATTTTTTTGAGTTCGTGAAAAGCGATGAGGGAGAGAATAGTATGACGTAGTTCGGGATCTTTCTCTTTATCTACACGCCAGAAACCTTTAGGATCAAGGTTTTCATTAGAATCAACTTTACCTGCTGGATAATCACAATTAGCAAGAATACATTCCATATGCTCTATTTCTAATCCATACATATAAGCAACTACTGCATCAACATTACATTTCAAACGAAGACGCTCGTGATATGTAAAGGCTGTGGATGAAGAGTATGGAATTACTGAAACTTCAGAATCTAACTCCTCTCTAAGCTGAAGAGCATACGATGAAAAAATAGGTGAGAGAAAAGATAGACGGGCAGCGGAACGAATTAAAAACCTGATATTTGGAAGGGATAGGTTAGGTAGTTGTAGAATGGGACATTCGCTTAACAAATAAGCACTAATATTAACGCCACCAAATCTGCTACGTAGGAGGAAATCGAAGGACAAGGTACTAAAAACTGATTGTAGTAATAGTAAACGGCTGATTGTGTTAGGACTAGTTTGAAGTGTATACACAGATTCTCCACAAGGAAATCCAGGTATTAGAGCACACTTCATCGAACGTGCATTAGTCGCGGAACTAACTTTCACGATTCCTAGTTTTGGTCCTAGTTTTGCTTTTCCGGAGTTATAGAAAGTTTCTCTGCTCATCAGATATTGAGGTTTAAATCTTTTCTGAGCCATTTCAATCTCTTGCCATACAGCTCTTCTTCCTCTTCCTGAGATCCACCCTTGATTACAATAGTCAAAGTTCTGAATCATACGTCCCTCGTATAAGGGAAAAGCTATTTCACCGTCAGCACTTTCCCAATAAAAGCCTTCATTGTTGGGACTAAACTGCTTTGCCTCCCATTTCTCCAATAATGGGAATAACTTAGCATCATCTGTCATATGGAACTCACGTCCATATTCAATTGACCAACCTTTGTTCCTGGACTCATAGAACGTTGGATTACGGCTATGCGCAGTCTTGATAACTTCCAACTGATTGATAGAAGTTACTTCAAGTATAGATAGGCTCTGTGGACTAAACTGCTTAACCCACTTCACAGGATAAGGAAGAATGAATTGTTCTGCATTTTCCCAATCTTCTATTGCGTATCTTGAAAATGCCGTTTTGATTTCTGAAGTTTTTCCACTCTTCTGAATAATCAGAATACAGAATTTAAATCGATAGTAGATTGACGTGAATATCTTGTTCCAATTAATGATGCCAAACAGCCACTCCCACTTACATTTCGAGATAAACTGGTTGCGCAAGTCAAGAGTTCCTTTATCTGTGTAAACTCCTGACGGCATAATCATACCTAGATAACCTTTAGGCTGAAGAATTGCAAGAGATAATTCAAGAAACATCTTGTAAGTATTGATGTCAGCAGACCCTTGATAACGGAATGGATGATCTGGATCGGCATAACCCGATCGCTTTTGCTGTTGAGCCAGCCAGTCCTGATGAAGAATGGCATTTTCCTTACCGCGAGACAAGCTGAAATGAAACTCGCCTGCTTCTTTGACACCAAAGGGATACCCTGCATACTTTGTCCAGTTTGAAAGAGCTTTGAGTTTGGCGCAATAGGCTAACCACTCCTGCTCAACCTGGGGAGACTTCTTAAAATACTCCAACTGTTTCTCTAACGCCTCCTGCTTTCCATAGGTGCGATAGAGCGGATCAATATTCGAGAAAAATTCTTTTGAATTGGGCTTCTGAATTTCCCACGGTGGATTTCCGACAATGCCGCTAAATCCAGCATTTTCGCCCACAAATACATCAGGAAATTCTAACTCCCAATGAAAGAAGCGATATTCTTGCGCCAGTTGATTCACGATCGCAGCGGTTTCTGGCGGTTGGTTAAAAAATTTCCCAGGCGTTGGGGCGTGTTCGGTCGCATCGCCTGACCAAAACCAGATCGCACACCAGCTATCAAATGCCTGTCGCAACTGGCGCAGTTCTTGACTCTGTTCAATCTTTTCTCGATAGCGACGCTCTTGCTCTTGGGTATCGGCAATGGCTAGTTGATGTAACTCCTCAAAGATATTGACCGCATCTTGGTGAATTTCTTCTGGGGGTTTAGGCAGATCAAAGTCAGGAGCAGATAACTGCTGTTGCTGTCTCCACTCTGGATCAAATGCCTTAATTAAATTAACTAACTCTGCTTTGACAGTTTCTTTCGTATCTTTAATTGCTTGTGTCCAGCTATCTCCCGATTGAAGACGTTGCCCTTTGCTTTTGCCTCGTGTTGCCACATGCTCCCGAAAATGATGCACAAAGTGATCGTGGTTCGCATCACCCCCTTCCCGTTCCCATGCCATCGCTGGATAGTCTTGAAAGCGATCGAACCAGCACCCAACCAGGGCATTCCCACACTTGATCTTGTGATCCAAAAAACCGAAGGGTAGATACTTATCCATCGTCTCCACCCACAGCGCCAACCGCGCCAACTCCACCGCCAGTGGATTAATATCCACTCCATAAAGACAGCGTTCAACAATAAAACGCTTAAGCCGAGGTTTCGATCGCTCCTCTGCCTTCTCCACCGTAACAGGCAGTTCCTTTACACATTCTGCAAACCATTCAGGCTGAGCATCCAGCGGAATCGACACCACAATTTCCTCACCCCGCTCCACCAACCATCCGTGATAGAACAAGCTCCGCCACAACGCCTCCAGCAAAAACCGCAGCGCAGCTAATAAGAACGAAGCCGAACCACAAGCCGGATCACAAATTTTCAGATTGAGGATTTCGATCGGAGTCTTGGGTGTCCAGGCAGAAGCAGGTGCTTTCTCATCCGGTTGCCCCGCCTCATCTAATGGTGGATTGTACGCCAGCGGTAACAACGTCCGCTGCACCGTTGGAATAGCTAACTGTGGGCGCGTATAAAACGTCCCCGATCCTTTGCGGGTGCCACCCCAGCGCACCAAAAACCATTCCCCTGGTAACACCACACGGGCAATTAATGCACCGGCAGCTTTCCCAACTGCCCGTTCGTAAGCCACCTGGGCATCTGCTTTCTTGCTGCGAGGCTTAGGCACTAAATTCCCTGCCTTGACTGCCCGGACTGCCCACTGTTGAGCGCGATCGCGTAGTTGTTGCAGTTGATCGACATCCTCTGCGATCGCAACATCCAGTTCTGCCTCTGGCTCAGTATCCGCTTCAGCGTCTAGCTCCTCACTTTCTTCTGGCTCCGCTTCGTCACCCTCAGCATCCTCGCCTTCCTCGCCTTCACCCTCCACCTCTGCTTTTGCTTTTTGCTTCAGCTTCTCGACCAGTGCCGACAGAGTTTTATCATCCATCCCCTCCAAACGAGCCAGAGGTAGAACTGGCTGATCACCAAGATTGAGAAAAACCATCGGTTCATCGGCTGTCGCCTGTCGCAGCTCAAAATCCAGCAAGCCTTCATACAAGATGCCGATATACTCTGATGACAAATCCGAAAAATCGACGGGAGCCTCCACCCAGGTACTCCGCCGCCCCTGTCGTACCTTGACCTTACTGCGACACAGCAACTCTAGAATGCGATAGACTACCGCATCTGACGGGGTATGACTCGGATTTTCAAACGCCGAGAGTGCCCGCAAAATTGGATCATTGGCAGCAGAATTACCTGGTTCAAACAACCCACCGCCATACTGGGGCACAGGCAGAGCTTCGTGAGCGCATCCCTCATATACCAACTTAAACAGTGCCAGCAACCGTGACCAGGAACTTACACCCTGCCGTAACCGCTCTGCTGCCCGTCCTCCAGCACGGCGATCGAGCTGTTCTCGTAAACCCTGTAATCCGTAAGCACTGTGATAAATCGGGTTGTCGCGCGGCAGCAGATCTCGCGCCTCTGCAAACAAAATCACCACACAGCGCATCACAATTCGAGTTGCTGCAATATAAACGTGGCGAGGCTCAATCCCATCCGACTTTGCCATCAGGGGGGCTAACGCCTCCGCCGATTCTCGAATCAGCAACTCAACCGCCTGCCGAACTCGCTCCCCCAAAACCTCCGACAGTTCTGCCTGTCCCTGCCGGGAAGCGGCGATCGCTACCAGTAACGGACTGGGTACATCGGTGCGATCGGTCTGAAGGGCTTGCTGCCCTAGCAACAACCGTAGTGCCGTTACCTGTGAACCGGGTTGTCCTTCCTCAAACCAGAAAGTAACATCCCACTCACACCAGGCATCGTAGTCTGCCCCCGCATGAATCAACCGCCACTGATAGCCATTGGTCAGCAGCGCAATTTTCTGATTGGCTTTTCGTAGCCATTCCACCACGCGAGAGACAGACCGCTTGCCGCGCCCAATCCCCAGCCGTGTCACCTTGCCCCCCGATTCCTGCCCATCGGCAACAAAGACGGGCAGCACCTCCCCATGTACCCCCTGCCACACCCGCCGAGGACGAATCATCTCACGGGTAATCGCTGGATATGACCAGGTGCGATCGACCTGACTTCCCTTCTGCCAATCGCCTGCCAGCCCCAGCACCTCTTCCAGCACTGTATCTAGAAAGGTACTCAGATGATCGTCTTCCCCATTCTGGAGGCGGGTCACATCTCGACGCAGCCGATCCTCAATAAATCGAGGCAACGGCGACAAAGACTCTGCAACAAAGAACTCGCTGAGCTTGGAAGATGCAATGAGTAAGCCACCATGCTTCAGCGATGCCCACCAATCTTGCAAAGAGACGTTTGACTGAAGTGCGATCGTCATGGCTTCACCTCCGGCAAGCGAATCTCAACGGTAACTGGGAAGACCTGAGCCTTTCCCCGGAGGCTATACCGTTTCGGTAAAGTGCCCTCCAGCACCCGCGCCTGTTCCCGTTTAAGCTGATCGAGCAAGTCTTGATAATGGCTCTTACGGCGACGCAGTTCATCGTCTAGATCCCGCAATCGCTCTTCCTGCGCTCTCCGCTCATCTGGAATCAGGGAAAGCTGCTGCATATCCCCCACTAACGCATCCCGCTCCTTCTCAATCTTCTGGATGGTGGTCTCCCGCATCGCTCGTTCCACCTCTTGAAGCCGATGACGGAAGCGTTCCTTCTCTTCCTTTTGTGCCTCCTCACCGATCGCTTTCAGTCGTGCCGTCAACTGGGCAGTCAAATCATCCGCCATTTTGGACAAAACCGCGCGTACCTCTTGCGAAACCTCATCCCACAAATCTTGAGCCTGAGCGATCGCCGCTTCACTCACCATTTGGACAGTCGGTCGATCTTCCGCTACCGGAACATGGGGTAAGCGATCACCCAACTCTTCATTCTTAATGGGAAAGCGAATTGTCTGCACCCAATGATGAAAGGGTTCTCGCAATTCGTTAACGCCCAATTCTTCCACCGTCAGTAGCAGCAACGCATCGGCACCAGCGGGTACAGTTCCATATCGCACCGTCCAACGGCTACAAGGGTAGTCATCCAATCCACCTCCCGGAAACCGAGCACGGGCAAACAGATTTAACGCCTGATGGAAGAGGGGATGCCCCAGGTGCAGCAAGGTCGTATCCTTAGCAGGGCGGTACACCGGGCGACCGTTGCGGGTTTGAATAAAGTGTTGTGGGTCAAATACGATCGCGGGCAAAGCTCCCCGCTGTCCAGAATCCGTTTCTAGCCGGAGATAGTCATCAATCACAGGCTCCCAGCGTTGAGGCACTGGCATTCGTAGTCGCAGTCGTCCTTCTGAGTCAGGCACTTCAAACCGGGGTAGTCCAATCCCTGCTCCCAAAGCAATTTCTAACGTACTTTTGAGCGTTTTAGGCGTCAGGTCTAGCTCCTGTTCTAACTGTCGTAAGGTTTCTGCGGCTTCACTGCCTGCTTCCAAGTCAGGCGATCGCGGAATCTGGCTGCGACCTCGACGGTAATTCACCGCAGCATCTAGACCTTTGACAACGCTACTCGTGTCTTCCAAATCAATAAAACGCCGCTGAAATGCCGCATCAAATACTTCACCCATCGACCCCAGTTCTTCTCGAATCGTATTCACTTTGTCCACGACATGACCAAGAAACTGAAGATCCGCATCATCTTCGCTGGTGAAGTGCAGCACAATCACATCCTGCGCCTGTCCGTGGCGATCGAGCCGCCCATTCCGCTGATCCAATCTCGACGGATTCCAGGGGATGTCGTAATGAAGGACGATGTAAGCTGTTTCTTGCAGGTTCAACCCCTCAGAAGCCGCATCCGTTGCAATCATCACTCGGACTGGATCGGTTGGGTCGTTAAACGCCTGCTTGATCTCATCGCGCTGTCGGTCGTCCATCCCCCCGTACAGCACCCGCACAATTTCCGGCTCTTTTTTGAAATGGATCTTGAGTCGTTGTTCCAGGTAATCCAGCGTCGTTTTGTATTCAGTAAAGACGACGATGCGATCGCTGCCTCGCCACTGATTCCCCAACCGTAAATATTGCTCGATCGTATCGATTAATCGCTCCCATCGCTCATCCTCCGCTGGTTGAGGCAATTCCCCATTCGCACTCGGAACCAACCCCAACTGTTGCAGAGCGGCATCGACCGCCCCAATCTCGTCTTGTAAGTGTGGAATCAAGGGCTTGAACCAAGCACCCGTTGTTTTAGACGCATACTGGAGCCGACCTTCGGTTTCCTGGTCATCGTCGAGGTCTTCAGAAAGCGATCGCCGCGCCGCCTGAACGGCTGCTAATTCCGCTGATTCATCCTGAGTTGTCCCTTCCCGAAAGCGATACCAGGAACTCGCAAACGCATACGGGCAAGACAGCAACCGCTTGTTCAATACCTCCACTGCGAATGCTCCAGCAAGCTGTTCAGTCCGGCTAGCATGGGCAATCAACTGCTTGACCCCACTCCGAAACTCACCGAAGGCAATCGAGAGCTTACGTTCAGTCGAGCTAAAGTACAAAGGCACCGGACGGGGACGACGCTCACAGAATCGGGGGATTTGCCCTGCCTGCTCATCTACAGCATTAATCTCTCGCTTCAATCGGCGCACTACAACCTGCTCAATCCGCTGCTTCATCACATCAGTGAACTCGCTAGATTGTGTAAAGCGAACGGGGTCAAGCTGCTCCAACAACCCAGAAAAACAGCGAGTATGACCGTTGTGTGGAGTAGCCGTGAGAAATAGCTTGTGTTCAAACCAGGGAGCGATCGCCCGCAACATCTTGGAAAGGTCACTATCCTCCCCGAAATTGGACGGCATTAGATTATGCGCCTCATCCACAATCAGCAGATCCCATGGCAACTGTGCTGATCCATCTGGCTGAGCACAGGCAGCCCGAAACTGCTCTAGCACATCTGGTTGCCGCAGGTAATGGTAAGAGGTGATGATCCGAGGGTAAGTCCGCCACGGATTGGCATCAAGTCCTAACCGCTTTTGCAGAGCATGGGTCTCTGCCCGATCTACCACATCAAAGCCCAATGAGAACTTGACCTTCATCTCCTGCTGCCACTGCTTCCGTAAAGCCGCAGGACAAAGGATTAATACCCGCCGAATTCGCCGCCGTAAGAGCAATTCAGTTAGGATTAGCCCTGCCTCGACCGTCTTACCCAACCCTACATCATCCGCCAAGAGCAGGGAGATTCGAGGCATCCGTAACGCTTTCAGCAAGGGAACCAACTGAAAATCTTCGACCTGAACTGCCCCGAAGAAAGGAGAAGCGACTGGGGGAGTCCAATCGGTAACTGAGCGATCGGGTGGCAAAAATGGAGACAGTGCTGTCCATCGGGTCGATCGCTGCATGGCATCAAAATCAGCCGCAAGCATGGGTGGCTCAGTCGCAACCTGAGGCAGTGCAGTTGGCTCCAGCACTGAGGGACTGATCTCACGTTCCCAAATGATCATCTCCTCTGGAATACCATCAGGATCGGTATACTCCAGCGTCACCAAATGCAACCGCCCTGCCAAACTGCCATCAAATGGCTCAACCGAAGAAATTAATGCCCGACGGTTCCGAACCGTGGCAAGCATCCCGACTCTTGGATTAGCAGTAGCAGAACTGGTAGTTGGGCGGTCGGACATAAATAAAACCAAGCCATGAACTCAACAGCTTTCCTTTTCAAGGTTGCCTTATCCTACTCCGAACTGCCAAAAGACAAACAGGATTCCTGCTCCTAGAGCCTTGAAGGCTACCTATCCATTTACAAACAGTCTCTAATGGATAGGTAGCTTTTCTGTCAAAAACTGCCCCGACATTGATGTAAGTTATTAAGACTTCTTCGCTTTTCCTTGATATACAACCATCTCAGCAAATGATGCACAACAGCTTGATTTTGTGCAGCTTTCGCTATCCCAGTCTGCCGGAGTGTCAAAAGGCGTCTTACACTTTGGGCATTTTTTCAATAAGTACAGTCCATGGAGATCACAAGCTGTGACCTCTTTATATTGCCACTTAATCAAATGACAGGGAGTTTTTGCGTAACATGCTGCACATAGACAGATTGATTTAGGAGGCTTCATCGCTTGAGTAGGAGGAGGGAGCATCTCAGCTAGTCGATCAGCATTGACCTCAACAATTTCTGCTAAGACTTCTAACTCCTGCCTAGTAGGAAACAACGGACTTAAATACAGTTTTTTCCAACGCGAAACTCCAGCTTTGATACCAGTTACTCGTCCGATCTGATAAGTTGTCCAAACATTGGCTCTTTCAAAACGACCTAGAAAGTGGCTAATACTTTCTCCTGGAAAGGGTTCGACTCGTTCCAGTTCAATTTGGTGAGCTTCAAATTGCATATATCTCTACCTTGATTACTAGAAATTATGCCTCTCCGGTTCCACGAGGTAAGGCGAATTTATACGCTCTGATTCATTTTGTTTGAACCTTCATTACTTAATACTATGAAGCTCTGAATACATTCACGGTTCTGGAAGAAATGGAATTACCTGGTGTATTACTATGCGCTTCTCCCTCGTATATACTCTCCTCTCATGCTTTGGAGGAAGGGTTTATCTATTTTTGTTTCTCTCAAAATCTTTTTGGCATCAAAATTCAACACTCTACTGTCAGTCTTCAATGCTTGAAGTACTAAATCATAAATTTCGCTAAGCTTTTTCTCGAGCAGTTTAACAGCAGCATCCCTCAAAATATCATCTAACAGTCTAAGCTCTCCTGAAGTCATTTCTTCCAAGTTAGAAGCCAGTTCCTTGTTAATTCCTTCTCTGCCAGTCTTTAAAAGAGGAATAATTCTCTTTTTACCACCTGATTTTGAATAGTTCTTGGAGTCAAGAGGATCATTCATTTTGATAATCTTTTCCGCCCAGATTTTAACGACTTCTCTAAATCTATCGCCGACTAATTCTTCAAAAACAAAAGTATTTGTAAAGCGGTCTCCCACTTGCTCATCCTTCTCTAGTAAAGTATCTAAGCGGTTGCTTGTTCCAATCAAAATAGGAACAACCCTTAAATCTTTATCGTCATAGAAGCTCCTCACGGTCTTGAGTGCATCAAAGTGTAAACAATGAGCTTCATCGACGAGCAAGATCTGAACTTTGTACTGCTTGAAAAACTTTTTAACGCGCTGTTTTAATTGATGAATACTTCCACTTGTAGGTTTTCCAAGTGCAATCAGAATTAACTGAAGAAACTTTCCAGGAGCGCACCTATTTTCGTCTATCTGAACATACACAAAGGGACGTTCAGAGGGTTGATTTGGGTGTTGGATTGGTTTAAACTCCTCTAAACAAGCGTGACAAGCACAAGTTTTGCCAAGACCTGTTTCTCCAATGGCTTTACCAAGTTTCTTCAGCTTTAACCTTCCTCGTATCCAATCAATAAATCTTGAGACCTGATCGAGTCTCAAAACACTCGGTTCAGGTTCGGCAATACATGCAATTGCTGCAAACATTTCTTTTGCAATCGCGCTCAAATCATCCAACTGCTCCTGCGGATTTGAAAGGGCAGCAATTACCGATAGTAATAGATCTTGTGACAGCACTTTAGGCTTAGAAAGAGCATCAAGTGCTGATAGTAATTTTTCCTGTGGCACTGATTCTTTTGGCTGGGAGAGCGTTGCGATCGCATCCAATAGTTGATTCTGCATTAGCATCTCTTGCTGTAGCGCTTTCTCTTTTGGCATGAATAACCGCTAAAAGTTCAAGCCGTATCCATCAAGACATTTTAGTTCATTTGTTCTATCTAGTCATCTACTTCGATCGCGTAATCCTCATCCTCGTCATCGCTGTTAATAACTGACTCAAATTGAGGTATCAGTATCTCAACTGGACGAGATTGCTCCTCCACTGGTGGTTTCGACACACGCTTATGCTGATCTTCCTCGTAACGCTTTGGGGGCGGATTGACCTTCACTTCCTCAGCATTACGACGATCTTTCTTCGTTATATTCTTCTTGCTTGCAAAGCGTTTTCTACGACGAATGATTTCTTCCCGGATCGCTACGTTATTGATACTTTTACTCTCTTTTCTAAGTTTTTTGGCAGAATGTGTGACTTCTTCAAGCGAAAACTGATCTGCTTCCAGTCCCACGGCATACCCACGAGCAATAAACTTTTCCCGACCATCTCGGCGGCTATACACCAACAACATGGTGATGTCTCTGGGATCAAATTTTAGAAACACAGTATCTCCAGTGTGCCGCCCTAAGTTTTCTCCCTTGTAGAGGAGGTTCTCAAACTTTACATAGCCGCCATCGTAAACAACTCGCTCATCTGTCTGCATGAGACAAACATCGAGTTCTCGCGGTTTGATTACGGTAGGTGGCGTTTTCAACCCAGCTTCCCACCGTGCTATACGGCTTTGTTCTTTCACGAAAGGGTTAGCACGAGTACGCGGATCAGGATTCTGATTGTAGTTGTCAGCCAAGTAACCCGCCAGCATCATGTCTAATTCTCGCAGCGTCATTTTGACGACTTTCGCAACATCTTTAGGGCGCTTTTGTACGTTGGGACCGGTGTAACCCGGAGCCTCACTCAAAAGCTCACTTAGGGTGCGGAAAGGACGCTCTACGATTCCACCCTGAGATGGCTGTTCTCGGCGTTTTGCCTTAAAACCGAGTTGATCCCCCACATATTCCAGGAAATTGAAGTCGGCAGCACCATCGGTGTAGATATATCGAGGAGAACCATGCGTAATCCATTGGCATCCTATCTCGTACTCTGGACCGTATTGCTTAGGTAGCATGGCGTGTCGCAGCGCTAATGCGACCACCAAAGAACTAGGTGCTTTTAGTCCCAGTCGATACCCCACAATGCAACGTGCGTAGCAGTCAATCACTGTAGTGAGGACAGGACGACCAATCTCCACCCCATCTTCGTCAACCAGCAAAACATCTGCTTTCGTATGGTCGATCTGCCAAACCTGGTTGCTGCGCGTCACTGAGATACTCTCACCATCACGGGTGCGGAGAATTAAAGTATCACCGTGCCATCCAGGACTACGGCTAGTCTTGGCTTTGTGGTTCTTTTCTTCTATAGGTTTTAACCAGATTTCCACAGTCCTGGTGCTAGGAGGTTGTCCGTATTCTCGCCAGAACTCGAACGCCACGATCGCTTGCTTTTGCTCTTCAAGACGTTTGATGCGATCATGAACTGCTCCTGTATCCAACTTTCGTTTTCGTAGCTCAGAAATCTTAGTTTTTAGGGCTGAAATTTCTTGCTGAATCTCACGCTTTTCCTGATTGCAACTTTTCTGGCGTTGTTCGATCACCCTTGACAGTTCCAGATCCAGTTTCTCTCCAGAAAATCCAGCCGCTTCCAACCTAGCAGCTTCAGACGGCAACTCTAGCTTCATGTACTCATAAATCTGGTCTTCAACACGACTCGCAGCCTGCGTACGAGTCATTGAACGGTCACCCTTGTTTCCATCTTCGTAGATTTTGCGGCTCAGGTCATACCAGTATTCGCTGCGACGAGGTTTACCATCGTCCTTGCGTGCTGCTCTCTGGAGGGAAGCAGTTCCCAGAGCAATCCAGTCTTTAAAGATGCGTCTCACTTGGCGTGTGGAAAGGTTTAGCTTTTCTGCTCCTTCTTTGAGACGTTCGCTGAACAGGGTACGGTTATGGCGTGCTTCTAACAAATTGCGAATGACTTCGCGTTTGAGCTTCTGCTCGTCTGTTAGTTGGAGCTTGACCTTCTCTCCGTTCTGAAGGGTGATTTCGTCTTCCAACGCATAGCGCCGATCCAAAAACTCGGCTGCTACATCATTTACAGGCGCACCATAGCAAGCGATCGATTGTTCAGAGGGTTGAAATATGGTCTTCGACTTATCTGACGCCAATTCTTCTATCTCACTAGCAACGGAAGGTTCCTCAGTACCAAGATCCTCTTCCTCATAGATTAAAGAGAAATCTCCATCATCCTGCTGATCAGAATACTCGTTGGCTTCAGGCGGGTTCATGACTCCTTCCGTCCTCAATTAGCTAGTAAGTTTGTATTAATCATAATAGAGCTTGAAAAAATCTGAGTAAATTTTTTGGGAACAATTTTATTGGATTGTAGGCGGATGCCATCCGCTGATTACCCAACGGGAACGAGCAGATGTAATTACTGGGTTGTTCATCATCTGCAATCTAGCGATCGAATGAGCCATGATCGCTGTTTGCCCTTCCACTCGTGTCGTATCCAGGCTCTAGGTAAAATGCTCTGACCGTTGCTGCATTCGCAGGTTGATATAGTGGCAGGATTTCACTCGTCAGTGAGTCTTCTTCCGTTAAGTCGGATTTGTTTTCATTGCAAGATCGACAAGCCAAACAGACATTTTCAAATGAAGGGGTTCTGCCTTTGGATTGGGGATGAGTATCGTCAAAGCTCATCGAAAGACCACTGTTGACTTCGCTGGCCAAGCAATAGCAACACCATTGGCGCAAAGCGAAGCTGATCCGTTCCGGATCACTTGCTCAAATCGGAGTCTTTAGTGATTCACAAATAGGCTGATGCAGGCAATCAAGCATTGGGGGCACGATATCCACACCAATGCAGCATTGTAGCCTCAGTGAAAAACAAAAATAGGGCAACAGCAACTTACTAATCTGAATCAACCTGAAAATGCTGGGGACATCAACTTGCTGCTGGAGGGCCGGAGGGCGAGTTACTGGCTTGGTCATAGGTTCTACGAGGTGAGGGGTTTGGAAGACGGTAAGCTTTAGAAATACAATTTCGATCTTATAAATTTAAGTTGGCGGCTAATGGCTAAGTTACGCTTGGGATTGGAATGGTTTTTGAATCCAGACCATGTGCCTCTGCTGGTGGGGTTGAAGCAGGGATGGTTTGCAGCTCTAGATATCGAGTTGGAATTAGTTGAACCATCCGAACACATTGATGCGATCTCCCAGATCCAGGACGGAACGCTCGATATTGCCATTACGGAACCAGTGCATCTGGTTGAAGATTGCAGTAACGGTCATCCGGTCATTGGTTGGGCACGGTTTTTACACACCAATGGTGGGGTCATGTACTTTGCAGGGCAAGGGATTGAGCACCCCAAAGATATGTCGGGCAAGCGATTGCAATACCCCGGCGCACCCTCAGCTTTAGGAAAGGCGATCGCTAAAACGATGATCGAGGCGGATGGCGGTCAGTTCACCGATGATGCGATCACCTCCGTAGACAATGGTTTCTTCCACACAGACGCACTCATTAACAACAAAGCAGACTGTGCAACGCTAGCGTTCTACAACTTTGAAGTTATTGAAGCTCGGCTTCGGGGCTATGATGCTCAGTTTTTTGCCCTTAAGGATTGGGGCATTCCAGATTTCTGTCAACTCATTTTCATCACGACTCCAGAGTTATTGCAACAGCGACGGCAAGAACTCCAGGCTTTCCTAAAAGTCTTCCGACGAGGCATTGACTTCATCCATCAGCAGCCCGAAGCGGCACAGGCAATTTATAACCAGCACACAGGAGCCTACGCTGACGATGCGATCGGGCAAGCCATCTATCAGGCAACCGTTCCCTGTTTCACTTATGACTTGACGATGACTACTGACTACTACGACCAACTACAGACCTGGATGCACCATACCGGGCAGATTGCCAATTGCTTACCCGTCACCACCTACTGGACTAACTCACTCGCCCTATAGAAGGGCAATTTTCAGAGACATCTGCTTTTATGCTGCTGACTTGCGATTGCGAATTCAAGGAAGCCTAAAACCCTTTTGCATCAATGGCTTCAGTGACCAAAATTCTGCGCAACTCATTTGCAAGCGTCTAAAAAGGGCAATTTTCGCCTGAGGAATTATTTTACTCCCTAGAGAATAATCTGCACAACTCATTTGCTCTTAGGGTTGATGGGGGTGTGCAAGTTCTAAAAAATTTGAAGCTGTTGCTGGGTAACGGTTTCAGCCTTTAGGAGAAAGCGCAAGTCGTTTGGAAATTGCGCAATATAATGTGCTCAGTCACAACTGGAGTGATCAGGTTTGTACGATGGCTGTTGTCCAGTTCAGAGGCGAGGCGATTCAGAGCAATGAGATCCGGAGGGTTCTCTGGCTGGTAGTAAAACCCTAGATCTACATCTGACTTGGGGGTATGGTTGCCTCTTGCCCTTGAGCCTCCCAAAGCGATCGCCACAATCCCTTCAACCGACTGCAAGCAATCGACAATGTGATGAGTGAACTGGGGCAATTGCTCATTCATGACGACGAGTTTACCTCTAGCGTCATCCCAGCCCGACGCAATCGTTCTGCCAAAACATCTCCCAACCCGGTTGCTGGTGTAAGAATGCCTCCCCGTGTTTGACCACCAGGCAACGCATTTGTTTGCAGAGCCAGACTCAAGGCAGCTTCACACACAAATTTGACCGTTGCTCGGTTGCCCGGATCGCCCTGATCTCGAACGAGTCCTCGAACGTGACGCCCGTCTACTGCAGTGCCAACCAATTCACAGGCAAACCAACCTTCGTTCATCGTTTGCTCAGACGGTCCTTCGCCCGGTTTCGGTAGGAGGGGTTGTAGCAGCGATCGCGTTTGGGGCTGTTGTAAAATCCTCATAAATAGTCCCAGTCCAGTCGTGACGCCAGTTGCCTTCAACCATGCCAGTGGCTCATCAAACTTAAGATACTCCTGATAGGTGAAGTCGGGTCCATAGGGTTCCTGACAGGCTTGGTACAAGGCACTACTGCGACGGACGATGCGAGTGTTGACAACTCCCATGAAAAAGGGTGCAACCCAGGTATTGAGGTTCGCATCAAAGGATGGCGTTTGTGGATCACGGTTGCGATCAACTTCGGCTTGAGAGTGAGAGGCAGAGGGATTGAGGAAAAAGGGATGATTCATTTGGGCTGCCCCCGGCGAGTCGTAGAGATTGATTGCTGATGCCAGAGTGCCACCGTTGAAACCGCCAAACGCTTGAAAATAAGCCTTGACCGCCTGGCAGGGCATACCCAATTCTCGTTGTAGGTGACGAACGACCAGGTAAGTGCCCAGATCGGAAGGCACCGAGTCAAAGCCACAACAGGGAATAATCCGTGTGCCATCAGTAGCAGCCCGAGTCTGGTAGCGATCGATCAGGGTTTTGACCCAGGGTGTTTCGCCAGTGATATCAACGTAATGGGTGCTAAACCGAACGCAGGCATCAACCAAGGCATTGGCATAAAGGGCAAAGGGCCCAGCCGTGTTGAGAAGCACTCGCGTTTGAGCGACGATCGCATCGATCGCCTGCTGATCCTGGCTATCGGCAACCAAGACCTCTACCCCGACACCAACCTCAGATCGAATGGCTTCTAATTTCTGACGATTGCGCCCAGCGATCGCCCACCGCACCCCCTCAGGCGATGCATGGTCAGCAAAGTACTGTACCGTCTGCTTTCCGACAAAGCCGCTAGCACCGTAGAGGACAACATCATAAAGACGTTCAGAAGAACGATCAGACATGGCAACATTACTCCTGACAACGACTATTGTCGAGAACGCATCTCCCGCTGACGCATTGGCATCGCATCGATTGTGCGGAACAGCACCACTAAATTAATTGGAGTCTGGCTCCGTTGCTTCTCCGTACCATCCTTACCCACGAGAATCACTGTAAACTCTTCAGGAGTAATCCCAAACTGTTGTCTCAGTCTCTCCGCCGAGGCTGAACTGAGCGATCGCCCATCGACCTGGCTCTCTCCAGTTCCCAAAATTTGCGCCAGTTTCAGGTCGCGATCGTCTGTCTCTGCTGCGTCTGCCTGCCATGCCTGCATCTGTTGACGATACTGAGATGAATCGGTTGAGGGAGTAAAGATCAGCAGGATGCGGTGTTGCCATTGATAGTCGCTCAGTTTAAATTCGATTCCCTGAGAACGATCGGGGCTTGCTGCAACACTGGCTACCTCTGGTGGCTGGGAATGAGGAGGATTTGGCGAATCACTCATAGCGATGAAAGGCTGGGGAGAGGGACAGCCCTGTAGGAGGGACAAAAGAACAATAAGTACAGTTAAAGACTGCATTGGGGCACGGAAATAACTTTCTTACTGTAACCAGATCGCTGCAAGAGTATCTGATTCCCAAGGGAGAATTTGAGAGTACGCAGGTCAGGCAGACAGGGGAAAACCTGCTGCCAATAACCAACCGAAGAATAAAGCAGAGCCGATCGCGTAGACCCATGCTTGGTTTAACAGACCTGCCACCAAAGACAATA
This sequence comes from Myxacorys californica WJT36-NPBG1, assembly GCA_019359315.1. Lineage (GTDB taxonomy): Bacteria > Cyanobacteriota > Cyanobacteriia > Leptolyngbyales > Leptolyngbyaceae > Myxacorys > Myxacorys californica. Next base: position 35,412 of record JAHHHO010000035.1, read on the forward strand.
TTCCCATCAGTGGCGGCAAGAGCGGCAAGAGCAGAAACATAAAGCCCAATTGAGGTAAGAAGTTGAGCGTCAACACGAAGCCACCAATCAAAGCGGCGCTCTGTCCCACTAGAGAAGGCGTTTGCCGACCCCAATATTCTCTTGCACGATTCCTGCTGCCAGAAACCAAGGGAAACAGGCGGTGCCTTCGGCTCAGCAAAGCTGTGCGCCACTGGCAACCACACTTTTAGCCGAATTGGGATTAGCCACCACTGAAGCCAGACCACCTGCGCCATTGCACCAAAGGCAACCCAAAGAATGACAAACAGCACAACTCCCAACCCAATGGCTCGCAGGGTAGGGCGAGGTAGACGCGCCAGCACTCCCAGCCAGGTTAACCCGGCAACCAAAAACCAGACTCCAACCGCTCCACCGACTTGGACGCCACCTAAATTCTGGAGTTCAAACCGCTGGCTCAGAAGAACCAACCCTGCGGTTGCTGCCAGTGGTGCAGCGATTAAGCCTGCCCATCGTCGGATAGGAGCTATTTTTGTGGCGATCAATGGAAGGTGGGTCAGGAGGGGTGAGATTACTGCCAATCCGATTAACCAACCTAACAGGTGTAGTCCATACCAAGCCATGCGGCGGTCGCGATACTGGCTATCATTGGTCCTGCCAAACGTTGCATCCAGCCAACGTAGTGCTGCCTCATCACTACCATCACTAAACAAAATGGTGATGTCGTTCGACATCTGGAACGACCACCAGTTCTCGCCCCTGCCCTGTTACCAGGTTCGTGTTTTCTCCCCCCGCCTGTGCCAGCAATCGTTCGGCATTACTCACAAAGCGTCCCTCTCCACTCCCTGCCTGTAGTTGCAAATTTCGGGGAGTTTGAGGAGTCACGTTCGCCCCCGTTGGAGAAACAGCAACCGTTGCGGCGAAGCGATCGCGCTCACGAATCCCAGCATTCATCACAATCCCGCTACCCATCGAGTGTCCCAGGAGTGCCAGACGACTTGGGTCAACCCGGGGTTGTTCCAGGAGAGCTTGCAAAGCTACATCCAGATTCTGCTGTAGCTCATACCGCTGTAAGCGAGTCCCATTCGTGCCATGCCCGTCAAAATCCCAGAGCATGACCGCATAACCCGCATGAGCCAGGACATGTCCATAGCCCAACATCAACTGTTTAGAGCCTGCAAACCCATGTGCCACAAGAACTCCTGGGACTTCACTCGCCCCTTGAGGAGCCAGGTAGAGCAGAGGCATACCCTCTTTTTGGAACGATCGCACCTCTAGTCCCGATCGAGTGGCAGCAATTCCTACCCAGGACGAAACAACCAGCAGAATCGCGAGTAGCAGGAGTCCCAAGCGTTTATAGTTTAATTTCACAGGCTTCAGCCAACGTCCAAACACCATCTACTGGTGTAACGCAAAACAATTTTAAGGATTGGTAACTCTACTCAACATCCGAAGTTGGAGATTCATTGTCAGAAGTAAAATCAATTTTTTCTTGGCGATCGCCCCAATAACGCGATCAGACCAGCTTTCGTTGAGCGGTGGAGTGAACTGAAGTAGTGAGTTTCACGGCTTCAGTTCACTCGCGACAGATTGCCAATCTGGAACTGATTGTAACGGCTTCAGGCAAGGGTCAACGCTTCCGATCCATTTTCATTCGCTTATTCGGGTATTGCTTGTGAACCCAGGCGAGGAATTCCTGAGGAATTTCTGTAGCTGCGAATCTTGCTTTAGCTTCTCCAGAATATTCAAGTGCAGTGCCAGATGGGAGTTATCGTAGAGCGTATGGATTTGTCGGTGGCAGGAAAGAACTTTCACTGAATTGTAGGAGGATGCCAATCACTGATCACCCAACGTGAACGAGCAGCTACGATGATTGGATTGTTCATCCGTAATGCAGCGACCGTGGCTCGTCCGACTGGCGTTTGCCCCTCCACTCGTGTTGCATCCAGGTTCCAAGCAAAATGTTCCGACCACTGCTGTACCCTCGGATTAAACAAGGGAACGATTTTCCCGGTGAGAGGATCTGGAGCTTCGGTCAAGTCTGACTTGTACTCATTGCAAGAGCGACAAGCCAGGCAAACATTTTCAAAGGAAGTGTTTCCGCCTTTGGACTGGGGATGGATATGGTCAAAGCTCGTCGGCAGACCACTATTGGCTTCGCTAGTCAAGCAGTAGCAGCAGCGATAATGATCGCACTCTCGAATTTGGGTTTTTAAGGATTCAGAAATATAGGCAGACACAAGCGATCAGGAATGGGGAACACGATGACCACGCCAATGGAGAAGAGCAGCAGCATGGGCTTTCCGTAACATGAAGAGATCAGCCTGCGATCGCAGTTCTACCAACTCCACCTGCTCTGCTGAGGTAAGAGTGTGCTCCTTGTTACGCTCCAACAACTCGAAATGCCGTGCCATCTCCTCCTCAGTCTTATGACCTGTAGCAACCTTCCATAGAGCTTCGTCTTCCAATCGGTTAAGAGCGGCTAAATCTGCCTTAAACTCATCGGGTGCATTCTCCCAATCTGGAGGACTACCGACCTTCAGCGCATGGAGCATGACCTCTTCGAGCGATCGCCCTGTTGCGATCGCCGTATTGACCAATCGCTGGTAGATAGGGTCTGGAAGTTGGAGTGTGACAGTTGCAGTCATACGAGGACAACAAGTTTATCTTCTTATATTCTACCGGGAGTATGTTGAGGAGGATAGGCACCGTGCAGCTACACTGATACCATAAGGGTCGCTTCTAAGAACACAGCAACCTACTCAATAATCTCTGAGCAAAGTGTTCCTGTAGTTGGTAGGCGATCGCAAAGCCGAAGGCAAAACTTGTAGAGCGAAGGAATTAAGTGAATAGTGGGGGACGGTTACACGTAACTTGATCTTGACGACCGCCCTCTCGGTACGACATCACTACCCCATTCGGTTTACCTCCATCGCGCATTTAGCACGATAATGTTTGGCGGAGAGTGACGCCGTTTAAACGGAGATTTGGAATTGACCACGATCGCTGATCTAATTTTTCTCTGAAAAACCCATTCAGCCCATCACTTTTTGCGACACAACCCCAAAAGGTTAGGTGATCAGGTTCTAGGAGGTAGAGGTGTGCCATAGATGAATACTCAGTTTATTGGATAGGCACTCAAAGCAGGAATCACTGACTTAGAACCTGCTGGACGAAGACCTGTCACTCTTATGCGGAGACGATCGGAAGGGGCAACGGTGATGCCGCGGCGCGTTGGGCGAATCGGTCTGGAATCCGCTAATGTCATTTCTAAACTGGATATGAACCCATATAGCACCAGCTTCATCTCAAATAGTGCAAAGGCAGCACCAATACAGCGTCGATCTCCCCCACCAAAGGGCAAATACTCGTAGGGTGAATACTGCCGCTCTAAGAACCGTTCAGGTCTAAATTGCTTCGGTTCTGGATAAACGGACTCACGATGATGAGCCAGATAAATGGATGGCATAAGCACGGTCCCCGGTTCTAACCCATAGCCTGCAACGTTCATTGGCTGCTTGACAATGCGCGGAAATGCACTGAGTGCGATGGGATAAAGGCGCAGCGTTTCCTGACATACGGCTTGCAGATAAGGCAGCCGGGCGATCGCGATCGGGTCAGCATCGCTGCCAAGGGCATTGATTTCTGCAAGTAGTTTGGTTTGCACGTGCGGCAAGGAGACAATCCAGTACAGTGCCCAGGCTAAGGCAGAGGCAGTTGTTTCGTGTCCTGCAAATAGCAGTGTAACTAGCTCATCCCGTAACTCTCCATCACTCATCGGTTGCCCTTTGGCATCACGGGCGGCCATCAGCAGTGCCAAGATATCCGTTCGCCCAGTGTCAGATTGGTTTCGGCGATCGGCAATCTCGGCGTAGAGCAAGTCATCCACCTGCTGCCGCAGGCGCAAAAAGCGTCCCCAGGGACTCCAGGCTCCCCAGTCCTTCTGCAAGAACGGGTAGAACAGAAACATCGCGCCCAATGGAGAGCCAAAGCCATCCAGCATCTGGCTCAGGGTCTGGCGTAACTGCTCATAACGCTGTCCTCCCTCCAACCCAAAGACTGCCTGCAAAATCACCTGGAGAGAAATGGACTGCATTGCCGGACGCACCGCAAAGGTTGCGCCAACCTTCCATGCACTGATAACCTCGGCCGTGATGGACTGAATTACCTGAGCATAAGACCGCATCCGATCGCCGTGGAAAGGTGGCATCAAAAGCTGCCGCTGCCGTTGATGAACTGCGCCTTCCAGCAGCACAATGCCATGTTCCCCAAGCAGTTCTTTCAGGATTTGGTTGCCTCGTCCTGCGCTTAGCTGCTCTGGCTTCGCGGTAAAAATCGCTTCCAACGCCTCGGGGCTGCTGCAATAAACCAGGGCAGGTGTCGCATCGGGCTGCGACACACGGTAATCGTCTCCATAGGCTTGACTGCGTGCCTCGATCGTTTCGAGCGGTTGAAAGAGGAAGCGCAATCCCCACAGACGGCGCTCCCAGATGGAGCTTTTGGGAGGACCGTTGAGCGATCGAGGTGCAATGTTAGTCATCATCCATCTCAATGGGTTAAAGCAAAGTGTGATTTAGAGGCAACAGCCACATTGTTTAAATTGTAGAGTTAGAGCCTTAACGTTCGTGCTGGAGAATAACGTGTGAGAGCGATCGCTCCTCCTTTCATCGTTCTGACCAATTTATGAACACCATGCCATTAAATGATTGCTCTTGTAGTATAATGTAGTATATTTGTCGGATACGGCAAGCTTAGAAGCAAAGGCCATAGACAAGAGGCGATGCGAAGCAGTTCTTCTACGGGTTATTGCCATCCTGCTCTTCCCTCCCGCTCACCTACACTCATTTATGCTGACGCTTAATCCAACAACCGATACAACTGCACTGGTCGCCCATGCTTTATCGAAGCAATATGGTGAAACACCTGTGGTTCAAGATGTTAGTTTCACCCTGAATTTTAGAGAAATTTTAGGGTTACTGGGTCCCAACGGGGCCGGAAAAACAACCATTGTGGGCATGCTTTACGGAGGAGTCGCCCCCAGCCGGGGGTTTGTGCAACTCGGCTCCACCCAGGTTCAGAGTGATGGGCGCACGGCGCGTGCCAAAATGGGCATTGTCACGCAGGAAGACAACCTCGATCCAGATTTTTCCGTTTTTGAAAATTTGCTCCATTTTGCTCATCACTACCGCGTCGTGGGCAAAGCTGCGAGAAAGCGAGTGGGTGAACTGTTGGCGCAGGTCCGTCTAGAAGAACACGCCCAGAAGCGCATTGATGAGCTTTCTGGAGGCTTGAAGCGTCGTCTGGTGCTTGCCCGTGCCCTGATCAACCATCCCCATGTCGTCTTTCTAGATGAACCGACGACTGGACTCGATCCCGATGCGCGGCAAGAATTCTGGAAGCTCGTCATTGACCTCAAACAACAGGGGTGTGGGGTGCTGTTGACGACTCACTACATGGACGAGGCACAACGGTTATGCGATCGCCTCCTGCTGCTTCAGCAAGGTCAGGTGATTGACCAAGGCACTCCAATCGAGCTAATCGATCGCACCATCGGCAAAGAAGTCGTTGAAATTGAAGGCGTGGATGAAGCAACACTTCAGGCGCTGGCAACCCAGTTCAATACCTGGTGTCGTCCGTTTGGTAGTGGTTACCTTTTGGCATTACCGCTTGTCCCCACCCCACTGTGGGATCATCTGGTTGCGGCCCAACCGCAACGCCTGACCCGTCGCTATGCCAATCTGGAAGATGTGTTCCTTCGTTTAACAGGAAAAGTTTTGGAATGAAACGCCTCTCTGCGACTCCCTGGGGAGTTTACTCCGTCTGGCATCGACACGCGAAAGTCTATCAGCGTACCTGGCTAGTCAACTTTTTGCCCCCGGTCACTGAACCCATCATGTACCTGATTGCCTTCGGCTTTGGGCTTTCTCCCCTAGTGGGAGACATCACCTATGCCGGGCAGCCCGTCTCTTATCTCCGGTTCATCGCTCCCGCCATGATCGCGATCGGAGTTTTGTTTCAATCCTTTTTTGAAGGCGGCTACGCTAGTTTCATCCGGCTTAATTTCCAAAAAACTTGGCAAGCGTTATTGACCGCTCCTTTAAGCTTCACAGAGGTATTTTTGGGAGACTGGTTGTGGGCAGCTACCAAAGGCATGATTGCAGGAAGTTTAACGGGACTGGTTGCTGTGATCTGGGGACTTTATTCTCCGCTCAACCTGCTACTCTCCTTACCGCTCATGCTTCTAGGTAGTCTCTTGTTCGGGGCAATGGGTCTACTCACTGCCGGAAGCGTCCGCCAGATCGATCAAATCAACATTCCTATCTTCCTGCTCATCATTCCCATGTTTACGTTGTGTGGCACTTACTTTCCCCGTGAAACACTTCCTCCCTTTCTACATGCGATCGCAACCGTTCTACCCCTTTCTTCAATGATCGATCTGCTGCGGTGGAATTTGGGGCTGCAACCTTATTGGTGGCTACAGCTTCTCTGGCTCATCACCTTGATGCTCATTTTTGTGAGTCTGGCAATCCGCAAAATTTATCCTCAACTGGTTAAGTAAACGTAATTACCTAATTCCAAACTGATTTACAGCAATGCTGCACCAAGGATAGGAGCCGGACTGAAGCAGGTTTTGTAACCTGTTGTATGAATGAAACGTAGCATCCTCGCTAGCACCTCCCATGAAATACATTCGCCTCGGTAACACTGGACTTAAAGTTTCGCGTATTTGCTTAGGGACGATGACCTACGGCAGTCCTCAATGGCGGGAATGGGTTTTGCCAGAAGACGAAAGCCGACCGTTTATCCAACGATCGCTGGAAGCAGGCATCAATTTCTTTGACACAGCGGATATGTATTCACTAGGTGAGAGTGAAGCCGTTTTGGGGCGGGCATTAAAGGAGCTTGCGAAACGGGAACAGGTGGTGATTGCCACGAAAATGTTTAACCCAATGAGCGATGATCCAAACGATCGTGGTCTGTCGCGAAAGCACATCTTTGATAGTATCGATGCTTCTTTGCGGCGGTTACAAACAGATTGACCTTTATCAGATTCATCGCTGGGATGATGAAACCCCCATTGAAGAAACGCTGGAAGCTCTACATGATCTGGTGAAAGTAGGCAAAGTCCGATACATTGGAGCGTCCAGTATGTATGCGTGGCAGTTTGCCAAAGCGTTGTATCTAGCAGATTTGCATGGCTGGAGCCGCTTTGTTTCGATGCAGAACCACTACAACCTAGTGTACCGGGAGGAAGAACGAGAGATGCTGCCGTTGTGTCGGGAAGAAGGGATTGGGGTGATTCCTTGGAGCCCACTAGCGCGAGGATTTTTGGCAGGAAATCGGCAAAAGGAACGAAAGGTGAAACAACCCGTGCGAAGACAGATGATTTTGCTCATCAGCTTTACTACCAAGATTCCGATTTTCAGGTGGTCGATCGCGTGGTTGAATTAGCCCAACAGCGCGGCGTGGCTCCGGCTCAAATTGCCCTAGCATGGTTGCTACATCAACCTGGAGTTACGGCTCCCATTATCGGAGCGAGCAAGATGAATCACCTGGAAGATGCTTTGTCAGCCCTGAAGATTGAGTTGACTGAAGCAGAGTGCCAACGGTTAGAGGAGCCATACCAGCCCCATCCAGTGCTGGGGCATCGGTAACTCTAGACTTGCTTCTACTGTAGGAAAAATCGTAAAAGGTTGCAGCCTGTTCCTGTTTGGCGCTCGCTCCAACCACTCACTCAAATCAGCGTTTCTAAAACAGTTGGGCGAACTGAAGCAGCGAAACTCATGACCTCAGTTCACCCGCGACAGATTGCCAATCTGGAACTGAATCTTAACTGCTTCAGCCAAGGTTCAGCGCTTTCGATCCATCTTCACTCTCTTATTTGGGTCTTGCTTGTGAACCCAAGCGAGGAATTTTTGTAGCTTTGGGTCTTGCTTTAGCTTTTCTAGAGTATTCAGGTGCAGTGCCAGATGGAAGTTGTCGTAGAGCGTATGGATTTGTCGGTGACAGGCAGAGCAAATTTGGATCGTGGGGCTAGGGTCGAGACCCTTGCGTTTCGTCTTTTGACGGGGAATCAGGTGGTGTTCGGTGAGAGCAGGCATCTCTCGATAGCAAAGTTCGCAGGGTTGCGGCATCGGTTAGAAATCAGCGGATGGTGAGGAACGGTGACACGTAACTTGATCCTAGCGATCGCCCTTCCGGTACGACATCACCATCCTATTCGGTTTACCCCCACTGCGATAGATTGAAGAAGGTAAGACAATCAGCGTGCAGCTTCGCTGATCCCAAAGGGATCGCTCCCCCTAACCAAGCAATTGGCTCCCGATATAATCTCTAACTAGAGAATTGCTTTGTAAATGATAGGCAATCCTAATGTTGAGGTCAGAGCCCTCTAACGAAATGACACGTAATCTTTCGGTCAATTTATAAAGGCTTGTAGGGGCCTGCAAATATTTAAGCGATGTGAAGCGCTCGCTGCTTCCGAGTTCACCACCCTTCTTCCATAGATACAATATCCCACAAGCGTTCTAGCAAATGGATCGTGTTGCCATTGAGCACGTTTACCTCTCCGGGAAGCTGCGAAGCAACCCCTACTGGAGCGGTATCGAGGTGTGCTTGCGGCCAGATTGTTTTCATTTCAATTGCAGCTTGATAATGAGAAATGACAGAGGAATGCGTCTCATCTGCAATCAGGTGTGCCCGTTCCCTCAACCAATAGATATGCCTAATTTCAACTGCTAGATGCGTCCTATTCAAAATCTACCTAATGATGTAACCAGAAATTCCAACAATTTACTCTTGCAATTATATATAGTACATTTGAACCAAATGCTTCGTAAGAATACGGATGACGCACCTCAGCCGAAAACGTTATGAAGGCGTTGGGACATTGCATGAGTTTGACGTGGAGTTTCTATGCCTGCCCAATGGACAGCAGATCAGGTATTAGCGCTGGCACCCGATGCAGCCTCTGCAAAAAATGGGCGTGGGTTGGCAATCTGTCAGAAGTGGATTTCTTTAGGCCAGCAGCAGTCCGTGATTTGGGGTGAGTGTCAGGGAAGTGGCAAAAATCCTTATCGGACGCAGATTGATCTGAGGGAACCTGCATTTCGTTGTACCTGCCCCAGCCGCAAATTTCCCTGCAAGCATGGGTTGGGACTGTTCCTGTTGCTAGCAGAGCAACCGGGGGAGATGGTTGAGACAGATCCCCCTGCTTGGGTTGCAGAATGGTTAGTCAGCAGGTCACAGCGGACGGAAAAACAAGCAGAGAAGCAGGCAAAACGACAGGAACAGACAGCCGATCGGATCGCACAAGCAAAGCGTGCAGCAGAACGGCAGCGTAAGGTGAGCGCAGGCATTCAAGAATTGCGCTTATGGCTAGAAGATCGGGTGCGGCAGGGATTGGCAACGCTGCCGCAGGAGTCCTATCAGATGTGGGATACGATCGCTGCTCGAATGGTCGATGCTCAGGCTCCCGGTCTGGCACAACAGTTACAAGAACTGGCTGGAATCATCCACACTGGTGCAGATTGGAGCGATCGGGTGCTGGAGCAATTAGGGCGGCTATATTTGCTCATCGAAGGCTTCGAGCAGATTGAAACCTTGCCAACCGCTGTGCAAGCTGATGTGCGGACTCAACTTGGCTGGTCACTGAATCAAGAGGAGGTCTTGACTGGGCAGGCTTACACAGACCTGTGGCTGGTGCTTGGGCAACGCACCGAGGAAGAGGAACGGTTGTGGGCACGGCGAACCTGGCTCTATGGAATTGCCACTCACACCTTTGCCCTCTTGCTGGATTTTGCCCACGGTCATCAACCGTTTGAGCAAAGCCTTTTATCGGGAGCGTGTCTGGAAGCGGAGTTGGTATTTTATCCCAGTGCTTATCCTTTGCGTGCCCTGATCAAAACGCGTCAGGAAGCGGCTGCCCTCCCAAAACCCCCACCCGGTATTGAGGCGATTACAGAAGCTATCGCTACCTACAGCAAGGCATTAGCGAGTTGCCCTTGGTTAGAACGGTTCCCCCTATTGCTGCAAGATGTGGTTCCACGGCAGGAGGAGAAAGGCTGGCTGCTTCAGGATCAACAGGGTGTAGTGTTGCCCCTCTCACGTCGAATGGAAGCAACTCAAGGATGGCAACTCCTAGCCCTGAGTGGAGGATATCCCCTTTCAGTGTTTGGTGAGTGGGATGGCACGTTCTTGAATGTATTGAGCGTTTGGGTAGAGGATTCCTACTATGGCTTTGGCAACTGATTCTCCTTGGCAAGCGATCGCCGCCGCTGCTTTGCTCGGCACAGAACGACAACCGTTTCAACTACCAAACATCTCTGGTAATTTAGGAAACTGCCTGTCTCAATTAAGCGATCGCCCCAACGAATCGGCACTCCTCTCTGCGGTTGGGATGGTGTCCCTACATCAGCGCGTTGGATGGCTTCCCGAAGCGCGATCGGTAACTCAAGTAGAATCCTGTTCATCGGAAGATCTTCCCCGATGCAGTCCTCGTGCTGCACGTTATTTACAGCAAATCCTTGAGGGGCAGTTTCCGCACCTGTTGAGCGAGTGGTTAGAGAAAGCCGCGATCTCTGGACAGCGTGTGCCTGAGATACTGCTCCCATCTCTGCTAGACAAAGGAAGACAGCAACGAGAATTGCGACCATCGGTTCTACCTGTTTTAGGACAACGGGGACGTTGGCTAGCAGCACAGAATCCTGATTGGAACTATGCGGTGGCTTTAACCACAGAAGCAGACTGGGAAACAGGAACGCCATCAGCACGATTGCTCTATTTGCAAGATCTGAGATCACACAATCCTGACCACGCTAGAGAATTGCTGCAATCAACCTGGAAGCAAGAAACAGCCAGCGATCGTGCCAAATTTCTGGAAGCCTGCCGTATTAGACTCAGCCCGGTAGATGAGCCATTTTTAGAAGCGACATTGGGCGATCGGAGTAAGGAAGCCCGGCGAGTTGCAGTGGATTTACTCGCGAGTCTGCCCACCTCACGCCTGTGCCAACACGTAACGGAACACACTTGTCGCTATCTCTCACTTGAGCGCGAGGGACCATCCTTGCACGTGCAGCTACCCAAGCACCTAGATGAAACGCTGATTCAACTTGGGTTTGAACTAAAACCATTGTCCTCCGTAAATAATAAGGTGGGTGAAAAAGCCTGGTGGCTTTTGCAAATGCTGGGTGCAACTTCACCTAGCACCTGGACCGAGCAATCGCAGATGTCACCACGGCAAATCGTCAAGCTAGCCCAATCCCATGAATGGCAGAATGTTTTGCTCGATGGATTTGCATTAGCAGCCAAGCGTCAGGGAAACCATGAATGGTTGGAGGAAGTTATCAGAGTTTGGTTTGCCGGACAAGCATCAATTAATAGAAATGTGGTGCTCGTTGACCTTGGTACTGAAGCTTTAGTTAATGCGTTGTCTGGAGATCGCCATGATGCTCTCTTAATTGATCTGTTCCAGGTTTCTCATAGAAAAATCAATGATTCATTAACGATTTGGTTGCTTCGTTCCAGTTCACAACTATGGAGCTTTGACTTAGCTCGTCTCGTTTTGGATGGATTGGAGAAACATTTGAATAACACCAAAACTTTTTCAAATTCTGATTGGGAACTTAGATCTGCTCTCAAAGAATTTGCTCGTTTTATTCCAGTTAGCCTCACTTCAGAAGTCATGCGGTTACGTGAAAGGCTAGCGAATGATTCTCCCTGGGTGAATAGTATGAACGACCTCATAGCATTACTAGAATTTCGCAAAGACATGACACAGGCATTTGGAGTAGAAGACGGGAATCAGGAAATAGTTAACAAGCTTGGATAATTCTTCTGCATTAATTTCATCAACACTAGAGCATCAACTATGGCAGCCACAAAATCTAAAACTCAACACTCTAACTCCCAATCCCCAACCTCCAATTCCTCTCTCCTCCGCGAACATGCCGAACAGCAGTTTGCTCATGAGCTAGACGAACTGGCAAAAGCCGATACTCGTCAGCGACCGCCAAATTGGAAGCTTTCTCCTTGGGCAGTATCAACCTACTTATTAGGAGGCAAACTAGACAATGGTTTTGAAGTAACTCCCAAGTACATCGGCAACCGCCGTTTGATGGAAGTGGCGATCGCAACTCTTGCCACCGATCGCGCCTTACTGCTGTATGGCGTTCCAGGTACAGCAAAGTCCTGGGTGTCTGAGCATTTAGCAGCAGCAGTTTCCGGTGATTCTACTATGCTGATTCAGGGAACGGCTGGCACGAGCGAGGAAGCCATTCGTTACGGCTGGAACTATGCTCGGCTGCTGGCAGACGGTCCTTCAATGGAGGCATTAGTTGACAGTCCCATGATGCGGGCAATGGCAGACGGCAAAATCGCCCGTGTGGAAGAACTCACTCGCATTCCTTCTGATGTGCAAGATACATTGATTACTGTTTTGTCAGAAAAGACACTGCCCGTTCCTGAACTGAATACAGAAGTGCAGGCGACTAAAGGGTTTAACGTGATTGCCACAGCTAATAATCGCGATCGCGGTGTCAACGAACTCTCTAGCGCCCTCAAACGTCGGTTTAATACGGTGATTCTACCCGTTCCCAACACGATCGAAGAAGAAGTCAGCATCGTGCAACAACGAGTGACAAGCCTGGGACGAGCATTAGAACTGCCTGCCGAGGTTCCGGCTCTAGAGGAAATTCAGCGAGTGGTGACGATCTTTCGAGAATTACGAAGTGGAGTAACCATTGATGGCAAAACAAAACTCAAATCTCCAACAGGAACGCTCAGCCCAGCAGAAGCGATTTCAGTCGTGAACAGTGGAATGTCCCTCTCTGCTCACTTTGGTGATGGCTCTCTAACGGCTAGTGATCTGATTTCTGGTTTAGTTGGAGCTGTTGTGAAAGACCCTGTACAGGATCAGGTTGTCTGGAAGGAGTATCTGGAAACCGTTGTCAAAGAACGGGACGGTTGGAAAGATTTGTATCGCGCTAGCCGTGCGATGCTCTAGGGGCAATCCTCATGTCAATTCACATTTTTGGAATTCGTCATCATGGACCTGGCTCTGCTCGCAGTCTTTGTCAGGCGTTGACGCAACTTCAGCCAGACATTGTGCTGGTGGAAGGACCGCCCGATGCAGAGGCAGTTTTGCCTCTGCTGATTGATCCTCAGATGCGTCCACCTGTCGCATTGCTGGTTTATTCACCCGAAAACCCTCAGCAGGCAGCTTATTACCCTTTTGCAGTGTTTTCTCCAGAGTGGAAAGCCATTCACTATGGGCTGACTCAGCAGATTCCTGTCCGGTTCATGGACTTACCCCAAACTCATCGACTTGCGATGGGAATGGAAGATAAGGAGCAGGGATTAGCGAATAAAGAACAGCCGGAGGATGGGGAGAAAGACGAAACAGAATCATCAGCACTCCCCCAACCCCCAATTCCTAATCTCTACGATGATCCCTTGAGCCTTCTTGCGCAAGCAGCAGGATACAGCGACGGCGAACGTTGGTGGGAACATCTGGTCGAACAACGGCAAGATAGCACGGAGTTGTTTGCTGCCATTCTAGAAGCGATGACCGTGCTGCGATGCTCCCTGGGAACGGCTACGCCAACAGAGGTGGGGCAACTTGCCTCTCACTTTGATTCGTTGGAACGGTATCGAGAAGCCTATATGTGGAAGACCATCCGCGAAGCAGAAAAGCAAGGTTTTCAACGAATTGCTGTTGTCTGTGGCGCATGGCACGCGCCTGCTTTAGCAACGATGCCACCTGCCAAAGAAGATGTTGCCTTGCTAAAGGGACTCCCAAAACTTAAGGTTGAAGCGACTTGGGTTCCTTGGACGTATGGACGATTGACGATTAGCAGTGGCTACGGAGCAGGAATTGAATCTCCTGGTTGGTATCAGCATTTGTGGGAACAGGGAAAACGGAGCGTTGGCGGAGCCCCTCTTCTAGAGAATCCCACCCAATCATCACTTGGCACCACCAGTAGTTCGATTCGTTGGATGACGAAGGTTGCTCGATCGCTGCGAAAACAAGATCTGGATGCCTCTTCCGCCAGCGTCATTGAAGCGGTTCGATTAGCTGAAACATTAGCAGCATTGCGCGATCGTCCCCTTCCGGGTCTCCTTGAATTAAATGAAGCCACCCAAACGGTTCTTTGTTTTGGTGATGCACTGCCAATGCAGTTGATTCATCAGCAGCTCATTGTGGGTGAACGGTTGGGTAAGGTTCCTGCCGAAACCCCAATGATTCCTCTGCAACAGGATTTACAGCGACAGCAGAAGCGACTGCGGCTTAAACCAGAAGCAACAGAAACCAATCTGGATCTGGATCTTCGTAAACCTCTAGATTTAGAGCGATCGCACCTGTTACATCGACTCAACCTATTGGAGATCCCTTGGGGACGGCAACAATCTACAGGTAACACGAAAGGCACCTTCCGCGAATCCTGGCAGCTCCAGTGGCAGCCAGAGTTTGCCATTCACTTGATTGAAGCAGGAATCTGGGGCAATACGATTGAAACGGCTGCCACGACATGGACGTGCGATCGTGCCAATCAAGCCAACCTGCCCAACCTCACTAAGCTGATTGATCAAACCCTGCTGGCAAATCTCTCCCAGGCGATCGTTCACCTGATGAAATGTCTAGAATCAGAAGCTGCTCTGGCAAGCGATATGGCACATCTGACGAATGCTTTGCCGCCTCTAGTCAATGTGATGCGCTACGGTACAGTGCGCCAGTTTGAAACAACAACGGTGGGGCATGTCGTTAACGGGCTGATTACTCGCGTTTGCATTGGTCTACCCGTTGCTGCGGCTTCTCTGGATGATGATGCAGCAACTCAAATGCATCAGCAGGTGAACGACGTGAATGGAGCGATCGCGATTCTTCAACAACCTGATGCTTTAGAAATGTGGCAACAGGTTCTCCTTCAACTGGTAGACCAGCAGGGGTTACATGGGCTGGTGGCAGGGCGCTGCTGTCGCCTACTCTTTGAAGCCGGAGTCTTTCAGCCAGAAAATACGGCGCGACGACTGGGATTGGCACTCTCAACTGCCAGCGAACCTGCTCAAGCCGCCGCCTGGATTGAAGGATTTTTAGCAGGCAGTGGGTTATTGCTGCTCCATAATCCAACGCTTTGGCAAGTTTTAGACGACTGGGTAACTCAGCTATCGAGTGAGACGTTTACTGCAATTTTGCCGCTGTTGCGCCGCACCTTTTCTACCTTTGCTGCCCCTGAACGCCGCCAAATGGGAGAGCGAGTTCGGCAGGGAAATAGTCATCCCCCTGTATTCATCAAAGCGGGTTCGTTTGATAGCGATCGCGCCGATACCGTTCTCCCGCTTGTTGCCCAATTACTTGGTATTGCACCATGACGGACTCTCCTTCAACAGAACGATTGAGACGCTGGCGGCTCATCCTCGGTGGTGGGGCAGCGGATGGCATTTGCGGTTCACCGAACGGCAATGGCATGGAAGGTGACGGCTTTAGTCTAGGAGGGGCAGATCAAGCGATTGATCAGACGTTGAGTGCGCTTTACGAGAGCGATCGTCAAGGTGGACTGGGTGCTTCCTCACCGAAAGTCGCGCGTTGGTTGGGTGACATTCGCACCTACTTTCCCACTTCGGTTGTAAAAGTGATGCAGCAAGATGCCTTGAATCGGCTTAATCTGCACCAAATGTTACTGGAACCAGAACTGCTAGAGGCAGTAGAACCTGATGTGCATCTGGTCTCTAACCTGCTGTCACTAAGTGGGGTAATGCCCGGTAAGACAAAAGAAACTGCTCGAATTGTGGTCAGACGAGTCGTTGAAGATCTGATCCGCAAACTTGAAAATCCAACTCGGCAGGCAGTTTTGGGTAGCCTCAATCGTTCCGTTCGCAACCGTCGTCCCCGCCATCATGAAATTGATTGGCATCGGACAATTCGCGCCAACCTGAAACACTATCAGCCTCAATACCGCACCATCATTCCTGAAATTCGGATCGGCTTTGGACGCAAACGTTCTGCCCTGCGAAACATCATTCTCTGCGTGGATCAGAGTGGTTCAATGGCAACCTCCGTCGTTTATGCCGGAATTTTTAGTGCCGTCTTGGCATCGCTCCCGGCAGTGCAAACCCATATGGTTGTGTTTGATACAGTAGTGGTTGACCTGACTGACTTGCTGCAAGACCCGGTTGAGGTTTTATTTGGAACTCAGCTAGGAGGCGGCACTGACATTAATCAGGCACTCGCTTACTGCCAAGGGCTGATTCGTCAACCACAGGATACGATTCTGGTGTTGATTAGCGACCTGTATGAGGGTGGTAACCAGGATGAAATGCGAAAGCGCATCAGTAGCCTCGTTGCTTCAGGAATTCAATTCATCACCCTGCTGGCACTTAATGATGATGGTGCACCCTGCTATGACCATAGCAACACTCAATTCATGGCATCTCTGGGTATCCCTGCGTTTGCCTGTACGCCCGATCGCTTCCCAGATCTGATGGCAGCCGCCATTAACCGTCAAGATCTCAACCAGTGGGCAGCACAGCAGATTACCTAGCTTGACTGTAATGCTGCAAATCTTCCCACACTGCTATAAGAATCCAACTGCTTAGTTGGATGACCATAACTCATCTGATGTCAGTAGCTAGAAATTATCACTTTGTTAGGACTAGAAAGGGGTGTCTATCAATGGTTTGAGCGACCGAAATCCCGCCACAAATGTGAAAGCATCTAGAAGCTCAAGACACAGTAAGCAAGAATTTGTTTTGACTGCAGAACGATTTCGCGCCACGAATTTGATAATGCGACTCAATAAGTGCCGAGATAAAAAACGATAAAACCTTTGTGGGACAAGAATTTTACGCTTTATAGCGTTGCGCCACGAATTTGAAAGCCGCGCCATTTCTTATAAAACGTACAGCCGTCACGCTATTTTGCCGTACCATCGCTTGCTCTAAATTGGGCGAACTGAAGCAGCGAAACTCACAACTCCAGTTCACCCGCAACAGATTGCCAATCTGGAACTGATTTCAACTGAATTCACTGGACGAAAAAGTGAATGGCTCCTTTGGGTACAATCGTCACTTTCCGTCGAATCGGCTCTACTGGGGCCTGCTGCTCAAATAGCAATTACTCTCCCTAATAAAGCACTCTGCTCCTGATGTAATCTCTACTCATAGGATTGCTCCATGAGCGGTAGGCAATCGCAGCGTGAAGGTGAAACTGCTCCAACGGAATGACACGTAATCCTCCGGTAAATTTAGTAAAGCTTGAAACTAATGATTCGTGTAGGTTTCGGCTTCCAAGCTAACGAAATGACATGTAATTCTTTGGCGATCGCAGAAAATGATGAAATCGTTTTAGGGTAAAGATTTCAAGCAACGACTTACGAGATGACATTTATTTCTTCGGTAGCCCCACGAAATGACACGTAATTCTTCGGTTGAGTTTTCTTTAAAAATTGATGGTCAAAAAATCTAAAAGGCTCGCGGGACAAGGCTTTGAGCCGAAGAGCGATTGTGACATTCATTCCTTCGGTTGTGACACTTATTTCTTCGCTCTACAGTGAAGCAGTCAACACCAGCTTCGAGATCCACGATCGCAAGATTGCTAGTCTCGAACAAGAGGTGCTGCATCTGAGAGCTTTGTCGTGTCCGTTGCCACCGCTCAAAACTGGTAAATAAAAAAGCACCTGGTGACACAGGTGCTGCTCAACTCTATTTGTACAGCCATAATGCCCTAAGCCAGCAGATCCAGACCTTCTTGGTATAAATCTTGGGGTAATTCGCCTTCATCCAAAGCGCGGCGAATCCATGCTTCTAGCAATTTAATGCGCTCCTCTTTCACATCGACCTTGAATTCCAGACTGACCAGAAGTTCAGTTTTTTGGTCAACTTTTGGCTCTGGTTTGACCTTCTCTGAAGGTTGTTCACCGACCCAGCCAGGGAGGAAGGGTTGAGTTTTGCCGTCTGGGGTTTCGCAGTAGACAAATTCTCCTTCTGACCGCTCAACTTTTACCGACTGCCCATAGTAGGGGCTTTCTTTTTCGGTGACGGTGTATTGCTCCCCTGGCGCTAGCTTAGAGGCCGCGTTGTGGCTTTTGGCAGAATACAGCGCGATTTTGACCTGCTTGTGGGTCACAGGTTCACCGGCTTCTGCTTGCTCTAGAAACTCTTCTTTCACCTCATCCGGTGTGGATGAAGAGGCTAATAGATACAGTGCAGACGGTGCGATCGTGTCCAAATTGGCAAATTTTGCCATTTTGTCAGCCACCAACATGTACTGCCTGGCCAGCCGCTCACTCCAATCAAACTCAGTTCTGAGCCAATCGCCAAACAAGCCATGCCCTAAGCGAGACTTGACCTCTAGCAACTTCTGCCCAATCTCGATCGTATCTTGAGCCGAACGCCGAATGAGCGATTTAATCTCGCCCGTGCGTTGCTGTACGACCACACGGGCTTCTACCTCCAACGTTTCGTAACTAAAATCGCGCATCACTTCTACTGTCATCCCTCAACCCTCGCTCAACGTCTTTAATTGCTTTGCCCCTTGCTCTAGCCAGAGATTGACCTGCTCAACTGTGACTCTGTGCTTTTTGGCGATCGCCCCTTCAGTCATCCCAGATATGTGCTTCTCAATCAGCACACTTTGAATTGGTTCTCTCAGGCGAGCGACCGAGGTTTTGAACCAGGAATAGTCAGTTTTGACAATGCCGCCGATGGCATCTTCCCCATTGAGCGATTCATCGAGATTGCTCACCGGTGGCAGATTATAGGCATCCCACGCGACGCGCCACTTGGATTCGGTGATATTGATTCCTCTGATCACCTGGGCTTCGTCAATCTCCATGCCTTGGGCCTTGAGTTTGCGCTGTAGCCGCCTCACTCGTGACACCAGCTCAATCCCTCGACGCGGCTTCTTAATGACGCTGTAGCCATGATCGCGGTTGTGGTGCTGAATCTCACCCTTGATGTAGGGCACAGCAAAAGAGCTAAAGGCGTTGCCTGTGCTGGGATCAAACTTTTCCACAGCGCGAATCAGCCCGATCGCAGCGATTTGCTCCAAATCCTCATACGGTTCTGGGCACTCCGAGGCAGCACGGTGAGCAATTTCACGGGCTAGTCCAATATTTTGCTCCACAATCTGATTTCTCAGTCGAATTGCGGCATCAGTTTTTGTCCCAGCTTGTCGTGCTTCAAAATACTTCCAAAACAACGCCTCTAGCGATGGCTTAGTCATGGTTAAAATACTCAATCTTTCGCAGCTATGCGTATAGTTTGGCTATAAAAGATTACAAATATTAAGGTGTTAATACTTAGGTTTTTACGGTCTGATAAATGAGGTGTACGTAAAGAACAAAAGAATACTTAAAAAAGTCTTAAACCTCGGCAAAAATAGGGCGAGTCGTCACTTATACCTGAGATTATGCGTCGAGAAAACTTTCAAATTGGGGACGTTGTTGTTCCAAAAGATTGGGCTTGGCTGTGGGCACGGAGGCAAGACTTATACCTGCTCACCGTCGTTGAAATCTACCCCTGCACCGTTCAACGATACTCCCGACTGTGGATCATCAAGCTTCGAGTGGACATCTTCAATGTGTGGGGGCGATTTGTGGATCACTTTCTGTGTTCGCAATTCGCGAATGACTACAAGCTACGTACCACGCCCCTTCAAAGTCAGATGGGATCAGCAGCTTCCGTAGTTTTAGCTCCTGTAGAGATCGTTGCTCAATGCCATCTAACACCTTGACGATGTTGCCATAGAGAATGGCGATCGTGTTGATGCGATCAAGTACTTTTTCTAACCGCTCTTCCGTGCATTCATTCTCGTGATGGTATGCATGGATCACGTTGCGGACAGCAATATCTATTTCTTCTAGCTCAAAAATAATTCGGCTGGTGTTGTGAGTCATGGCAGCGCTACAGACTGCCCTAGCATTCACGCTTTTGAATTGTGTTGCTTTGATGAAGGGATGGCGGAAGATTGTAAGGGCAATAAAAAGAGCGATTCACACAAATTAAGACTTCCGGTAGTTCATCCCCCTAAAGGTAGAGTTAGGGAAGAATTGTTCTAGTTTCTGAACGTTGCCCTATGAGAACGATAACGGCTCCCTCTACTCCTTTAGACGGAATCTCAGATCAAGAACTGTGGGAATTCGCGCAAGTTGTGGCGATCGTGGATGAATCTTTAGCAGCTCGCGTCAGCTTTCTAACAGTGGTTGAGCGGCATCCATTCTTGCGGGGGAGGGCGCGCAACCAGGACTGAACGAGATCAACTCTGCTCGGTCTTCCATTCATGAAGCCGTTGCGCTCTCCACGAAGGAGCATTTGGTCAGAGCCGGAGCCATTACCCCTAGCGGCGTCGATTTAGATGTACTGAGGGCCTATTGTCAGCGCCATATCGATGCTAAACACGGACGGAAGCAGCGGTATATTTTTTAACGACATTTGGGTTTCCGTCCGATCGGCGGCAGTGACGGCACCCGCAGAATAGTGGTCGTCGTTTCTTGAGGCGGCGGGGCGGCTGGCAGTTTGCAGAGGCTGATCGGCTTTGCGGTGGGCTTTGCCTTGGCAATGGCTTGGGGCGGGATATCTCGAATTAGCGCGGACGGCGTAGGCAGCGAGGGAGCCGTGCAAGTGGCAACCGTTAGTGCAGTTAAGCCTTGAATCATTGGACAAATCATCTAAGTTCTGGGGGCAACGATGCGGCTAGAGTGCCCTCCTTATTGCAGAAAGTGAGATCAAAAATGAGATCTCATTTTTCCGTGCGTCAAAACTTCTTTACCGCAAAGGTTTACAGTTTCACTTACTACCCTAGAGTAGTAGGGGTCGCAGGTTCAAATCCTGTCGCTCCGATAGATGAAAAGCCAGTCAGTGACTGGCTTTTGTCGTTTCTAGGTAAGGCTTCTAAAGATTCCCAATTCTCAATAAGGGGTTCATAGAATATCACTTTGGCTAGGGGAAACTCAGAAATTGGTATCAAATTGGTATTGGATACCAATCGCTTCACGTCCTGAAAAAAGGACAGATGCCAATGCCAAAAACAGAGAACTTCAAGGGTAATTTACGCCTACGTTGGTCATATCGCGGCACGCGCCATTGTTTGATCCTTGGCTTAGCGGATAGCGCCCGAAATCGTGTAATCGCACAGATGAAGGCGGATGAGATTGAGACATCCACTAGACTTAATCGGCAATAGCTTAATCTAGAAGACATATAGTTATTCTCGCTCGAAAGCTGAACCGCCTGCCATGTTGAGCTACAGCAGTGTCAGAAATAAACCTCATGTCCTCCAGA
>JAHHHO010000036.1 GCA_019359315.1 Myxacorys californica WJT36-NPBG1
AAACGCTTTCCGGTTCAATCCAGTTAGCGCCCGCACTAATCGGTCTTGCTTCAGCACCCGTTGAATGTCTAGCATTATCTCATCTCGTCACTGTTCTCTATTCTCCCTTATTTACCGACAAGTCTAAGGATTTCAGTAATATTACGCAAGTGTAACCACAGGGTGATAAGGCAATTAAGCTAGGAGACTCAACGCTTCAAAAATATATAAAGCCAATTTTCTATCTACTTTTACGAACCGTTGATACTTACGGATTGGTTGATGAATAAGTAGACGCGATCGCGCTGATACTCTAGTCGAAACATTGGATCGGTCTGAGCTTGCTGAAGTACCGTCTGTGCCAATTCTGGACTACTTGCCCAGCCAGGATCTTGAAGGTTCAAAAGAACATAGTGAAAGCGATCTAAGCGAGTTGGAGGCGCAATCAGCTTTGTGTAGTCCAGCACCGGACGATGGGTTAAATGGGGGGCAATGTAGCTGGTGGTCAGAATGGGTTGCCTTGATACTGCTGTTGCTTCGGAAGCGCGAACAAGGTTAATCGCCTCTCGCGTCGCCTGCCAACTGTCTAGGCGTGTCAGATATTTCTCCCCAAAGAACCCGTACTTTGCCAATGCCAAAAATGCAATGAACGACCAAAGCACAATCCATCGGGGTTTTTTGAGCCACGCTTGATCGGCTGCCAAGCTTCCAATGGTCGCCAGCAACAGAAATGGCAATGCGGGCAGCGAATATTGATGAAGTAAATCTCTTTGAAGCGATAAATCAGACAAACTATTAATCACAAGCGTTGGCACGGCTGGAATAAGGGGCAACAACTGTCGAACCGAGAGTCCCCACGCGATCGGAATGAATAGAAAGACAAGATAAACTAGGATTTCTAAAGAGAAAATTTTACCCAAAATTAGGTTTGGCTTAAGAAAGAGATTGGCGACAATCTCAAACAGTGAATTGCCTAAGTAGGAATAGCGGGCGACAGACTCGACGCCATCGGGACGAAAGTGAGGAATTACAACTTGAGTCACAATCAAGAACCAGGCCGTACCGAGACACAGCGCGATCGCACCACACATTGTTTTTCGTTCAAAGGTAATTAACCACAGCCCCATCGCCGCAACGGTGATTGACAGCGCATCTCGGCATCCCAAAATCATCACAACGCAGAGCGTAAACCAGCCTACTCGATTGCCTCTAGCTGCCCAAACTGCCCACAGCAGAAGCGGTAGCGCGATCACTTCAGGGTGAAAATCAAACAAATTGAGATTAAAAACCAGTGGGTAGAGTAGGTAGACTAGCGCGATCGCAGTTGCCTGCGATACCTCTAATCCGGCTTGTCGTGCCAAATGCCAACTCGGTAACGCTCCTCCTGCTAATGAAAGCGCCTGAATTGCAAATAACCAGTAGACGCTGGGATATAGCTTATAGAACCCCGCAATCCCGTAGATGATCCAATCCGCGTGTCCTCCCATGACGTGGTATCCCCAAAAAGACACAATGGGGGGCAAACCTTGGCTAATGAGGTAAATTGCCTGGTCAAAATAGCCCAAATCCAACGCTGTAGATTGAAATAGCTGATGGCGGACGCTGCTACAGACAAAGAGGATGAGAGCCGCGATCGTCATCATCACGCCGACTTGCCAGGGGAGATCAAGGAGTAAAAGGCGCTTTTTCCAGTGGGCATGCATGATCAGGAAAGGGATTGTGGTGTAGACAAGCCGTGAGAAACGGATAAAGGGCTAAATGCAGTTTAGGAGAATTTAGCCCTATTTGTTGAAGCTTGCGATGTCGTTCTTACGTCCTAACTTCTACAGTCCCTTCCTTATTTGTCCTCTGGTGAGCGACAATAAAGTAACTTTCCCTTCTACCCGATTGAAGGAGCTATGAATGGAAGGCGGTCTGATAGAATTTGTAAGGTTTTTACAAACTTAGCTAATGGGATCAACGCGGGTACGAATTGCAATTGATGCCATGGGAGGCGACAACGCTCCTGCTGAAATCGTGGCTGGAGCGCTCCGGGCACAAGAAGAATTGGAGGCAGAGGTTTTACTAGTTGGCGAACCCCAACAAGTAGAAGCCGCTCTCAAGCAACACGCGCAAACTTCTCTGATCGAAATTGTTCCTGCTGAAGGAACGATCGAAATGGAAGAAGAGCCACTCACTGCCTTGCGTCGCAAGCCTAAAGCATCCATTAACGTGGCAATGGATCTGGTGAAAAAGGGTCGAGCCGATGCGGTGGTGTCGGCGGGGCATTCAGGGGCGGCAATGGCAGCCGCGTTGCTGCGTCTCGGTCGTCTGCCCGGAATCGATCGTCCCGCGATCGGGGCGGTGTTGCCGACGCTGATTGCCGGAAAGCCAGTTCTAATTTTAGATGTCGGGGCAAATGTCGATTGTCGCCCCAAGTTTCTAGAGCAATTCGCGCTTATGGGAACCATCTATTCTCAGTATGTCCTGGGCAATCCCGATCCAAAAGTCGGTTTGCTCAACATTGGTGAAGAACCAAACAAAGGGAACGAATTAGCGATTCAGACCCACCAACTGCTGCAAGAAAATTCGGCTATTCCCTTTATTGGCAACGCGGAAGGACGAGATGTACTGTCAGGGCACTTTGATGTGATTGTCTGCGACGGCTTTGCTGGAAACGTTTTGCTCAAATTTGCAGAAGCCGTTGGAGAAGTGGCGCTACAAATTCTTCGCGAAGAGCTTCCAAGAGGCTTGCACGGTAAAGCAGGCGTATCGCTCTTGCGTCCCAACCTCAAGCGGATTAAACAACGGATGGATCACGCTGAGCATGGCGGTGGGCTCTTGCTTGGTGTAGCGGGAGTTTGCATTATTAGCCATGGCAGTTCTCAAGCACCGACGATTTTTAACGCTGCTCGATTGGCGAAAGATGCGATCGACAATCATGTGTTAGATCGCATTCGGTCTAGCTATGAAAAACCCGCCGTGAGTAGCTGACCACTAATTTCCCTCAGAGGCGCACGGCGTCTGAACTATTGCCCTGCAAAGATGGAGTAAAGAACCTTGGAACACTCAGGGTTAGGACTAGCAATTACAGGCTGCGGATCGGCAACTCCCGCTGTGTCTGTTGACAATACTCAACTCAGTCAAATCGTGGAAACATCGGATGACTGGATTGCTTCGCGGACTGGCATTCGTCACCGACGGTTAGCACCTCCCGATAGCTCTCTAGCCGAGCTTGCGGCAGAGGCGGCAAAGGGTGCGATCTCAATGGCGGGCATCACCGCAATGGATGTCGACCTGATTCTCCTCGCAACGTCCACTCCGGACGATTTGTTTGGCACTGCCTGTCGAGTCCAGGCAGAAATCGGAGCGTCTAGAGCCGTAGCGTTTGACCTCACTGCTGCCTGCTCTGGCTTTGTCTTTGGCATGGTGACTGCCGCACAGTACATTCGCACTGGTGTTTACCAAAATGTGTTGCTGATTGGGGCAGACATTCTCTCCCGCTGGGTTGATTGGACGGATCGGCGCACGTGCGTCCTATTTGGCGATGGTGCGGGTGCAGTTGTCATGCAAGCAAACGAGGCCGATCGATTGCTCGCGTTTGAGCTTCGCAGCGATGGCATGCTCAATAAGTGTCTCAATTTGTCGTATAACAGCCAACCAAAACCCTTATTGGAAGATGTAGCGATCGCACAGGGTACATTCAATCCGATCACGATGAACGGGCAAGATGTCTATCGCTTTGCCGTAAAGCGAGTTCCCGAGGTGATCGAAAAGGCTCTATTTCGGGCAAATCTAACCGTTGAACAGGTGGATTGGCTCTTGCTGCACCAAGCCAACCAGCGAATTTTAGATGCCGTTGCCACCCGACTGCATATTCCTTCCCATAAAGTCATTAGCAATCTGGCACAACACGGCAATACATCAGCGGCGTCAATTCCCCTAGCGTTAGATGAAGCCGTGCGCCACGGACAGGTCAAACCTGGAGATATGATCGCGGCGTCTGGTTTCGGCGCAGGCTTAACCTGGGGGGCTGCCCTATTTCAATGGGGTCGATTCGATTAGTTCTTCGACAGACGCACTTCCACAGTTCTCTATCCATCACACTGTAGAACCACTAATGACGAAAACGGCATGGGTATTCCCTGGGCAAGGATCTCAGACGGTTGGTATGGGCATCGATTTACTTGATCTGCCAGCAGGAAAGGCACGATTTGAGCAGGCTGAGCAAATTTTAGGCTGGTCTGTTGTTGAAACCTGTCAGAACGAAGACGACAAGGTTTCGCAAACGCGGTACACGCAGCCTTGTATGTACGTCGTTGAAACGGTTCTAGCAGACCTGCTAAATGCCCAAGGACATCGCCCTGATTATGTAGCAGGTCACAGTTTAGGAGAATACGCCGCTCTCTACACCGCAGGCGTCTTTGATTTTGAATCTGGACTGCGCCTAATTCAACGCCGAGCCGAATTGATGGACACTGCTTCGGAGGGCATGATGGCAGCATTGTTAGGCTGCGATCGCGCTCAACTCGACGCTGTTCTTGCCCAAACGCCCGACGCCGTTCTTGCCAACGACAATAATTCTGGGCAGGTCGTCATTTCTGGAACGCCCGACGCGGTTGAATTGGTTTTAGGTCAAGTCAAGGCGAAACGCGCGATCCGTCTCAATGTGAGTGGAGCCTTTCACTCTCCGCTGATGGCAGATGCCGCCGCTCGGTTCAACACTGTTCTCGATCAGGTTGAATTTCAAACGGCTCAAGTTCCAGTATTGTCTAATGTTGACCCAACTCCCAGCACCGACGCAGTGGCGCTCAAGGACCGGCTTAGTCGTCAGATGACGGGTTCTGTTCGGTGGCGCGAGATCTCACTAAAGTTTCCTCAGCAAGGCGTCAGTCGTGTGATTGAGGTCGGACCTGGTAAAGTTTTAACAGGCATCATCAAGCGTAGCTGCCCTGAGTTAGGCTTAGAAAATATTAGTAGTGTCGCAGACTTACCTGCTTAGGGGGGACGCTAGGAGTCACACTCCCCCTACCCGATACCTATGACCCCCAATTCTATAGAACCGTCCCCCCAGTCTTCAAATCTTGAACCTCAGCGAGAACCGTTCATCAGTCTCGCTCTTTATCATCTGTTTAAATGGTCTGTTGTCGCTCCCGTCCTCCACGGCTATTTCCGGGGGCGCATTTATGGTGCCGATCATGTACCTCGCTACGGACGATTACTCGTTGTCAGCAATCATGCTAGCGATTTTGACCCTCCATTACTATCGTGTGCGGTAGGGCGTCCTGTAGCCTACATGGCAAAAGAAGAGTTATTTCAGATTCCAGTTCTGAAGCAAGCCATTCAGGCGTATGGAGCGTATCCAGTGAAGCGAGGGAGCGCTGACCGTGCCGCGATGAAAGCCGCGATCGCATCAATCAAATCGGGTTGGGCAACGGGCGTATTTCTCGATGGCACTCGCACCCTTGACGGTCGCATTACTGATCCAAAACTCGGGGCGGCATGGATTGCTGCCAAAACAAACTCCCCACTCTTACCCGTCGGCTTGTGGGGAACTGATCAAGTCTTTAAGAAAGGCTCTACCATTCCGCGTCCTGTGCCTGTGACCATTCGGATTGGAGAGATCATTTTGCCGCCCCAATCGAGCGATCGCGCTGAACTGGAAGCCGTCACTAGTCGCTGTGCCGAAACCATTAATGCCTTACTCGATTTAGGACGCTAATGCTGGCACATCAGATTGCTCTAATCTGAAAAACTAGCTTCAAGCTTCAAACAATTTCGACCGTTGACTTGGAGACGATATTCTACGCGATCCATCAGTCGATTGAGAATTAGCCATCCATAGCCATGTTCCTGCATCTCTTGCGGAGAAGGAGGGAGATAGGTAGATAGGTCGTAGCCCGCGCCATGATCCCAAATTTCTAAGGCAAACTCTCGGTTTCTCAATTCCAACCGCAGAATCACGGGAAGCGTCGGCTGATCGCGGTGAGCATGACGCACAACATTTGAGTATGCCTCGACTAACGCAAGGCGCAATCGAGTCGATTGACGTGACCAATCGACTTGATCGCCAATTTCAGCTTCTAGCGTACCAAGGAGCCAAGTCTCAGCTACGTTAAGGAATTTTATATCACTCGGGATCTGAAGCTCAGTTCTCATAAGTTACAGAACCTCCAGAGAAAGAATCGTCTGGTCATCTTCCTGAATAGCAGTTTGGGCTTGAATGCGACTGAGAAGTTGCTTCAAATCTAAGCATTCCCTTGTTTGCCGTAATAATTGCCATAGTCCAGTTTCTCTCAGCATCAAACCCGTTCCACATCCTTCCAAAGGAGACTCACCATAAACAGTTGCTTCTGTAATGCCATCGCTTGTCAGTAACAACACTTCGCCAGGTTGAAGCGCCAAATCACCTGCGATCGCGTTCCAAGTTGGTAAAATGCCGAGCGGTACTCCACGAACTTTCAGGTAATTCGGCTCAACAGGTTCGGTTCGGTTCGACCAGACTAGCGGATAAATATGTCCAGCATTGGCGTATACCAGTTGCTTTGTATCTGGGCTATAGCGGGCAAGAACTAAGGTGATAAAGCAATTTGCACTAACTAGATCATTCGCTAGAATGCTGTTGAGATTTCGCATCACCTCATCCGGTTCTGGCGGTGCTTCTTGAGCTAATTCTCGGCGTAAGACCGAAATGGCGCTTGCCATAAACAAGGCGGCTGGAACCCCTTTTCCAGACACATCCCCAACCGCTAACCAAACATCGCCATGGGGATGCTGGTAGACCTCAAAAAAATCGCCGCCCACTTCGCTTGCCGGATGACAGCACGCTTGAACTTTAAACTCCTCTACATCGGGCAATATCTGACGCAGAAGATTGCTTTGAATCTGGCGGGCGACTCCTAACTCTACGCGGATCTGCTCGGCTTGCTGTTGGGTACGCTGATAGAGTTGTGCTTGCGAAATAGCGAGCGCGGCTTGTTCTGCTACTTCTTCAATGAGATGAATATCCTCTTTCGACCACAAAGGAGTATCAACTCCTCGATGCAACGAGAGAATTGCTAGTAACCCTTGTTGATACGTGAGCGGAACAGCAAGATGAGGCGCTTGCTCACCTTGGCTGGGTGGCTCCATTTCCGTCTGGTGTTGCTTGAGAACCGATTGAATCAGAGCAGACTTCCGATCTGCATCACAATCTCCGTCCCGGCAACCAGTGGAGCAAAAAATGGCTGATTGAGAGAGTAGCATATCTCCTTCTACCGGGTGGAGCATGCTACAGGTCGCTTCAAACGCCTGCCCCAAGGTCTCCACGAGTGTTTGCAGCATACTCTGATAGTTTAGAGAACTGCGAATGGCAGAAGTGATAGCATTAAAGAGTGATTCCCGTCGCAGGGCGCGCTTTAAATCTTCGGTGCGTTGTTTGATAACACGGTAAGTTTCGGTTGCCTGCTCGATCACGACTTGAAGTTGCTGAGGCTTCCAAGGCTTGGTGATGTATTTGAAAACTTTACCTGCATTGATCGCATCCACCAAATCCTCGACATCGGTGTATCCCGTGAGAACAATCCGAATTGTGTCTGGGAAGAGATCGACGGTTCTGCCGAGAAACTCAGTGCCGAGCATTTCGGGCATCCGTTGATCAGAAATAATAATTGCCATCTCGCCATGATCATCCAGCAGTTTGAGAGCCTCGATCGCGCTCGTTGCTCTAACCACGTCATAGTCTCGCCGGAACGTGCGATAGAGCAAGTCAAGGTTATCTGGCTCATCATCTACAATCATGAGTTTAAGCTTGGGCTTTGATTCCCGTCTCATGCCATTCCTCACTCCTTAGAGCTTATAAACTCTAGGTTAAGTTTTCCCTTTCTAGGGGTTGAACGAACGGCTGGGGCAGAGGCACAAGCTGCAAACTAGTTTGATTGAGCCAGGTTTTGCCAGCTTTGGATGACAGTTTGGAGAGGACTGGGGAGTTGATTTTGAACTGAGTCAGAATATTGAACGGTTGCCGCTGGACTGGTGAGCGTGACGGTAAAGAAATCAGCAGAACCTGGCTTTGCAGGATAGCTGAGCCGATCAAATTGCTCCAAATGAGCTTGCTCTAGCATCTTCTGAAAGGGCTGTAATTGCTGAGGAGAGAGGCGGTAGACCTTGGTTGGAGCGTAGGTTCCGTTGGCTCTCATTCTGGAGTGAAGGAGCCGTCCGTCAGCTAATAAAACAGTTTGAGCCGTTTGCCCAGCGAAACCGCCGCTTGTGATGACGCGAAAAACGGTTCCTCGCTCCAGTGGTTTCGGAAGTTCGTCGTCTTCCAAGCGAGTCGGACTAAGTTGGCTCGTGCTGGTCTTGGGTTCAAGCTTGATCACGGAACCTTGACGATCGCTGCGATACGTCCATGCTTGGTTCTTGCCTTCAACGCGCACCCGCCAACCGTCAACTAGCGCTTGGGTGCAGAGTACTCCGGGTTCTGCTAAGCCCAGACAGCCATCGCTCCAAGTGCGTGGCTCAACCTGAATGATTCTTAACGATGAACGGGAAACGTCGGATTTTCGAGTAATGTCTCGTAGGATCGCGTTGGTCACTGGGATTGGAGCCATTGGAGAGCGAGAGGCGTTGACCGGACGAGCAGTAGCGTCTTCAGATGAATTACTCAGTTTCTTGACTTCGGAAGATTGCTTGAGGGGATTCGCGGAAGCGGGTTGGAGCAATGGCATTCCGGTCATGAGGGACAGCGCTCCAACAAGCGCGATCGCGGCGAGAAGCTTGGCAGAAGAACTAGGACGCATGGGAAAATTCTGAAAGAGTAGGTACTAGCTATGACGACACCAGCGCAACGCAAGGTTCCGGGACAGGTGTTCATTTAGTAGGCAAGAAATTTGACAAAGTAGACAAGTTAGCCCGATTACACAATCAAACCAACTACCTAAACTAACCACCAATTCCTAGTCGTCCTGCAAGGCTGGGCGTTAGCGGCAGCAGAATTGTAATCATTAGAAATAACGCCAGTAACCCAAAAGCGGCTCGTGCGTCGTCGGGTTCTGTCAGTTCGTTAAAGCTTGGACGCTCAAGGCTACGTTGCAACACCACAATGACGATTGCCCAATACAATGCTAATGGGTTTACGAGGGAAGCAATTCCGAGGACCAAAATAGTAGCAACCGTGGTTCTATTAGCGGTTTTGCGTCCGTAAATCGCTTGAACAATTCTGCCGCCGTCTAACTGTCCAGCAGGCATGACATTGATGGCGGTAATCACTAACCCAATCCAACCGAGAACAACTAAGGGATGAATGGCGACAATGGGTTGTTGAACAGCCGTTCCTAAAAGAACCCGTGCCAATGTTCCGATCAGGATCGACCCTTCAAAAAATTGGGTTGGCACTTTGAATAGGCTATCAGCATTAGAAAGAGACAGTCCAGTAATCAGCATTCCTAGCGATAGAATTCCTCCGGCAGCAGGACCCGCGATCGCGATATCAAACAGGGCGCTGCGGCTCGGCAGAAATGATTCAAATCGCGTAATTGCTCCGAATGAGCCAATTTGCCAAGTCGGAATGAAATAGGGCAGACTCAATCGAACCCGATAGCGGCGCGCCATCAGCCAGTGACCCAGTTCATGAACTCCCAAAATTGCCAGCAGCCCTAAGCTAATAGGTAATACTTCCCAATAGCGATCGGGCGAACTGTAGAAGTCAAATCCTAATAGAATCCCCCCTGTTTCTAAACTTGTAGCGATCGTCGCGACAAACAAAACGAGTGCCAGCAGCTTCTGTGTTAGAGTAGACGGCTTCGGATCATTCTTACTCGGTAAAACAACCACCACCGGCTTTCCTTGGGGATTTTCAACCAGAAAGAGATGGTAGCGATCGCCGACTCGTTCTTCTAAACTCTTCGATAGCCTAGTGAAGGTTGGCTCAACCTCGCCCCGCAAATTGCCTTGAAAGATAGCTCCTTCTTGGTAGGACGTTGTTTCAGTTACAAAAAATGTATCAATCCCAAAGATTTCTTTGATGGTTTGCAAATCTTCTGCCGGAATCGGTACAACTTCGGGAGGTTGAAGCGCTTCTGCGGCTTTTTCTACAGCTTGCCGTTCGCTCAGTGTCGCTTGAGAAGGGGAATCCCCGTTAGGTTCTAGGTCTGGATTGGCAAGAGTTGCCGCTCGTTTCGATAAAACATCTTGCCCAGCAGCTCTTAGCTGGCGTCCAAGCAAAATATAGGCGGCTGTAGATGCAATAAATAACAGCAGCATCCCAGCAAGATTTAAATAGATTCCAACAGCAAATAATCCAAAAAAGAGCAGCCAAGGAGCCATCAAGACCACAGACTGGAGCCACGCTAAAATGCCTATCTTTCCATAGGGTCGAGCGCGGTTAAACCCCCAGCCCAAGACGGCTATAGCGACTAATACGGTTAGGGCAGTAATCATAGCTATTAAACCCCTGTAAGACAGTGCTGACCTTGATCAAATCAGTCTCAGTGCAGCGTTTACAGTTCTCTATCAGTGAAACATCTTCAGTTCTACTGTATACCGAACGCGGGGTCTTCTAAAGAGAGAAAGCGAGACGTCACAAAAATCGTGTAGAGATAGTTCTATAGAACTATCTCTACACGATTTTAGCAGCATGTTGTCAAACCAACAAATTATTGCTTCATGCTGTTTAGATTGCTGAGCGAGTTGCGGTAGCCTTCGGCATTACTATCTTGGCGGTAAAGCTCTGCCGCCTTCTGGAGATCCAGGAACGCTGCTTGGCGATCGCCAGAGCGGGCAAGTAACATGCCGCGATTGTAATAAGCTTCAGCGCTATTGACATTGAGCCGGAGCGTCTGATTGAAATCCTCGATCGCGCCCTGCAAGTCGCCGAGTTGCATCCGGGCTTTGCCCCGCGCCTCGTAGGCATTGGGATCGTTGGTGTTGTAATTTACTGCTTGGGTGTAATCGGCAAACGCGCCTTGTTTATCGCCTAGCTGCGATCGCACTGAGGCACGTGCAGCATAAGCAGTGGTCAGGGTAGGTTGCGCTAAAAGGGCTTGATCGTAATCTGCGATCGCGCCTGGTTTGTCGCCCATAATGCCCCGCAGATCGCCTCGACTTTTCAGAACATCGGCATAGTCTGACTTCAAGCGAAGCGCTTGATTATAATCGTCCATTGCGCCGGACTCATCACCCAACGCCGCTCGAATCAGACCCCGTTGATGAAACGTCTCAGGCTGATCAGGACTCAGTTGAATGACTTGCGTGTAATCGGCTTGAGCCGCTTCTAAATTGCCCATTTTAGAATTTGTAGCCGCGCGGCTGAAGTAAGCGGCAATGTAGTTGGGCTTGAGGCGAATCGCTTGGCTGATATCCTCGATCGCGACAGCGTCTTCGCCCATATCGTGACGCAAGGTTCCTCGGATCAGAAAGGCTTCCGCATAATTGGACTGAAGCTTAATTGCTTGATTCAGGTCATCTAGCGCGCCCGTGCGATCGCCCTGATTAAATTTGACATACCCCCGGTTTAAGAGGGCTGGAGCATAAGTCGGCTGGACTTGTAGGGCTTTCTCAAAGTCTGCGATCGCACCGCTCGTATCCTGAGACTGCGATTTGATGTAGCCCCGATTCACATATGCCGCTGCTAAAGTCGGATCAAGCTCAATTGCCTTGCTCAGATCGTTAATCGCAGCTTCCATGCTGCCTGAGTTATAGCGAATGCCACCGCGATGAGCGTAAACGATCGCATCGGCTGGGTTCATGGTGGCAGCGTGATTGAGGTCTTGCATTGCCCCTTCGCGATCGCCAAGCCGCGACCGTACCATACCCCGTCCGACAAACGCGCCACTCAAGCTCGGATTGCGTTGGATCGCTTGATTATAGTCCTCTAGCGCCTCGCGATAGCGGGCGCTGCGGGCCTTGCTTTCTCCCTGATTGTAAAAATTTTGAGCTTCTTGAATAACCTTTGAAAGTTCGATGGTCTTGGCTGGTGGCTGAGTCGTTTCAGCCCAAGCTGCGCCGCCAACAGCAGCAATCATATTAATTGTAGTAAGAGCGGTCAGCGCAAAGCGTGAAGCAATTGCAACCTGAGATCGAGTGTGACGAATGAAGCGCATGGCTCTCCAACGCTATGGAATTTTTAAACTTCCCTCTCAGGATTCCCATAACTAGCCATCGAGTTGCATTTTAGATATCTCGCTGACGCTACACTGCTATGTTTAAGTTGCGATTAAGTTGGCACTAGCTCACCCGGACGGAGTTTCACCCACTTTCCTGATTCCTCTCTGAAACTGAGACAGCCAACCACATCCCATTCCATTTCGATGTAGTCACCGCGATCGCGGATGTTAACATTGATTGTTGGCTCAGTTGCCTCAAAATCGGGCGTTTCGGTCAGGTGGACTTGCTGGTGCTGCGTTTCTACTGCGTTGTAGGTCGTGCAGCGATCGACGTAATGGCAATTGATGCAAATACACATGGTTCTAGTCTCTCTGTTCAAATAGAATCGAGATCCTCTCTATTTCTGCTACTCTAGCTCAGGCACAACCATTAAATCACTCACTATTGGTTGATTTATGTTGCGGAAACAGCAGAGGTTGAACTCCAAATTTTGTTGCTTCATTAAGTTTAAATTACCTACGGATTGATCGACCCTTGACTGTTCTGAACGAGTATCAACTAAACGTGTTATCCGACTCCTCGGTGCTGTCTCCCCGGAAATGGCCCTTCAGCATCAAGTGGCTACCGAAGGCCGCTTGTTTGGTAGGAGGGACAGTCCGAGACGCCCTGCTCGGTCGAGAATCGGAGTATTTAGATCTCGATTTTGTGTTACCCAGCGATGCGGTCGAAACGGCAACCGCGATCGCCCGCCACTATAGAGCCGGATTTGTGCTGCTTGATGCAGAACGTCAGATTGCACGGGTCGTGTTTGAGCAAGGAACGGCTGATTTTGCGCTACAGGTGGGAGCCTCTCTAGAAGCAGATTTGCGGCGACGCGATTTTACCGTCAACGCGATCGCGTACAATCCGCACACCGCAGAATTGCTTGACCCACTTGGGGGTTACGAAGATTTGCAGCGCAAACGCCTCCGCATGATTTGTGCGGAGAATTTGCAGGAAGATCCCTTGAGGCTGCTGCGTGCCTACCGTCAAGCGTCTCAACTCGGATTTACGTTAGATCAAGATACTCAGCACGCCATTCGTCAGCTTGCCCCACAGTTACGCCACATTGCGGCAGAGCGAGTCCAATCAGAACTAAATTATCTGCTCAGCACGGTAAAAGGAACGCCTTGGCTGCGGAGCGCTTGGGAGGATGGCTTACTGAATGATTGGTTCCCCGACGCGACCGATGAAGGATTGCGCCGAATTGCGGCGATCGATCAAACGACCGTCGTAATTCAAGAAACTTGGGCAGATTTTTGGGCAGAACTGGTGCGCGGAGTCCGTGGCGCGACAGCCGGAAAATCTCGAATGGAGCCAAAAGCGTCAGGGTCAGCCCGAACCTGGATTACGATCGCTAAGCTTGCTAGCCTACTCTCTAGCGATCCCCAAACTGCAGAAGGGCAGCTATGGCGGCTGAAATACAGTCGGGCAGAAATCCAAGCCGCAAGTACGGTGATCAAATCATTGCCTGCGTTTCAGACTGCTAATCCTTGCTCCAAGTGGACGCTGGCAGAGCAGTATTTCTTCTTCCAAAGTGCTGGCATTACGTTTCCAGCGGTGATGCTGCTGGCGATTGGCGCTGCCAAGCTCCAAAGGGATGCGTACGACGTCTCAAGTAGTATGGCAGCGGGACTGTTTTTCGATGGGCTAAGCGCCGGCAATTCTGAAGGAGGCGCTCTCCTAATTGAGCGGTTCTTAAACAGCAATGATCCAGTCGCCCATCCGAAGGCTTTGGTGACAGGGCAAGACCTAATGAAAACCCTGCATATTCCTGCTGGACCTATTATTGGACGACTGCTCGCCGCACTGCAACTGGCACATGCTGAGCAAAAAATTACGAGTCGTGATGATGCGTTGGCTTTGGCTAAAACCTTGTTAGCGGCGGATTCCTCGAATTTTTAGCGTCTAGCCTCAGATTCTTGGTTTTTTGATGCGGTACTGAATCGGTAAATACTGAACCAGGCGTTTTGAAGAACCGTGTTTTCTCGCTTGTGCTATGGAATAGCAAGACTTTTGCCAGAAACTTCCGGAGTGAAAAACCTAGATAGAGAAGGTAACAAGATGCCCCTTTCAAATCTTGGCTTCTGCCGTCAAGAAGCAACATCCTGCTGTTGCTCAAAATCATTCGTCTCTATTGCTAGGAATAATAGAAATAGGGAGTCCTCGATTTTCTTCATTAAAGAAACCAATTTGACAGGAACTTAGTTGGTTTCCACAATCAAGAGGAGTAATTTAACGTGCTCGTCATGATCCCCTTACTCACCGATTAAAAATCTGCTCAAAGAGTTTTAATGTCTTTAAACTCTACCCTTAGGTAGGTTGCGATCATAAAATTTAATTAAAGGACGTTGAGGTCGTATGGCGACAGGCTTTTCATCTGCATCTACTAAAAATTGGGTTAATCGGACGCGATCGCACCGCACGTCTCGTGCCATTGTGTTGTTGATGATTGCGACGGGGTTAATTAGCATCTGTTTGTTTCGCGTTGCTTACCTACAGCTTGTGCAAGGCGAGTACAATCGGCAGCTTGCTGACAATAACCGAATTCGTCCGCTGCCGATTGTTGCCGATCGCGGCAATATTCTCGATCGCAACGGCAAAACATTAGCAACGAGTCAACTCTCGCGATCGGTGTATCTCTATCCACGCGAGCAAACGAAAGAGCAATGGCAGGAAAGCGCTAAACAATTGAGTCAGCTTCTAGGGATGCCTGCCGAAGAAATTCTCAAGAAAATAGAAGAGCGAGGATATCGATCGGCAATGCCTGTGCGGATCTTCCGCAAACTCGACGAGAAACGCTTTATTGCCCTTTCTGAAAGCGGAACGATCCCCGGACTCGAGATGCAGCCTGAATCGAACCGATTCTACCCCCATGGCAGTTTGGCGTCGCATGTGATCGGCTATATCGGTGAGGCAACCCAAGACGATCTCAAAGGACACCCCGAATTTCCGGTCGGAATGCTGCTGGGTCGAATGGGAATCGAGCGGATCGCAGATGATGTGTTGCGCGGAACCTGGGGCAATCGCTTGATTGAGGTGGACTCTGTTGGTAAAGAGTTGAACATGTTGGGCGTACAGCAACCTGCTTCAGGTTCACCCTTACAACTCACCTTAGATTTGAAAATGCAACAAGCGGCGGAGAAAGCGTTGAACAATCAGCGCGGTGCGGTTGTGGCAATGGACATCAAGACCGGAGCTGTATTAGTGCTAGCGAGTGGGCCAACGTTTGATCCCAACATGTTTACGCGCAAGATTACTCAAACCGAATGGGACGCACTTCAAAACGAAAACACGCCCTTGTTAAACCGTGCGCTGCAAGGCTATCCGCCGGGAAGCACATTCAAAATTGTGACGGCGGCGGCAGGAATGGAGTCGGGTAAGTTTTCGCCCACGTCCACCTTACCTACCTATGGCGCAATCAATATTGGTGGCACGCTGTTTCACGAACATGGGGGCGGAGGCCATGGTGTAATTGGCTTTCGAGATGCATTTGCCGTTAGCAGCAACACGTTCTTCTATCAAGTGGGCATGGCGGCTGGTCCGGAAGAAATTGCGAAATGGGGACAGAACCTCGGCATTGGAACATCATCAAACATGGGACTTGAGGGGGGCAATCATGGCGTGATTCCCACCCCAGAGCAAAAACAAAAGCTCTACAACGAGCCGTGGTATGGGGGCGACA
This sequence comes from Myxacorys californica WJT36-NPBG1, assembly GCA_019359315.1. GTDB lineage: Bacteria > Cyanobacteriota > Cyanobacteriia > Leptolyngbyales > Leptolyngbyaceae > Myxacorys > Myxacorys californica. Next base: position 15,764 of record JAHHHO010000036.1, read on the forward strand.
CGGTGAGTATGGCGATCGGGCAAGGTGTTGTCCAGGTGACGCCGCTCGAGATGGCGGTGATGGTGTCTGCGATCGCCAATGGTGGTAAGCGAGTGAAACCTCACCTGATGGTCAACCAAAACTTTCAGCCTGAGATGCAGCCCGAAGCGACTGGAATGAATCCAGGCACAGTTAACGCGATTCGAGAAGGACTCATTGCGGTGGTGAAAGAAGGAACCGCGCGTCAGCTTAGCGATGGCTCTATTCCCCCAACGGCTGGTAAAACCGGAACTGCTGAAGTGCTTGGACAACGCGACAATGCGGTGTATGTAGGGTATGGTCCGGTAAAGAACCCACAGATTGCAGTGGCGGTTGTGGTGGAAAATGGCGGATTTGGGGCAGAATCGGCAGTGCCGATCGCGCATGAGATCTACAAGGCTTATTTTGGCCCTCAGAAGAAACCTAATTCTTAGTTCATAGTCAGTCATTACTAGGACAGAGATTTTTGGGTATTTCCAAAAATCTCTTTTTTGTTATAAGAGGAACAAATATAATTGGGATGGAGGGAAAATTATGTACTTGCCATATTTGTTCAGTTAAGAATTTAGAATTTGCGGGCGGGAGTAAGTTTGTGAATCATGATCTTCTGAGCTTTTCTATTATCTTAGAAACAGAAAACTTGGTGAATGCTGATTTGAAAGGGCTCTCGCGATCGCTCTCTTCATTGGCCGCTCAAGAGCCTGGCCCCACTTGTGCAAACGAAGTTATTCTAATTGATAGTGGCAATGCGCCAGCAGATTTACTAGAGGAGTTGTGTCACCTTTATCCCTGGATTGAAATTCACGAAGCGCCTATAGGCACTGGATATTATCAGTCCAAAATGCTGGGTGCAAAGCTGGCAACTGGAGAAATCATTGTCTTCTATGATTCTGATTGTACTTATGAACATTATTGGTTAGAAGTAATATTGCAGCCATTTTACCAATCAGAAAATATCCAAATTGTTGCAGGTGAAACGGCAACGGTCAGTGCAGGAATTTATGGAACTGCAATGGCAATGACTTACATTTTTCCTCAATTTTCTGGTCAAAAAGAGTTAGCTCCAGCTAAGCAATATTTTCTAAACAACGTTGCATTTCGCCGAGAGTTTTTGTTGCGCTATCCTATCCCTACTCAGTTGCCGCTCTACCGAGGCAATTGTGTGATTCATGCTCATTATCTCCGAGAACAAGGCTTCACGATTTGGAAACAGCCACAGGCAAGAACGCTACATGCACCGCCCAATGGTTTAGCTCATTTCTTCTGGCGATTTTTATTAATCGGTCATGATTATTATTGGCAAAAGCGACTGCTGAGACGGGGAAAAAAGCGAGACCAACTAGACGATCCAACGATGAATGGAATTGGTGGCAAGATACAGGTGTTTTGCGATCGCCTTCACAAAATGGTTGCAAACGATCCTCGCCATATCTTCTTTTTTCCTTTGGCCATTCCCGTTATGTTCGTATCAGCATCGCTAATCCACCTTGGCTATCTCATTTCTCTACGAAAGCCAAATTATCTACTAGAGCAATACAGCAAGATTCTAGATAATCACTAATGCCCCCTGTCTTTATAGATGATGTCTCATAGAGGCTGTCTGAATTGGTAATCACCCATTCAACGCCGGAAAGAAGTTCTCCCCCACCGATCGCTTTAGCCGCCGCATTGCCCGACCTGCCATATCGGTAAACAGCAACTCCCCACACAAAAGCTGTGTGGCATAGCGTGTTGCCTTCTCATATTTGACGCCATATTTATAGCAAGCGCCCGTCCACTGATAAAACACGCGAGATAGATTGAGCGCTGCATCAAAGTTCGCCGCAAACTCAGCATGAATCCGATTGGTGTACTCGTGAGCCGCATCGTCTGCGATCGCACTAGCGGCGATCGCGCCACTTTTCACGGCATGCAGAATCCCATCACCAAACAATGGATTAATCAATCCTGCCGCATCGCCAATTAATAAGATCCGTCCTTCATGCAGTAATTCTTTGCCGCTCCAGGTTGGTAAGGGATGTCCCCGAAAGCGGAGATTGTTCGGATCGTATTTTACATTCAGCGCATCCATATACTCAAAAATCGTTTTCTGCAATTCCGTCCGAATCGTGCTGTCGCCCCGCGCATCTTTCTTATCTGGACGAAACAATCCCGCGCCGATATTGAGGTGATCCGCTTTCGGAAAGATCCAGGCATAGCCCCGCTTCACCGCACCGTATTCCAAATGGGCAATATCAGGACGCAATTCTCCATGTCCATCGCCCCACTGGTGAGGCTGTTCAACCTCTAGCGCGATCGCGATCGCAGGATTCTTTCTTAACTTCGTCGCCTTGACGGTCACGCCATTAGCACCATCAGCTCCAATTACATACTTTGCTTTTGCAACAAACTGGGTTCCGGTTTTGACCCCTTCCGCCCGGACAATCACGCCGTCGGACTGGGGATCTAGCGATCGCAGCGCAACCCCATCGCGTAAATCTGCCCCCAGTTGGGCCGCTCGTTGCGCTAACACATTGTCAAAGATCGGACGCTGCACCATCCACAGAGAGAGCGTTTCATCAGAACCGGGAGGATTAATCGGAGCGAGGTAAGGATCATCAAATTTCCAGGTATGACGCATAAACATCACATCCGATTCGACAAACGCTTCTGGCGCTAAATCATACAAATGGTTTTGCATCACCATTGGCATTCCGCCGCCGCACGTTTTATGACGCGGCAAAAACTGTTTTTCCAGTAGCGCAACCTTTAGTCCTGCTCTTGCGGCTTCCGCCGCTGCCGTTGCCCCCGCAGGCCCGGCTCCACACACGACAACATCGTAATTCTGCATAGATTCAAGTCTTGCTACATCGCAATCTTTAGCTTAAAGGGAAAGGGGAAAGGGGGGAAGAGGAAAGATCAGTTCGTTTTCAACCCTTCATTAAGCCTCACAGTTAAATTCTGTATTCATCACCTTAACTTTCTACCACAGGGTTGATGACTTCAGATCTACAGCTACTTTTCAATTTGTATAATCAAGGCATCAGGGTAAGTTAGCAGAACCGACGACCAAGCTACACACTGTCACATATGTTCTACCTTTCAGTAGCGATCAATTGATAATGATTTTGGCTACGCGGCGTATAGACAGCATTAGATTTAGTCAGGTGTAGCACTAGATATTTAATACGAGAAATAATCAAACAAATAGCGTTTTATAGCGAAATTTTTATTGAGGCAACTTTAGTAAAAATACATATTATCTACCACCCTATTTAGCTGGAACTGCGCATTCTGTTGAGTTCTAACCATAGAGCGTTAGGCATCATACGGCTTAACCAGGCCATTGATATACGCTAAATTTCTACTGCACTCTTAACAAAAAGCGCTATGAGCTTGAGAGAATGAGGCGATCTGATGAAGATTTTAGTGATTGAAGATGAGAAAGATGTTCGGCTGAATATTATAGAAATTTTGGCGTCTGGTGGCTTCGACTCAATCTATGCAGAAACGGGTTTAACCGGCATTGAGTTAGCAAAGGAAACGGCTCCAGATTTAATTATTTGCGATATTAAAATGCCCAATTTTGATGGCTATAGTGTCTTGCAAGAACTGCGGCAAGAGCAGTCCACCAGTATGATTCCGTTTATCTTCTTGACGGCAAAAGCAGACAAAGCCGAAATTCGTCAAGGCATGAATTTGGGAGCTGATGACTATCTCACAAAACCGTTTCGCCGAACAGAATTATTAGAGACGATCGCCGCTCGTCTCAAACGCCATAGTGCTCAGCTAGATATTCAAAAAAAGGTTAAAGAACTTCGAGACATTAATAACCAAAAGGACGATTTTGTCACTACCATTACTCACGATCTGAGAGCGCCGCTTACAACCATTAAAGTTGCTCTGCAATTGATGGAGGCTATGCCCAACAATCGCAAGCAATATACAGAGATCGCGCTAGCGGCTTGCACTCAAGGAGAGGAACTCATTCAGAATTTGCTCGATTTATATCAGTTAGAGTCGGGTGAGACGTTAGCAGCATCTGAACCGTTGAACATTAGAGAACAGCTGCGCAAGCTCGGCGAGTCTTTTCAGGTGAGATCGCGCGAATGTCACCAAGTTTTGAAGCTCGATATTCCCGATGACTTGCCCATCATTGTGGCAGATAGCGTTAGTTTACAAAGAATCTTTGTCGAACTCCTTAATAATGCTTGCAAATACACTCCAAGCCGGGGAGAAATTGTGTTTAGAATCGAAGCGAATTCAGAAGAACCCGTCCCTATGCTAAACATTACGATCGCGAATCAGGCTGAGATTCGGACTAAAGATCTGCCCCACATTTTTGATAAATTTTATCGAGTTCCGGGCAGCGATCGCTGGCAAAAAGGTGGCACAGGACTGGGTCTGGCATTAGTTAAAAAACTAATCGAGCAGTTGCAAGGAACGATCCAAGTCAGCAGTCAAGACGGTTGGACGACATTCAAAATCAAACTTCCCTACGAAACTCTTTAAGCAAGCTTTAAAGTGTAGACCGAAAAAAATCTACTTCTAACTTTTATAAGCAAGAATCTAGGCATAAGCGCAGTAGTGACAATGAGCTATGCAGGAAGACGAACAGCAGAAGTTACAGCAACAGTTACAGCAACGCAATGCCGAACTAGAAAATCTGGTTCAAACCCTCAAAGCTCAATTACAAGCAACGTCGCTGCCCCTAGTTACGGATTCTAGCGGCACCGCCAATGAACAAGATCAGGCACAGAAAGCCCTGCAGCGCCTCAACTTTCATGTCAACAATTCACCTTTTGCAGTGATCGAATGGGATCAAGAGTTGCGGGTCACACGATGGTCGCGAGAAGCCGAAAGCCTTTTGGGCTGGAGTGCTCATGAAGTATTGGGCAAACGGTTTGGAAGCTGGAAATTTGTGGTTCGGGAAGACTTTAAGAGCGTTGACCCGACGCTCGCAGCCCTGCTCAGCGGACAAGTGACGCGCAACGTCTGCTATAACCGCAACTACACGAAAACTGGGGAAATCATCCACTGCGAATGGTACAACTCGGTTTTATTTGACGAGTCTGGCGAACGGGCGTCAATCATGTCCCTAGTGTTGAATGTGGGCGATCGCGAGCAAGCCGCAGAAGAACTGCGCGAAAGCGAAGAGCGCTTCCGACAACTCGCAGAAAATATCCAGCAAATCTTCTGGATGTATGACTTTGAAGAACAGAAGCTAATCTACATCAGTCCGGTATGCCAACAGGTAATCGGCTACGAGAATGAACGCTGTTACGACAAGTCCCTAGAGTTTTGGCTAGGACACGTACGCCAGGACGACTTACCTCAAGTCATGAAAGCCAGTCGGCAAGCAGTCCGGGGCAAACCTGCCGAAGTGACTCTTCGCTTCACCAAACCGGACGGGGCAGAACGATGGCTCTTAGCGCGGGCGTTTCCGGTGCGAAATGCAGCAGGGCGTGTCTATCGAATCGCCGGAATTGCAGAAGATATTAGCGATCGCAAAGAGCAAGAACGCCGCCTCCGGTTGCTCGAATCGGTCGTGGTCAACGCCAACGATGCGGTTGTGATTACCGAAGCAGAACCCGTAGAACCACCCGGACCCAAAATCATCTACATTAATGACGCCTTTACCCGCATGATGGGTTATCGATCTGAAGAAGTAATCGGCAGAACGCCGCGCATTCTGCAAGGACCGAAAACCGATTGGGGGGAATTGAAGCACATTCGGACGGCGCTGAAGCATTGGGAACCAGCGCTGGCAGAATTAGTGAACTATCACAAAGACGGCTCAGAAGTCTGGATCGAACTCAGTATTTTTCCCGTCACTGACCAAACCGGGCACTATACCTATTGGGTCGGACTGCAACGAGACATTACCCAGCGCAAGCAAGCAGAGGTGGAAAGGCAAAAAGCCCTCGATCAAGAACGGGAACTGAGCGAACTAAAATCCCGGTTTGTTTCGACCGCCTCTCACGAATTCCGAACGCCGTTGAGTACCATTCTCTCGTCAGCCGATTTACTGGAGTTTTATTTAGGAAATTGCACAGTCGAGAAGCAGCGTGAACATATTGAGCGCATTCAAGGGGCAGCGCTGAATATGAACAATTTGCTTAGTGATGTGCTGGTGATTGAACGAGCGGAAGCCAAGTTTGAACCGACAGAGCTAGATTTACACTTGTTTTGTCAGGAACTAGTGGACGAGATGCGGATCAATGATCAAGATCAGCATCGCTTCGAGTTGTATGTCCAGGCAACGGGGGGAGAAACTCAAGCGCGGATGGACAATAAGCTGCTGAGGCAGATTCTGACCAATCTGCTCTCCAATGCGCTGAAATATTCCCCCGCTGGAACCACCGTTTATCTGAGGCTTGAATGCGATCGCACCGCTGCAAAGTTTGAAGTCAAAGACGAAGGTATTGGCATTCCGCCCGAAGATCAAGGCCGCCTGTTTGAGCCATTCCATCGCGGAACCAATGTTGGCGCAGTATCGGGCAATGGATTAGGGTTAGCGATCGTCAAGCAGTCGGTGGATGCTCATGGGGGGCAGATTGCGATCGCGAGTTATGAAAAAGGGACAACCATCTGTGTGACGTTGCCCCTTCAGCCTAAAGACTACAGCAATGTTGAATAAAAAGTAGATTTCTGGCAGAAATCCGTTGATCGTCGAGCGAATAATAAATGGTGGAATGAAATCTGTGACTACCGTCTTTGTATTGTCCTTAAAACTTGTGTTGCGTTGAAATTTATATTTTCTTTGAAGGTTGTTGTCTTTGATCCGTTGTCAGGGAGATGTTCAAACCATCTGCTTAAAATCTCAAGCTCTAGACATTACTGGGTTGGCAGCGCGCTCCTTCAAGATAGAAGGTTTAGGCAAATTATCTCCTTGATAAACACTCGTAGAAAGGCTCCTAGAGAGAGATACCAAATCTGGCATCTCTTGCCAACAGTGAGTGCAGAACCAATATACTCTTCCTTGGCGAGCATGGCGTAGGAGTTTGCTTGAGCAACAGGGACATTCAGACACGGTATTAAATCCCAATTTCTTGAAAGTGTTTCTAAATCAGAGAGACGTGTTAAGAAGGTGTTTCATGCCTCTTTCATGACTCTATTTCTAACATTAAGGCTTGCAGGGATCATCCGCCATAAGGCACTTACCCGTTTCTTGGGTAGGTTTCCCCACTGAACGTATTAACTTTTGCACTGATTTTTTTAGCCGTATAAATACATTTCTTCAATCTCATTCTTTAACCTAAATTGATAGAAATGTAACGAGGATAAGTTAGAACAGTTTTCGTCGCTTTGAGGAATTGAAAGTCGTTGATTTTGTCCCTTCGACTTCGCAGATTCAGCTCGCAAATGTAACGAACTGTAGCAAATAGTCTGAAGGCAACGGCTCAGTAGACCAGCTACCGATCACTCATTTCTTGGTGTAGAAAGTCTAAAAGTGGATGATGTGCCATTCTCGGATTAGAAACGTTTATAATTCTCTTTCTGATTGTTTGTATCATCTTCGAGATTCATGCTCACGTCTTCAAATCCCTCTCATAACTTGATTGATTTATTGTTGCGATTAATGTTAGCGATCGCCGCTGGAGGAAGCATTGGGTGGAATCGTGAGAAACGCCACAAGGCTGCTGGTTTGCGAACCCACATTTTAGTGAGTTTAGGAGCAGCGCTGTTTGTATTGATTCCATTGCAATTGAACCTAGATTCGATGGGTGAGAGCGTTAGCCGTGCCATCCAAGGGATTGCGGCAGGCGTTGGATTTTTAGGGGCTGGAGAAATTTTGCATACCAAGCGTCCTGATACAAATGAGCAAAGAGCTAAAGGGCTCACCTCCGCCGCCGCGATTTGGGTAACGGCGGCCTTGGGTGCAGTGGGGGGTTGCGGATTGTGGGAGCTTGCGATCGCAGGCACTTTTTTCACGTTGTTAACCCTGGAAGGATTGAAAAAAGTTGAGCAGCGCTCCAGTCGCTACGACAATCCAGAAGATTGACCGAAAAGAGGCAAAATATATTGAGTAGGAAAATACCGAGAAACTGCTCTAGGTGTTGTCAAACGAGTAAGAACGAATGAATCGGGAAATTTCTACGGATGGCGCTTATGTCAGAAGAACGCCTCCTGATCAGGATTGGATTGATCCAGTTTGGACAGTTGGGCTACTGCTGGGTGCAGTAATTTTGCTAACCGTAAACTTGGGGAGCTTGCCTCTGCGAGATTGGGACGAGGGAATTGTCGCTCAGGTCGCGCGGGAGATGGTGCGCTCGCCGTTTGATTCACTCACCTGGCTCTACCCCAAAGAAATAGGCGGAAACCCCTATTTCAACAAACCGCCTCTGATTCACTGGTTAGTTGCCCTAGCGTACCGGGCGGGTGGGATTAGCGAATGGACATCGCGATTGCCGGGAGCGCTGCTGACGGCTCTATCGGTCCCTGTGGTGTATGGGATTGGTCGAGAAGTCTTCTTTCAACGCTCGGCTGCCGTATTTGCGGCTTTGGTCTACCTGACAACGCTACCCGTGATTCGGAATGGACGCTTGGCGATGCTCGATGGGGCGGTGCTGTGCTTTTTAGTCGTTATGGTTTGGTGTGTGCTGCGATCGCGGCGCGATTTGCGTTGGGGACTCGGCGTTGGTATTAGTTTCGGGTTGATTTGCCTCACTAAAGGAATTCTAGGGTTTTTGCTCGGCGCGATCGCTCTTGGGTTTCTGGCGTGGGATACTCCGCGCCTGCTGGCATCCGGGTATCTGTGGGGCGGTTTTCTGCTGGGTTGCGTTCCGGTGGCCTCGTGGTACGGCGCACAGATTCAACACTACGGACAAACCTTTATTGACGCGCATCTGCTGAATCAGTCGCTGAAGCGCATTTCAGACAAGGTAAGCAACAATCAGGGTCCAACTTGGTTTTATGGGTTAGAGATTCTCAAGAATGGCGTGCCCTGGGTCTTGTTTTTGCCATCTGGATTTCGTTACGCCTGGGAGAACCGGAACTTAGGCTGGGCAAAGCTGGTGTTAATTTGGAGCGGCCTTTATTTTGGTGTGATCTCGGTGATGCAAACGAAATTGCCGTGGTATGTGTTGCCAATCTATCCGGCACTCGCTTTAGTTGTTGGAGCGCAACTCAATCGCATGTGGATACCGCTGACAGCCGCACTCCGGCAATACCGTCGCATTGCTCATGCCGGAGTTTGGGCAACTTGGTTTGGGGTGCTAGCGATCGCGGCTTGGGGTCTCTGTGCGTTCTACACCTTCTCTTCTCCATTCCAATCGGATGTCCAGTTGATCTTTGCAACGCTGGCGCTCACCCTCACGGTCACCACGATCCTCATTCTGCGGCACGATACTCAATTCATCGCTTGTCTCATCTGGGGGATGTACTTGACGCTACTCACCTTTGTGATGTCAAATAACTGGGTTTGGGAGTTAGAAGAAGCCTATCCGGTTAAGCCTGTGGCGGCGATAGTGAACCAATTTACCCCCCGGAAGCAGATCATCTACACGTCCTATCCTTACAATCGCCCCTCGCTCAATTTCTATAGCGATCGTCGGGTATTCCCAATTTCGGAGACAGAGATCAAAGAGCGTTGGCGGGAAGACGTTCAGCCCTACTTTTTGCTGGAGTCTACTTGGCTAGAAAAGTTACCGCCCAGAGAACGGCAAGTATTGGCAGCCCAAGGAAAGTGGATATTGGTAGTCCGAAGAACTAGCCGCTTCTTTGCACCCAAGATCATTGCCCTCCATCCACAAAAGTCTGATTTTGAAAAGTTTGATCTTGATTAGAAGGCGCTATTTCTGCTCAGTTTTTAGGAACGTTGCAATGATCAAACAAACAATGCCAACGTTAATGAAAACATCCGCTAAATTAAACACCGGAAAATTAATCAGTCGAACATCAATGAAATCGACCACATGACCTAACACAAAGCGATCGATGCCATTTCCCAGTGCGCCGCTCAGAATAAACCCGTATCCGAACTGTTCCCACCGGGGAAACCGAGGACCAAACCACGCCATTGCCATCAAGCCGAGGCTCACCGCCAGCGAAAGCCAGCGCAACCAAATGCTGCCCGAAAATAGACTAAACGCTGCGCCTTTGTTGACGACATACGTGAAGTGAAAAACGTCTGGAATTAGGGGAATCGACTGGAGTAAAACTAGCGTTTTTACCACCCAAAGTTTGGTGATTCGATCGAGAATTAACCCCGCGATCGCTGCGAGCCAAAAAAAGCGATTTTTGAGCATGAACCTAGTAAAACATGACACGTCTGAGGCAATAGGCCAGCACTGCGATCGCGCAAATCACCGCTAATTGTCCTGGTAGCAGATTAACAGAATACGTCATCAGTGCCTTTGTAAAGGGCATAGAAGCAGCATCAATCCACTTCAAGAGATAACTCAATATTAGATAAGCGATGCCGACAATGTGAATCACAATCACACCGCACAGTCCGCTAAATGCTAGCGACTCCAAGCGAGGCGGTGCTTTAAACGCAATGTATCCACAGACCCAAGCTGCCGGAACAAACCCAAGCAAGTAGCCAAAACTCGGTTCTGTCAGATACTGCATTCCCCCGCCTTGAGAGAACACCTGAAATCCGGCCAAGCCAAGCGAGAGATAGGCAATCTGTGACATTACCGCCGCATTCCGACCGCCCAAGCATCCGACCAGCATCACCGCACCAATTTGATAACTCACACCCAAAAAATGCAGAGGCACCTGCCCGTTTGCCCACGTCCAAGGCACTCCTGTTGTAGATGCTTTTAATAACGTCCCACCGATCGTTAGCAGCAGCCCAATCAACGCCCATAGCAACTCCGTCAGCGTAATCCTAAAACGCTGTGATTTAGCAGGAGCGCGGCGGCGACGACGAGAAGGAGACGGTTTCATAGCCATGGCATTGTACACCACGAGTTGGAAAGCAGGGCGATTTGTGTAGAGAGGGAAGAGAGATGAATCAGCAGGGAGGGATGAGGGATGAAAATTTAAGCACGTGAACCCAAAAAACTTGTATTGGACTCTCCGATTCCTCGAAAAAATCGGAGAGCTTTGCCCAAGGGAGACGCAAATCATTCTGTCTCTCTACCTGTCTTCTCTACCTATGGTGTTGCTTTAAGGAGCTTAATCATTGATGATCAAAAGCTGTAGTTGTTTATCGCGCTCATGGTTGCCAACTTCACGACTCTCGACCGAATTACCCACATTTATGAACAACCATTGCCCGATCTGCTGTTTGAAGCCCAACGGATTCATCGGGAGCATCATGATCCGCGTGCAGTCCAGATGTGTACCTTAAGCAGTATCAAAACGGGTGCATGTCCTGAAGATTGTGGGTATTGTGCTCAGAGTGCCCACCACAGCACCGGGCTGCAACCCGAGCCGTTGATGAACATAGCTGACGTGCTGGAAGATGCAAAAGCCGCGAAAGCCGCAGGCTCAACCCGGTTTTGTATGGGGGCAGCTTGGCGAGAAATTCGGGATGGGGCGCAGTTCGATCGCGTTTTAGACATGGTGCGACAAGTGGCAGCGATGGAGATGGAAGTTTGCTGCACGTTGGGAATGCTAAAACCTCATCAAGCCCAACAACTCAAAGAAGCTGGATTAACGGCTTACAATCACAACTTAGATACGTCACCGAGCTATTACGACAAAATTATTTCCACTCGCACCTATAAAGACCGACTTGATACGATTCGGGCCGTGAGTGATGCTGGAATCTCAGTTTGCTGTGGTGGCATTTTAGGATTAGGAGAATCGGTGCGCGATCGCTTAGAACTGTTAGAAACTCTCTGCCATCTTGATCCGCCACCTGAGTCGATTCCGATCAATTGCCTGATTCCAATTGAAGGAACTCCGCTAGAGAATGCAGTGCCGATCGATCCATTTGACATGGTGCGGATGGTTGCTACCACGCGCATTTTATTTCCGGCGGCAATGGTGCGACTCTCGGCAGGTCGAACAGAGATGAGCGATGAACTGCAAGCGATGTGTTTTTTAGCTGGAGCAAATTCAATTTTTACAGGCGCAAAGTTGTTGACAGCAGCAAATCCAGAGCGATCGCACGACGAACAACTGCTCGATCGCCTAGGCATGATTCCCAAACCGCTTTAAGCCAAAGGTAGTGAATGATTTCTGAATCTCAATCTATAATCTGACGCGATCGCGCTAGTAGTCTGTCACGTCTGGATCGATGTGTTTGGAAGAAGCACTACCGTTTTATCAATGTTTTATCAGTTAGGAATTAGGATTAACAATTGATCCCATAAACAGAATTTCGCCTGTTTTGTTATCCCGAATTGCGCAGAAAAACGGTCGGTTAACAACCATTTCAAACGGAGGGGTTTCAACCTGAACCGAAGTAACCGTTATTCCTACCGAGGTCACTGCTGCTGCTTCAGTTCCTTCTTCATTCACTTCTACAAATGTTTTATGTTTTACTTCATCAATGTTAGTTGTAGCATTGCTAAGGTTAGAGAAATTAGCCTTTGATCGGTCAAACGCAACTCCCATTCCTAATGCAGATAGCGCCTCTTTTAACTCAGTGTCGTAAGATAGCTTGAATCGTGGAATTTGAATTGATCCTTGGCGTTGACTAAACTGCTCCATCCAAGTTTGCCAATTCTTCTCGGTCAACGTTTTATAGAATGTTGACAAGTTCGATTTTTCATTAGGCAAAAAGACATAAAGGCTCATTTGTTCGCTGCCGTAGGGTAAGCTAACCGCCTGAAACTGCTCGTTTTCGTAGTAGCGGTATTTGCCTTTTTGCTGCATCAACGGATGCTGCTTCTGCGTTCCATCTGCTAAGTAGAATGGACGGGTTTTGGTTTGCTTCTTATCAAACTCGTCTGTCCACTTGCCTTTGAAATAAACGGCGTTGAGCAAAAACATGACTTGATCGGATCGGATCTGCTCAACAATCTGGCTAATTCTGCCGCGAGTACTTTCTTTAACCCAATTATTAATTTCGCCAGGGGCAGCCGCAGAATTAAAGTCTAACGTTTTAACGTTTGCATTGTAAAAAGTTTGATTGCGATCGATAAATCCAGAATTAAACGAAACTCCCTCTCGTGCCCACAGCGAATTCGCGATCGCAATTTGCACACTCGGATCGGCATTCTCTAAACCAGTTTTCAAATCTGCATTTGCCTGGTTCAATTCGCTTAAACTCAACCCTTGGATTTGCAGCGCTTTTGCCATTGCCTTCTGCGTTTCGCCGCTTGCGCCGTTATAGGTCATCGACAGCGCGATCGCAACACTCGACGGCGACACAAACACATTGTCCTGACCGTCTTGCTTCAAAATTTCTGAAAATAACTTGAATCCAAATTGCGTATTTGCCTTGACTAGTTTGGGGTTCACCTGCTGCGATTTCCTCTCCTGCTTTACGGTTGGAGGAGATGGCGTTGATTTTGCCGCATCCGAGCAGCCTAAAGAACTCAATGCGACGATCGCTGCAATTAAAACAACCCCAACTCTTGGCAACATTCGCAATTCCATATCGTTCAACCTAGTTCTGCACGCTCTAAACTATTAAGCCCAAGAAAAAGTCGTAATCCGTAAAGATTGTGGTTTTCGCTACAAGCCGGATTACGGATTACGAATGTTACTGACCTTTTCGTGTGCGGGCACCCTGTTAACTCACACTTTAACGTTGCCCTAGTTAAACCAAAGCAGTGGTTACAGTTTTTGAGACACTGGATTTTAAAACACTGGAACTGTCCACCATGCCAATCCATAAGACTGGGTGGGCTGATTCACCTGTTGGCGAAAGACGACGCGAATTTTGTAACGCCCAGTTTGAGGAACTTGCTGAAAGATGTGTTCTACATTGTCGATCGCGCTGACCGACGACCAGATGCTTCGTCTAGCGTCCGTATCTTCGGCTTTCATAAGATAAAGATCGAGATTATTGAGACCGCGATCGCGGAAATTCTCTCCCACGTCATACTCGCCATTTCGATTTTTATCGTTCAGTTCAACCCAGCGATCCCACGTCAATGTGGCTGACACGTAGCTTCCCTGCCGAAGCGGTTTTTCTAGCACATAGTCTTGATAATTTTGAGAGGACGCGCGTCCTGAAGGCGTTCCTAAGCCCACTTTGCCATAGTCCCACGCGATCGCCGGTACAGGCTGAGTTGGGTTCCATTTTCCTGCACTAAACTGCTGATAGGCCCGAAAGGCGTTCAGTTGCCCGGCTCCCATTTGAATATTCAGCGGGATTTTCGGATTCTTATACGCATCAGAATCCGTCCAGATCCGATTGTTTTTCTCCAAAATGGTTCGCGTCATTCCCAACATCAAGCCGTTGCCACTATCTTTAAGCTTGTCAGCAGAATTCATCAGAACAGCTTTCATGACTTCATGGCGACGCGCATCAGTTGTCCAGGGAGCCTTGCAGCCAGCGCCCCGTTTGCAGCTTTGGCGGACGTTGCGATCGCCAAATTCTTGCAGAAGCGCCACCGTTCCAGTAACATGCGGAGCCGCAAAGCTCGACCCAACTTGATTCAGTTCATCTCCTTTCAAACTAGCGACCGCAATTTTAGTTCCGGGAGCCGCCAGCGAGATCGAGCGGCGTCCTCCCAAACTTGTTTCAACTCCATCATTACGTTTAAGAATGCTAGGAGCAACATCACCGATATTGGAGAAATCAATTTTTGCAAACAGCTTTTCCAATCGGCGTGTAAATGAAATGGTCATGCCATTGTAATTGTCCGTTGGAATCGGAATTCCGCCCTTCCCTTGATTCCCCGCGACAACGTAAAGCACATCATGAACTCTCGCAGACCAATCCACACATTGCGTTAAAAGCGCATTTCCATCTAGTTTGGGATTGGGCCGTGGATCTTGTTGTAGAGCTTCTCCAAAGCTAAAGTTAATCGCCCGCACATCTCCTCCGTTCTGCATCGCCACATGCTCGGCGGAGCGACATTCTTCTGCTTGCCCGCCCCGTTGGGGAGTCGCTGCCGCCGAGGAATATAGTTTCGCGCTCGGAGCCACACCGCGCACCGCTTTACTATCTCCGATCATCACACTCGCTACTTGGGCTGCATGAGTATCGAGATTGGCATTCCCTTTTGCAGGTTGGTCGCGGTAGAAGGCTCGCGCCAACGCCACAACCCGATTCCGACTTGCTGCCTTATCGACGCCAAACTGCCCCGGACGCCCGATTTCAACTTGCCCGATCGCGATCTTTTGCCCAGTCAGTCGGTAGGGCGGAGACTGCAACTTCAACGCATCAATGCCGTCTTGCCCGATCGATGAGTCTTGCACCAGCACGCTGTAAGCAGGAACTCCGCCCAACACAACGACTCCTACAATCCCAATTCCTAGCTGCCCAACTCCTAGCCGCCCAACTCCTAGCCAAAATCCTCTCACCATCTTCGTTTCCCCGTCATACCACTCTCTATTTTCACTCGATCCCCTCAACCCGATTTCCCAAACTTCAAATTAGGTATTTCTTCCTAAAGATTTCTCAAGTTCTGGCTAAGTTATGAGAGAAAAGATTCACAATTTGTTAAACTAATTACAACTTTTGGAACCCAAGGGGACTAGCCATCATGACTCAATCGTCCAAGAAGCCGATTGTCGTTGCGCCATCGATTCTATCTGCTGATTTCAGTCGTTTAGGAGAAGAGATCCGGGCTGTCGATGCCGCCGGAGCAGATTGGATTCACGTTGATGTAATGGATGGTCGCTTTGTCCCCAACATTACGATCGGTCCCTTGATTGTGGAAGCGATTCGTCCGGTTACCCAAAAGCCGCTAGACGTTCACCTAATGATCGTTGAGCCAGAGAAATATGTTGGCGATTTTGCGAAAGCAGGCGCAGATCATATCTATGTTCACGCTGAGCATAATGCCTCACCTCACCTGCACCGGACACTTGGACAAATTAAAGAGTACGGAAAAAAAGCGGGCGTTGTTCTCAATCCGGGTAGCCCGTTGGAATTGATCGACTACGTGCTTGAACTGTGCGACCTCGTGCTGATTATGAGCGTCAACCCAGGATTTGGAGGTCAAAGCTTTATTCCTGGTGTCCTGCCCAAGATCCGTAAGTTAAGACAGATGTGTGATGAGCGCGGTCTTGATCCGTGGATCGAAGTCGATGGTGGTTTGAAAGGGAATAACACTTGGCAAGTAATTGAAGCGGGAGCGAATGCGATCGTAGCGGGTTCCGCTGTATTCAATGCCCCGGATTATGCCACTGCGATCGAAGAAATCCGCAACAGCAAGCGTCCCGCACAAGAGTTAGCGGCGGTCTAATTACGACAACTTAATTTTAGAGACAGGTTGCTTCATAGGCAGCCTGTCTTTTTAGTTTTATTTCTCGACGTTAATCCATTTGTGACAACTTAAGAGAAGCAAGCTTTTGTCAAGGGGGCGGGAGTGGTAGATTGGCGACATGGGAAAACGCGCCTACCGCAATCGAGACCACATCCGCCGCCGAAATTCAGCAGCGAGGCCGTGGAAGCGTATTTGCATGAGTTGTTGGGTCCAGCCGTTTACAGCCAACTGAATGCCTATCGACAGCTGGGACTACGAGAGCGAATTCTGAGTTTGCCGCTGATGGTCGCGGCGGTATTGATGTTGCTGTGGCGACAAGTGCCCTCGGTGCATGAATTGACTCGGGTGTTAAACCGGAAGAACTTGCTATGGGCAACAGCAACCCAGGTGTCTCAGCAAGCGTTAGACAAACGCTTGTTAACGTTTCCAGCCATCTTGTTTGAGCAGGTGTTGATGCAATTGCTGTCGTTACTCAAGGAACGGTGGCAGGTTCGTCAACAGCGTCCCTTGCCTGCCAGTATTGCTTGGAGCCACAACCACTTCGGGCAGATTGAGGTGGTCGATGGTTCTACCCTTGAAACGCTGTTTCGCAAGTTGGAGAGCCTGCAAGATGAGCCAGCTCGGTTAGCAGGCAAGCTTTACCCGTGGTGGACTGAGTGACGCAGTTGCCCGTCAAGATCTGGCTAGAGGAGAAGCCCTTTCTCAACGACACGGTGGTCTGGAGCCATCTGTTGGCTCTGAGTCCACCGAGGACCCTCCTGATTTTAGACCGGGACTTTTACGACTTTGGGCAATTTGCGGCACTCGTCGAGCAGGGGGCGGCTTGGCTGACTCGACTGAAGCACAACGCCCGTTACCGAGTGCTCGAACCCCTCACCAGCACCCCTAACCTCAAAGACCAAATATCTGTTTGGGACATGGCAGAGGTAATAGTCCGACCTACACGGTGCGCTTAGTCGAGATCCCGCATGGCCACACGTGGTATCGCTACATTACCTCTGTGCTCTCGCCGCACCCGCTGCCGCCCTATGTTGTTGCCGATCTCTATGGACGACGTTGGCAGATTGAAACCGCCTTTGGGTTGGTCAAACGGCTGTTGGGATTGTCTTACCTCTGGACCGGCTCGTTCAATGGCGTCAAACTCCAAGTGTGGGCCACCTGACTGTTCTATGCCGTCTTGCTGGATTTAGCCGATGCCCTCGCGGATGAATTGTCATTGCCCACAGAACAGATTTCAGTCGAGATGCTGTTTCGGGGCTTGTATCACTTCACGGTGGCTGCCAATTGCGGCAACGCCACTGACCCCATCCGCTATTTCACAGCACCCGAAAACACAGACTTGAGAATTGTCAAAACCGTGCCGGAAGCCAAGCAGAATCAGCGTTTAGACCTCTCACCTCATCCCACTTGACGGTCGCTCCTCAACTCTAAGTTGTCACAAATGGTTCAGAGGGTGAAACGTCGCCTTCCGAACCCGAAGCTCCAAGAGCAGAACCCGAAACATCGCCTTCCGAACCAATTGACATTGCTTATTCTTGGGAACTGTGAAGCGATTAGCGCCAAGCGCAACTCCAAAAGAATCGCGGAGAATGAAGAGGACAGATGAATTCCTAAATCCGTTGAGCTGCTTGCGATTGGTTCCCGTCAAGCTCCGAAGGGCTTCGCGAAGCGAACCCCGTTGGATCACGTGACGTTGCAGCGATCGCAAATAGCTTGTAACTGAGCCGCCATCGTTACCTCTAGGCTAAACTTTCTAGCAGTAGAATCTATTTCAGTAAGAGATAAGCAGCAATAGAGAGGTGTTGATGTCATCATGAGTGCCAAAGAACAGTTGCTTAAAGAGATTGAGCAAGCCCCCGACCTACTGATTGAAGAAATTCTTGACTTTTGCCTATTCGTATAAAGAGCGTCAACAAGCCAAAGAAATGGCTAAGGCTGTCTCCCTTGACCAAGCGCGGAGCCACGAGGGCACAGTTCGCCCCACAAAGGATCACTTGGATGAACCAACAATTTGAAGCACTGGAGCTTGACATCAACAACTAATTAAGGAGAGCAACAACTAATTAAGGAGAGCAAACCGCATGAATGAAATTATTTTTTTAATGGGAGATGACCCCGAAGGTGGGTATGTTGCTCAAGCAATCGGACAATCTATCCTTACGCAATGTAATTGTCATGCTCAGTGCAAAGCACAACTGCAACACAACCAGAAACCGATCTCCACACTTGCCCCTTGCTAGAATCTGAGCAGAATCCATCATTCTAATAACCATGCAAGCCATCGAAGCCATCGGAACGATCGACGCCCACGGACACCTATCATTGGATCAACCGCTACAAGTGAGTCATTCGGGTAAAGTGCGGGTCATTGTGTTGCTATCAGATAACGAGGGCACAACTTCTAATGGCAACGGAGTAGATCAAACCGAGAGTTCGCAGCAACTACCCAGTCTCCCACCCTTTCTACAGTTTGTTGAAGAAATCAGCGCCCAAGTTCCCAAAGAAGAATGGGAAAAATTACCCAGTGACCTTTCTAAAAACGTAGATCATTACCTGTATGGCTCACCAAAGGACGAGGAATGAAAACCGTCTTTGCCGATGCGGGGTATTGGATTGCAATTCTTAACCCTGCGGATAACCTTCGTGCCAAAGCTGTCAGTCTTTCCAATGCTCTAGAACCTTTTCAAATCGTGACTAGTGAAATGATCTTCACCGAAGTCTTGAATTCGTTTTCCAGACGAGAGAGTGCGTTTAGACAAGCGGCGGCTCAATTCGTCAAGCGATCGTTCAACAATCCCAGAATCGAGATTGTTGCTCAAACCAGCGACTTATTTCATCAATCGCTCAATCTTTACGAACAAAGAGCCGACAAAGACTGGAGCCATACCGATTGTGCTTCGTTCTGCATCATGCAGCAGAAAAATATCCTCGAAGCCCTGAGTCATGATCGCCACTTTGAGCAAGCTGGCTTCGTTGCTCTACTCCGTTAGCAGAAGCATCGCCCTCCAATCCTCACCTTTCGCCCTCTGATCTCGGAACTCCGACCTCCGAACCTGGAACTTCGGCTTCCGATCGCAAAACTCCGCCCCTTGAACCCGGAACTCCGCCTTCCGAACTCGGAGTTTTGCCCTCCGAACCTGGAACTTCGGCTTCCGAACCTCAAACTCCGAGATCAAAGCTTAAAACCTCGCCTTCCGAACCTGGAACTCCGCCTTCCGAACCCCAAACTCCGAGTTCAGATGCTCACTCCTGTAAA
Source organism: Myxacorys californica WJT36-NPBG1 (assembly GCA_019359315.1). Taxonomy (GTDB): domain Bacteria; phylum Cyanobacteriota; class Cyanobacteriia; order Leptolyngbyales; family Leptolyngbyaceae; genus Myxacorys; species Myxacorys californica. The sequence goes on from JAHHHO010000036.1 coordinate 35,306, forward strand.
CCTGTATCAAGACAGACTTGCGAAAAACGCGGTTCTCCAGTAGCCTTGTTCTTCAGTAACAACAAATATCCGGGATTAAAGCGTCACCTGAGACTGTTTGCACCAGCCCCAGGCGACTAACCCTCAAGACTGCGTACAACAGTCCGGAGGGCTAGAGGGCAGTTTATCACTCCACTAGCCACCCTGACTTGCTATGGCAAAAAAGCGAGGGGGTGGCTTTGGTTTTGGGTATCGCTTCAACCCATCTCTTCTGTGGAGTGACACAACTGCTATGACCTACAACACATCTCCGATTCAAATCAACCCCGATCCGCGTCTGCTGACGATCGTAGGGATCGGCATCCCCGAAACGGTGCAAAGCTACATCCGTGACCAACACCTGCGCGGCTATGCCAAAGTCTACGAGTGGAGCAAAGCACAACCTGCGCCCGACGGTTCCGCTAAAGTCCTGGTTGCCCTCAATCGAACGGTGGTCTAAGCCGTGTAACGGGATCTCCAAGTTCTCGAAGAAGTCAGAGATCCCGTTACGCAGTTTTGTAGTGTCCACAGACTGAGCGCTGTCACAGAATCGCGCCCTGCAAACGTGTGCCAAGCGGTACAAGTCGCTCAACCTATCCGTTTACTACACTAAAAAAGTATCTTCGTTAACCATTTGGAGTCGAGTGTTGACCCCTCTACAAACCATCGAGCTTGAAGCCGCAGAAGCACTGCTGCGATTATCTCTGTTATTGGTCTTGGTCGTAGTGATTGCCTTCTTCGTTGCCGCAGAACTCGCGATCGTGTCCGCTTCCAAAGGCGAACTCTACCGTCTCGCCAAAAATCCAGACACCCAAGCCGCCGCTCAACAGGTGCAGCACGCTCAGAGCAATCTCAAGCGCTATCTCTCGGTCACTCAGACGGGAACCACAGCAGGAAGTCTGCTCCTCGGTTGGCTCGGTGAGGGTGCAACCGTGCATTGGATTGAACCGTGGATCGCTCGACTGCCGCTGCCGCATCTACCCGCCGTGATCACGACTCACGCGATCGCAACCGCGATCGCATTTCTACTCGTCACCTATGTAGAAATCGTGTTGGGCGAACTCGTTCCCAAAGTGCTGGCGTCTCAAGCCCCAGAACGAACCGCATTACTGCTGATTCGCCCCCTCCAACTCTGTGCGTATCTCTTCTTTCCGGCACTCGTCGTTTTAGATGCAACGGTAAACGTCTTAACCGGATGGATCAATCGAAGAACAACTCCAGCGTTGCCCCAGCCCAACGCGCCCATCGTTGGAGTTGATAGCCATTCTGTAACCGTGGAAGGCGCTGTAGACTTGCAAACCCTAAACGAGCAAATCGGCATAAATCTGCCCGCAAGCGACGCTTACAAAACCGTAGCGGGCTTTATGATCCATCAGTTAGGACGGGTTCCGGCGGAGTACGATCGCGTGCAGTGGGGCGAACTCGAACTCGAAGCGGTGCGCGTCGTCGAAAATCGGTTAGAAGCCATTCTCTTACGTCAAATCACTCGTCCGTTGGGAGAAGTGGGCGAACGTGAAGCCATTTCTAACGTCTAAGTGATCAGTCCTGTACGCTAGAAGATATTGCAACTTGAGAGGAAATGCAGTGGCACTCACCGCCCAGCAACTTGCCGATCTCATGCCAGATGCAACCCAACTCGAAAGCGATGAGCCAGAAATGGAAAGCTCGTTACATTCTGCTCAGTTGTCCTTGCTGGTGTCTTGCCTAGAGTGGTGGTGGCGCACGCGACAGGACTTTTTTATTGGTGACAACCTAACCATTTATTTCAGCCGACAACAACTAAAAAACCGAGATTTTCGCGGCCCCGATTTCTTTCTCGTGAAGCAAACCCAGCGCCAACCGCGAAAATCTTGGGTCGTTTGGGAAGAGGATGGAAAGTATCCAGATCTCATTATTGAGTTACTGTCAGATTCGACCGCAGATATTGATCGTGGTTTGAAGAATCTATATCAAGACCGCTTCCGAACGCACGAATATTTCTGGTTCTCTCCAGATACCTTGGAATTTGCTAGATTCCGTTTAGTCAGCCAACGCTATCAGCCAATTACTCCAACAACGCAGGGCTTACTGTGGAGTGAAGCGCTGGATTTGTTTTTGGGGATTGATTCAGGCAAGTTGAGATATTTTCAATCGAATGGTCAACTTGTTCCTACACCTGAAGAGGACGCCTTAGCCGCGCAACAACGAGCGGATGAAGCGCAACAACGGGCAGAACGGTTGGCAGAACAACTGCGATCGCTCGGTATCGATCCGGACGCCTAAACTTCAATCTTGCCATTCAACTCCAATTCATCCCCAACCTTGCCCCGAACGCCCCAGTTGTGCTTTGAAGTTTCAGCGATCGTAATTTCAACGTCATTTGCAGCGATTCCAGCCTGCTCTGACAATCGAGAGAACAGCAGCCGAATCAAGTGCTTCTTCGCGTCTACAGTGCGCCCCTCAAACATGCTGATTTCGATAATGATGTATTTTTCAGAGCGATCGGATGGATAGATAAAATTTTCTGGTTCGAGCGGGATAAATCGATGAAACCGTTTCTCTAACGGAAACGCTAACGCATCTATACCGCAAGCATGAATCGTGTCAGAAATGACTTGACGCGACCGAGCTAGAAAGGAAGCATTCCCGTAAATCTTAATTTGTGGCATGGAGTCTCAATCCAAATCGTTCAAAATACTATCAAGTAGTAAGACTATCAAATAGTAAGCGGTTACAGGTATTGACAGTAGTCCGAGACGGTCTGTGAGAGTTTAAGGCAAAGCTTTTGTCGATCGCGGAGAGAAGCAATTTCATTTAGACTGTTGAGGCGCAGGTTTCAAAGTCAGTTTTTGAACAATTGAGTTTTGAACAGTTGAGTTTTGAACAGTTGAGTTTTGAACAATTGAGTATGGATTACGCAGTTCGAGCTTTGACCGTTGAAGATGAGCCTATCCTATGGACAATGCTGATGTACGCTGCACAGGAACCCTCACTCGAATCGGTTCAGAAGCAACCTTACCTTTCTTGTTACGTTGGCGGTTGGGGCAGAGTAGGCGATGTAGGTTTCGGTGCATTCATTAACGAAGTACCAGTTGGGGCGGTATGGCTGCGTTTATGGTCGGATAGCGACAGAGGATTTGGCTATACTGATCCGGCAATTCCAGAATTGGCAATGGCTGTGTTGCCTGAATATCGTGGGGAAGGTGTTGGAACTAAACTACTGACGCAGATTTTAGAAACAGCCCAAGATAGATTTCCTGCGGTATGTCTTAATGTTCGAGCAAACAACCCAGTTGTGGGGCTGTATCAACGAGCAGGGTTTATTAAAGTAGAGGGTAGCGACGTTGTGAATCGTACGGGTGGTATTTCGTTCAATATGATCTGTAAGTTCACTCGTTAAGTGCCTAACAAGCGAACAAGTTGATGAAGCAGACGACTGAAAGCCGCTCGTGATGAAGCCGAAACGTTTTGCCACCGCTTATTCTAGGCAAAACTGATTGTTTTAAACCTCTAGATTATTTTGCCTGACCTGATTTCCGCATTTCTCGCCATCTCTGCTCAAGGTTTTGCAGATTTGGATTTTGTCCTCCATATCGCCAACCTACATAAGCATTAGAAATCTCCTGGATTGTTTGAGCGCGTTCTTTAGAATGCAATTGGTGAGACTGCTGAGCGTACTCTAGAGGTGTCTGCGCCGGATGCTTGCGGAATCCTTGTGTAGCTTGCCAATTGAGCATGTCCTGATACAGGCTCTCCATCGGAGGCAATTTCTTTAGCCAACGACGATAGCGCCATTTTCGCCAACCTTGCCAAATTAGCCAGCCGAAGAATCCGAAACACGTTGCCAAAAGTAAGCCCATCAAGAGTCCTGTCCAACCTCTTGAGAAGAGACTGATGAGCCACGCGATTGGCTGCAGCACGATCGACTGAATCGCACCCGCAATTCCCGCCATAATCCATGCCAACACTGCTGCAATCGGGGACGGCAACCAGCCTGCAACCCATTTCCAAAAGTGCTGCAACACCGTGAACGTTTGGTCATCCTCAATGGATGGTGGAATCAATTCATGTCCCGGAATCGGATCGATCGCAAACCAGCCAAATTTTGGAATATTAATTTCCGTCATTGCATAAGCATCAGTGTTGCGCACCTCATACAATCCTGTAAATGGATTAAATCGTCCGGGCGCAAATCCGACTACCAATCGGCAAGGAATGCCAATTGATCGCAGCATGACTGTTAGCGTTGTCGAAAAGTGATCTGGATATCCACCTTTGAACTTCATTAAGAACGCTTCTGTCAGATCCTCATCTTTCTCTAGAAGGGGTATATCTAACTGAACTGTGTAATTTTGCTTTAAGTATTGTCCTAGAAATAGCGATTTATCATACGTTGAGATTAGTGGCTGAGATGATGTTGCTAAAATTTCTTCTGTGCGTTGACGAATCTTGGTTTTATTCCCTAAAGGAAGTTGTAAATAAATGCTATTCTTCGGCGTTTCTAAATTTGTTGAGCCTTTTTGCAACAGTGTGACATCTCGATATGGCACTTCTGAAACGACAGAATAGGTCAGCCCTTCACTGAGGGGAACGGGCGATCGCAGTCCGCCTTCTAGATCAAGCCCCACTTCTGAGGTCGGAAAATAAAGTTCCTTCGGCTGTGACAGCGCTGGAATCAGGTTCGGCAACTCAGAAACGATCGTATAGGTCTGAACAATAGGCTTCGTTTTGCTTAACGTTATGGTGTGAGGTAAATAGAACTGATACAACCACGCAGGGCGCTTGAGTGTTTTGGTTTGAGCATTGCGCGATACTTCCCACCCTTGCCCTGTGTAGCGATCAAACGCCATGACCCGCCAGAACCCTTCCGCCTGCGATCTCACCCGCATCACTACTTGAGGCTTTAGTTTGCCGCGCCGATTTTGATTAATCTTGTCTCCAAATCCATAGTAAAACTGCTCATCAAACTGATTGGAATCCCCCTTTTCTGCCTGTCCTCCAACGCCTGCGCCTTGTCCCGCTTTTCCGCCGCGAACATATCCTGGATTCGTCACTCGCTGATTGTCAAATTTGTCAGGTAATTGAATCTGAGCGCTCACGGGCAGCGATCGCAGTTGATACCCCGAAAAGCGTGGCATCACGGCAAAGATGATCAGTCCTAGTAGCAGCGTCACCAGAAAGATTTTCGCTAGAGCCGGAACATTAAATTTTCGCAGGATCGACTGCTCTGCTTTCGCGCTGCTGAGTCCTAGACGCGAGCGATAGTCCAGCATCAGAACGGGAAGCGCGATCGCTAGAAAGACAAGCAGCATCACTCCAAACATCATCGTTTGACTTAGGGTACTCGCCACCCCCAGCAGCACTAATCCAATGATCATCGAATAGCCTAGATCTTTGCGGCGCGGCAAATCAAAACTGTGTAGAACCTGGATCTGAATCAAAAATTCGGCCAAAATCAGCCGCGTATCATTCAGTTGCCCAGTGCTGAGCAATCGCGAGAAAAACGCGGCTAGGACTCCTAGCATGGCGATCGCTAATACAAACTTCGTCGGAATATTTCGCGTATGACGACAATACCAACTCCACGTCGCCCCCGCCATACTCAGCGGAATTGCCCAAACAGAAATGTGGGTCTCTGCAGCAATATCCGTTGCCAAGATTCCCACACTTACAAGGCTCTGCGTCAACACCCGAAACAGAATCGAGTCTTCGGGTGTTGACGCAGGCAACGGTTTTAGTCTTGATTGAAGCGAATGCCACCAGTGCTGGGTCATGGGTGCGGGGTAGGGGGAAAATCAAAATTCATAGTACCCCTTTCGTCAAAGAGGCAATCTAGAATGCAGAACTTGATACGACTTTTTCCCCCAATTCCCTAATCTCCTAGCCCTCACTCACCGGATGAATGGCAAACACCAGCAAATCCTGTTCCCCTAAACGCACTTCCAAAGGATAGGTCCGATCGGGAACAAAATCGCGAATTTCTAAGCTCAGGCAACCCGCGTTGTCCCGGTCTGCCAGCGATCGAAATTCCTCACCTTGAAACTGGAGACTACCCCCACAAGGAAGCTCAGCATCCACTCGTAACCGCACCGTACCTCCGCCAAAGTGATAGTGCGATCGCAGCGAAAACGCTCCCAGTTCAGTCAGCCATTCTCGCTCTTGCTGAGGCTGTTTAGGCGACACCGTAAAGGTCAACGTATGCATGATTTCTCGCGCCGCCAGCAGCGATAGAGCCATCTGCTGAGTATCGATCGCCTCTTCGTAATGATCAGGAAACTCAATTCCCGCTCTAGCCGCAAGGTCTTGCAGCCCTGCCACCGAAGAACGAGCGGGGGAAACCATAACATACCCCGCAACATCGTTCAGCAGTTGCGCCTGTCCTGGGAACAGCGTATCAACCGCTTTCACGAGTTTTGCTCCTTCCCGGAGCGATGATGTGACGATTGCCTGACACCGAGTCAGCAGTTCGGTTAGAATGCTTTCTGGCATCGGCACAGGTAACTGTAAATTGCGTAGTTGTGTCATCCACACTGAAGTCGCTGCAAAGACAGGGCTAGTGGCTCTAGCACTGACAGCCTCAGCATCATAATCCGTAATCTCTTTCTCCCAAGGAAAAAGAGGCGGCTTACGCTGAGCCTCAACTTGAAGCCGACGTTTCAGCAGCGCATGAAAACGATCTTGCACAGCAGGTATCTCTCCCGGTTTAAGTAAAAAGTCCTCTTGAAAGAGGCTGGGTGGAGCCTGGTTAGACTCCCTCACCAACGAATCGCGACTCGACTCTACTGGATTGGACTGAGGATAGTATCCTGCAAGTCCAAGAGTTTGCAGCAGATCTAAAAGGATTTGCTTTTTAGCTTCAAAATCGCGATCCATTTGTGATAACACCCTATTCATCAAGAGATTCACTTCCTCCGGAATCTTGGTGATTACGAATTTCCCAAGCTTGTTCCAGAAGTTTAAACCATTGTTTCTGAACTTGATTGACCGTGCAACCGATTTGCTGCGCGATCGCGCTTTCAGGGGTCTGCTGCTGCTTTAAGCTCAACAGCTTCGTCTGTTGTGGCGTCAGTCGAGCCTGAAGACTCTGCCACTGCCGGTGAGATAACCCCAAATTACGCTCTAAGTCTACCTCTAACCACTGATGCACCAACTCCCACTGGTGAGAGAAGGAGAAGCGAATGAGATGGTACTTAAATCGCTGTTGTAAGTAATCCCGTTGGCGGGCTGTCAGCCCCAAAATCTCTTCAATTTCGTTAGCAGGTAGGTCTTGCAGCCGCAGCGTAAAGTAATCGATACAATCGTGCTGCTTGCGGTCTTCTAGGTAAGCAATGAGCTCTTTAACGACGCTATGACGTAACGTATCTTCTGCCAATTCAGGTTCTTGTGCAACCATCTGCTCTCGGACTTGCTGCATCGACGCAACACTCCAAGAACTATCTGAGTCAGACATTGCCCCTTCTGCTGCCTGCTCAAAATCGACCAGAGCATCACTCGGCTGCTGCTGGGAGAACGTCTGCGCCCTCAAGATGATGAGCTGCTGATTGCGGTGTCCTGGCAAGGGAATGCGACGCTTCCCATACCGCTCTGTAAACGCCATATATTCGGCCAACTCCAGCACCGACTGCGGACTGTACGTTGGCGGTAGCTGCGACTCGCGCCGAAAGGCATTGAGCGCTTCCATATAAAAGCTTTGTAGAAAATCCTCAATCAGCGTTAACCGGGCTTGATAGCTCGATTGGCTTTGCGGCGGCGTAATGTAGCGGTAGACCACAGCACTTAAATTACTGTGAAGCTCAACCCGCCCCCGCCGAGAACCGAGTTTATAGTAGTGCAAACATTGCTGAAGCCGATGCCGTGCCAGAGTTGTCGCCCACGTTTGGACTTCGCCCGACGCTTGAATGCGCTTGCTCTCAGAACAAATGCGGACTACCTCCTGAGCCAACCGATCTGCAACTTCACGGCAATTTGGCTCGGATGCCTTTGTTGCCTGTTGGAGTTCGGTAACTAGAAGTTGAAAGATTGAGTCCACGCTCTGGCAGATTTCCCCCACGATGTCTAATGTCTTGCAAATCAATGGAATTGCTCTCATTACTAGCAGGAACATTTTTGTGATCTGTCGATCACAATGGTGGTAGAAGAAACCCCTGATTATTCACTGGATGCTGGAATGAATTTAGACCAACAACTTCAAGACCTGATCGATCATGCGCCGCAAGATGGCTCAACTCCACAAATTATGGAGCGAGTTGCGCCCGCGATTAAAACTGTGGCTGGACGCTTAAGACATCCTCAGTACTACGTGGTGCAGACGCTCGATCAAAGCTGGGTGATGCTAACCCTCGCTAATCGTACCCAAACTGGTCGTGAGAAAAACGTGATTTACGCCTTCCCGACGCTCAAGGATGTGGCAGCGAGTCCTTACGATTTCTCTGATCCCAGCCTCATTGCTTTACCCGTTCCAGTGACACATATCTTGTTTCAAATGTTGGCGATGGAGCAAACACATAGCACCATCTTTTTTGAAACACCAGGAAATGTGACGATTGGTACGGAGATTGAACGGGCTGACATAGAGAAGTTGATTCAAGAAAACTGGCGAGATCAGATAGATGCGGACTCTCAATACAATATTCCAAGTGATATTGCTTAAGAGACTTTACGGATTGAATTAAACACAAACTTCATCAAAGGGGAACTGTAAATTTTGAATACTTGCAGTCAGTGTTGCTTGATGTTCCTAGATTTGCAGTTCTACCTTAAACGATGAAAGTTGCATGAGCGTCAACCGTTAAACTACGAATTCCCTTCGATTGTACCTGCTCTCCTCTTCGTAAAAGTTCCGGACGGAAATCGAAACAGAATTATTAAATTCAAGGCTCTCTATTTCACCAAATCTTTATATGGCTAAACCCATCCTAGTACTCTGAATTCCAGCACTATATCGCCAGCACCGGATTCTGAAATCGCTGAACTGAGCTTAGTAAATGGCAGAGCAAGATGTACATTTAATTGCTGACTAACGCTAGGCATTTAACCGGAACTGTAGAAATTCAACAGTTTGGATCTAATACGTGTTCGTAGTTTTTCACATCATTTGCATTTATATTTTGCATTTATATTTATATGCTTCAGAAGTATACTCTCGCGTTATGAAGCAATTATATTTTTACTGAGACAGTCAGTGTTAAGATTAATAAGGTTTATAAGATTTTTCGATTTAGTATCAAAACTTTAAAAATGGTTGATTCATTATCGGCGGAGTTTAGCTTAATTTTGTGCTGCTACGCCAACACAAGTCCGCGTGTGCAAATTATTCGGATTGCAGATGTCTCAGATTTTTATTTAGAACGAGTCATTTTTCCGAGTTAGCGTCTTCTGTTTGAAGTGCCTTCTAATGCTTCTTTGGAGGTGCATACGGGACGGTTTATCGGTGCGATCGCATCAGATACGATCGTATGTGAGACTCTAAAGGTGAAGCAACCTGAGCCTCTTGAAGCGGTTCCTCCAGAGTTGCGCTCTATGTAATCACTTAGAGTAATCACTTAGACAAGTTAGGCGTATTAGAGATTTATCACGATGCGTGCAACAGCATTCTAGAGTCTCTAGAACCAAAGACAGGAGCACTCACTGTTAGAATAATGCAGGCAGGTTTATCCTCCGCTCGGCTTGCGTGAGCGACTTCTGTATTGAGTAATTCTACCCATGCGTAAAACGTCCGACCTACATGTTGTGGAAACCAAGCGGCTGATGGCTCCCACAGCATTAAAAGCAGAAATTCCAATGACAGAGACTGCCGCTTCACTTGTGGCTCAGACGCGCGATCGCATTCGTCGCATTCTTCGACAAGAGGACGATCGCTTACTCGTTGTGGTTGGACCTTGCTCAATTCATGATGTTAAGGCAGCTTACGAATACGCTGAAAAATTAGCACCCGTTCGTCAGGCGCTTTCTGACAAATTGGAAATCGTGATGCGCGTGTATTTTGAGAAACCGCGCACAACCATGGGTTGGAAAGGGCTAATTAACGATCCCCATCTAGATGAAAGCTACGACATCAACACGGGGCTGCGTTTAGCGCGTAGATTACTGCTTGACTTGGCGCAATTAGGGATTCCGAGCGCCACCGAGCTACTCGATCCAATTATTCCTCAATATTTAGCGGATTTGATTTCATGGAGTGCGATCGGCGCTCGAACAACTGAAAGTCAGACTCATCGTGAGATGGCCTCCGGTCTTTCAATGCCAGTGGGCTTCAAAAACAGCACTGACGGCAATCTTCTGACGGCTGTTCACGCAGTTATGGCAGCCAGTTGTCCTCACCGTTTTCTGGGCATTAATACAGAAGGAATGGCAAGTATTGTCGCCACGACGGGCAATCCTGACTGCCATGTTATTCTACGCGGGGGCAAGAATGGGCCTAATTACAATGCCGCTGCGCTTGAGAAGGCCGTTGCTGAGTTAGTTCAGCAAAATGTTGTGTCGCGGGTGATGGTTGATTGTAGTCACGGCAACAGCAGCAAGGATTATCGGCGTCAATCCACTGTGCTGAAGGATTTAGTAGAACAGCTAAAAGCCGGGTCACGGCACTGCATGGGGGTCATGATCGAAAGTCATCTCGTTGCAGGTAGCCAATCTGTCCCTGATGACTTAGATCAACTAACCTATGGACAAAGCATCACTGATGCTTGTGTTGATTTCTCGACAACGCTTGACATGCTGCATATGCTCGCCGATGCGGTCGAGTGTAGAAGCGCAGAAGTCTTGTGCTAATCGGGCTTGTGTTAGCTAGTCTGAAATGATCCGCTCAGTCCTAATCTTTTTTTGTAGTTTACTGAGAATGGTCTAAAGGGCGGATCATTGGAGTACATCTCTTGAAGCTGTTAGTTTGACTGGCGACACAATTCTCTAAAGCAACCGCTTTGAAAGAAGACAGCCTTTGGGAATGCAGCCTCGCTTGAAAAACAACGCTATGCTACTAGCAACAGTGAATTCAAGAGGGAACTCATGATTGATCTCTATACTTTCACTACTCCAAATGGCCGTAAAGCATCGATCATGCTGGAAGAAGTTGGTGTGCCTTACCAAGTCCATGTGATTGATATTACTAAAGGTGATCAGTTTAGCGAAGAGTTTGTTGCGATCAATCCTAATAGTAAGATTCCGGCGATCGTCGATCACGATACCAAGATCACCGTGTTTGAATCTGGAGCAATCCTGCTGTATTTAGCAGAGAAAACCGGAGCGTTGATGCTGACAGATCAGGTAGGCCGCTATCAAGTTCTGGAGTGGCTGATGCTTCAGATGGGAAGTGTAGGACCGATGTTTGGGCAACTCAATCATTTCAAAAAATTTGCGCCAGAAAAGATCCCTTATGCCATTGAGCGCTACGAGAAAGAAACTCTAAGACTGTATGGTGTCTTAGATGGACAACTAGCAAAGCATGAGTATCTTGCCGGGGAGTACACGATCGCAGACATCGCTACGTTTCCGTGGGTTGCTACTTATGAGTTTCAAGGATTGACGCTGGACAAGCATCCCAATCTGAAGCGCTGGTTTGAGGCGATCAACCAACGCCCTGCTGTCCAGAAAGGCATGAATGTTCCAGAACGAAAGTAGACCGCTTATCGACTACAACTGTAAGCTGTGCAAGGTATCCTGATTGATGAGCAATCATGCTCGATCACCTATCAGACCTTGGGATACCTCTGTGCTTGACCTGAAGCTAATTCGCGAAAATCCAGACCTTGTTCAAGAAAAGCTCAACCGTCGCGGTGGTGGCTATGATGTTAGCGCGATCGCAGCCCTTGACCAGCAACGGCGTGACTTAGAAGCCGCGCGATCGCGGCTGCAAGCTCGCAGTAACGAAATTGGAAAACTCGTTGGGCAGAAGATCAAGGCAGGATCTGATCCAAAAGGCGAAGAGATTCAAGCTCTGCGCGACGAAGGAACGCAGATCAAAACAGAACTCGCTGACTTAGAGCCAACGGAGAAAGAGATCGACGCTCAAATCAAAGATCTAGTGTTGGCGCTGCCCAACCTGCCGAGTGACTCAACTCCAATCGGCAAAGATGAAACTGAGAATGTGGAAGTGCGGCGGTGGGGGGATGAATATAAGCCGACGATCAAGGTGTTACCTCACTATGAAATTGCCGAACAACTAGGAATTCTCAACAGCGAACGAGGTACAAAGGTCGCTCAGACTCGATTTGTCGTCTTGATGGGTGCGGGCGCTGCTTTAGAGCGGGCCTTGATTCAGTTCATGTTGGATCAGCAGATTGCGGCTGGTTATCTGGAAGTGTTGCCTCCTCTGTTAGTGAATACGCGATCGCTGAGCGCCACGGGTCAACTCCCTAAATTTGCAGAGGAAAGTTTTAAGTGCGCGGATGACGATTTGTGGCTGATTCCGACTGCTGAAGTTCCAGTAACAAATCTGTATCGCGATGAAATTATTCCCGCCGATCAGTTACCCATTCATCATTGTTCTTACACGCCTTGCTTTCGACGGGAAGCGGGAAGCTACGGACGAGATACTCGCGGTTTAATTCGACTGCACCAATTTAATAAAGTGGAGTTGGTCAAACTGGTGGCTCCTGAAACCTCCCAGCAGGAGCATGAAGCATTAGTGCAGAATGCGGAAGCGATTCTACAAGCTTTGAAACTTCCCTATCGCACGATCGAACTATGTACGGGAGATTTAGGGTTCGGAGCGGCCAAGTGCTATGACCTCGAAGTGTGGCTTCCAGCTTCAGAAGCTTATCGCGAGATTTCAAGCTGCTCGAACTTTATGGATTTTCAAGCTCGTCGCGGCAACATTCGGTTCAAAGAAGCTGGACAGAAAGGAACCCAGTTTGTCCATACCTTGAACGGATCAGGGTTAGCGATCGGTCGAACCATGGCAGCAGTATTGGAGAACTATCAGCAAGCAGATGGCACAGTCCGGGTTCCAGAAGTGCTGCGATCGTACTTGGGTCGCGACCTTCTGTGACCGAACTCTGTCTAGGTGAAGTTTCTTAACACTCCTGCTCACGCTCTAGAATAGAAGAATGTTGTCAACACGGCGTTCAGGTCTTTGCCTATGTCAGTTCTGGCGGTTATTCTTCTTCTAGCGGTTCTCATCTTTGTTCATGAGTTGGGTCACTTTCTGGCAGCTCGGCTTCAAGGCATCTATGCGAATCGGTTCTCCCTTGGCTTTGGCCCCATTGTTTGGAAATACCAAGGGTCGCAAACTGAATACGCGCTTCGGGCTTTACCGCTCGGAGGGTTTGTCGGATTTCCCGATGACGATCCAGACAGCGAAATTCCGCCGAACGATCCAAATTTATTAAAAAATCGTCCGGTATTAGATCGGGCGATCGTCATCAGCGCAGGCGTGATTGCCAATCTTCTGTTCGCTTACCTCGTCTTGGTTGCCCAAATGGGATTTGTTGGACTACCCAGCATTCAATACAATCCTGGCGCACTCATTCCGAAGGTGGTTTCTCAAGAAACGGCTGCACAAGCAGGCATTCGAGATGGTGATGTGATAGTCGCCATCAATGGACAGCCGATCCCATTCACGAAGCCCGAAACTTCAACCTTAGAAATCTCAACCGAAGCCACCTCAGCCCTGAGAGAAGCGATCGAGTCTCGTCCGGGTCAACCCCTGAATTTGACGATTCAGCGCAAGAGCGAACGGGTCAATGTTACGGTGACGCCTAAAGACGATGCGGGCAAAGGCAGAATTGGAATTCAGCTTCAACCTAACATCAAGCCTCAACCGGACGGCAAACTCGCCTACTACAAGCGCTCTACGAATGTCCTGCAAATTTTTAGCTGGGCAGGCGAGGAATTTCAGCAAAACGTGGTGCGGACGGTACAAGGGTTCGGTCAACTGATTAGTAATTTCAGTAAAACCGCCGACCAAGTTGCAGGCCCTGTTGCGATCGTGGCGACCGGAGCCAAAATTGCTGAATCGGATGCCGCAAGTTTATTCAACTTTGCGTCGTTGATCAGCATCAACCTGGCTATCATCAACATCCTTCCTTTGCCCGCGCTCGATGGCGGACAGCTTGCCTTCTTACTGGTAGAAGGAGTGCGTGGCAAGCCATTGCCCAACCGCATTCAGGAAAGTGTAATGCAAACGGGCTTAGTGCTGCTACTGGGATTAGGCGTTTTTCTGATCATCCGAGATACTGTCAATTTAATTCCGCAGTGAGCATTACTCGAAACGTCTCTGCTAAAAAACAGCGTGCATTAGAGGTTCTGATTCGTCTGAAACGGCTCTATCCAGAGGCTCCTTGTACGCTCGATTACGAAACGCCGGTGCAGTTGATGGTCGCCACGATTCTGTCGGCTCAATGCACCGATGCGCGAGTTAATATGGTCACTCCTGCCTTGTTTCGTCGATTCCCGGATGCGGCGGCATTTGCAGGAGCCGACCTTTCAGAGTTAGAAGAATTGGTGCGATCGACCGGGTTTTACCGTAACAAGGCAAAAAATATTCAAGCGGCTTGCCGCCTGATTGTAGAGCGCTTTGGGGGTGAAGTGCCTCGGACGATGGAAGAGTTACTTCAACTTCCAGGCGTGGCCCGAAAAACGGCAAATGTCGTTTCGGCTCATGCGTTCGGCGTCAATTTGGGAGTCACCGTTGATACTCACGTCAAGCGCCTCGCCTATCGCTTGGGCTTCACCAAAAACACCGAGCCAGTGAAGATCGAGCGAGATTTGATGAAACTGATTCCGCAGCCTGACTGGGAGAATTGGTCAATTCGACTGATTTATCATGGTCGCGCCGTGTGCGACGCGCGGAAGCCAGAGTGCGATCGCTGTGAGCTTGCCGATCTCTGTCCCTCCGCCTTCTTAGCTGCCAACCCTGCAAAAAAGGTTGCTGCCAAGTCGTAATTGCATTGGATTATTGAGTACAATCAGAAACAGTGTCTTTAGAAGAAGGTTCAAGATTAAGTCATGGCTAAGAAAAGCATGATTGAGCGCGAGAAAAAGCGCAAGAAAACTGTCGAAAAGTATGCTGAGAAGCGCAGCGAACTGAAAAGTCAGTTTGAAGCGGCAACGTCGCAGTCTGAAAAGCTAGAAATCCATCGCCAAATTCAGCAGCTTCCCCGCAACAGTGCCAGAGTGCGTGTGCGGAATCGCTGTTGGATCACGGGTCGTCCGAGAGGCGTATATCGCGATTTTGGGCTGTCTCGCCACTGCCTTCGCGAAATGGCTCACCAAGGACTGCTTCCTGGCGTTGTCAAGGCAAGCTGGTAACTTGTGTTCAGGTTTAAGGGGCAGTCATGAATAACCTTAAACCTCAACGCTTTCTTAATATAAAAACTATTGTCCGCAGCATCGATCGATTCCTAAGCTGTCAAGCAGAAGATCGCTGACTGCGTTGGCAACTGCAAATTCGCTATAGAAGCTTTGGGAAAAATCAAACGCCTGCATCTCGGCGATGATCGCCATGACCAAGGCTCCCAAATCATTTTCTCCCTCCATTCTCTGTCTTACAAAGATTTGCGCGGCACGGTAGGCGATGACTTGATTAATAATTTCTGGTAAAAATTCTGTATCGAGCCACTGCTGGAGCTTTTGTTGTAGCCACTCCCCTTCACGCTTGGGGTGTTGGGCAGGCGGTAAGGTAATGGATGGAATGGGTTCAACCATACGAGGCTCCCGTTTCTGAACACGGCTATCTAGACTATAACGCTCCCCCTTTGCTCCGTTCATTAAAAATCATCTCGGTTCCGCCCATGCGAATTGATGTGCCATCCATTATTGAGGGGTATGTACAAGGGTATTTCCTGATGGCAGATGAATCAGGAGATGATTTGGCATGGTATACCAGTCGCGATCGCACGCTGATTCCGCTTGATGATCGGTTTCGCTACCCGCGATCGCTACAACGCATTCTTAACCAAAATCGATTTTCGGTCGCGATCAATCGAGACTTTCAGGCCGTGGTAGAAGGATGCGCCGATCGCGAGACGACCTGGATTTCATCTGAATTAAAGAGCATTTACTGGATGTTGTACGAGGAAGGATGGGCGTACAGTTTTGAGACTTGGCAAGGCGATGAACTAGCGGGGGGGATTTTGGGTCTTGCGATTCGAGGAGCATTCATTGGCGAGTCAATGTTTTACCGGATTCCAGATGGATCTAAGGTGGCAATGGTAAAACTAGTGGAGCATTTGAGGGTGAGGCAGTTTGTCCTGTTCGATGCTCAGATGATGAACCCGCACTTAGAGCGATTTGGAGCGTTTCCAATCGGGGGACGGGGATACAAGGATTTGTTGCGGCAGGCACTAGAGCGAGACTGCGCGATCCTGTAGGGATGTGCCCTTTACTGTTTGTGTTCTGTCACCAACGTTAAACTCGTCCATTCTCCTTTACTGTCATAGCTACGAACGATCCGTTGGCGCAGGTTCAATCGCAGCAACCAGCCCAGTTCTAAAACAAATGGCTGACCGGGTTTGATTTGCAACGGACAGTTACACGACGCCCCATCCGGCAAGAGCAAAATTTGAATCGGCGTTGTGCTTTGATCGAATAACAGCGTTGAACCTTTGATTGCAGCAGTGGATGCGATGGTATGTCCTGCGTCTCCCTCTCCAAACCGGAGTTTCTGCTTTAAGCGATCGCCCTCACGTTGAATGGTTAGCGCTGTTGAGTAGGAATCGGGCGATCGCCAGTCGGGATACAGCGTCACCGCTTCACCTTGCCACTCTCCGATCAAATCATCGACGGTTAGTGGAGGACGTTCAGGAGCATTGGTTCCAGCCCGTTGTTCGCAAATCAGGGTTAATGTGTGGAGGGCTTGATTCTCGAAAAGCTGAACAAGTCTGAGGCGACGATTCGCTCCGCGAAGCTCTGAAGGATCGATTTCCATCAATCCAAATTCGCAACCAAATTTTCCAAATGGGCTAAGCTGCATCGACCCAAGCGAGAACGCTCCAGTCTCAAAAAATAGCGCATCGCGACCGAACGAGCCGCGCAAGTCAAGTTCAATATCTTGATGGTTTGGCGAATCTCGGTGGAGGGTGAAATGAACCTGTTGAGGTTGCGTTTGCTCAATGATTACAACAGAAGGGATATCCTCCAATGCCTCACCTTGCCGTGAAAGGCTCGTGAATGAACCGTGCCATTCTCCAACATTTTGTAGAAAGCATTCCCACTGAGACTTCATAGGCGATTAAGTTTTTGCGAAACGGCGTACCGCAAACAGACTGCCCATTAATCCTACCGAAGCTCCGAAGCTCAGCAAAATTGTCGGAAGGAGGATGACCTCCATGGGTTTAAGTGGAGCGTTGTGCGTGAGAAATTGCAAAAAGTCGGCTTGCTCGGATAGAAGATGCGCGATCGCCCGTTGTACCCCGTAAATCAATCCCCCGGCGATCGTGGCTCCTACAACGCCAAATGTGATGCCTTGCAGCACAAACGGTAGATAAATCCAGCCCCGTGTGGCTCCCACCAGTTGCATCACTTCAATTTCGCGACGACGGGCCAACACAATCAGTCGAATCGTCGTGCTGATCACGGCGATCGCCGTTATGGTTAGCATCCCCGTGATCATCAAACTGACCGAGTTAAATCCTTGATTAAGTTGGGCAATTCGTTGTACCGCTTCATCCACATAGCGAACGTCTTCAACGCCTTGTAGCTGTTTAAGCGTTTGAGCGAGAGCCGGCACTTGCTCAGATGATTTTGCTTTGACTTTCAATTCGTCAACTAAAGGATTTCCCTCCAGCTGGTTGGTTGCATCTTTGAGGCTCGACAAACCCAGTTCTTTTACTAAATGGCTCCATGCTTCCTCTTTTGAAGTTCCTTCTACAGCCGCCACCGAAGGCAGCTTCTCGACGACCGGCTTGAGCATGTCTACCGAAACGCCCGTTTCTAGATAAGCCGAAACTTCTAACTGGCTGCCAAACTGGTTCAGCAAGCCTTCTAGCTGCCATGATGCTTGCAAACTCACGCCAAACAGAAACAGCAGAACTGTTACCGTACTGATGGCTGCCCAATTCATCCAGCCGCCCCGCCTTAAGCCGAGCATCGTTTCTCGCAGCAAATAATCAAGCTTTGTAAAAAATCGCAGCATTAAAATTTCCTCCCCCGTTGCGCTCTCCCTTTTAACACACATTTTTCTGAACCAAACCCTAGATTCCCAATCCGAAAACCGCACTCCGACCTGCCATAAATTGGATAAGATAGAACCAAGGCGGAATCGATCCGACCTTTGGCATTCAATGCGGGTGAACTGTCCATGCCTTCTGAAGTTTTAGTTGAGAAAAAAAAGTTAGCAAAGCCGCCCCTAGAGTTGCATCATCTCGGCGATCGCGTTTTGCGTCAGCCTGCCAAGCGGGTCGCGAAGGTGGATGACGAAATTCGGCAAATTGTCCGCCAAATGCTGCAAACTATGTATTCCGAAGATGGGATCGGGTTAGCTGCACCGCAGGTGGCAATCAATAAGCAAATTGTGGTGATTGATATTGATCCTGAGAATCCTGAGCATCAGCCGCTCGTGTTGATCAATCCAACCGTGAAGTCGTTTGGTAGCGAGATTGTTGCGTCTCAGGAAGGCTGTCTCAGTATTCCGGGCGTCTATTTAGACGTGCAGCGTCCTGAAGCGATTGAAGTTTCATTTAAAGATGAGCAGGGACGCCCCCGAACGATTAAGGCGACGGGCTTATTATCCCGTGCGATTCAGCATGAGATCGATCACCTCAACGGGGTGCTGTTTGTCGATCGCGTGAATAATCAATTGGCGCTGACGCAAGAATTGAAGAAGCGCGGATTCTCAACTCAAGCTGTGAAGCCGGTGGCGTAACTATGATCATGACTCCCAAAAGCGGCATTTTTCTTGCCGGGTCTTGTGTCGCTGCGATCGCAGCAGTTGGCAGCATTTTTGAGCTTTCCTCTGGCACTCCAGATTTGGGTGTTCTGAATACCGGAATTATCTTGGGGCTGAGCGCTCCAGCTTGTGTCGTTTGTTTTCTCTCGGCTGTGTCGGATGCGAGAAAACATAATTCGTAATTTAGCCTGACGATAGAACGTTGAAGAGACGCTAGATGATTGATCTGGCGTCTCTTTGTCGATGGGAGTTCGACATCAATAGGGAGGGAGTTCGACGAGTTGTTTCGCTTCGTTGACAGCAGCTTTTGCCCCCTAAATCTCCCATTCTGGGGGACTTTGAAGTGGGAGGTTTGGCTTGAAGTTGCCCAATTTTGGAGGATTTAGGAGCTTCCCGAATTCATAATTGGAGCGAACTACTTCTGTCGAACTAAGATCTTTTTAAGGTTGAACACAGCTATTCCCTAAGCGGCTCTCGACTAGCTTAGTTTAGTTTGGACTAGCAGGCTTCGAGTGTTACTCAACAGGATGTCATGAAAAACTTGCTCAACCGTTGATAGCAGTTGAAGCCAATGCATGGACGTTGCTATTCTCAAACCTAAGCTGCTGTTGAGGCTGAAGGTGTAGAGGATTACTCGGATTTTCTGCGTTTAGAGACTCGTTTTTTAACCGTCGGATAGCGAGGAGGCGGAGATGGCTTTTCTCCTTTCGCCCGTCCTGGGGATTTACCTCACTGTTTGGGTGGAGGAGCAGGTGTGCCAATTGCGGCAAGAATGCTGGCAAAACGACTTGGCAAGTTACTGCGATAGAAAAAACGGTCGCGAGAGGAGATCGCGAGTTAGCTTGGCAAGAGCCTCTGTAAAATCTGCTCCCCGGTCTGCCTCTGGTTAAACTGCGTCAAGATGAATTGC
>JAHHHO010000037.1 GCA_019359315.1 Myxacorys californica WJT36-NPBG1
AGCGCGCAAAACCATTTGCTTCTCCAAGTCCGAGTGGCTGCATGACGTGGTCATTGGACTATTCATCAATCGATTCGAGTTCGGGCTGTCGGTTTAGCTACCTTTCCCCAGGTCTAGAACACAACCAAAAGAGAGATGAGCCGTGTCGTTCCGTTTCCTGAGAGATCAACGTCGATAGGGTTTTACGCGCAATCGATAAAAGCCTTGTTCAATACAAAATGTTCAATGTAAAAAAAAAGACGCTTCAATGAAGCGTCTCCGTTAACGAAACTTACGATTAATGGAACTTACGATGACTGAGCATTTTGGCGATACCACGCGATCGTATTCTTCAACCCTTCCTCAAACCCGACTTGAGCCGTGAAGCCAAACGCTTCTTTGGCTCGATTGGTGTCAAGACAACGACGCGGTTGCCCATTGGGCTGATCGGTTTGCCAAACAATTTCGCCCTTAAACTCCATCAAGTCACAAATTAAAGTGATCAGATCTCGAATCGAGATCTCATATCCCGTTCCCAAGTTGACAGGTTCAGCATCGCTGTAGTGCTGAGCTGCCATCACAATTCCTCGGGCCGCATCTTGCGAATAAAGGAATTCGCGAGTTGGGCTGCCATCTCCCCAAACCGGAAGTTGGGTTTCTCCCCATTGCTGAGCTTCATGGACTTTACGAATTAACGCTGGAATCACATGAGAGCTACGCGGATCAAAGTTGTCTTCCGGGCCGTAGAGATTGACTGGCAGCAGGTAAATGCCGTCAAATCCATACTGCTGACGGTACGCTTGGAGTTGCACCAGCAGAGCTTTTTTGGCAACGCCATACGGCGCATTGGTCTCTTCTGGATAGCCATTCCACAAATCGTCTTCCTTGAACGGCACAGGCGTGAACTTTGGATAAGCGCAAATTGTGCCGACACAGATGAACTTTTGGACGCCGGCTTGCATCGCCGAGTGAATCAGCTGGGTTCCCATCATCAAATTGTCGTAAAACAACTCGGCAGGTTTTTCCCGATTCAAACCGATGCCTCCAACGTGTGCCGCTAGGTGAACGACAACATCTTGCTGATCGACAGCACGCTGACAGTTTTCTAGCTTCGTGAGATCGAACTCTTGCGATCGCGGAACAGTGATCTTTTCAGGATCAGCCCCCTCCTGGCAAAGCTGACTCACCACTTGGCGACCCAAAAAGCCTGCTCCACCAGTCACAAGAATACGTTTGTTGCCCAAATCTAACGATGTGGAGGTCATGGTTTGAATTTGCTTACTGATTACATAAAGGAACAGTTTAGAAAGAGATGCCCGCTAGACTCTGTCGAACGGTAGCATAGTCAGTGCTATGGTTGCCGTTGGCGCTCGGTAAAGTCTCTAGTCCTAACGCTCTAAGGTCTGCATCGACCATCAGATGCACTAGCTCTTCAAATGTAACCGATGGCTCCCAGCCCAATTTTTGCTTTGCTTTCGCCGGATCGCCAATCAGCAAATCCACTTCTGTGGGACGCAAATAACGCTCATCAAACTCAACATAGTCTTGCCAGTCGAGGTTGACCCGTCCAAACGCAAGAGTGAGAAACTCCTGTACAGAGTGCGTTTCGCCGGTTGCTACTACGTAGTCATCCGCTTGATCTTGCTGCAACATCAGCCACATCGCTCGAACATAGTCTTTCGCGTAGCCCCAGTCCCGCTTAGCATCCAAGTTGCCCATGTACAGCTTCTTCTGACGCCCAGCGACAATTTGAGCCACTGCACGGGTGATTTTGCGCGTAACAAAGGTTTCACCGCGTCTGGGGGATTCATGGTTAAACAGAATGCCATTACTGGCAAACAAATTGTACGATTCCCGATAATTCACGGTTTGCCAGTGAGCAAACATCTTCGCGCAAGCATAAGGACTGCGAGGATAGAATGGTGTGGTTTCCGTTTGCGGAACTTCCATCACTTTTCCATACATTTCAGAAGAGCCAGCTTGGTAATAGCGCACTTCGTTACCCGTGCGGTGCTGATAGTCACGGATTGCTTCTAATAGGCGCAATGCACCCATGCCGACAGCATCTGCCGTGTATTCTGGTGCATCGAAACTAACGCGAACGTGAGACTGAGCCCCTAAGTTATAGAGTTCGGCCGGTTGGACTTCTTCTAAAATACGCCCTAGCGTCGTTCCATCGGTGAGATCGCCGTAGTGAAGAAACAGCTTAGCTCCTTCAATGTGAGGATCTTGGTAAATGTGATCGATCCGATCTGTATTAAATGTCGAAGTTCTGCGAATGATGCCATGAACTTCATAGCCTTTTTCGAGCAGTAACTCGCTCAAGTAAGAGCCATCTTGACCCGTGATACCTGTTAACAGTGCGCGTTTACGCTGCGTCATGCTTTAATTTTCCTCACCTGCAACTACACAAAAAGTCCGATCGCTAGCAGTAGAGCGATAACAAACCATATTTTCGCTTTATGTTACGCTAATCTACCTTGAAAGTTCTGTACCTAGTAATCCCACGGGTAGATAGGCAATTAACATCAAGTCAGCGTGATCTACTTATAACCTTGTGTAAAGACGCTTTAGCCACTTTAACTAAATCTACAGACTGCTAAGTGGCTACTCTACGATCAATTTTCTGAAAATGGCTGTTAAAGCAGATCGCACCACACTGAACTCTGAATAACTTGTATACGACTAATAGTTTCATCTCTTTCTATGGTGATCCGGATTACTTGAAGAATTTAAAGCGCGAAAGGGCTTCTGATTGCTTATCAGAAGCCCTGCAGGTTACGAAGCGTAATTTTACAGACTGTAATCCTAGTATTGAATTCGATCTTCAAAGATCCACGAATTAGAGCTGCGAATTTCAATACGCGCCGTTATCTTTTGGAAAAACGACAACACCAATTGTCTTGATGATGATCCACAAATCTAACCAAAAGGTTCTGAAGTTGGCGTAGTACAAGTCAATTCTGACGCGCTGCGGGTAGGGAATGTCATTTCGACCCGAGACTTGCCACAATCCAGTAATACCGGGGCGAATCGTCAAAATAGCATCGATATGAGTTCCGTATTTCGGCAATTCCTCAACGACCAATGGTCGAGGACCAACAACGCTCATATCACCCATCAGCACGTTCCAGAACTGAGGAAACTCATCTAAGCTCGTAATTCTTAATAAATGACCAATCCAAGTAATTCGGGGGTCATATTTTAGCTTGAAGTTGGCTTCAAATTCTTGGCGCAGATGAGGCGAGGTTCGCAGCATATCCAGCAGCATTTCATCTGCATTCGGAACCATCGTCCTAAATTTGATGCACCCAAACCGCTTGTAGTTCTTTCCAACTCGTTCTTGAACGTAAAAAATAGAGCCTGATGAACTCAGGACAATAAGCAATGCGATTAGCAGGTAAACCGGGGAAAACAGAACTAATACTGTTAATGAAAACAAAATGTCAAACAAGCGTTTGAGAACCTGACTGTCTAGAGCTTCTAGAATCAACGGTCTCACGCTGCGTCTGACAAATGCCCGAATCACCTTGCCAGAAATGAGTTGGCTTTCGGCAGTCATCTTACTCCTTACACTTCCACACCACACACACAGTCCTGATCATAAAGCCATAGACTGATTACAGACACATTTGCTCCCAATTTGATGGGCAATTTTGCGCAATAAAACCAAAATTTTCAAGAATCGTTAGAAAATTCTGAGCTACTTTGTGGTTTCAGCGACGCTAGGTGTAGTTTCAGCTACGCCAGATTCGATTGGAATTCCTGATAGGCTTGGTCTAAAAAGGTCAGATAGCGCTGTTTGAAGATCGTTGGGTGAAAGGTTTGAGCGTGCGATCGCGCCTCTTCTGCAACTATTTTCTGCTGACAGTCCTCGAAAGTCTTGACGGCTTCAATAATGGACTGTTCCGTTTGTTCTGAAAATAAAATTCCGGTGCCGTTCTCACCGTGTTGACGAATATCTTTGACCGTCTCAAGTGTGCCGCCCGCTGCATACGCAATCACAGGCGTTCCGCAGGCTTGGGCTTCGACAGGGGCGATGCCAAAATCTTCGTAGGCGGCATAGACGAAGGCTTTAGCCTGAGATAAGTAGCGATCGACAACGGCATCGGGTTGCCAGCCTAAAACTTGAATATTGGATTTTGCAATGCTTTGAATGTGCTTCAATTCAGCGCCACTTCCAATGACTACTAAGGGACGACCGAGTTGATTGAATGCTTGAACAATTAACGATATTTTCTTATAGCTAACAAGGCGAGAAACGGTAACATAAAAGTCTTGTTTCTGGGCTTGAAAGGGGAAGCGATCGACCGCGACGGGAGGATAAATCACTTCGGCTGGACGCCTGTAACATCGCCAAATTCGACGGGCTGTATTTTTAGAGTTGGCAATAAAGTAATCGACTCGATGGGCAGATAGCGCATCCCACTGACGCAACCGATGTAGCAAATAGCGAGTAAATACTCCCGGAATGCCCTGTCCAGCGCGACTGCTACGCAGATACTCAAAGGTCATGTCCCAGGCGTAGCGCATCGGCGCGTGACAATAGCAGACGTGCAGTTGGTTGGGCGAAGTTAAGACGCCTTTAGCGACGGCGTGGGAGGACGAGAGAATAATGTCGTACTGGCGCAAATCGAGTTGTTCGATCGCAAGGGGCAGGAAGGGTAAATATTTTTGGACTCCGTTTTTGGCGAAGGGAAACTGCTGTAAGAAGGTTGTGCCGATGTTGCGCCCGTAGAGATAGCTTTCGGGATTGCTGGACTCGAAATCGATTAAGGCGTAAAGATCAGCATCAATATGCTTGAGAATTTCTTGGACAACGAGTTCTGATCCGCCTGTTGCTTTTGGGGTGAGCCATTCGTGGACGAGCGCGTAATTTGTCACGTTGGAAGTACAGCTTGTTAAGGAATCAATTCACACATTATCTATTGGATAGACCTTAAGTTCCGTAGAGCATTGAAATACACCTGTATCAACAGCATATATTTGCTTTGGGAGCCAGCCGTTTTGTGAGAAATAATGCAATTGCGCTGTGGACGATATTAGGGGGATTTTTAGCCGCGATCGCGAGCATTGGACTCTGCGTGTTCACCGAGGGCGCGTTTCTAAATTATCGCGAAGCGAGCATTAGTGGGTGGCTTGGTGTCTACGTAATCATCGCGTTTGCGCTATTTCTTCTGGGTGCTTATACAGCGGCTTTGAGAATTCAGCAAACGTCAAGACGAGAGTTAGAAATTGAGCCGTCCTTTTTAGTCCTGGGTTGCCTGACTGGTTGGCTGGTGGGTAGTTTAATTGGATGGATTTATCCAGTTTCTCCAGCAAAATCGTTCGCTTTCTATTGGGAAAACTTAGTCGATTTACTACTGCTTAACTTTCCTCTTTCGGTTCTGCTCTCTTTGGTAGGACTTCGGATTGCCTGTCAATTTAGGCTGATTCAATCCAACTCTGATACAGTCGTTCTTGTGCTGAGAGCACTGGTTCTCGCCGCGATCGCGCTTGCGGTCGTTGCGATCGCTAACAATGGGTTTCCTGGCGAAACTGCTCCTGCTGAAGTCCGACAACAATGGGCGAGCCAAGAATTCAGCTATTACGAGCAACAAGTTGTAGATCCAATTAAAACCTGCAAACCGATTATCGAGCGAGTCGGAGCCGTGAAGTTTGTCGCCCCAACTAAAGGTAAAAATTATGTGTGGTCTGAGCCGGGTAGTCCGAGTCATAGTGGGGAATTGACCCTAGAAGTAGTCGGTGAGAAAGGCAGCGGTGTAGGTAACTCTACGTTTCATATGGGCACTTCAATCGGGTATGTCCAATTTATTCATCAAGGCAAAAGCGAACAACTGAAATGTTCTTGATCAAGCAATAGACTTGCTTTGAATATGAATCGCCCTCACCCCCAACCCTTTTCCCGTGAGAAAAGGGAGCTAGAGGTCTTTATCTTGTTCCCTCTCCTGCGGGAGAGGGCTAGGGTGAGGGCAAATTCAGCGGTTTATCCCTAGATTTAGCAGTGCTGAAGATTTAATATCGTTGCTCAATGTCTAAGCTTTATCAGCCAACCTCAAACCTTCGTCGTTGATGCTCAAACGTTCAGCGTTGATGCTCAAACGTTCAGCGTTGATGCTCAAACATTCACCAGCCCACCTCAGACATTCATGCGTGAATGTTTCAGTTACCTCAGCCCATCTCAGACATTCGGCGTTGATGCTCAAACATTCGCCAGCCCACCTCAGACATTCATGCGTGAATGTTTAAGCTACCTCAGCCCACCTCAAACATTCAGCGTTGATACTCAAACATTCACCAGCCCGCCTCAAACATTCATGCGCGATGTTTCAACATTCAACACTGAACCTTAGATATTCGGCGTTGATGCTCAAACATTCATCCGCCCACTTCAGATCATCGAAGACGAAGAGCAAATCGTTGCTGCTAAAACCTTCAACACAGTTCCTCCCTCTCTTCACAGCACGCTCAATGCAGGTCTAGAGCTTAATCCAAGAGGCGGTTAATTTCGTGAATCCAAAGACGAGCAGAAACAGACAGAACTGAACGAGAACGATACTAGGACCAGACGGAAAATTGAGCGATCCAGAGACGATCATGCCAATCACACTGCTAAAAGCTCCGATCGCAACCGACCCGATTAGATAAGGCTTAAATTGATGGCTCAGGAGTTTCGCCGTTGATGCTGGAATCACTAAAAAGGCGTTGACCAGCAGAATTCCAACCGCTTTAATCGCAACCGCAACGGTGAGAGACAGCAAGACCACGAATAGATAGCGGTGAAACTGCACCGAAACGCCCTGCACCTTAGCAACCGCTTGATTCAAGGTCAAGAGAATCTGTTGTCGCAAGGTGGCGAGCAGAATCGAGACACTCAGAATTAATAGTAGAAATGTCAGTCCAATGTCGGTCAAGTTGACCGCAAGAATGTCCCCAAACAGAACGCCCATGAGGTTGCCGCGATAACCTTTGATAAAGCTCGCGAGAATCACCCCGATCGCCAGCGCTCCCGACAAGACAATATTGAGAATGCTATCGCTCCATAAATCCGTCTGGTCAATGAGATAGAGAACGGCAACGCCAAACAATAACGTGAACGGTAATAACGTCCAAGTCGGCTCAACCTGAAGCAAAACGCCCATCGCAATTCCAACTAAAGCGGCGTGCCCAACAGCATGACTGAAGAACGACAACTGCCGCAGCGCCACGAAACTGCCTAAAAAACCGCAAAGCAACCCCATGAGAACGCCTGCCGCGATCGCACGCTGCATAAACGGGTAGTGCAGAAGAGTTAGAAAATCTTGCATCTCGCAGAGCGACTCAGTGGTGGTGGTGATATCGACTAAAAGCGGGGCCGTAGGTTTGCAGAAGATTTTGGGGAGATAATGCCGCTTCAGGCTGACCAGAGCAAACTAGCGATCGATTCAAACACAATACCTGATCGCAATGCCGCCCGACCATCTCCAAATCATGAGACACCTGAAGCACCGTCCAGCTCTCCTCGCGGCGGAGTTCGTCGAGCAAGGTATAAAAATCGGCTTCTCCTTGCACATCAACTTCGGCAAAGGCTTCATCTAAGATCAACAACCTTCGAGGCACAACCAGACAGTAGGCCAGCAGAACCCGCTTCAGTTCACCCCCGCTCAACGTTCCGATCGCTTGATGGCGTAAGTGAGCCGCATTCACCCGTTGGAGTGCTTGCGTAATGGCCGCATTCCGACTCATGCCCCGCTCAGTTTTGACCCAGCCCAACTGAACTAACTCCGTCACAGAAATTGGAAAACCGCGATCGAAGATAAAGTTCTGCGGCATGTAACCAATGTCATGGCGCAGCGTTCCCAACTTGCGAATCGGACGCCCAAAAATTTGCACAGAGCCAGTCGTGCGAGGAATCAGATCCAAAATGGCCTGCACCAAAGTGCTTTTACCAGAGCCGTTCGGGCCGACGATCGCACTGGAGGTTCCGGGCATCAGTTCAAAGGAGACATTTTCGACCGCAGCATACCGTCCTCGATGCACGGTCAATCCGTCAATTTTGATAACGGGGATAGAGGCGTCAAATTGGGGGGGGATATCCGGGGTCATTGCTGAATGAGTGATCACTGAAAGGCAGCTTTTAGAGATTGTAGGTTTGCGTTCATTGCTGTGAAATAATACTGCGGATCGGTTTGTCCGGCTTCAAGAGAATCGAGGGGACGCAGCGTTAGATTCAAGTCTTGAGAGAGACTGCTTAACAGCTTGTTGTCAACGCCCGGTTCACTCAGCAATGCCTTCGCCTTGAACTGCTTCACCGAATTGACGGTACGTTTTACATTTTCTGGAGAAAGCTGATCTTCAGGAATCTCGACCACAGCAACTTGCTTGAGGTCATAGCGTTTAGCAAGATACGGAAAGGCATCGTGGAACGTGATGAAGGTGCGATCGCGGTAAGCGTTCAATTCTTTCTCGTAAGTCTGATTCAGCGTATCAAGCTGCTGAAGATAAGCCGTAGCATTCGCTTGATAGATCGCTTTGTTCGCCGGATCAGCCGCAACTAGCCCATCTCGAATGTTCTCAACCTGCTTTTTCGCTAGAACGGGATCAAGCCAGACATGGGGATTTCCCGCTTCGTGTTCGTGATTTTCCTTGCCCTCTTTCGAGTGAACGACTTCGGAGATTTCATCGATAGCATTGATGCCAGTCGAAGCATCAATCACTTTCAGATTCGGATTTTCAGCACTTTTAATCGTGCCCTCTAAAAATTCCTCAATACCCAACCCATTCTTGACAATCAAATCCGTTTGAGCCAGCGCTCTCACGTCATCCGGCGTCGATTGATATTCGTGAACTTCCGTCCCCGGTTTGACCAAAATATCGACCTGTGCCGCATCGCCTGCTACCGCTTTGGTGAAGAGATACACGGGCAAGAACGTAGCTGTTACTCGCAGCTTTTGGTTTTGTTGAGCGGGGCGGGCAGACTGAGGTGCAGTTCCGCTGGCTTGAGGAGGAGCAGGCTGACTACACCCGACAACGGTGCCCATCAGCAACGCCGCGCCTAGCGCCAAAGGTGCAAGCTCCGAAGGACATAGCACCTTGTGCAACTCCAAAGGAATCGCCATCCGCTGAAAGCGCTCCTCTAGCCTCCCTGCAAACTGTTCTGAATTAGGCTCCGTCACGCTCTGGCGGGAACCATGAAGCCATCTGCGGATGATTCTTTCCATAACGCTGAACCAAACAAAATGAGAATGGTTATAATTCTATGATGAGAATGAGTTTTATTCTATCGAATATGCTCACAGCGAGCGCCGATCTTTTAGGAGAAGATTCAATCTCTAAGTCTGCCTTGTATCGAAGGCGATCTAGCGCAATTAAAAGCCGTCATTGTTCGATTGAATACAGTCATTCAGGCTATTTATTGATAAAAATAAAAAAGCCACCCAATTTCAGGTGGCTTCAGAATCAACCTATTGTCGTTTTACATTGGAGAAAACCTTGCTGCTCGTTCCCACACTTGCAGAGGTTCCATTATGATTAATCCCTCTTGGTAAAACATTGTAACAACAAACACAAATTTTCTGTTATGAAAATTCATCCTTTTTGCTATATGTCTTTCTAATGGCAGAAGCGAAATTTGACAAGATTGACTAATTATTATTTTCGGGACTGATAGAAAATTCTCCTGGTTTGCCCCAAATAATCCGTTCCTGCTTGTAAATTACGGTTCCTGGCTTCGCGCCTTTTGGTTTGTAAACGTTTTTAGGTTCGGTATAGGTGACCGGAACCTGCTCACTTTGACGGGCACGGCTGTGATAGGCGGCAGCGTTAGCAGCAAACTGGAGATCTTTTTCGTCTGCGATCGCGCCTGGTTCTAGTCTCAGTAAGACGTGGCTTCCTGGAATCTCTTGCGTGTGAAACCATAGGTCATATTCATTAGCAGTACGAAAGGTCAGTAGATCATTTTGGCGGTTGTTTCGACCAACGAGTAGCTCAAATCCGTTTGGCGAGGTGAATTTATAGGGCTGACTGGCTTCGTCGTCTTTGGTTGGAGGCTTTTGATACTCCGAGCCTTCAAGGTAGCGTTGTTGCACTAATTCATCGCGGATTTCTTCGAGCGCGTCTAGATCTTCTGGAGTTTGGTAATTGTCGAATTGAGCCAGCGCCGCTTCAACTTGTTCAAGATAATTAATTTCGCTTTGCACCTCTGCTAACAAAGGCTCGATCGCCGCGCGGGTGCGCTTCAGCTTTTGATGTTTTTTATAAAGGGATTGAGCGTTGACAACCGCGTTTTTTTCGGGGTCAAGCGAAATCGTCACAGGCTGACCTGTTGAAAAATCGGCAAGCGCGATCGCCTTCATCCCTGGTTCCCACGCTTGTAGGTTTGCCATCAATAAATCGGCTTGTTCTCGCGAACGATCGGCTTGATCTGACTGATCCAACCGACCGCTGAAGGTATCTGCTTTCTGGTAAAGCTTGCCCAAAACACTGTTTAGTTTTTGAGCGATTTGATGGTGTAACTGTTTAAAGTCTTGTTCATTCAGCTGATCACGGTAATAAACCTGAATCACTTCCTGCACACTGCTAGCAGGTTTTGTCATGCTCCAACCCATGACCGTGTAACCCGAATCCGTCCATCCGGGTTGAAATTGCCTATTCTCCAACGTTTTTAGCCAAGTTTGCCAACGCTCAAACAGCCGTTGCCAGTCGCTTTCTGAAAGATTTTTGCTAGATTGATTTGGATCAAGCCCTGCGGCTTGCACCATCGATCGCACCAGTGCAGAACTTAATCCTCGATAGTTTTTAATCAGATCGAGTCGAAGTTCTCCAGGAACAAGACTAATCCTCTCTCTCCAACGGTCTTGAGATTCTTCTAACGTTGGTGTTGCATCCGTTAGCGAAGGCGGCAATTCGTAAGGCTGACCCGTTTGAATTGGGCGAACGCTGGATTGGTTGGAACTCACTTGGTGAGCCGCCGTCACAATTTGATTCTCTTTGTTTGCCAAAATTGCATTGCTATATCTGCCCATGACTTCTACATAGAGATGCCAAAGCACGGGATCACCCGGACGACGGGCGAATTGCAGATCCAACGCCCGTTCCCAAGGAGCGACAGGCTCAATGGCAACAAGGGCTAGATTGCCAACCTGATGGCGGACTTGCTGGCTAAACGTGAAGGTATCGGGACTACGAGGCGGCGGATCACCCATGTGCAACCGTGCGGCTTGAGGATGCCAAGAAATCGTCAGCCAACCACGCTTTTGAATCGTACGGAGGGCAAGACAAAGGGTAAAGCGATCGCGCTGATACACCTGTTCGAGCCGTGCTGGCAGCCAAGCCGTTCGGAGTTCCCAACAGACTGCATTTAAAGTGGTGAAATCTACTGGCTGCAAAGCGATGCGCTCCCTGTTCTCAATGTCTTATCTTCAGCGATTGGACGGTGTGAGACCTAATTTTTCAGATAGGATGAAAAACAATTCCTCTCGCCAGTCCTGCTTAAACGAGCAGGGAACGTATGACGGATATCAAACTCATTAACATCGGGTTCGGAAATATCATTTCTGCAAACCGAGTGATTGCGATCGTTAGTCCCGAATCAGCCCCCATCAAGCGTATCATCACCGACGCGCGAGAAGCAGAAAAGCTAATCGACGCTACCTACGGACGTCGCACCCGTGCCGTAATTGTGATGGATTCTGGTCATATCGTATTATCCGCTATCCAACCAGAGACCGTTGCCAACCGCTTCCTTTTCAACAAAGATGGAACTGGAGACGAATAATTCAAATTCTCCTCATCCCTCATCCCTCTTTAAGAAGCCTTGCTTCAGGCATCGCTCCTACAAGCTATACTCACATAATCAGCATCGGAACACTAGCGCAAACCATCGAATAGACACATGAGCAAGGGTAGACTGATTGTTTTGACAGGACCTAGCGGAGTTGGGAAGGGAACCTTGCTAAGCTCTTTGCTTCATCGCCATCCAGAGCTTTCTCTCTCAACCTCAATGACTACCCGTAAGCCTCGCCCTACGGAGATTGATGGTAAAAACTATTACTTTGTCAACCGCCCAGAGTTCGAGCGTAAAGTAGCACAAGGTGAACTTTTAGAGTGGGCAGAGTTTGCTGAAAATCTGTACGGGACGCCTCGTAAACCGGTTGAGGCGATGATTCAAAGCGGAAAATGGGTGATTCTAGAAATTGAGTTAGAAGGGGCGCGTCAGATTCGTAAATCGTTTCCAAGTGCGCTCCGCATCTTCATCGCACCGCCCTCAATGGATGAGCTAGAAAGTCGAATTCGAGGACGCGCACAAGATTCTGAAGATGCGATCGCTCGTCGCCTGCTTCGCGCACGATCAGAAGTGAACGCCGCGAAAGAATTTGATATTCAAATTGTCAACGACGATTTTGAGAAAGCCCTGAGCCAAATTGAAAAGGCGTTGTTTGAAACAGTTCCAGCAATGTGTTGATCGAATCTGTTCATCAGCTGCTCAAATCTGTTCATCAACCATGTTGCTTGATGGTGGCGTTTCTTACGCTAAATCTCTAGCCTGCATTTTAAGCTGATAGCCATTAAGGGGAAGACTTGGTCTTTCCCTTAATGGCTATCGGACTCAATTTAAAGCGGTTAGGGAAGATTCTCTACAGTCCAGAGAAGAGACTCTTCAGTAGCGCAATGTTATTGAGGACGAAAAAGGCAATGACTGCACCACCAATCCCGCCAATTAAAAATCCCGATCCATAATCGTTCCAGCCATCAGCACTTCTAAACGAGTCAGGAGGATTTGGAGTTGTGAGTGTCGAAGTTGGCTGAGGCGGATTGCTGTAAGCGTAGGCAGAAATTGCGATCGTTGAGATGATGATCAAACCGATCGTTGAGATTAGACCCGCAACGTTAGCGACATCTGTATCCCGCAGCGGCCCCAACTTGGCGAACGGCCCAATTAACCAGTAGCCATGTGCCATTCCAACTTCGAGACCTCGGCGTGAGGGAGAAAGCCCTCTACGATAGGCAGGCAGACCATTAATGTAACTTTTTACCAAAGGCGACGAATTGATTGGCGTGGCGAGATTGCCGTTAGTCACGTCGAAGGCAGGAAAGACAACCTCGTTATTACGAGGATCGTCTGGGCGCTGGGTATCTTCAGGATGCTTAAGGATTTGCATAAGGAATATTGCCCTTTGTTGTGTCGGATATGCTGAAGCAATTTTAAGAGTCGCCTCTTAATGCAACATCATTCTACAGATACAAGATTTTGCTTTCTCGCAAGTTTTTCTTTTGTAAACTCTTCTGCTCAATTTGTAAACTCTTCTGCCTAAGAGGTCGCCGAAAAGTCATACTGATTACAGTCTTTGAAGATTCAATTGCATATTATTTAACAAGTTCAGAAAAGTCTTATAAACATTTAAGATTTCTCACATTTGCGGGTTGGTTTCAGAAATAGCTCGTATCGTGTGGGAAGACAAATCTAGATTACTTTTATCCTTTCCGCTAGGACTGCTTATGCCTTATAGCCTCACTTCTAGCTACGTGCGATCGCTCCTTTTGACCCTGATTGTCAGCTTTTTGGCTCCGGTATTATTGCTTGGCAGCACGCTCGCGTTCATCCTGATGCTGGGCTTTTGTCCGCTGTTCAGTGGCACTAGCCAAACGCTTTCTGCCCTTTTTCTCTCCTTCCTTGCCACTTTTGGGACAGGCAATGCGTGGGAAGGCATTCTAGTCATCGGTTGTGCATGCGCGGTGGTTGGTGGATTGTTCGACACCTACACCTTCTACCGAAACGATAGTTTGAAAAGACTCTAAACCTTAGACACCATACAGGTTGAAAAGACAAAAAATCTCAAACAATAAATCTCAAAAAATTGCAAGGTTAAGAAAACTATAGTCTTAACATTGCGTTACGAACAATTAGTCAATTTAAACGGAAACAACACGATCTTTCAAAAAGTCCCTATTCTAGAAAACGTGCCAATTTTAGGTTGCGGCTATGGATGAGTTTTCTAGAAAGGTGTTCTGTTTCTGGCGATCCTTAGGGGTGCAGAACAAATTGCATTTGCAGCGTGTAAGTCGCAGCGCGATTCGTTTTGCGAAGCTCCAGGCGGTTCCTTCGGAGTTGCGCTCTGCGCTAATCGTCAGCATCTTAATTTTAGTTCTGAGTTGGGGCAGCTTTTCCGCTCCTGCATTAGCTCAACGGCAGCCTTCAACGCCGATAAAGCCGACCCAACCCACGACGAACCCAACTCAGCCTGCAAAGTCAATTCAGCCGTACCTCGATCGCGTTGTAAAAGAGGTCACAGAATTCAAACTAGATAACGGCATGAACTTTATCGTGCTAGAACGACACCAAGCTCCAGTGGTGTCGTTTTTAACGTATGCAGATGTAGGCGGCGCGGATGAACCAGAGGGTCAAACGGGCGTCGCACACTATCTAGAACATCTCGCCTTCAAAGGGACAACCCGAATCGGAACCACAAACTATCGAGCCGAAGCGCCGTTGCTCGACCGGCTCGATCAACTTTCACAGCAAATTCAGACTACAACCAATAAAGCAGACGTTAGTAGACTTCAGAAGGAATTTGAGCGAGTGGAAGCAGAAGCGCTCAAACTCAGTAAACAGAACGATTTTGGACGGATTGTAGAACAGGCAGGCGGTGTCGGACTCAATGCCAATACCTCAACCGATGCAACTCGCTATTTCTACAGTTTTCCGTCTAACAAACTGGAGCTATGGATGTCGCTAGAATCAGAGCGATTTCTAGATCCGGTGTTTCGAGAGTTTTATAAAGAGAAATCGGTAATTTTGGAAGAACGTCGCCTCAGAACCGAGAATTCTCCGATCGGACAAATGATTGAAGCCTTTGTAGGCAAGGCGTTTGAAGTTCATCCCTATCGACGCCCAGTGATTGGCTCAACAAAAGATATTAGGGGGCTGACCCGACAAGACGTTCGGAAGTTTTTTGATACGTATTATGCGCCGAATCAATTAACGATGGCGATCGTAGGTGATGTGAATGCGAACGACGTGAAGCGCCTGGCTCAAACCTACTTTGGGCGCTTTAAAGCGAAACCTGCCCCACCTAAAGTGACAGCCGTAGAGCCAGCTCAAACTCAAACGAAAGAGATCAATCTAACGTTAGAGTCGCAGCCTTGGTATCTTGAAGGTTATCACCGGCCAGCATTGAATCATCCCGATAATGCGATTTATGAGGCGATCGCAAGCATTCTCAGTGACGGACGCACCTCAAGGCTGTATCGATCGCTCGTAGAAGACAAGAAGATTTCTCTAGCGGCACAAGGAATTAACGGCTTTCCAGGAAACAAGTTTCCTAATCTAATGTTGTTCTATGCGCTGACGGCTCCGGGACGATCGCTTGATGATCTAGCTCAAGCGTTGAGAACAGAAATCGAGCGGATGAAAACAGAGCCAGTCTCGACACTAGAACTCGATCGCGTCAAAACTCAGGCACGCGCGGGACTGTTGCGATCGCTCGATTCCAATGAGGGAATGGCGCAACTGCTGGTTGAATATGACGTGAAAACTGGGGATTGGCGGAATTTGTTTAAGCAATTGGATGCGATCGCGGCCATTACACCCGCAGATATTCAACGGGTTGCTAAGGCAACGTTTACGCCAGAAAATCGCACGATTGGGCGAATTCTGCCGAAGTCATAATGCCTGAAATTGGTTGAAATGACCGCCTTGGCAATTTAATACCGCGCTCTAGAGCCTTTCTATTCACTCAACCCCTTATCCTCAGCGACACCACATTCATGAAACGCCGACTGTTATTGCTTTCCGCTTTTCTAACGTCCCTATTGCTGTTCTTGGGATTCGGACAACCTACTCGCGCCGAGACTGCTAAACACTACACCGAGTTGAAGTTTCCACCGCCGCCCGAAGTGACGGTTCCCGACTACACGCAGTTTAAGTTAAAAAACGGCATGACCGTTTACTTGATGGAAGACCATGAACTTCCGCTTGTAAGTGGAACTGCCCTGATTCGCACAGGCGATCGCTTTGAACCAGGGGACAAAGCAGGCTTAGCGTTGCTAACGGGTTCGGTCATGCGATCGGGCGGGACGCAAACGCACACGCCAGAGCAATTGAACGAGATTTTGGAACAAAACGCGGCTTCCGTTGAAACTGGAATTTCGATCACGTCGGGGAGCGCCAACTTCAATGCCTTGAGCGAAGATTTGCCGCAAGTCTTCGATCTGTTTGCCGAAGTGCTTCAGCAACCTGTCTTCGCAGAAGATAAACTCGCCGTTGAAAAAGTGCAGTTGCAGGGCGGAATTTCTAGACGGAACGATAGTCCTGATGCAATTGCCAGTCGTGAATTTGCAAAACTGCTCTATGGGGATACGAGTCCTTACGCCAGAACCATTGAATATGCGACCGTAGACAATATTTCTCGCAGCGATCTCGTGAAGTTTTATCAACAGTACTTCCATCCCAAAAACATTCTGTTGGGAATTGTTGGAGATTTTGATAGTAAACAGATGCGATCGCGGATTGAGTCAAAATTTGCGGCCTGGAACCCTCCTAGTCAGCCTGTTCCCCCATTGCCATCAGTCAGTCAAGCTAAACAAGGCGGAATTTATTTTGTCCAGCAACCGCAACTGAACCAGAGCTACATTCAAATGGGACACTTGGGCGGACAGTTAAACAGTCCTGACTATGCGGCGCTTTCGGTGATGGAAGATGTGTTGAGTGGCTTTGGCAGGCGCTTGTTTAACGAGGTGCGATCGCGCCAGGGACTTGCCTATTCTGTATATGCCAGTTGGGATGCAGAATATGATCATCCTGGCATTTTTCTAGCGTCTGGAGAAACGCGATCGGATGCAACGGTTCCATTCATCTCGTCTGTTATGAAAGAAATTGAGAAAATTCGCACGCAGCCGATTTCTCAAGCTGAATTGGCGTTTGCAAAAGATACTTCGCTCAATTCGTTTATTTTCAATTTCCGCGATCCGGCGCAAACTCTATCGCGGCTGTTGCGCTATGAGTACTATGGCTATCCGAAAGACTTCATTTTCAAGTATCGAAAGGATGTTCAAAATGTATCGATCGCGGATGTGCAGCGCGTCGCTCAAAAGCACCTCCAGCCTGACAAAATTGTGACGATTGTGGTCGGCAACCAGAAAGAAATTCAGCCACCGCTATCGAGTTTGGGTCAGCAAGTTACGGCGCTTGATATCACCATTCCAGCACCGAAGAAGAAAGTTGGGCAGTCTTCCTAAAATGGTTGGCTGCGATGGGGGAATGTAGGTGTATGCTTGAGTCGCTCGATTTGCTCTAAGTCTCGGCTTCCGACCCTTAGGGGCAAGCCCCCAAACCCCCATTGGGGGACGATTGCCTCCCCCAAATCCCCTGCAAACGAAATCTGGGTTGGCGATTCGAGATCCGGGTAAATCTAGTCGTATCTGCCAGTCTTAAGTTTCAAGGTTTTATTGATCTGTTAGTTTAGTTTCTTGTCTCATCCCTCATCATTATGCAAAATCCATCAGCGCCGCCCAAACCGTTTTTTCAACCGCTCGATCGGGCGGCGCTTGGGTTGATGGTCATCTTAGCGCTCTTGATCGGGGTTCTCTTGTTTAACGGCGATCGCAGCGCTCCCCGCGTCCGTGATTTCAGTTGGCAAGACAAACAGATCGGCTCAAATGACAATGCGTTTGTGCTGACCTTTAGCCGACCTATGGATCACGCCAGCGTTGAGCAAAATCTTCGCATCACTCCCCCGTTGCCCGGAAAGCTCAGTTGGGCAGGGCGACGACTCGCATATACGTTAAATCAATCGGCTCCTTATGGAACCAACTATCAACTTTCCCTGCAAGATGCCCGCGATCGCTTCACCTCAGATGGGGGAAGTCGCGCTACGCTTCAATCGTTTACGGGCAACTTTCGCACCCGCGATCGCGTGTTTGCCTACCTAGGAGTGGATGGAGATGAGGCAGGACGTCTGATTCTTTATAACTTGACTCGCCAAGACAAAAAAGTCCTAACACCGCCCAATCTCACGGTAATGGACTTTAAGCCCTACCCCAATAGCGATCGGATTCTGTTCTCGGCAGTTGAGAAGACGAATCAGCCTGAAAGCTTGGTGGAGCAACAGATTTATACCGTCACAACAGGACTGCAAATCAACGCACCCCAGCCCCTCGGCGAAGAGCAAAATTTTCAGTTATTCAAAGCTGATGCACCCCCTAGTCCAGCGGGACAAGTCAATCAGATTCTCGACAATCGAGAATATCAAAACCTCAAGTTTGATCTCTCTGCCAACGGTCACGTGATCGTGATTCAGCGCATCAGCCGCACCGATCCGAACGATTCGGGTCCCTGGGTAATTCGAGGTAACGGCAAGCCCGAAGCGCTCAATAATAAGCAGCCCGGCGGCGACTTTCTGATCACTCCTGACAGTGATTCTCTTGCGATCGCGCAAGGTCAAGGACTGGCTATTCTACCGCTGCAACCACAAGCTGACCCCCTCGATTTTCTACCCAAATTTGGCACTGTCCTTAGTTTCTCGAACGATGGAACTACCGCGGCCATGGTGAAATTTAACAATGACTACACCCGCTCTCTGTTTCTGGTAAACAACCAAAGCGGGTCAAAGGAAATCTTCAAAACCACAGGCTCGATTGAGGCGGCTCAGTTCGATCCAACCAAGCAAATTCTCTACTGTCTGCTGACCAATCTAATTCCTGGGAAGACCTACCAAGAGCAGCCCTATCTTGCTGCAATCGATCTTAAAGCCGCCCAAAAAGGGGAGAAACCAGAGCAAACCTTGCATCCCCTAGTTTTACTGCCCAACCAGCGCGACATTCAAATGACCCTTGCCCCCGATGGCTCGTCGTTGTTATTTGATCAAACTCAAGCCTCAGCAGGAGCTTCAGGTAGCACGGCAGCAACAAGTCGGCTTTGGCTGCTACCGCTTTCTAGCGATTTCAATGCCAAACTTCAACCCGAAACCTTACCATTTGCGGGATTTCATCCCCGTTGGCTACCGTGAGGAGGATACTCATCCTTCACCCCTTGATCTTAAAAAAGCTCTACTCAACAACTTTAACAATTGCTAAAATAGTGTTACGATCCCATACTTAAGAGTGGCTCGATTTTTAAACCGCTCCCAGGTTGTTCGTGCATGAAAACCTAAGCAAAATGGCAAAATTCATCGATGCTCTACTCGTCCTTGCTCTTTACCGATGTCAGTTTGCCATCGCGCTTCATGCACTAGAATGATTGAATGCTTGATTGTCTAGCTTTGTCGAGCATTGATCTAAAATCACCCTTGCTTCCTTGAATGAATGAGTTTGACAGCAACGCACCGTCTCAACCGACTCAAATCTCAGTTTTTAACAGCCCCTTCTTGTCCCATCCCTTGGGTCATCTCTTCAGGTTCGGATTTGGGTTTGGGTTATGAGTAAGACGTTTGTTCCTAATTTGTTGTTTCTTCGACTAAGACATTCTGAACGTGGTTCATCAGATGAGAAGAGCGCCCCTAGCGTTGTTCTTAGTTCAGCTCGGTATCGAGTCCAACTCGTGTCATGTTCTTAGTTTTTTATGCCCTTTCTATAGAGTTTTTGACTAGGAGAAGCAATTTATGCTACACCGCAAGATCTATCAACTCTGTTGCGATGGTCGAGAAGTCTGGATTTTCTTGCGGGACCAGCAACGCTGGATCGAACGTGCCAGAATTTTGGACATTGAAGGAGATCTCGTGACGCTGCGTTATGAGATGGAAGAAGAGGACGAAAATTCGTCTTGGGAAGAGATGATTCGCCTCGAAAGTATTGGGGCTGTGATGCAAAAGCTATCGTCTGTCCCGAAAGGAAATTCGGAGCCGCTTGTTTCGGATGATTGCCCCGAAGCGGAGCAGATTCCAAATCCCCCGTTTACTGAGAAAAAAGAAGATTAAAACAGCAAAGAGAGGAGTAAATCCTCTCTTTTTTATTTCTCTCTTTATTTACTGTTGGAGAACTAGACGCTAGAAAAATTGCGAATCTTAGATCTGCCTCTTTAACTTTTCTTTCCGGTGTACTGCACGCGGTAAATCCGATTGTTCGCCTCATCGGTAAACAGCAAACTGCCGTCTCGCATTGTTACAAGTCCCACCGGTCTTCCCCAGGTTATCGGTTCTGACGGATCGACTAAGAATCCAGTGAGAAAGTCTTCGTAATATCCCTGCGATCGCCCTTCAGCCGTAAAGGGAACATAAACTAGCTTGTATCCTGTGCCTTGATTGCGATTCCAGGAGCCACGAAACGCGACAAATGCGCCATTGCGGTATTTCTCAGGAAAGGTGGAACCGTTGTAGAATTTTAGTCCCAGCGCGGCAGAATGGGCTTCAAATAAAACATCAGGTGTGCGAGTTTTAGCCGCCAACTCAGGGCGAATGCTCTTTCCGTTTTCGACATGACGCGGATCGAGACGATCGGGACTTAAGTACGCGTAAGGAAATCCGTAAAACTCACCAGACTGCACCTGCGTAAGGTAGTCTGGCACGAGGTTATCGCCCAATTCATCCCGCTCATTCACTGTTGCATAGAGTTGATTGGTTAATGGGCTGAAATCAAGTCCCACCGGATTTCGCAGACCTGATGCAAAGGTTTGACGATCGCTACCGTCAAGATTCATCACCTGAATCGACGCCCGAGGCAGCGGTTCTTCTTCAGCATTGGATTGCGAACCGACCGAGACATACAGCTTTTGCCCATCCGGGGAAACGACTACATTGCGCGTCCAGTGCTGATTGTAGCCTTGCCCAGGTAGCTCGGTAATTGTTTCACCCCTGCCCGTCACTTTCTCTTGCCCTTGCGTGTAGGGAAACCGAATCACAGCATTAGTATTACCAACATAAAAAGAATTGCTGCCAAACGTCATTCCAAATGGTAAATTCAATCCATTCTCAGCCGTAGCAAACACGCTTTGAGCATCAGAAACACCATCGCTATTTTTATCTTTTAGCAACAGAATTCGATTTTGTCGGGTCTCAGTCACCAACACATCACCATTCGGCGTCAAGGCTAACCAACGTGGCCGCTCTAGCTTGTCAGCAAAGACATTCACTGTAAACCCTTCTGGAACCCGCAATGTAGGATTGGCGGGAATTGGAATCACATTGGGCGGTTTTGATGCACTGTCACTCGTGTAGGGTTGGGGAAGTTGATCTAGCCCGACACGAATGGGTTGTGGCGTTAAGACTTCGGTCTGGATGCTGCGTTGCGGGACAGCTTGAGGCTGAGTCTCTTTTGAGTCAGCAGGTGGAGTGAGTGCTGTGTTAGAAGAATTGCACGCTGCTAACGGAGCAATAAGTAACAGCAAAATTAGCAAGCGATGAGAGATAGCTTGATTACGAAAAAAATAATGCATAGTAAAAATGATGCGTAGTGCAAGCGGTTCCTTCAGAGTTGCGCTCTGCGCTAATCGCAGACGTTATTTCTAAGTTACAAAAGATTCCTTAATCCTGCATCTGTTGACCGCGATGAGTGCTTTACCTCTAACTACAGACAGAGCTTGCTCAGCCCTTAGACAGCATCAATTGATAGATGAATTGCGATCGCAGAATGACCACCATACAAGCATTTCTCAAACGCTTGTAAATCAAAAGCTAATAACATAATGGATGCCAAACTAACGCTTCCTCCTGAATCCATTCCTCCCGATTTTGACACTGGCTCTATTTTCTTTGTCGGAACAGCAACTGTTATCTTGCGCTACGCCGGATTTACGATTCTGACCGACCCGAACTTTCTGCACCAAGGGGATCACGTTCATTTAGGCTATGGCTTGACCTCGAAGCGGCGCACAAATCCTGCGATCGAGATTGAACAATTACCTGCGATCGATTTCGTACTGCTCTCTCACAAACACGATGATCATTTCGATCGCATTGCTGCTGAAAAGCTAGATAAATCCGTTCCGATCGTCACGACTCACCATGCTGCAAAAGCACTCGGGCGGCTCGGCTTTCAAACGCTCCATCCACTAGCAACTTGGGATACATTAACCATTCAAAAAGGAGCAACAACCCTCAAGCTCACGTCGATGCCCGGACGCCATGGGCCTGGAATTTTAGCAAAAGCTTTACCTCCGGTCATGGGCAGTCTATTGGAATTTCAGTCACCCACCCGAGGAACTCGATTTCGGCTTTACATCACGGGTGACACGCTCGTGTATGACGAGATCAAAGAGATTCCTAAACGGTTTCCTGACATTGATTTAGCGCTGCTGCATTTAGGTGGAACGCAGGTGTTTGGCGTGCTGCTGACGATGGATGCAAAACAGGGCGTTGAAGCAATTCGCATTATTTCGCCGCGAAAAGCAATTCCAATTCACTATAACGATTACACCGTCTTTAAATCATCGTTGGATGATTTTGTTAAAGCGGTGCAGGAAGCAGGATTAGAAGATCGAGTTGATTATCTCAGTCATGGAGAAACTTACGCTTTTGATGTCAGTACTGCAATGCGATTGCCGTAAGTCAAGTGCAGCAGATTGGATAATAGATGGAGCCGCTATGAGATCTGACTCTCTTCTTGAAAAGAAAGGCACTAAAATCTTGTTTCCTCTTCCAAAAGCAAAGGTTAGGACAGATTAATTCACGCAATTTTCTCTTCTAGAGGCTGACAAAAATCCTGCACGCCTGCCTTAAGAACATAAATAGCAACAGGAACTGCAAGCCGTGTGGGCAGTTCCGTGTGTTCTACGATCGCATCAATAATTCCGCCCGCTAAGCCATCTTCTAGCCCTTCCTTTAGGTCTGCTCGACACACAACATGCCGCCACCGCTTCGCAAGTCCTTCGATCCATCGCTCATTGTTCTCCGGCTCCTGCCCTGAGCGAATCGCTAAGGAGATTGCCGCATCTTCTAAATCCCCGTCACAGTCCTCAATGACTTGAAGCGCGTCTAGGGCAGCGGCATGACCAGCGAGTTCTGAGCGATAGAAGTCAAGTTCTTCAGGCGAAATCATAAACGACATAGAAATCCCTTTGTTAAAAGGAAGGTTGCTTTGCGATCGTAGCACTGTTAACTTATAAATTCGACTAAGAACTCGTTTCTAGAGGGCGAAGTAGAATAATTTCGAGGTCGCAAAATTAATTGAACCATACCTATTCTGATAGCTCTAAATGCTTCGCGATCGCACCTAAAACCCGATTCAAATCAGAAATCGTTCCTTTGATCTCTGTCACATCCGTCGATAACTGATCTAATCGAGTTTCGAGTTGTTTGATATCAGAATTAAGCGATGTTTGCCAGAGAGAAGACTTTAATGCAGAAAGAATCTTCTCGACTGTTGAAAAGTTAGGATCGTAGTCAGGATCATTCAGAATACGGTTAATTTGCTGAGTGTACCCTAAGTCACTCCCACCATTTTCCTTCGCAATTTGGGCTGAAATTTTGCGAATGCTCATTCCCTGAGTCTTCATCAATTCTCGAATGATCTCCACCACATGTTCTTGCATAACTGCCTCTACTTCAATTACTCTATTAGCTGAGAACTTGAATCAACTGAGCGACCTTCTCCTATTTGGAAAAGGTCGTTTTTCTAGTTCACTATTTGCCTTTAGAACATAAAATATAATCTTTATTGATAATCTCTATTGATAGTCTTCATTCACAACTCGGCAGTTACAGGTAAGAAAAATACGATCGCAATTTTGCGCCGTATCCCAAGTTTAGAGGTTGTTTAAAGAGTTTCAGAAGCTAGCAAATTCAGCCACTCGCTTAATCATGAAGCGAATGACTGTAATGTAGATCATCCAGAAGTGTTGAAAGAAAGTTTAAGACAGATAAATAGGGGGCAGAAAAGGGTATTCTGTCCCCTATTTATGGAAAAATGATTCTGATCATGCCTCTAGCTTAGCGAAAGTGCATAACACCCTCTAGACTTGCGTAGTGCCTGTCTCGTCCGCATTAATTAATGTGTTCTAATCCACTGACAAAACTGCTTTGCCCAAAAACTTCCGCTCGGTCAGTTGTTGTGCCACCTCTGCAATGTCTGTCCAAGAGGCTTCTAGAGCAATGTGAGGAACCAAAAGCCCTTCAGCAACGAGCTTCAGAAGGCGCGTCAAGCCAACCGAGGCAGGCTGTTTTTTCAATTCGTGAAACAGAATAAATCCGTATAAGTTCAAGCCACCTCTACCATAAAAACGAGAGGCGTTAAACGTCACTTCTGAGCCAGCGGTTGCCCCGAACGTCACGCATGTTCCATCTACCGCTAGCGTTTCTAGCACCAAAGGTAAAACATCGCCCCCGATCGAATCTAGAGCCAGATCGTACGGTGCGTATTGAGCAAAATCTGTGCCTTCACTACCGATAATCACCTGTTTTGCGCCTGCCGTTTCGACAAACTCGATCAAATCAGGACTGCGAACTTGAGCCGTCACGGTTGCGCCCGCATACTCTGCTAGTTGACACGCAAAATGCCCGACGCCTCCCGAGGCGCCAGTGATTAAAACGGATTTTCCGAGGAGCCAACCCCCACGCTCTAACGCATGTAGCGCTGTTAATCCAGCTACAGGAAGCGTCGCGGCGGTTTTAAAGTCAACCGAATCTGGCAGCGCTGCGATCGCATCAGTGGGCACAGCGACAAACTCTGCCCAAGCGCCAGATGGCACAAATCCGACCACTCGCGTTCCCATGGGTAGCCCTGACCCATCCGTTGCCGCCACCTCCACCGTGCCTGCTAGATCCCAACCCGGTCGCCAGCCTGCTTCGGCAGACTGAGAGCGGCGGACTTCCCCGCGATTAAGCGAAAGGGCAACCACTCGGATAAGTGCTTCTGATGGGAGCGGAGTCGGACGATCGACCTCAGCGATCGCAAGTCGCCCAGTAACGGATGGATTTACAACAACTGCACGCATTCGACCTTTAGCAAAATGGTGGTATATTCTGACATTTTGCAAAGCGATCATCGCATGTCTTCAGGTTTTCTTGAGATTCACAAAGAAATTGCCGCGATTTGTCTAGAAAAAGCTCCAAAAGGGTTCGTTGTGATACAAAGTGGCTGCTATTCTAAAAGTAAGTGCCAGCTAGCCTAAGAATTGTTCTGGC
Organism: Myxacorys californica WJT36-NPBG1; assembly: GCA_019359315.1. GTDB lineage: Bacteria > Cyanobacteriota > Cyanobacteriia > Leptolyngbyales > Leptolyngbyaceae > Myxacorys > Myxacorys californica. Next base: position 25,008 of record JAHHHO010000037.1, read on the forward strand.
AAAATTGCAAATGTTACGAAATTTCTACCCGCACTTGAGATGCCTTGAGCTGTGCTATGGTTAAGGTGAAGGATTATTTTCGGCTGTGTAATTCGTTTTATAGGCGTTTCTCCGAATCTAACTCTCCACACCTCTGATTCTGGAGCCATTTCATGTCAATTTATGTGGGCAATCTGTCTTACGAAGTCACGCAAGATGACTTGAGTCAGACATTTGCAGAATATGGAACCGTTAAACGGGTTCAAGTACCGACCGATCGAGAAACAGGTCGTATGCGCGGCTTTGCGTTTGTCGAGATGGAGACCGATGCAGAAGAAGCGGCTGCCATTGAAGCACTAGACGGTGCAGAATGGATGGGTCGCGATCTTAAAGTGAATAAGGCAAAACCCCGTGAAGAGCGTCCTTCGGGCGGCGGCGGCGGTGGCTGGTCAAATCAAAACCGCGGTGGCGGTGGTGGCGGCGGACGCCGTTATTAAGAATCTATACCGCCTGTTGAAGCGTTGTTTGCTACTTAGCAGGCGAGATTTTTGGTTATGGTTGACCCTGTAGACTGTTTCACTTAAAGTCTTGAAGGCAGACAAGGCGTCTGCCTTTTTTATTAAAAGGTTTTGCTAGATCGCTAGATTGAGTCTAGACTAAACCTACGTCGATTCGTAAGGAGAAAAGGATGCCGCAAGTTATTCCAGGTGAAGACGAAAGAATTGATTCTGTTTTGCGTCGATTTAAGCGTGAAGTTTCTAAAGCAGAAATTTTCCCCGATATGCGGAAGCATCGCTTTTTTGAGACGCCAATTGAGAAACGGAAGCGCAAAGCTTTAGCAAAGCATAAGCAGAGAAAGCGCGGTGGGTCTCGCAATTAATTTTTGAAGCTACTACCTAAAACTAAAAACTAAAGATGCGATCGCGTGAAGAAAAGCCGCGATCGCATCTTTAGTTTTAGGCTCTCTGCTTTTATGCAGAAGTTTTGGATCCAGAGTGTCCTAGCCAGGCTGCTTTACGCACATTTCAGTTTGGCGACGTTAATCTGAAATTGAATAGTTGAAATTTTGTTTTTTCCGGGTAGTTCTTGCGCTCCAAAAATATAGCCGTCTTGCGTCAGTTCATCGACGGTACGCCAAAAAATTTGATTATTTCGAGAAGAATTGCTACCGAATAAGTCTAAGTTCTTAAACAAATATTTTTTAGAAATCGAAACAAACTGTCCTTCGTGTAGCGTGTCCCACTTCATTCGACTCGCTAGGTAGACCAACAGCTTTGTTTTGTAATCTGATTTTGCACTACTGCCTAGCTTTTGAGTAATGTCAAAGCTATTAGAGAAGAAAACGCAGTCCCCTGTTCGAGCCGGACCATCGAAGAACTCTAGAGAAATCGTGTAAGAATCCGCTAGTTCGTAAGTGTAATCAGCGGCTTTAACGAGATCAAAATCACGTGGAACGTGATCAATTTCATAATCTTTGATGCGTAAAATGCTCTTGATCATCACCTTAGCGGCGCGATTTTGATGGTTCTTTCTAAACGATTGAGCTAATACTAATTCTGTTCTATGAAGGTTCACCAAATCGCAATTGAGTTGCGATCGCAGCTTTGAGGCAAATCCTCCATCTTTGGTACGAGTATATCCTAAACTTTCCAACAAATCATTCGAGCGAAACGTGACGATCGGGCCTGTCCCTTGCTGTGCCGCCAGTTTATAAAGGTACAAAACAATCGACACTTGACGCGGATTGAGAAACGTAATCAGCGCCATAAATAAACGCTGAGTTTTGCGATCCTGAATTTTCTCAAGTCCGTTGCTGACGCCTTTGGTCGCACAAATTGACCAGTCGAGTTTAGCGTATTCTGCTTTGAGGTCTTCCCATTCTTCCGCAGAAAGATTTTCTAGCGGAACGCGGCGAGTCAGCGCCAGCTCGCTGTCATCTGTTCTGTCCGCCTCGACACGCAGTTCCAAATAGTAGCCGTCAGCATCCGATCGCAACCTTGGTACTCCAGCGTCGGGATGCCGAATCGATGCACTAGCGCGGGGCAACACCATCAGCAGTTGGCTATCAACTGGAAAAGTCGCTTCTACATTTTTCATTACTTGGAACAGCGGGGGTGAAGAATCAGGGTCAGTTATGAGCCATTCGCGAGGAGAGACTTAGAACTGAAGACCCCACATATAGTGCCTCACCCTTTCGATTTTGTCTAGGGGTTAAACGCTATATCTGGAGTGTTAGAGCCTGGAGTCGCGATTCACTCCGCTAGATATAGAAGCTGAACTCCATTATTCTGTAACGCTGCCGTATGATTTCTGCGCTATTGCCTGTAACTTTGGCGTTTGATCTCAGCCTGTAACTTTGGTGTAGGTGCGATCGTGCATTCTGTAACGCTGGCGTCCAATTTTACCTTGAAATACAACACGAGATTCTTCTAGAAATTTGTAGGGCGTCTCCTTTAGAAGTTGCGCCTTTAGAGCGAATTGCATCCTCCGTTCTTTAGCATTGCTTCTCTAGGATCAGGCTTTATTGCTCGGCAAGATTTCTTGCCAAACAGCCTTCGAGTCTGTAACTCTAGCGTCTGTTCTTGTCCTGTAACCCTGCCGGATCTCTGTCCTGTAACTTCGGCGTACAGTCGATTTTGCCCCCTTGCCGATCTCGATTTTGCAGTGTTAATCTCTCACAACGTCGAGGATGTCTACCACCATTCAAGGCGCAATAACTTTATCAACTTTGATTCATTCGATTTTCATTGGGCAAGCAGCAGCACACGAGATCAACAGGCAATTTGGACTTTCTACCACAAGTTCAAAGTGGCCCGATCTAGTGTGATCTACTCAACACCCCATATTCACAGCATAAGCAAGACCCCCTGAGCGTCCCTACCACAGTCAGCCCAAGGGGTCACAATCAACCTTAATTCCCAATCAGATTGGGATTGATTTCTATGTTCAAAAATTCTATCAAGTGTTCTAGCTCTGCGCTAGTCCCCTATTTTTGCTGTCAATTTTACGTTTAACCCCAGGAGACACTGATGGTTTCAAGCCTCATTGCTCCTGCGGGAGCACGCTCAGCGATTCAAATTCCGGCGAACACTCAGCTAACCTACTCGCCCCTAGATGCCAGCCATGAGCAGGAATGGCGATCGAGCGGCGTTGACCCAGGAATTATTCGGCTCAACGTGCGGACGTTGCACGATACAGGAATCGATCCGTTTACCCGTGAAGTGTCCTACCCGATCGCAGAAGCCTTGAACTGGAAAGTGACCCGCTTTGGGCCGCAAGCAAGAGAAACGATGCGCGGTTGGTGGGTGAGCGGACTCGATCCGTTCAACAACTGGCAGCGTATGCATTGGGGACGGTTTAAGCCAGATGCCGATACTCCTGTTTTTGATCGGCAAAATAAGCCTGCAAAGTATCTCAGCCCTGCGCTAGGTAAGGGTTCGAGCCGTCTCGTTCTGCTGGATGTTCCGCGCCATATTTGGGCGCAAGTTGCGAATCGATATGGAATAGAGATTGACAAGGCAGAACACGAGTACTCTAACTTTTGGGAATGGGTTTGGAAAACCAATATTCCAATCACGCTAACTGAGGGCGAAAAAAAAGCGGGATGCTTGCTGAGTTTGGGCTATGCTGCGATCGCGCTGCCCGGAATTTTCAGCGGCTACCGTCGTGAGACGCGCCAACTAATCGCAGAGCTTGCATTCTTTGCAACAGCAGGACGGTCGGTGTACATCTGTTTTGACTATGAAACGAAGCCGAAAACCTTACAGCATATCTTTTTAGCAACATCCCGGCTCGGACAACTGTTAACCAATACAGGGTGCGTTGTTAAGATCATCAATTTACCAGGACCCGAAAAAGGCGTTGACGATTTTGTTGCCGCTCATGATCCGATTGAATTTAATAAGCTATACGACACTGCAATCGAGTTAGAGTTTTGGCAAGCATCCCGGTTATGGATGCTAACTCACACGCCTAGCGTTACACTCAATCAACCGTTCTTGGGTGAGTTATCGTATCCAGAATCGGGTTTAGCCTGTGTCAAGAGTGCAAAGGGCACTGGTAAAACCACAGCACTGCAACATTTAATTCAGAAAACAATTAGTGCTTCACGGCAGCCTGATGGAGTCGATCGTAAAGTCCTTGTGATCACCCATCGGATTCAGCTTGGTAAAGCTATCTGCCAAAGCTTGGGTTTGGGGTGGCTAGAAGAACTTCAAGAGTCAGAGAACCAAGGCGTGAGCGGATATGGACTTTGTATCGACTCGCTTCATCCCAACTCAAAAGCGCGATTTAACCCAGAAGAGTGGGAAGGCGCGATCGTCATTCTCGACGAAGTGGAACAAGTGCTATGGCACGCCCTCAATAGCGCGACCTGCTATATGCAGCGGGTCAAAATTTTAGAGACGCTGAAAGAATTAGCAGACGTTGTTTTTTCAACGGGTGGTCTAATTGTGGCGCAAGATGCCGACTTATCGGATGCGAGCGTTGACTACCTCAAAGGCTTGTCAGAGGTTCCAATTACGCCTTGGCTGGTTGTTAACCAATGGCAGCCTGAGGTTGCTTGGGATGTATCTCTGTATGACACCAAAAATCCGTCGCCTCTCTTAGCTCGAATGGAGCAAGTTCTAGCAACAGGTGCAGCGTTTGTTTGTCTTGATTCTCAAAAGGTGCGAGGGCGATGGAGTTCTAAGAACTTAGAAACGTATCTACGGCTACAATTTCCCAGCAAAAGGATTCTGAGAATTGATAGCGAAACGGTTTCTGATCCGGATCATGCCGCCTATCGTATTGTCGAGCGCATTAACGATGTTATTTCTGATTATGATGTTGTTCTTGCGACTCCCACCATTGGTACTGGCGTTTCGATTGATGTCCGTGGGCATTTCAAAGCGGTATTTGGCATCTTTCAAGGCGTGACACCCGATTCTGAATCTCGTCAAGCCTTGGCGAGAGTCCGAGAAGCGGTTCCCCGCTATGTTTGGGCAGCCCACTTTGGGCACGGCAAGATCGGCAACGGAAGCTGTAACTACCGCGATGTGGCTCAATCTGTGACAAAAGGGGTTCGCTACAATATTTCACTGCTGAAGGATGTTGATTTCGATTTAGACGAACAAAGCGATCCGATCGCACTGCGGACATGGGCAAAGATGGCAGCGCGAGTGAATGCTTCGTTATGGCGCTATCGGCAAGAGTTGCGACGCGGATTGCGGCTCGAAGGCCATACCGTTACCGTTGTCACCGACGATGTGGAAAAGATTTTGGGGCAAGCGACCGAGCAGATGCAGCAAGATCTAGCAAGTGGGATGTTGCAGGTTCCAGGATTTGAGTTTTTGGGCTGGCGGCACGATGCTCAAGCTGCAGAACAGGTGGCTCAACTCGTGGCAGCGATTCGGACCCGCAACCAAACCGCCGAAGCGATCGCAGTTTCTGATTCTCCAGAAATCACGCCTGAAGAATACAGCGACATTAAGGAACAGATTCATCAAACGACTCAGAGACGCAATAGCAAATGCAAGCATGAATTGCAAAAACGCTATGCAACAACCCATGTTACGCCTGAACTAAAGCTCAAAGATGATAATGGTTGGTATGCGCAACTGCGATTGCATTATTACCTAACTCACGATCCAGATTATGTACGGTTGCATGATATGCAAGAGCTGGAAGATCATCTTGAGCGTGGTAATGGGAAGATTTCACTACAAGATGTGAAATTACTAACAGCACAAGTAGAAGCATTAAGAACCTTCCGAGTGCTGGAGTTCCTCACACCCAATGAAAAAATTCGAGCCACGGATGACTTAGTTCAATTTATTGCGGCGCGCGCATTAGAGTGTCGAGAAGACGTAAAAACTTTGTTTGGCATCACTGTAACTGAGAAGCAAGCACCAATGGCAATCTCTCAGGCGTTGCTGAGTAAAATTGGGGTCAAACTGACGTGTACAGGCCGCGATGTGGCAACTGATGGGCGTCGCGGAGGCCCGCGAGTTTACAAGTACTTTCCTCCCGAAGATGAACGGAATACCATTTTTGCCGAGTGGGAGAAGCGGGATCAGTCGCTCTTGCAAACCTTGATGGAGGTCACAGGATGCGGTTCCTTGGCTGAAATGGACGACTGGATTGGGCAGGCAGAAGACGACTGTTAGAGTTGCGACGGCTGCCGCGATCGCACGCTTGATTGGCTGCGAATCGTATGACATAAACAGATTCAAAGCGTGATGGATCGTTAACAAAATACTAAAAACAGCGACGCTCCAAGCTATGCTTTTTTGCATCAAGTGACGCTTGATCTGATGATCATCCACACACTACGAGCTACACATACATTATGAGCGACTGGACGCAAATTTCTGGGGGAGTAACCGCGCCTAAAGGGTATCGAGCCGCAGGCATCACAGCCGGACTCAAACGCTCTGGCTTGCCAGACTTGGCCTTGATTGTTTCAGACGTTGATGCGATCGCAGCTGGGGTTTTTACAACGAGCCATGTCCGCGCTGCCTGCGTTGATTACTGCCGCGAACAGCTACAGGCTAAGCCTACGGCTCGCGCCATTTTGTGTAATGCTGGACAAGCCAATGCCGCGACAGGTCTTCCCGGCATCATCGACGCTCAAGAATGCGCTCGACTGATTGCCCAAGAGTTAAACATTTCTTCTGATCTGGTGCTGTTGGCCTCTACGGGAGTGATTGGACAACGCATCAAAATGGATGCGTTACGCTCCAGCATTCCGCGCTTGTTAGAAAGTGTGAGTGAGACAGGTTCGGAGGCGGCGGCAAAAGCGATCGCGACGACGGATTTAGTCACAAAATCCATTGCGCTCGAAACGGTGATCGGCGATCGCCCAGTCAGAATTGGAGGCATTGCTAAAGGCTCTGGGATGATCCATCCCAATATGGCGACAATGCTGGCGTTTGTCACCTGCGATGCAGCCGTCTCACCTCATCTTTGGCAACAAATGCTCAGTCGGGCTGCCGATCAGAGTTTTAATCAAGTTACAGTCGATGGAGACACCAGTACAAATGATTCGCTGATTGCTCTGGCTAATGGAGAATCGCGAACCCCCTCCATCACCGACATGGGACCGGAAGCCGAAAAGCTAGAGGCAATGTTGACCGAGGTTTGCATTCACTTAGCCAAAGCGATCGCCCGAGACGGCGAAGGCGCAACCTGTCTAATCGAAGTTCGTGTCACGGGCGCGCCTTACGATGAAGCCGCACGGCGCGTTGCTCGCACGATCGCTGGATCATCGCTTGTTAAATCTGCCATTTTTGGACGCGATCCAAACTGGGGTAGAATCGCAGGGGCAGCAGGACGCGCAGGCGTGCCGTTTAACCAAGAAGAACTGGGTATTCAGCTTGGCGACTTCTTGCTTCTACAGAACGGGCAACCGCAGGAGTTTGATCGCAAAGCGGCAAACCAGTATCTGAAGCAGCAAGCCGAGGCGAGTGTAGGATCTTCCGTGGAGGGCTTAACTGGACAGTCGCTCGATCATCCAGTCGTGATTTCCGTAAGTATTGGCAACGGTTCTGCACAAGGTACGGCTTGGGGCTGTGACCTCAGTTATGACTATGTGAAGATTAACGCTGAGTACACCACATAACATAGTCTTGCAAATACTTTGTTGGTAGAAATCGCAGCTTTACTACTAGCGTCTGTAGAAAGATAAACAGCTAACTTTTCACTTACTAGACCAGGTGAATCATATCTTTATCATAAGACGCGAAGAGCAGATTGAACATAGTTACAATTCTTTGCGATCGCAAGGAGAAGTAATTTTGTGATTCCACCTTTTGATTGAATCACGACCTATCTTGAGATAGATCGGTTCCTCTACGGTGACACGTTAAGTTATTCACATGAGCAAACAAAGGCCAGCCGAAATAATTCCTCTGACCCGCTCAACCAACATCCCTTACTATGTTTCTCACCTATTTCTAACCCTCTATTTCTAACCCCTTATATTTAAACAAAAGAGTGTAGTAGATTTAAGTCTGCTGCACTCTTTTTAAGTACAATCTTATGCTCTTGGTTTTTGAGCTTGAATGACTTGTAAGCTACCGCCTGCATAGAGCACGCGATCGCAGTTTGCGAATCCGATGTTTGTAATCAAGTCTAAAAGATTGGTTTGAATTAATTGCCAAGCGGTTTTTGTCTCAAACAGCCAAAAAAATACAGCCAATCCAGGTGAGAACAACGGATTAGTTGGAGTATGAAAATCAACCATCGCAAAGTAACCTCCGGGCTTAAGAACTCGGTAGACTTCTTGCAAAATTTGCTTTAGCTGATCGGCCTCCATTTCGTGCATGGCCGCGCTTGTATGAACGAGATCAAACGTGTTGTTCGCAAGCGGCATCTCTTCTGCAAACGCCTGCACATATTCGGCTTCAGGAACGTTACGCTGAGCGCGTTGAATGGATAGAGGAGAGGCATCGAGTCCGGTGACGTGATGCGATCGCGCTACTAAAAACGCCGTGGTCTGACCGCTTCCACAACACAGATCCAAAACCATAGTTTCAGGTTCAATCGTGAGTCCTTGCAATGCCAACTGCCGAAATCGAGCTTCGCCACCAACGGCTAAGGCGGCAAGGCGGGAGATACTGTCGTAGAGCCATTGATAGCGGTAGCTGAGGTCGCGGAGGAAGGTTGCCATAGAGGGGATGAATGGAGTTTGATACGAAGGACTACAAGTTTAACGGCAAGTTTGAACTTCGTTTGAGAACGCTTGCAATCGTCATTTTTTCATCCTTCATGCTTGATCGAGCCTATCAATCTAACTTTGAAAAATTACTAGTCCGATTGCTCCAGTTTCCCCTCCTTGCAATTTCTTCGGAGTAGCGCTTGGCGCTCAGCGCCGTATCGACGGCTTGCTGTTGATCTCGCGCTGTGATCCACTGGTGATAGGTACGGGTATGAATAGCGACAGAATGACCCATCATTTTGGCGGCTACGGTATCTGGCAACCCGAAATGAATAGTTCGCACCGCCCAAGCGTGACGCAAATTATAGGGTGAAAATGGAATTTCATAGCGACGAAACTGAGCCGTAACGCGCTGACCAATCCGCTGTAGCGTTGTTTTCGTTAAATCGGTTTCGAGATCGGGTAGACGAATGTCTCGTAGCCCAAATTCGTCGATCCACTCCGGGTAGAATGCCCAAACTTGATGACTGCCCGTTTTTGTTGTAGGCAATACTTCAATCATCGTGTCCCCGATCGCTGTTTTATTTCGGCTTAAGCCAGAGAAATTGCAGAAAAAAACTTCGTGATTTCGGAGCCCGTAAGTTGCCATCACGCCATAGACAAACTGCCAAGCAGGATTCGGAATTTTTGCCCAATTGGAGACAATTTCTTCATCAGTTGGCAGCATCCGCGATCGCGTCTTGCTCGTGCCATAGTTTCCGGCTAAAGATTTCAGGTCAGTCGGTAACGGCAGCTTGAGAAACTGCGCTAACGCATTCAGGGTGGTGCAGCAGAGCTGACGACTGCGCGAATGGATCGCGGTTGAGTTGACCGTTTTATAAATGGCTTCTACCAGCGTCAAGTTAGGATGAGCGACCGCGATCGCATCAAGTTTTCTAATGTAAGGTGCATACGCTGAATCCCACGTCGTCTTGGTAGCCGCCGGGTTCTGTTGCCTAGGCAGTTCCGATAAGAAATTCTGCTCAAAGGCAGCTAACTGTTCGGATAAGCTCATCTGACTTAACCGTTTCCCGCCTAAAAACGTCTGGTAGTTTTGCCAATCAAACGTATCTTGCAAAAGTTGACCTGCAATAATTTTGACTTCTTGTTCGGCTTGTTTGAGACCGGCAGGCGTTGCGGGAAGCCCCAAACTCAGGCGCTGTTGGTGCGGACGCAGTTTAGCGCTACCGGGGCGGGGAGGCAGCGTTCCTCGCAAACAGAGCTTTGTGCCACGCCGCTCAATTTGTAAACCCATTTGCGCTGCTTTGAGGCGCTGGTTAAGCCGGGTAATTTTCTCTTCTAAAGCGTTGATTTCCGTCATGATTCTTTAACGTACAGCGTTGGATGCCCCACACCCATTCAACTCGAAATTTGTCAAGCTTTATTATTGGAGTCAACGCCTTGTATTGTGAAACAAAATTGCTAAATAAATTTGGCAATAGTAAAGTTAAAGCTTCGATTTTTAACACTATTATTTGTAGATTACTAGAGCCTTTCTTCGACCTGGCGGAGAAAGTGAAGAAAATATTGTTAAAATCGGTAACAAAGCTGAGAAAAATAAGGAACTTTCAGTAGCTATGGGTCGAATTGGGGTTTTGTTACTCAACTTGGGAGGACCAGACAAGCTAGAGGATGTACGTCCCTTCCTTTACAACTTGTTTTCTGACCCTGAAATTATTCGGTTGCCGTTCTCATGGCTTCAAAGTCCTTTAGCGTGGTTAATTTCTTCGTTAAGAGCCAAAAAATCACAGGCAAATTATCAGCAAATTGGTGGCGGTTCTCCTCTGCGTCGCATTACTGAAGAGCAAGCCCGCGCTTTAGAAGAAAAGCTGCGTCAGGGGGAGCATGACGTGACAGTGTACGTTGGAATGCGCTACTGGCATCCGTTCACCGAAGAAGCGATCGCACAGATCAAGCGCGATCGCATCGAGAAATTGGTTATCCTTCCGCTCTATCCTCAGTTTTCGATTAGTACAAGCGGTTCGAGTTTTCGCCTACTGGAGCAACTTTGGGACAAAGACCCCGCGCTTCAAAAGATTGACTATACGGTTGTCCCGTCTTGGTACCAAAGACCGGGTTACTTGCAGGCGATGGCAGATCTCATTGCTCAAGAACTCGATCGCGCTCCAGACCCAAACAGTGTTCATGTTTTCTTTAGCGCTCACGGCGTGCCTGTAAGCTATGTGGAAGAAGCAGGCGACCCCTATCAACGCGAGATCGAAGACTGCACCGCGTTGATTATGCAAACCCTAAACCGACCGAATGAGTATACGTTGGCGTATCAAAGCCGCGTGGGTCCAGTGGAATGGCTACAGCCGTACACCGAAGATGCGATCAAAGAACTGGCAGCAAAAGGGGTTCAAACCCTAGCCGTGGTTCCAATTAGCTTTGTCTCAGAGCATATTGAGACGCTGCAAGAAATCGATATGGAATATCGGGAGATTGCAGAGGAAGCAGGGATTGAGCATTTCCAGCGGGTGGCGGCGCTCAATACTCATCCTGTGTTTATTCAAGACTTGGCGGACTTAGTAACAGACGCGCTAGATTCCCCCGCGATCGCCTTCTCTGAGGTAATTCGTCCAGAGAAAAACATGAAGATGTATCCCCAAGAGAACTGGGAATGGGGGATGACCACGTCAGCAGAGGTCTGGAATGGTCGTCTGGCAATGCTGGGGTTAATCGCACTGATTGCAGAAATCTTGTCGGGTCATGGTCCCTTGCACGCGCTGGGGATTATGTAATTTGGCCAGGAGATAAAGATTTGCGTCGAAGGCTAGGGTTAATCTCCAGCAGGTTGTTATTTTGGGTCAGTCTTCACCAGGCAGATACGAAAACGACATGTCTATTTCTTTGTTGGCAGATGCAGGGCAGCGGTTAGAACAGGCCCTGAAATACACGTCACTGTCGGATGACGCGATCGCATCACTGCGCCATCCCAAAGCTAGTCTCACGGTCTCGATTCCGGTTCGCCGAGATGATGGTTCGCTGAGCGTTTTTCAGGGCTATCGCGTCCGTTATGATGATTCGCGAGGCCCAGGAAAAGGCGGCGTGCGCTATCATCCGAGCGTGACGCTCGATGAAGTCCAGTCGTTAGCATTTTGGATGACATTTAAATGCGCGGTGCTGAATCTACCGTTTGGTGGGGCAAAGGGCGGCATCGCTGTGAATCCTAAAGCCTTATCGCGACTAGAACTAGAGCGATTGAGTCGGGGCTATATCGCCGCGATCGCAGACTTTATTGGCCCTGATGTAGACATTCTTGCTCCCGATGTTTACACCAACTCGATGGTCATGGGCTGGATGATGGATCAATACAGCATCATTCAACGCCGCTCGAGTCCGGGTGTGGTGACGGGCAAACCGATTACAATGGGAGGCAGTTTGGGGCGAGACACGGCGACCGCAATGGGCGCTTTTTTTGCGATCGAAACGATGTTGCCAAAATTTGATCTCATCCCTCAAAATACAACCGTTGCGGTGCAAGGATTTGGAAATGCCGGGGCCACGATCGCAGACCTCCTGTTTCAAGCTGGATACAAAGTTGTTGCGGTGAGCGATTCTCAAGGGGCAATCTATTGTAAAACCGGATTAGATATTCCAAGTGTTCGAGCATTTAAGGATGCGACTCGTAGCATTAAAGCGGTTTACTGCGATCGCACGGTTTGCAGTATTGTGGATCACGATGCAATGAGCAATGCCGATCTTTTAGCACTAGATGTAGACATTCTGATTCCTGCCGCGTTAGAAAATCAGATTACGGACGCGAACGCACGTGATGTCAAAGCAAAACTGATTTTTGAAGTCGCGAACGGCCCTATTACATCAGACGCCGACCAAATCTTGCAGCAAAACGGAGTTTACGTTTTTCCCGATATTTTGATCAATGCTGGAGGCGTTACGGTTAGCTACTTTGAGTGGGTACAAAACCGCAACGGTATGTATTGGACGCTCGAAGATGTGAATCAACAGCTTCAACGCAAAATGATCGAAGAAGCCGAGTGCATCTGGACGATTGCTCACTCGCGTTCAATCCCGCTGCGAACTGCCGCTTACGTTCATGCTCTAGAACGATTGGGAGAAGCGATCGATGCCAAAGGAACCCGCCGCTACTACAACGGGCATTAGCTACAACGGGCATCAACTATAGTTTGGAAGTATTTAATGTGGTGAGAGATACAATCGCGGTTATCACCGTTGCCGAATCTCAGATCGAATCGCTGCTGCCGAACGAAATTTTGCAAGTGCGATCGCTAGAGATATTCGAGCACAAGTAGCAACGATTGATACCTTTGTCGCATCGTCAAAGCCCAAACTAAAAATCGAGCGCTTCGCACCAAGAAGGGTAAAAGAAAGAAGAGCAAAAGGCAAAAGAGCAAGGGGGTAAAGGGTTAAGGAGTCCTCGGCACAGAACAAACAACACGAAAACTGAGGTCGCTGTCGCGCCCCCCCGCCTCATAGTTGAGGCGAGACGCAGAATCGCAAGACCACGGAGGATTGTTCCAGGAACCGCCCCGCAGCAGTCGATCCGGCTTCTCAGCATTTGTTAGCCATGCTGATCCATCAACAGGAGCACCTTCATAGTTGTCATGCCAAGGATCAGCGCACCATTCCCATACATTGCCGTGCATGTCGTATAACCCAAACGCATTGGGCGAAAAACTGCCTACATCCGTCGTTTGCTCCCGAAAGATTCCTTTTGGTCCATCGCCATAATTCCCTGGATAAGTAGTATCTCCATGTTTCCAATCTGTACCCCGATAATTTGCAAGGTCAGTTGTAATCGTTTCTCCAAAATGAAACGGCGTTGTTGTTCCTGCGCGGCAAGCATATTCCCATTCGACTTCGCTGGGTAAACGATAGGGTTTTCCGGTTTTTTTGGATAAGCGATCGCAAAACTCAACTGCCTCATCCCAAGACACAGATTCAACAGGTCGATTTGCGCCTTTGAAGTTGGATGGATCAGGAGCAATATCGAGATTGACTTTTGGGAGACGTGCGATCGCGCTCCATTGATCCTGAGTGATTGGATATTTGCCCATGAAAAAGGGTGCGATTGTCACTTTGTGAGGTGGCTTTTCACTGCCATGCTCCGTCGAACCCATTGTGAATGAGTCACTTGGAATCGATACCATATCTAGCTTGAGAAAGTCTTCACTGAAATATTCAGCGCGACCGGGACGATGATCAATTTGTTCTCCTTTGGCGTTAACAGTAATGATGTTAAATGTGAATGTCTCAAGTGTGGAAGTGTCTTCTATAAGCAGCTCATCAGACAACAGCATAGAATATAGTTCTGTCAGGGATTGAAATCCTTGTGTGCTTTCTCTAATCACTTCTGCTGTGATCGCCTCTACATTTTCATCGGTGAGATTGAGTTCTTTTTGCAAAGCTTTAAGTTCTTGAAGCGTACGATCTCCCAATGGATATTCCAACTCAATTTCTTCTCGCAAAACCTCTTCATACTCTTGCAAATTGTGCTGATGCTGGCGATGCGGCTCCAGCACTTCAGCTTCGATCGCCACCGCTTCTTCAGGAGTGAGTCCAAGCGAGAGCGATCGACGATTCAACACTCGACGCCCAGCAGGACGAATGATTCCATCTTGGCTAAATTCCTCAACTGTCGAACGATATAGCAACTTTGGATCGCTGACAGGTGAATTTGCTAGAAAAATTTTCTCACCCTCTTGCAAAATATATCGCTGAGGGCGCATTGAAGGAGCGGCTTTGCTTACTCTGGTCTTGGCATAATCGTGCAACTCATTGACCGAAATCTTGCCATCGCGGTCAAGATCCGCCGCTCCAGTTTCAATGCCTTCAACTAAATAGCGAGTATAGATCGCTAACTCTTCTCCCTTGCGCTCAAACGAATATTCCACCGCAGAAGACGACGTAAGCACAATCCGACCTTCACCACCCAACTGCTGCTTAAAATCGATCGTCCCTTCTGCATATCTGGCAATCATGCCTTCCCCGAACGCACCACTGTTGCAACAATCTAAAATCACAACTTGACGCTTAGAGTCGCAGTTTTCCATCACATCATGCACGAAACCAGCAGGAACAGCCGTCCCTTTGTTGAGCTTGCCTTGAGGGTTTTTTCTGGTGCTACGGCTTGTAGAAATAGAACTTGCCAAACTCATCAGTTATCCCATGCCCAGAAAAATAGAGCAGCAGCAAATCATCTTCCTGGCAATTGTCGAACAAGGTAGAAATTGCATTTTGCATCGTGAGCAGATCAGGATTTTGAAGCGGCGTAACCTGATCAAATCCGCCGATTGCTGGATGCTGCAAAACCTGCCGCATTGCCTCAACATCTTTCGCCGCCGCAGGCAATGGGTTTAGTCCAGGCTCGTATTCACTCACTCCAATTAATAGCGCAACCTTCGCCATAGTCTTACATCGACTGCGAAAGCCGCTTGATTGTTTCTTCAGCCGCCGCCAGTTCTTCCCGACTGCTGGCTTCAAGCTCTACTTCTCGACCATCGGCAAACTTGGCTTTAATTTTGATCGGCTTATTGCTAAGGCGATCGCCCATAAACCCAAACAAGGTTTTGAGGCTAGCAACACTCACTTCTGCTTGAAGCAATCCCCAGAGAAACGCACCCAAAGCGCGATTTCCTTCTGGTGGGTTGGGATCGACCACGCGATCAACTGTGACACCATCGAGCGATCGCATCTGTTGCCAGAGGGTTTGCGTCAGTTTTTCCTGCTTTTCGGGACTGGAATCAGGATCTCGAAACGTAAATGTAAGCTCAACTTTGGGGGCTGTCGTCATTGCAAAACCTACTACACCTAACGTAGAGGACTAGACTGAATTCTAACCTTTCTCCACTGAATTTACGGGACTTTAAGAGTTCACAAGTAGTCATCATGAATGTTCCGAAAGCATTTTGCTCATTGGTAATGCGGTTCCTTGGTCAAATGAACTCAACCTGTCTTTGAATATCCACTAAATCAAGCACTTCTTAAACTAGTATGAAACTCCGAACGATTGCAGCTTCCATCCGCGTCGATTGAGGTTTTGTTACGTTAACTAGCGGTCTTGTCGCAATCAAACCAGAGTTGATCGGCGCAGAACCTGATCATGTCCGCACGATCGCAGCTTTCATCGCGACAAAACATGGTTTGATCGTAACAAAACCTGGTTGTGTCTTAACAAAAGATGGTTTGGTCGCAACAAAACCTGGTTTCATCGCAACAAAACCTAGTTTCATTCGTTCTAAACTCAAACTCCTGCAATCATGCCGCCTAATAAAATAAAGCCAATCCAAACGTTTTGCTTGAAAAATTGGGCATAGAGAGGATGGGGAACAGTAGGCTGCGACAATCTGTAATACTGCCACGCCCAGCCAATCGCAGCAATGCCTAAGCTGATCCAGAACGCCCAATTGAGATTCATCACAACGCCTAATTTCACTAAAACTACGACTGTGCCAACATAGAACGCCGCGATCGCATGAGACACATATTGGCCAAAAAACAAGGCGCTCGACTTCACGCCAATGCGCCGATCGTCCTCGCGATCACTCATCGCATAGACCGTATCAAATCCCAGCGTCCATAACACCGTTGCGCCCCACAGTAACCATGTTTCTTGACCCAGACATGCCGTTGGTGCCGGACCCGCGCAACTAACCGCACTCCAGCTAATCAAGACAGCAAATCCCCACGCGATCGACAACACGAGTTGTGGAACCGGAAACACGCGCTTTGCGCCCGGATACAGCACGATGACCGGAACAGCGGCCACACAGAGCCAAAACGTGAGCGGATTGAGAAACCGCGCCAGTCCCGCCGCGCACAACAGGGAAACTATTCCCACTGCAATGCCGACTTTAAGAGAGAGCGCCCGCGAGGCTAACGGGCGATCGCGCGTCCGCTCAACGTGTGGATCGATGTTGCGATCCCACAAATCATTTGCCACACAGCCCGCCGCACTCGTTGCCAACGTTCCTAAAACAATGACACCGACCAATAACCAGGGAGGCGTTCCCCGCGCCGCTAAAAACACCGCCCACAGCGCCGGAATCATCAAAATTAACCGTCCTTCGGGCTTATGCCAGCGCAAGAGACGCACGATCGCTCGCCAAGTGGGTTCGGGGGTTGTCAACATAGGAATGAAGAACGCTAAATTGAGTGAGCCGTTAATTAAAAATCTAGCGGTTTTTGACTAAGATACGGTCGATTTTCCGGAATTGGAGTAGAAACCGTTTTAGAACCTCTTAAGATGATTTTGTCGGCTGCAATGCCCGGACGCTTCACCAATCTTTGGAGAAGAATAGCGGGTCTGAACACCGTGTCCTACTAAAGCGTACCGAGCTTGTCATGGTTACTTCTTCCTCCGAACCTAAAAATAGTCTGATTAATCTGCCGACCTTGCCATCGAGCCAAGCCCGCATTCTCGCTGCGATCGATGTCGGGACAAACTCGATTCACATGGTCGTGGCTCAAATTCAGCCAGAGCTTCCTGCGTTTTCGATCATTGCTAGAGAGAAAGCAACGGTTCGGCTAGGCGATTTTTGTGAGCAAACCGGACGACTGACCGAAGCAGCAATGGAACGCGCGATCGCGGCGCTCAAACGCTGTCAAGAGGTAGCAAAGAGCCTCAATGCCGAACAAACGATCGCGGTGGCAACGAGCGCAGTTCGGGAAGCTCCGAATGGACACGAATTTTTGCAACGAGTCGAAGACGAACTGGGGCTGATCATCAATCTCGTCTCGGGTACAGAAGAAGCGAGGCGGATCTATCTCGGGGTGCTGTCGGGAATGAACTTCCACAGCAAGCCGCACATCATCATTGACATTGGCGGCGGCTCTACCGAACTCATTTTAGGTGACGGACACGAACCCCGTACCCTCAGTAGCACCAAAGTGGGAGCAGTCCGCCTCACGGCCGAGAAAATCACCACCGATCCCATCAGCAATAGTGAATTTCAGCGGTTGCAAGCCCACATTCGCGGCATGTTTGAGCGCCCCGTTGATGAGCTGAAAGCCCACTTAGAGCCGTCGGAACATCCCCGGATGATTGGCACGTCGGGCACCATCGAAACTCTAGCGGCTCTGCATGCCCGTGAGAAGTTTGGCACTGTGCCAGCGCCCCTAAATGGCTATGAAATGACCCAGAAGGACGTGCGCGAAGCGGTCAGTCGATTGAAAAAAATGAGCTTTTCAGAGCGGTTAGCCGTTCCGGGTTTGTCAGATCGGCGGGCAGAAATCATTCTGGCGGGCGCATTGATTTTGCTAGAAGCGATGACGATGCTAAAGGTGGACACAATCGTGATCTGTGAGCGATCGCTCCGAGAAGGCGTTATTGTCGATTGGATGCTCGCCCACGGGTTAATCGAAGATCGACTGCGCTATCAGAGTTCGGTGCGGCAGCGTAATGTCCTGAACGCTGCTCAGAAATTTCAGGTGAATTTAGAGCACAGTCAGCGAGTGGCAGAGTTCGCGCTGAGCCTGTTTGATCAAACTCAAGGCGTTTTACACCAGTGGACGAGTGAAGAACGAGACCTACTGTGGGCAGCCGCGATTCTACACAACTGCGGACATCATGTGAGCCATTCTTCTCACCATAAGCATTCCTATTACCTCATTCGCAATTCAGAACTCTTGGGATATACCGAGATTGAAATCGAAGCGATCGCGAACCTCGCCCGCTACCACCGCAAAAGCGGCCCCAAGAAACGCCACGAAAACTATCGCAGTCTCACCAGCAAACGCCACCGGCGCGTAGTAGAGCAACTATATCCATTACTCCGCTTAGCCGTTGCCTTAGATCGACGGCAAATTGGCGCAATTCAATCCGTGCAGTGTCAATATTCTTCTGATTCGCGCGAGCTTCGGCTGCAACTCCAGCCATCTGACCCCTTGGATGACTGTGCGCTTGAATTGTGGAGTCTCGACTACAAGAAAAGCAGCATGGAATCCGAGTACAACATCAAGCTTGTTCTAGTTCTGCAACCTGCACCTACTGAAGCTTAGAAACTCAGTCGTTCTAACTAGGTAAGAATACAGGAGTAATTGTGCCTGATTCTATCCTTGAGACGTGTTGCGATCCTTTAGAGCCTGCGTAGCGTTTTCTCTGAAGTTGCGCTAATCGCGGGTTTCAACAGATTTTCTACAATAGACTTGCCTGAATCCAGAATTGAGGGATGAAGGCAGGTTGCTCAACTTAGTGTGAACTATTTAAAAGAATCCTCCTATAGATGGGCTAAAGCTATTCACTAGAAGGATGATGACGAGTTGAGCATTTTCTACACTGCCTACATTAAGACTCTGATATTAGTGTTTTTAGCATTAGTCAGACACGACTCCTTAATGGAAATGCATTCGTCTCACGTTCTCCTTGGATGAAGAGTGAGGCTTTTGCTTTAGCAAAATGGAGAAAAAGTAATGCTTTATAGTTTAGAAACTATATTGAAAGTAGGCACTCAAGCCTTGATACAGATTCCAGTAGAAACGGGCATTTTTACGCTAGAAGAAGATTTCGCATTCTCTGGCTTTCAGTTTCTACTAGCAATGCTTTCAGGGTTAGCAATGGCATTTGCTTTCCAATTTCTATTAACAAATCTTGCGGTTGCATTTGTTGCTAGTCCAGGCACACCATCAGGTTTAGAAGATGACTCTGATAGCCTTGGCGATGCCGTTCGCGGCATTGAGACAAAATTAGGATTTTTTGTGTTGCTATCAGCGACAATCTCGCTGTTTGCCGCAAGTTTTCTAGCAGTAAAGCTAAGTTTAGTTAGCAGTGCAGTACTAGGTGCGATCGTAGGCGTCGTGCTGTGGTCTATTTACTTCTGTCTGCTCGTTTGGCTCGGTTCTAATGCTGTCGGGTCGTTGATTGGGTCTTTTGTCAGTACGGCAACGTCGGGCATTCAAGGCATGATGGGCGCAGCCACAGGCGCGATCGGAGTGAATGCTGCAAGAAATCAGGCAGTTTCAACCGCAGAAGAGATTACGGCGGCAGTTCGTCGGGAGTTGACATCGGGATTTGATCCTGACCGCATTCAGACGACGCTTCAGAGTTCACTCAGCAATTTGCAACTGCCAAAGCTAAATCTCGATACTGTTGGAGATCAGTTTGAAAGGATATTGCGAGAGTCAGACCTCAAAGACATTGCGAACAGCGACTTTCTCAAGACGATTAATCGCCAATCTTTTGTTGATTTGATTAGCGATCGTACCGATTTATCGAGACAAGACATTAATCAGCTTGCCGATCGCTTGGAAAGTGTTTGGCAAAACGCCACCAGTCAGTCGGGGCAACAGGATGCTGTCTTGCAGTTGACTGATCTATTGAAATCGGCAACCCCTGAAGACCTGAATTCTGAACAACTGACGGGAAAGCTTGATCAGCTTGTTAAAACTGTTTCAAGCACGGTTACACCGGGCGGTAGCTTAACGAATCGAGCGTTGCAATTCGGATTTGCTTCCCTTCTAGGACAAGTCATTAAAAATACAGACCTTTCTGATCTCGATGTTGAGAAGATTTCTGGTCAATTGCAACAGCTTAGAGACAGCTTGCAAGGACAAGCTAGTAAGTTGGGTCAGCAAGTTGCTAAGCCGAGCAAGCCCTTTAGCGTGATTCGAGCCGACCTCGAAAACTACCTGTTGTTCTCACCAACATGGAAGCTCAATCGAGAAACAGTCAAGAAAGAATTTCGAGATGTGATTTACGATCCGCAAGCCGATCCAGGTGCGATTCGGCAGGAGTTAGAGTCCATCGATCGCGACTATTTCATCGAACTGTTGTCGTCGCGGGATGACTTCCTGCCTGAGCAAATTGAAGATCTGGCAACCTATCTAGAAGAAATTCGGGATGAGGTATTTAGTTCTGTTCAGACGGCTGAATCAGAAACGCAATCTCAGAATCTTAGAGGTCGGGTCGAGGACTACTTCCGATCGACAGGACAAGAGGAACTCAACCCAGACGCGATCGCGCATGACTTTAAAGCCCTTCTAGAAGACCCAGAAGCGGGTTTAGATGCGCTGAGCCAACGTCTCGGACAGTTTGATCGAGATACATTAGTCAGTCTGCTGGAGCAACGTCAAGATTTTGACTCCGAGCGGGCTAACCAGATTGTGGAGCAGCTTGAGAGTGCGCGCGATCGCGTGTTATCAAACGCAAGAGAAGCGCAAGAGCGGGTGCACTCTCAAGCGCAAGAACTGAGAACGAGGGTTGAAGACTACCTGCGGAACACTCAGAAAGAAGAACTCAATCCAGAGGGCATTGAGCGGGATCTCAGCGCGTTGCTTGACGATCCACAAGCCGGACTGAGGGCACTGCGAGAAAGACTTTCGCAATTTGATCGCGATACATTGGTGCAACTGTTGAGCCAACGCCAAGACCTCAACGAAGAGCAAATCAACCAGGTGCTAAATCAGATCGAATCGATTCGCGATCGCATTCTCCACGCTCCGGGACAAGTTGCGGGCAAAGCGAAGGAGCAGTACCAGCAGACCATCAGCGCGATCGCAGATTATCTTCGCCAAACGAATCTAGATGAACTTGATCCAGACGGCATTCAACGGGATCTCACCACGTTGTTGAATGACCCGAAAGCAGGAGCATCTGCCTTACAAGGTCGCCTTGCTCAAGTCGATCGCGATACGCTGGTGCAACTGTTGGCTCAGCAGGGGAACCTAAGCGAAGAGCAAGTAAATCAGACGATTGATCAAGTGCAAGCTGCGATTCGCAATACCGTCAAGGCTCCTCGTCGTCTTGCCAGCCGTGCCCAAAAGCAGGCAATAGATTTTGAAGCAAGTCTAGAAGACTATCTGCGGAATACGCAGAAAGAAGAACTGAGTCCAGAGGGCATCAAACGCGATCTGCAACTCTTGCTTCAGCATCCGCAGGCAGGACTGAGCAGCTTAGGCGATCGCGCCTCGCAGTTCGATCGCTCGACGTTTGTCGCCCTGCTCTCTCAGCGAGAAGACCTCTCCGAAGAAGAAGCTAATCGGATTGCAGACCAAATTGAGTCTAACTTCAAGTCAATTGTTGAACAGATTCAAAAGGTGCAGCAGACCGTTCAATCCAGTGTGGATAGCGTGTTTAGCAAGCTTCGCGACTCTCTCAACTCGCTGGAGCGCCCTGAACTCAACTACGACGGCATCAAGCAAGATTTCAGTACCTTGTTTGATGATCCCCAAGCTGGCTTTGAAGCTCTGCGCGATCGCTTGAGTGCATTTGATCGAGATACCTTGGTGGCAGTTCTGAGTGCCCGTGAGGACATTTCGGAAGCAGATGTCAACCGAATTATCGATCAAGTTGAAGGAGTGAGAAACAGCGTATTGCAACGTGCTGAACGCATCCAGCAAGAAGCTCAAAACCGAATCAAGTCGATTCAACGTCAAGCGAAGAAGCAAGCCATTGAAACTCAAAAAGTGGCAGCAGGTGCAGCGTGGTGGCTGTTTAGTGCCGCTCTGTCGTCCCTAATTGCCTGTGCGATCGCAGGCTTCATTGCAGTGTAATGCCGTAACAAACCGTCTAAAGCGATCAAAAATGAATAATTTATGATCGCTTTAGTAACGCTTTTAGCAAAACATTGAAATCAAATTAACAACACCTAATACAAGGAGACTAGTCATGTATACAGAAACACCAGAAACTGAAACTGTGGCACTTCAGAACGAACCTCTAGCCTCAGACTCGGCATCAGGTCTAGAATCATCAAGTAGCCAAGATGTAACCCTTGAGGCGTCGCAATGGTGGTCGCACAATAAGCATAAGATCTCAGCATTCTTTAGAGATCCTTTCAGCTATTTTTCTAGTTTTTGGCAGCAGTACAAACCTATCTTCGTCATGCTGGGTTGGATTCTGCTCGCGATCGTGGGAGTTCGCTTAACCTTGGCTCTATTCAGTGCGCTGCTCGATGTAGTTGCAAGTGTTCCTTTATTGTCACCCTTGCTTGAGTTGGTTGGCATGGGCTACACAGGTTGGTTTGTCTATCGCTACTTGCTCAAAGCATCTAACCGTCAGGAGCTTTCTCAGAAATTTGACCAGGTTAAAACCGAGGTGGTAGGAGGCTGAGAAGTGATGTAAGAGAGAAGCAATGTTGAGAGAGCGGCAATGCTCACTCGGGTTAGAAGTGCTTAGTTTAAGTACTTGCCTGAAGGCTGAATGTGACGTTTGAAGATGTTTCTCACCTTTATCCTTTACTTCTCTTGAGGTTAAGCCAATGGGTTTGAATCCGTGATCCAAACCCATTGGCTGATCATTCCAGCGACAGAGTTTCAAACGCGCCCTAATACAGAGACGCTTCTATATCCGGCTCTATAGCATTAGAGCCGGATATTAACTATTAGGCACTGCTCTACAGGCTTCAAGCTCAACACTATAATTTTAGGAAAATTAAAACAATGGCTTTAACTCAGCGCAATGAACTTGTAAGCAATCACAGACGAGCGGTTGGCGTATTTTCGAGCCGTCGGGACGCTGAAAACGCCCTTCACGAACTCAGCGCTTCCGGGTTTAACATGGATCACGTTTCTGTTGTTACCCGAGACACACAGCATCGAGATGGTCTAGCAGGTGCAGAGGTCAAAGAGCGGGTAGGAAACAAGGCAGACGAGGGTGCAGGCGTTGGCGCAGTATCGGGAGGGGCGCTAGGCGGTTTGACTGGGCTGCTAGTTGGTCTAGGAACACTTGCTATTCCTGGAGTGGGGCCGATCATGTTGGCAGGCGCGGCAGCAACTGCGATCGCAACGACTCTAGCTGGCGGCGCGATCGGAGCGGCAAGCGGCGGATTACTTGGCGGACTGATTGGATTAGGCCTTCCCGAGAAAGAAGCTCGCCACTACAATGAGCGAGTTGAGCAAGGCGACTATCTGGTGATAGTCGATGGTACAGTGGACGAAATTCACCGGGCTGAATCACTGCTCAAGCGTCAAGGCATTCGAGATTGGACGGTGAATGAGATTCCCGTTGCAACCGCTAACCAAACCCAAACCGCTGTCGAGCACGCATCGCCAGTTGTAGCTCCTCTTACGTCGAGCGACGCTACTTTAACCCAACGCGATCTAAACCAACGCGATCGCGCACCTAGAGACGAATCAGTCAAGCTGTACGAAGAACGGTTGGTCGTAGACAAAGACCGTGAAAAAACGGGGGAAGTCACCGTCAACAAGCGAGTTGAGACGGAAACTGCACAAGTATCTGTTCCCATCGAAAAAGAGCGGGTCGTGATTGAGCGCGTCACACCGACCGCCGCAGCAGGAGTAGCTCCGGGTAGCGATGCCTTTCACGAGGGCGAAGCAGTGCGAGTGGAGGTCTATGAAGAAACTCCGGAAATTCGCAAAGAAGCCTTCGTGCGTGAGGAAGTAGGTATCCATAAAGAAGTTACCCAGGAAACAGTCCGGGCTGAAGAAACTCTACGTCGGGAAGAACTCAATATCGATACCCAGGGTCATCCTACTGTTAACGATCCTAGCAACACGAACACTCGCGATCGTGCGTAAACATGCGAAGTAGTCACGCACAATCGTCTTGAGTCGGTTCAGCTCGTCGATCGTGCCGCTACGCTCGCTCTATTTCAAGCACATTAATAAATCAAGTTCAAACACATTAATAAATCAAGGCAATGAAAAGATTGACTCTAGCGCTACTCAGTAGCATTCTAGCGGCAGGCGTAGTGGCGTGCGACAACGCGGCAAAAACGAGTAGCAGTGCCCCTGATACAGTTGAGTCCAGCAGCCCCGCTCCTGGAGCAGCAAATAACGCTGAAACGCTTGACAAATCCACGGCTAAAACGGGTCAAGACGATGCGATAAGTGAGACTCGACGTAGGCAGTTGAATGCTGATATCCGTGCTCGTGAACAGCGCGACCAAGCGGGTGGCAATGACGGTCAGCGAGCTGATGGTGATCTTAAAAGCGAGGTGAGATCGAAGCTAGAAGCGAATTTACCCGCAAGCGCTCTTGCGGTCGATGCGAAAGACGGAGCCGTCACAGTCACGGGAACTGTAGTTGACAAAAAACAATTACAGAAAATTGAGCCTTTGGCAAAGCAGATCAAAGGCGTTAAAAGTGTTGAGGTGAAAGCAGCACTTACATCTGCTGCAAAACCTGAACCACCAAAGCCTGAATCAAAGGTTCCTATAAAAGATCAGACCAGTAAGCAGTAAGTCCTCCGTCAGCAGATTGTATAAAGTGTCCACAGTTTGTGTACTGTGGACACTTTGATCTTTTGATCGCTAATTTTGTAGACATATTGATCAGCTTCGATATCGCGTCACAAAAACGCAATCAATGGCGTCTTGGCAAGGGCAATGCAATATTGTCAAACCACAGCTACAACACTGGTTGATCTAACTGGTAGCAATGTGGGTACTTTCAAGGAGATAGGCGTTGCTACCTCCTCAGCACTTCCAATTACTGGAGTGTACCTTTGAATTTGTCGTGGCAAATTCAAAGAATGGACAACATTTTCTAATGTTTTTTCTAATGTTATAGTACAAGTATTCTATTTGTAATTTTGCAGAGGAAGCAGGCTGGCTGCATAAACGAGCATGACTCAATCGGTTAAGTTTCGCTTATTTGGCAATGGAGATTCAGGTCAAGGAATGCTATTTGGGCAAGCCGCGATCGCGTGTGGAGACCTTCTGAGTCAGCCCGACAGAGTGCAACGAACGCGGGATGGTGACCCCTGCATTCGCCTAGAGTTAGCCGAACTTCGGACCCTCCAATCGGCTTTAGAAGCACAAGGCTATGAAATTTCAATCCTCAGAACGAAACGTGCCCCGATTGGGCTAGGAAAAAAGACCGCTTCTCTCATGGGTGAAGCGGCTCCGATCGTAGCAGAGGTGTTAGGACTACCGCTCTCGCAGACTCAAACGGCTAAGCCATTAGTTCGATTTCCAAAAGAACGAGTCGCCGAAGTGCAACAACGGCTAGAAGCCGATGGATTTGTCGTCACCGTGGCCGAGATTCAATCCAACCTTCCACCCAAAGCTGTCTTTCGGCTCAAGGAAGACGATGACGGAGAGGAAACCTATTTTCTGTTTGATGCCTCTGCCCAGAATGTAGCCGAGGCGTTGGGATGCGCATTATCACAAACGCCGGGAGGACGACCCAAACTGGTGATGACGCGACAAGAGTACAAGCGTGCTAAAGCGCAGTTAGTCCAACTGGGATTTGATATTTCCCTCAAAGATCTAAAGCTGAAGGCCAAACTGCTGGTGTCGGATTCGACTATGCAAAGTGCTGTCTTAGTGGGTGATGATGCGCTAGAAGCTGCCGCGCTTTTAGACAAAGAGTTGCGCTACACTGCACCGACTGCTAAAACAGGCGCTCCTCTACCCATGCTTGTCCTTTTATCCTCAGATGATGTTCATCGCGCCCAAGCGGTGCTGGAGTCTAACGGCTATGAAGTAGCGCTGGAATTTCGGGAAGCTGGCAAAGTTGCAAATGTCTCCATTTACAGCAATGGTGGAGTTGTGTTTGGAGAGGCTGCCGCGATCGTGGCTGATCAGTGCAATCTTCCGTTAGAGGTAGCGCAAGCAACCGGAAATCAAATGGTCAAAGTACCAATGGAGCAACTGGAGACGGTGCGATCGCATCTGGTCAATCAGGGATACAAAATCAACGAATCTCAGCGTCGTAGCCAAACTCATCAGTCACCGCAAGCTGACTCGCGAGTTGCTAAGATTACAGTTTTATCTGGAGATTTTGTCCTGTTCAAGACTGCTGCAGAACGGACTGCGGCTTGGTTAGAAACATCTGTTCAGAAACAGGGAAATCAATCGATCTTAAAGCTACCCATAACTCAGCTTCAGTCCGTCAAAACGTTTTTAGAAGCAGAAGGATTTGCAGTCGAGGAGCGTCATATTGCTGCGCTGTCTGTGTAGTCCAGCAAATCGGCATAGAGGAACGGTGCTGTGAAGGCTACGATCAAATCGCTTGACCCCCGTTAGGAGTTAACCCTCGTGATTACGCAAGCTCAAGAGAAACGCAGCTATACCGCCGAAGAATACCTTGAATTTGAAGTCAACTCAGCAGAGCGACATGCCTACATTGACGGTGAAATTATTCTTATGGCAGGCGGACTTCCAAATCACAATAAAATTGCTGGTAATCTTCTTAGCGTCCTCAACTTTGGGCTAAAACGCCAGCCTTACGATATTTTTATCACCGATCAGCGGCTTTGGATTCCCGAAAAGCGCACTTATACTTACCCTGATGTCATGCTCATGGCGCAACCCATCCAATATCAAGAGGGTCGCCGTGATACCCTAATCAATCCACTTTTGATTGCAGAGGTGTTGTCTCAATCAACCCGCAGCTATGACAAAGACGAAAAATTTACCGCCCATCGCACTATTTCTTCGTTCCAAGAATATCTCCTCATCGATCAAGATGTAATGCACGTCGAACACTACATCAAGACCGCCGATCGCGAATGGACGTTTCGAGAATACGACGCCGAAAGCCAGCTAATCTCCCTTGCCTCTGTGCCGTGCCAAATTGACTTGGCGGATCTCTACGACAAGATTGACTTTAACACGCTCGAAGAGGCTGCAAGTCAGGAATAAGAAGCAGCCCATCACATTGATCGATCCAACTCTCTTAGCGCTTGTCGAAATGCCTCAAAGCCAGTAGTGGAGTGCAACTTGAGCGGTTCAGTTGAGAAGACATAGTACACATCTCCGGTATCAGTCACTTCAAAATCAGCAAAGCATTCTCGCGCCCACAGATCAAGATAACGGCGCGCGATCGCAGGCTCTAACCGCGCCACACTCGCAAACTCAACCAGCGAAATTCGTCCCTTGTTTAATTGCAACAAGCGAAAGAAGCGATCTTGAATCGAACGGCGCTTGGCGATCGAACTCATATAGAGCAACAGTCCCCCGATCGCAGAGGGCGCTAAACCAAAGAAGATCAGCAGCGTGTAGAGAATTGCGATCGCCCATCCTGGCGGATGGCTTAACAGCAGCGCCATCACAATTCCAACCGACACCGTTCCACCACTGACCAGAAACAAACTGCCCGCAACTTTTCCAGCGACGCTCCAAATTCGATTCATAGCCGCATCCTGCCTGCTCAGCAAAACCGATAAATTTACCCTCACCCTAACTTGTTTTATCGCCTTTGAGGGATGGTTGTTACGGCGGTTTACCCCCCCTAACCAGCCGCAAGCCGCGACTTGGGTTTCTGTCTAGAGAACAATTCCATCCTCGATCATCTGGATTTAAGCTACGGTGAGGAAAGACGCCGACGAAGCGTATAGTTAGCTTCCTATTATTGCCACCTACCTCACCACCGATATGTTTTCACGCCTTGTCCAGACCAGTTCCCGTCAAGGAGAAATTGTTGAAGTCGTTCTCCGCAACGGCTGGGACTACATGCGACGCCTACTCACAGGCGGAAAAGTAGATGAGCCGAAACTGCCGCCTCCTGCGGTGCTGCGAAACATTTTGGTGGAATTAGGCCCGGTTTACGTCAAGTTAGGCCAGTTGCTCAGTACTCGTCCTGATTTGCTATCTCCGGATTATATTGAGGCGCTTTCCACGCTCCAGGCAGAAGTGCCGCCTGTCGATTGGGCGGAAATCGAAATTTTACTGCGGAAACAGCTGCAATTGCCGCTAGAAGAAACGTTTGCTGCCATTCAGTTTCAACCCGTAGCGGCAGGGTCGATCGCTCAAACCCATCGTGCAACTCTAAAAGACGGTCGTGAAGTAGCACTCAAAATTCAGCGTCCGGGATTATCGGCGGTGATCGAGCAAGACATTACGCTGATTCGTTTTATTGCTCGGCTAGTCGCGCAAACCGACTTTGGCCAGTACTACGATATTGTGGCGATCGCAGAAGAATTTACGCAAGCCCTCAGAACCGAACTCGACTTTACGCAAGAAGCCCACTATACCGATCAACTCCGCGAGAACTTGAGTAACACCCGATGGTTTGACCCAACCCGGATCACCGTTCCAGACATCTACTGGGAATACACCACCGACAAACTAATTGTGATGGAGTGGCTTGACGGCGTTCCGCTGCTGTCTGCCACGTTTGCCAATCCAGCGTTTGATGGAGATGCCGCGCGCGAACGGGAAGAAATCTCAACCCTGCTGCTGCGGGCGTTTTTTCAACAGATCTGTTTGGATGGCTTCTTTCATGCCGATCCGCACCCCGGCAATTTGTTCTATCTCCGCGATGGCCGAGTTGCTTTATTTGACTGTGGCATGGTCGGACGCATCGACCCCCGCACGCAGCAAATTTTGTTGGAATTGGTGTTAGCGATCGTCAATCTCGATGCGCAGCGCTGCACCCAACTCGTGTTGCAACTTGCGCCTTCGGTTAACCCAATCAACCGCGTCAAACTCCAAACCGAATTTGATCAGCTACTGCGCCGTTACTACAGCTTAAATATTACTCAGGTTAACTTCAGCAAGCTGGTGTACGAGGTGCTGCAAGTGGCGCGAAACAACAAGATTCGGATTCCAGGAAATTTGGGACTGTGTGCAAAAGCGATCGCGAACCTAGAAGGCATTGCGCGGGCGCTCGACCCAAACTTCAATATCCCGAACAAACTCCGCCCGATGATGACCGAGGTGTTTCAGCGGCAAATTATTGGCGAAGCGCCTTTGGTGGCGTTGCTGCGAACTGCACTAGATTTGAAGACTCTCTCGCTCCAGTCGCCGCGTCAGGTAGAATCCTTGCTCGATCGGGTCACGTCTGAAACACTGCAATGGAACCTCTCGGTTCGAGAAGGAGAACCGATCCGACGAACAATGGAATCATCAGCAAATCGGTTGTCGTTTAGCGTGGTTGTGGGCGCGTTGATCATTGGAGCAGCGACCATTTCGGCTAACACTCAATCGAGTCAGGTGTATTGGCTCAGTGATGTTTTGTTTGCGGCAGCAAGCTTTCTCGGGCTTTGGCTCGTGGTTAGCATTCTGCGATCGGGCCAACTGAAGTAGTGCGCCAATGTTTATGTATATCCAAGGAAAAGTTAGCGAACCTAGGAAATAGTTAACGCACTTGAGAAATAGTTAGCGCATGTAACTGTCACATTAAACTTCTTCCTGGGTCGTGGAATTGTCTCCGGGCTCTGTCTCACTTTGAGACAAGGATAAACGGGATGTCTTGAGGTGATGCCTTTGGGGTCACATCTAAATCTTCAACATGCTTCAACAAAGTAGGGCTAATTCGTTGTCACAAGATGAAAAAGAGTATCAATGTTCAGGGGGTGACAAGGCGGCTAAAAAGCAGAGTGGATCAGAGAAATGGCGTTGAGACCTCGCTCAAAAAAGCGGCGTTTTTGCGGCTTAAGTGCCATGAGTTTACTAGCCAAGGTTGACCAGAGA
>JAHHHO010000038.1 GCA_019359315.1 Myxacorys californica WJT36-NPBG1
TAGTGCTGTTGCATGCAGGACAGTGTACGGGTTCAAGTACCATCACCATAATCTAGGAATTATCTAACGGGTTCAAGTCGTCCTATTCTCCCTGATCCTCGTCCCCATGTCTAGAACACGACCCCAATTTGCTATGCCGATTCTGGAGCAGAAGAGGTTTCAAGCACTAATCAACCCCGGCGTCACCGTAGTTTAGAGGTCGTTGAACGCCTACTGGATAACATCGTTGCCAACGAGGTTGAACCTGATATTGTTCAGATTAGCGGCGGCGAACCCACGATTCATCCAGAATTTTTTGAGATTCTAGACATCGCAAAACGCAAGCCGATCAAGCATCTGATGATCAATACAAACGGGCTACGAATTGCTCAAGATCGAGCGTTCTGCGATCGCTTGAGCCAATATATGCCGGGAATCGAGATTTATTTGCAGTTCGATAGTTTTGAAGAAAAAGCGCTGCGAGAATTGCGGGGCGCAGACTTGCGGCAGGTGAGAGCACGCGCGATCGCACATCTCAACGAGTTCAATATCTCCACAACGCTGGTGTCAACGGTTAAAAAAGGACTGAATGATCACGAAATTGGTAAGACCATTGACTTTGCCTTACAGCAACGATGCGTTCGTGGGGTCAGTTTTCAGCCCATTCAGGCGACAGGACGGCTAGAGAATTTTGAGCCGAAGCGCGATCGCTATACTTTGACCGAAGTTCGCCGGGCTATTTTAGATCAGAGTCCTCACTTTCAGCCAAAAGATCTTTTACCTGTGCCGTGTCATCCTGACTGTCTAGCCATGGCCTATGCGCTTAAAGTGAAAGGTCAAGTCATTCCTCTAACAGGATTGCTCGATCCTACTGCGTTTCTCGATGTGATGCCAAACTCGGTTCTATATGAACAGAACGCAGAATTAAAAAAACAGATCTTCAAGTTGTTTTCGACCAATCATTCTCCCGATTCATCCGCGACGACGCTGAAGCAACTATTGTGTTGTCTACCCCTAATTCCGGTTCCAACAGGGATTACATACGAGAATGTGTTTCGGGTTGTGATTATGCAATTTCTCGATCCGTTTAATTTTGATGTTCGTTCTGTAAAACGGTCTTGCATTCACATTGCTCATCCCGATGGTCGAATCATTCCGTTTGATACTTACAACATGTTCTATCACAAAGGTAGCGCAGGACATCATCTTGTTGATCCTTCAGAACTTCGAGACGCGAATCACGCTGTGCAGGAGCAGGTGTAATGTCTGCGATCAGTCGAGGAATTTTCACTGCCGTTGGATTGAATCTAATTGCTTGGGGGTTCTACAGCGTCTGCTTGTCAGGTATGGAAGGGTATTTTTCTCCCGAAGCTTGGCAGCCTGGAGGCGTTGCTCCACCAATTCGTGCGCTTCACAATGCACTGGTTTATCTGTCTTATGGAATTGGCTTTTCTCAAGCGCTTCACATCAGTCCCCTGATCGTTTGGCTGACGGCCCGGCGACGGTTTGAATTTGTGAAAGGTGTCATCATTGGAGCACTAATTACCGCATTGCTATGTGGAGGATGCTTTGCGTTAGTCTTCCCGTACGTTACTTCTCAGAGCAATGTGTTCTGGCGATAACGCATTCACTCGAAATTCGCTATTTCCTCCGTTTAATCATCTACTTGCGCTTTCAATTTTTGTTCTTTTTAATGTTTGTTCTTGTTGAAGCGTTGCTCAATTGATTGATTTACTCAATTCATTTATTTCAAATGATTTATTTCAAGCAAATCTGATTGTGTGTCAAAGGGCATGTTTTACACTCATGTTTTACACTGTGAATAATTCATTATGAGTAATTCAGCTTGAATCATCTCAATGAATCATCAATTCACTGCCCTTACAATCTCATGATCTGGACTCGTCACCACGTTTTGTCGCTTGCGGAGTTTACGCCCGAGGAATACGACACTGTTCTGCAAACAGCGAGTAGTTTTCGTGAGGTGCTATCTCGCCGGACAAAAAAGGTTCCAACGCTTCAGGGGCAGGTTGTGGCGAATCTGTTTTTTGAGCCATCCACTCGGACACGCAGTAGCTTTGAGCTTGCTGCAAAACGCTTGTCGGCGGATACGCTAAATTTTGCACCCGGATCGTCATCGCTTACAAAGGGAGAAACGATTCTCGACACGGCAAAAACTTACCTGGCGATGGGAACCGATATGATGGTCATTCGCCATAAAGAAGCGGGAGTGCCGCAAGCGATCGCAGATGAAATGGATCGCTTGGGGGTGAAGGTCGGAGTTCTCAACGCAGGCGATGGGCAGCATGAACATCCATCGCAAGGATTGCTCGACTTGTTTACCATCTGTTCGTTGCTCGATCCAAATAATCCTCGGTTAGAGCTTTTACAGAATAAAAAAATTGCGATCGTTGGGGACATTCTGCATTCGCGGGTTGCTCGCTCCAACATATGGAGTTTGACGGCCAGCGGAGCCGACGTGCATCTCGCTGCGCCACCAACCTTACTTCCAAAGTGGTTTACGAATTTTGTGGCAGACGATGCGCTACCTCGAAAATTATCCCTGCATTGGTCGCTTGATCCCGCGATCGCGGATGCCGATTTTGTCATGACATTGCGCTTACAGAAAGAGCGGATGGCAACTCATCTGTTGCCAAGTTTGCGGGAGTATCATCAGCAGTTTGGTATTACTCGCGATCGTCTGAAATTATCTCAGCCTGATGTGAAAGTGCTGCATCCAGGCCCGGTCAATCGCGGCGTTGAAATCAGTTCGGATCTGATGGATGATCCGGAGTTTAGTTTGATCTCGCAGCAGGTCACTAGTGGCGTGGCGGTACGGATGGCATTGCTGTACTTGATGGGCGGCGGCAAAGCCGGATAAAAGGTTGGACTAACTCATCTTTCTAGATTTGTACTGTGTAAATAGAATGAGTAGCGTCAGCGCGATCGCGAGTCCAACCGCGACGATGGATAGGGCCGGTTGACCTATGTGCCGCACTGCGATCGCAATCAGCGCCCACACAATCACAAAGCCAAAGGCGGCATCGTGGAATTGAAAGGTGATGGTTGCGGTAATTGCAGCAGCGATCGCCAACATGATTCCTGTCCACACCACGGGATCAATTCCCCAGCCATTCCACTCGGAAATATATAACGCTGATGCAACGTTCACGATCGACGCAACGCTAATCCATCCTAGATAAATGCTGATCGGAATTTGACTAAAAATCTTCTCGTCTCGCGCCACGCGATCAAAACGGCTCCATGCATATGCTGCAATTAAGCTCAAAAGAATTCCGAACATCAGCACAACAGATAACCAAAACTGTTTGGCTGTAAACGCAAACACCCAAATCATTTGAAAGACGCAAGCTGCCACAATCGGAGCGCGAACTTTTTCTAGACGCGGATTGTTCCGCTGGGCCGGTGATGCTTGATAAATACCAAACGCGATTAGCCCAATGTAAATTAAGCCCCAAATCGCAAAGGCATAATTTGCAGGTGTAACTAAAACTGGAGCAAGAATCGTGTTAGAAATCTGCCCGATGTTTTGTCCGCCAATCGGAAAGAAATTAGATATCGCGTTGACAGCGATCGCGGTCAGAATCGAAACGACGACAGCGCTTTGCCACATCTTCTGAGAAGAACCCTGCTGGGAGCCTTGCATATGCTTTTTCCTAACTTACTCTTTCAGGTTAACGAGGTTAGGGCGACTTGGACTCTCTCTAATTTCAGGTTTTCGCTTTCAAGTAATTGCACCAAACCTTCCTGTCATCAGAAATATAAGTTGCACAAAAAAGGAGCCGCGATCGTAGATTTAGATCGTGACTCCAACAATTATCAGAAAAGGTAGGGTGGTTTGGCTTATTTAACCGAAACCTTACCGCCAGCTTCCTCGATTTGCTTCTTAATATCTTCTGCTTCAGCCTTCGCTGCGCCTTCTTTGATGGCTTTAGGAGCGGCTTCCACGAGGTCTTTCGCTTCCTTCAGACCCAATCCTGTGATCGTCCGAACGACCTTAAGAATTGCAATCTTCTTATCAGCTGGGACTTCTTCCAGAATCGCATCGAATTCGGTCTTCTCTTCGACTTCTTCAGCCGCAGCACCGCCACCCGCGCCCGGAGCCATCATCATCATACCGCCAGCCGGAGCCGCCGCACTCACGCCAAAGGTCTCTTCGATTTGCTTTACGAGTTCAGAAGCTTCTAGAAGGGACAAACCCTTCAACTTTTCAACGATTTCATCGGTAACAGCAGACATGAGTTAACTCCTAGAAAATAGTGAGTGAAATTGGACTGTAGCGCCACTCTAAGCAGCGTCTTCCTTCTCGGAAATTTGTTGGATTGTTCGCGCCAAGCCGGACGGAACTTCGTTGATTGCGACTGCCAGTTGCGTTGCCACGCCATTGATCGCGCCTGCAATCTGAGCGATAAGCTGCTCTCTAGACGGAAGATCTGCGATCGCTTTGAGATCCGCTTCTCTCAGCAACTTGCCTTCCATGACGCCGCCGCGCATTTCGGTCTTTTTGACGGCTTTCTGGAAGTCTTGGTATGCCTTGATTGCACCCCCAAGATCGTCTTGAACAATCACAAATGCTGAATCGCCTTTGAGAATTTCGCTAATCGGCTGCCATCGCTCATCGTTCGCGATCGCAATATTCATCAGCGTGTTCTTCGACACCGTACAAACCGCACCTTTCGGGCGTAGACGGTTGCGCAGATCAGAAATTTCAGAAACTGTTAGACCGCTGTAGTTAACGATAAACATTAACTGAGCCGTGCTAAGCGATTCTTGAATTTCCGCAACCGCATTTTTCTTGTCTTGCAACGTTTTTCCCATTCGATTTCACCTCCTTACATTGGGATCTGTGAGACAAACTTGAATTACTCTTCCATTCCAAACAAAAACCTCGATTTTGGTAAACCGAGGTCGCTTAATTTCGATGTGCCCCTGCAATCAGGGCAGACCAGAAATCAAACCTCGGCAGGACATTAAGCTTAAAGCGCCCGCTGTCTTTGGTTTGGAATATTCAGTTAGAGCAAAATTCTTCGATATCGTGCCTCTGAAACGAATTAGGCTGCTTCGATTTTAAGATCGCGCAGGGTATTGATGTCAACCTGGATCGACGGACCCATGGTAGAAGATACATACATCGTACGCCAGTAGCGACCTTTTGCGCCAGAGGGGCGGTTGCGATCGATGGTTTCCTGAAGCGCCTTCAGGTTGACCAATAGATCATTGGCAGCGAACCCAGCTTTACCAAACATGACGTGAACGATGCCAGTCCGGTCTGCCCGAAATTCGAGTTTACCCGCTTTGAACTCAGCGATCGCTTGCGGTAAATCAAACGTGACTGTACCGCCTTTCGGAGACGGCATCAAACCACGAGGACCCAAAACCCGACCTAACTTTGCCACTTGCGGCATCATGTCCGGCGTCGCAATCAGCAAATCAAAATCCATCATGCCTTTGCCGATCTGTTCGATCAATTCTTCAGAACCGGCAATATTAGCCCCTGCACCAGTCGCTTCCGCAACTTTCTCACCACGAGCAATGACGGCAACCCGGACGTCTTGACCTGTCCCTTTCGGAAGTGCCACCGTGGTTCTAAGCTGCTGATCGGTGTATTTTGGATCAATGCCCAACCGAATGTGCGCTTCGGCGGACTCAGGAAACTTCGCAGTTGCAGTTTCTTTCAGTAAATTCAACGCTTCCAAAGGTTCATAAGGACGATCCTCTACCTTTGCCAGCAATTCTCTCAATCGCTTTGATACTTTTGCCATAGGTTACTCCTGGGGTAATTGCGAGGAAATCCTCTCCCCCGAACACTAGATTACTGAACGATGACTTAACGGAACTATTTAACGGTGACACCCA
Source organism: Myxacorys californica WJT36-NPBG1 (assembly GCA_019359315.1). Taxonomy (GTDB): domain Bacteria; phylum Cyanobacteriota; class Cyanobacteriia; order Leptolyngbyales; family Leptolyngbyaceae; genus Myxacorys; species Myxacorys californica. Next base: position 5,857 of record JAHHHO010000038.1, read on the forward strand.
TGTTGCGAGCCGTTCCTTCAATGATCTTCATCGCCGCCTCAATGTCATTAGCATTGAGATCAGGCAACTTGGTTTTAGCGATGTCTTCAAGCTGAGCGCGGCTGATACTGCCCACTTTCTTCTTGTTTGGTTCGCCAGAACCCGTTGAAATGCCTGCGGCTTGAGCAATCAGCTTAGACGCTGGCGGCGTTTTCAGAATGAAGGTAAAACTGCGGTCTTCATACACCGAGATTTCTACCGGAACCACCATCCCTGCTTGATCTGCAGTTCTAGCGTTATATTCCTTGCAGAACATCATGATGTTGACCCCGTGCTGACCGAGGGCAGGACCGATCGGCGGCGCGGGGTTTGCTTTGCCAGCATTAATTGCCAGCTTAATCACGGCGGTGACTTTCTTAGCCATCGGTTACTCTCTATCGATTAGATCTTCTCAACTTGGTTCACTTCCAATTCCACAGGCGTATCGCGCCCGAAGATCGAAAGCAGCGCCTTGAGTTTACTGCGCTCTGGGCTAACTTCGATCACTTCGCCTTCAAATTCCTTAAACGGACCTGAAAGCACTGTAATCTTCTCGCCCGCCGCCAGATCAATTTTTCTGACTGGCTCCTGCTCTTGAGAATGCTTGAAGATGCGTTCCACTTCTGCATGTCCCAAGGGCATTGGTTTGACGTGACCGCGCCCGCGTCCGTAGCGACGCTTCTGCTCTGCGCCCACGAAATTGATCACGTTGGGAGTGTTTTTGACCACCTGCCAACTCTCATCGTCCATCAGCATCCGAATTAAAACATAGCCAGGAAACACTTTCTCAGCGCCTTCCTTCGAGCGTCCGTCTTTCTGATGCTTGAGAATGGGAGTTTCAGGAATCTGAACTTCCAAAATTCGGTTGGCAACGTCGAGGGTGTCGATTCGTTGCTCTAGGTTGGCTTTGACGCGCTTCTCGCAGCCTGAAGCAACCTGGACAGCATACCAGCGTGCTTTGCCGAGCTCAGCCGTCTCTTCTGGGTTGCCCTCAGGGGAGCGATCGTCAAATTGAGTCTCGTCTGAGGTAAACGTCATCCGAACACCTTCACTTGTCCCCATTGGAACAACTGGTCAACTAAGTAGATCAGCGTTGCCGAGAGCGTCACCATCAAAATCACGGCGACCGATTCGCTAATGAGTTGTTGACGGCTGGGCCAAACCACTTTGTTGAGTTCTTCTTTTGTTTCGTTAATAAACGAACTAGGATTAAATCCAGCTTTTTGCTCTTGGATAGCCGCTTCTTCTTTCTTTGCCACAGCGTTCAGCGCTCCATCATTGCAAGTAACGACAGATACTCAGGTATTGAGCCATCTGCCTGGTAGAAATTTCCGACTGTATGGAAGATATCCACAGAAATCAGAGATCTCTATTCTAGGCTGATCTACCGCTCTCAGCTAAAAGAGGACACAATCTCGTACAAGGGGTGGAGTGTGTCCTTGAGGTATGAATCAACCGATGAGTGGTATACCGTAAAAATACAACGGTTAAAACAAATCAGAGTATTCAGCGCGCCCTGGAGGACTTGAACCCCCGACATCAGGTTTTGGAGACCTGCGTTCTACCAACTGAACTAAGAGCGCACAAGCTGAATGAACTCTGATTGCTATCCTCTATATAGTTTAACAGGTATTGGGATGGGTCTTGTGAGTTTTGATAGTTTTCCACCCCTCATCGCGTTAGGGTTGCCTCGCGGCGTCCTTCATCCCTCTTTCTTAGGTGAGGGCACGATCGAAGCGCTGCTTCAAGCGAGTTGCTTTTCCGACGCGATCGCGCAAGTAGTAGAGCTTTGCCCGACGCACTCTGGAGCGACGCAAGATTTTGACGCTCTCAATTCGGGGAGAATGTAGCAAGAAGACTCGCTCCACGCCAACGCCTTGAAAGGTCTTGCGAACCGTAACAGTCTTAGAAATGCCTGTGCTTGCCATCGCGATTACGACGCCTTCATAAGGCTGAGTGCGTTCTTTCTCGCCTTCTTGGATGATCACACCAACTTTGACGGTATCGCCGATCTGGATGTTCGGCAAATCTGACTTCATTTGCTCCGCTTCAATTGAGCGAATAATTTCTTGCGCTTTCATAATAAGGCTTCAAAACTCACAATTGCTCACTTTAGCTTATGAAGGGGCATTTCGTCTAGGTTCACTGTAAAAACTTTTGCAACAATCGTTAAGTCACACTTAAATTCCCGCTCCCATGCCCCCCATGGGGATTGAATTCAACTACCTAGGTAGCTTTACTGAGCTTTATGACAAACACACTTCATCTACATAAAGCCGCAGCCAAAGGAACTCATTAAATGTCCGTAACTGTTTCCCTATTCCAACCTCAGTTAGCTCTGCACATTCCCGATGGCTTTCTGAGTTTGCCCATCATTCTAGTAACCTGGATACTGGCGATCGCACTGATTGCAATCTGTCTTCAGCGTGTCCAAGCGACTTATCAAGAACGAGCCGTTCCCCTGATGGGTGTATGTGCTGCCTTTATTTTTGCAGCCCAAATGATTAACTTCCCGATTCCGGGGGGTACGTCGGGTCACTTGCTGGGTGGTACGCTGGCAGGGGTTTTATTGGGGCCGTGGGCAGGATCGCTAGTGATGGCAGTCGTGTTTATTGTGCAGAGCGTTTTGTTTCAAGATGGTGGCTTGACGGTATTGGGAGCCAACATTGTAAATATGGGGCTGATTGGTACATTTGGCGGCTATTACCTCTACAGATCGATTCGGTATGCTCTAGGACGAGATTCGCTGCGGAGTGTTTTGATTGGGGCAGCGATCGCCGCGTGGACGAGTGTATTTGTTTCGTCAATTGTTTGTGCCTTTCAGCTTGCTTTCTCTGGAACCGTTCCGCTCAATGTCGCCATTTCTGCAATGGCGTTCTGGCATTTCATGATTGCGATTGGAGAAGCGGTGATTACAGTAGTAGCCGTGAGCTACATTTGGCGCACTCGCCCAGACTTGATGTATCATCCGCCTCGCCATGCGGTAGCAGACACCTCTCGTTCTTATTCATCGCGTTAGACTTGCGGCATTAAAACAGCCTTATCCGTCGTTAAAAAAGGAAAGCTTTAACTTATGAGTAATGCTTCTAGAACTAGAAATCGTGCGTTTCTGCTGAGTGGATTGGGAATTGCACTACTAATTGCAGTATTTCTGTCACCGTTTGCGAGCCAAGATCCCGATGGTCTCGATCGCGTATCGCAAGATCAAGGCTTTGAGAATAAAGCATCGGAAGAACCCGTCGCACACAAGCTGCCGTTCTATCAGGTATTCGATGAGTATGCGCTACGAGGTGTACCAGAGCAGGTGGCAACTCCAATCGCGGGATTGGTTGGAACTTTGGCAACCTTTGGTTTAGCTTGGGTAGCGGGAAAGGCATTGATTCGGAACAAGTCTGAAGGGAGTGATGTGCAAGACAGGTAATAGATAAGCTGATGGACGTTAAGGTTCTCTATCAGCTTTTTTTAACGGTGCTAATCACAGAGATGTTAATCACAGAGAGGAGTCTTGGCACAGGCTTGTGCCTGCTGCTTCGTGTTTGCATAACAAGTGCGTAAATAACTCCAAAAAATTTGTCTAGGCAACTCCAACAGATTGCTCTTACAAATTCCATTCTAAAACTTGCCTTCGATCCAGCCCTATTTACTTACCGATTATTCCTTAATGCTTTTACATCTTGGAGCTGTCCTCCTCGCAACCGAAAGTCAGACGAACACGATTTGGACACGGTTAACGGCGCGATCGCGGCTTTTATGCACGCTGCTCATTGTGTTCGCAACGGCCCTCACCCCAAATGGGCGGTGGTGGACATGGGCAGTGTATGCGATCTCGATCGCACTGCTCATTTTGATCAGCCGAGTCCCGTTGCTGCCTCTGTTGAAACGGGTCGCCGTCGAACTAGTATTTGTGGGTGTTGTGCTAATCGGCACGTTATTTCGTCAGGGCGGAGACGTATTGTTTCAGTGGGGGTGGATCCAGATCACCACTGAGGGCGTTACGGTTTTGGGTAGCGTTACCCTAAAAGCCTTTTTATCGCTGTTAACCGTAAACGTTCTAATTCTCACTACATCGATTACAGCATTGCTTCATGCGTTGGCTGAACTGAGGACTCCACCATTATTAGTCGCTATTTTTTCGTCTATGTACCGCTACATTAATGTTTTAGTGGATGAGTTTAATTCTATGCAAAGAGCGGCGCGATCGCGTAATCTCATGAGCGATCCGAGGCGGCAGCGTACTGTGATTGGAAATATGATTGGATCTTTATTTATAAGAACGTATGAGCGAGGCGATCGCGTTCATCAGGCGATGTTAGCGCGGGGTTATTCAGGGCTGCCTCCCGTTGCAAAAATGCCTCAACCCTCGCGCCTCGATGTTGCCCTTCTCACGCTCACTATTGTTATTTTGTTGATTGGTCAAGCTATTTATCTGTAATTCATGCATCATAATCCGATCACGATTTATAACCTCAGCTATCGCTACACAGATGGCACACAAGCTTTAAACTCGATTAGTTTATCCATTCGAGCAACTGAGCGAGTAGCATTGGTGGGCGCAAACGGCTCAGGGAAATCAACGCTATTGATGCATTTTAATGGTTTAATTTCGCCTCAAGTGGGAGAAGTGGTCGTCGGAGAGTTGACGGTTGAGCCTCAAAATTTGAAGCAGATTCGCAATTTTGTCGGGTTAGTGTTTCAAAATCCCGACGATCAAATTTTTATGCCAACGGTTTGGGAAGATGTGACCTTCGGGTTGCTCAACCAAGGCATTCGGGGTGAAGAACTAGAACATCGAGCCGCTCACGCCTTGCGATCGGTAGAGCTTGATCCAGAACTTTTTGGGTCTCGAAACGCCACAGGGCTATCTGGAGGTGAGAAAAAACGAGTAGCGATCGCCGGGGTTCTGGCGATGCAGCCCCAGGTGCTGGTGTTAGATGAACCCTCTGCTCAACTCGATCCGCGATCGCGGAGGCGATTAATTGAGTTATTAGATTCATTGCCTCTGACCCAACTGATTGCCACTCATGATTTAGATCTAGCGTTGGAGTTGTGCGATCGCACCATTGTTCTTAGCGAAGGAGAAATTGTTTACGATGGCAATACGCATCGCGTGATGAGCGATCCAGAACTGCTCGAAAGACATGCTTTAGAATCGCCGCTTAGCTATAGCCGTCCCTATTGCCAAATTGAACATTCTCCTTAATCCGCGATCGCTACTCTTCCATATAACTTCGGATAAAGTTAAATTGCAGAACGGCTGTTAAAGCCTCTGAGTAGGCGCTACAGTGGAATTTGCACTCTATGCGGGGATCTTCAGATCGAAGATTCCAATCCTCTTTTGAAAGGTGTTTCATCGTCTTATGTCTTTTCTGACTTTTCTACGACGATATCGTCTCTCTGGTTTACTATTTGCCCTCTGTTTCAGTGGGGTTCTACTAGCAGGAAACGTTTCCTTATTGCAAGCAGCCAATGCCGTTGAAGCTCCCGTAACGGAATCAACTACAGCAACAGTCCGCAAAACCGTACTTCAAAATGGGTTGACTGTTCTGACCAAAGAAGTGCCTACTGCACCAGTTGTCACGGTGCAAGTTTGGTATCGGGTTGGGTCGCGCAACGAAGCGCCGGGGGTGAATGGCATTGCCCACCAACTTGAACATCTCATGTTTAAGGGCACGAAAGATCGCCCGATTCAGTTTGGTCGATTGTTTAATGCGCTAGGCAGCCAATCCAACGCGTTCACCAGCTATGACCAAACTGCCTACTTTGGCACTGTGGAGCGCGATAAGCTGCGATCGCTCCTTGCTCTTGAAGCCGATCGAATGCAGGGTGCACTGATGACCGCAGATGCGCTGAAAAGCGAAAATCGTGTCGTGATTTCTGAGTTGCAAGGCTATGAAAATAGCCCAAGTTATCGCCTCAGCCGCGCAGTGATGAAAGCCGCAATGCCAACGTCTCCCTACGGTTTGCCCGTTGGCGGCACGAAAGCCGATGTTGAGAAATTTACGATCGAGCAAATCCGGTCTTACTACCAAAATTATTACAGCCCCAACAATGCAACCCTGCTGATCGTGGGTGACTTTCAAACTGAGCCGACTTTAAAGGCAGTTCAAGAACTGTTTGGCAAAGTGCCGAATCGCGGTAAAGCTGCCGAAGCGCCAACTCCCCAGAGCGCATTTAAGACAGACGGAGCGAACTTAAACGCGACCCAGAAGTCTGCATCGCCAATCGTGCTGCGTGAGCCAGGGAGCGCCTTTTTAATGCAAGCGGTTTACCCCTTACCCGATGCCAAGCACCCTGACGTACCCGCGCTGAACGTTCTCGATTCGATTTTGACGCAAGGACGCAGCTCTCGTTTCTATCAAACGTTAGTCGAAGGCGGACTTGCCAGCGACTATAGCGGTTACGCTGCCAACATGATCTCCGGCGGATGGTATCAACTCTCTGCTACCGCTACACCAGGGCAAGAGTTGGCTAAGCTCAGTCAGACGGTTGAAGCGGTGTTCGCCGATATTCGTAGCAAGGGAGTCACACCAGAAGAATTGAAACGTGCGAAAACTCAGTTGCGATCGTACATTCTGCTGCGCAACCGGGATGTCACTAGCCAAGCCTTTCAGCTAGGCGATGACCAGACGACGACAGGAGATTACCGTCGTACCGATCGCCTCTTAGCGGCGATCGACCAGGTTACAGTTGCCGATATTGAGCGCGTCGCAAAAACCTATTTTGCACCTCAGAAGCTAACGTTAGGCTATTTTGAGCCGAGTACGCTCGACAAAAAAGCAGGCGGCGCGGTGAATTCTGGACAAACGACGGAGCAGTTTAACGCTGGTCCGCCCGTTGATCCCTCTCAAGTTGCAAAGTATCTCCCCGCGACGACCCAACAGACCAACCAACCTGCTCAAGCTCTGCCTGAGAAAGTTGTGCTTCCGAACGGCTTACGGGTGCTGCTGCTCAGAGATTCGAGTACCCCGACCGTATCTTTGAGTGCCCACGTATTTGCAGGGCAGGAGTTTGATACGATCGCTAAAGCGGGTCTTGCTAAACTCACCGCTGACAATTTAACCAATGGCACAACGACCAAAGATGCGCTAACACTAGCAAAAACGCTAGAGGATCGCGGGATCAACTTTAGCATCAGCGCTAACCGTGAAGGCGTGTTGATGAATGGAAGTGCATTAGTTGAAAACCTGCCAACTTTGATTCAGACAATGGCAGATGTGTCGCAAAATGCATCGTTTCCAGACAAAGAACTGGAACTGAGCCGTCAACGGGCACTGACCGCCTTAAAAGTGCAGTTGGACAACCCACAATACGTGGCGAGACAAGTCTTTCAGCAAACGGTTTATCCTGAAAATCATCCCTTCCACAGCTTCCCAACCGAGGCAAGCTTGAAGGCGATTGCGCGTCAGGATGTCGTGAACTTTTACAAATCGCACTATCGTCCTGATAGGACCATTATTTCCTTGGTTGGCGATTTTGACCCAGCGCAGGTAAGGACGCTATTGCAACAAGAACTAGGAGGCTGGAAAGTAGAAGGTAAAGCCCCTACTCTGGTATTCCCAAGCGTTGCCCAACCGACTCAGGTCGTGCGTCGCTATCAAGGCATTCCGGGTAAAACTCAATCGGTGACGCTGATTGGAAACGTGGGAATCAATCGTCAAGATCCGCGTTTCTATAATGCCTCTGTGATGAACCAAATTTTGGGAGGCGATACGCTGTCGAGCCGCTTGGGAGGAGAGGTGCGCGATCGCCAAGGTTTGACCTACGGTATCTACAGCTACTTCCAAGCGGGGAATCGGCAGGGCCCATTCTTAGTGTCGATGCAAACTGCGCCGGAAGATGCTGACAAAGCGATCGCAAGTACGCTGAAGTTGCTAGGCGAATTCCGCAACCAGGGCATTAGCAACGCAGAATTGACGACTGCCCAGCGATCGCTCACCAGTGGCTATCCGGTTGACCTAGCAAATCCGGATAGTTTGGCAAGCGCAATTCTGCTCAATGAAGTCTATGGTTTGAATGTGTCAGAGTTGCGCCGATATCCGAAACAAATTGAAGGGGTGACTCAAGCGCAAGTCAATCAAGCGGCTCAAGACCTGCTGCATCCCGACAAAATCGTAGTTGTTACCGCCGGACCGCCGAAATAATGCGTCATTCAGGTCATTGAGGCATTTCAGCAAAATAGGGTGCGATTGTTGCAAAGCGCAACTCGGTAACAATCACTAAGAGCTTTGCAATAACGAATCGCGCCCTATCTTTGTAGCTAATCGCTTTGAGAAGATTTCCGATCATTTCACGAGCTTGACTTGAATATCACTATCCAATTGCTTAAGCACAGAACCTGTTTAGGTCGGCTATATTGACTCATGTTTGTTCTTGATTAACTTGAGCTATAAACTGATCAAACTGAACTAATCGAACTCCACCTTGCGATCGCGCCCTCTCTTCCAATGGTGCGGTCTTGGAGGAAACCCTCTACCAAACCCTAAGCGGTTCCTGTCGAGCGCATCCTTTAAGGAAAGCATCGAGCCGCAGATCCCCGAAGAAACCATTAAATAAAGACACCAGAGGCACGTTCCAACGCAAACTGGAAATGCTCTAATGTCTGAATCTAGTTAATTAAGAGTGAATTTGTGAGGTACACGAACCGATGAGAGACGCCCCTCTAATTGGCTGGTCTTAGCTTCGTAAGTTTCAGTTTGAAAGGTCCGCCTGTCGTTTCTCCGAACGCCTTGACTCGAATAATGTAATCTCCAGTTTTCGCGATGCGGGTAAACAACAGTGAATTGGTTGTGCCATCTAAACCATCATCATTTTCAGCCACCGTTGAGCCTCGATTGGTCATCAACGTCACGATCGTATCAAAGGTGTTGGAGACCAAATCCACCGAAATTTGATCGCCGGTTTGTAGTTGAATTGCGTAATCCCGCGCAAAATTTCCTTGGCCTGTAGGAATATCAGATTCTGACAAGCGATCGCTGATCTCCTGCCCCGATGTGAGAGGAATGGGCGTATAAATCCGGCTTTGAGCAGGTTTCGATGGTTGGGCTTGAGCAAGTTTCGACGGTTGAGCTTGAGCAGGCAACAGAACTAAAGCGGGTAGAACAGACAGTAAAGCAGTCAGTCGTTTCATGATCATCGTCTTAGGTCAGTGAAGCTTATTTGGTTGAAACTCTTATTTAGTTGAAATAAGCGTGGCTTCGAGATCGGATAGCTCGACTGCCCCAGAGAATGTTCGCCCATTCATGACAAAGAACGGTGTGCCTTCGATCCCCAGTTTTTCGGCCAGATCAACATCGGTTGCGATCGCGGCAGCAGCGGCTTGACTTGTGCGATCGCGATTAAACCGATCGACATCCAAGCCTAACCTCTTAGCAGTCTCCAGGTAGAATGCTTCACCCATTCTCTTCTGACCATCAAACAGCGCATCGTGAAACTCCCAAAACTTTCCTTGCTCCCCAGCTGCCCAGGCTGCCTTAGCGGCAGGCAACGCCTGATCATGAATACCCGTCAAGGGGAAATTTTTATAGGTTAATGTCACTTCACTGCTATGTTTCGCCATAAATTCTCTTAGCGTTTTGGAAGCGGAGGCACAGTAGGGGCACTGAAAATCGGAAAACTCAACCAAAACGGCTTTCCCTTGCTTTGCTCCTTTGGTTGGAGATTTTCCAATTACCGCTTTTGGATTGCGTTGTAAGTTTTGTATAAAAGACTGTTGTATTTTGCGTTGTTCATCCTGTTGCTGTTTTTGATAGGATTGCACGGATTCTAAAATGACTTCCGGATGCGCCCGAATAATTTGCAGCACTTGTTCCTCTAGTTGAGGAGTGGTCATGTTATCGGCTCTGACCGAATCCGGCCAGCTAAACAATGCCAAACCAATCAACACTAGTGCTGCCCACTGTTTGATTCTCTTCATCGTCCCAGCCTTGGTTGCGCGTGGTGCATTTGAAATATAGCTCAAATCAGGAAAGGGAGTGCGCTGGAACAAGTTGAGCCGCAAGAAAAATAACTCCATACCCTATACTCCAACCCGTATACTGTTACTTTGAAGAACGCGCTAAACAGAAAGAGGGCAGTGTATGGCATCCATTCGCGAGTTGCATCAACAACTTCTTCGCAAAGAACGATCGGCTGTGGAAATCGCTCAAGAGTCGCTAAATCAGATTGACGCCTTGGAGCCAAAGTTGCACAGCTTTTTGCACATCACTCGCGATCGCGCCTTAGAGCAAGCCAACCAAGTAGACGCTAAACTCGCCGCCGGAGAAGAAATTGGGCTGCTAGCCGGGATTCCGATTGGCATCAAAGACAACCTCTGCACGCAAGGCATCCCGACCACGTGCGCCTCTAAAATTTTGCAAAACTTCGTTCCGCCCTATGAATCTACGGTGACGCAGAAGCTCCGGGATGCAGGGGCAGTAATGGTGGGTAAAACCAATCTTGATGAGTTTGCGATGGGCGGTTCGACAGAAACCTCTGCCTTTGCAAAAACGGCTAATCCGTGGGATACAGCACGAGTTCCAGGCGGATCATCCGGCGGATCGGCGGCGGCGGTAGCAGGCGGAGAATGCGTCGTGTCGCTCGGCTCGGATACAGGCGGCTCGATTCGGCAGCCGGCGTCGTTTTGTGGCATTGTGGGCATGAAGCCGACCTATGGCTTGGTTTCGCGCTATGGCCTAGTCGCGTTTGCGTCCTCGCTTGATCAGATCGGGCCGTTTGGGCGATCGGTTGAAGATGCAGCAATTTTGTTGAGTGCGATCGCGGGCTATGATCCCAAAGATTCCACCAGTTTAAAAGTCGAAATCCCAGACTACACCCAGTTTCTCATCCCCGACTTGAAAGGAAAGAAAGTCGGCATTATTACAGAAACCTTTGGCGAAGGGCTTGATCCGGACGTGGAGAAAGCTGTGAGAGCCGCGATCGAGCAGTTAAAGGCGCTTGGTGCAGAAGTTCGAGAAATCTCCTGTCCTCGTTTCCGCTACGGAATCGCCGCCTACTACATCATCGCGCCGTCTGAAGCCTCAGCAAATTTGGCGCGATATGACGGGGTGAGATACGGCAAGCGCATCGAAAATGCTGAAGATTTGATGGACATGTATACTCGCACCCGTGCAGAAGGTTTTGGTGCAGAAGTCAAGCGCCGCATCATGATTGGAACGTATGCGCTTTCAGCCGGATATTACGACGCGTACTATATTAAAGCTCAGAAAGTCCGAACGTTGATCAAGCAAGATTTTGAGAACGCATTTGAAAGTGTAGATGTGTTGGTGTCTCCGACTGCGCCCACGACTGCCTTTAAAATTGGGGATAAATCTGCCGATCCGCTCAGCATGTATCTCATCGATTTGATGACGATTCCGGTGAATCTAGCCGGCCTACCCGGAATGAGTGTTCCCTGTGGATTCGACTCGCAGGGGCTGCCGATCGGCTTACAAATTGTTGGTAATGTGTTGCGCGAAGACCAAGTGTTTCAGGTTGCCTATGCCTATGAGCAGGCCACAGAATGGCACAAGCGGGTTCCACAGCTTTAGCTCGATCAGCATAGAGCGCTACTTCAACATCTAACTCCAAGGAACCACATCTAATGTGATCTGATTAGCATTGATCCAATTAATTGATCTAAATAAATAGAGAGACGGCAGAACGGTAACAGCAGTTAATCCTCAAGGGACTGTCCTATGTCTAAAAATTTGTGGGAGCCTCCTCGGTTACGAGTCGGTCAAGACCTTGAAGAAGAACGTCGTGCTACCTGGCTGGAATTATTTTTCGATCTAATCTTTGTGGTGGCGATCGCAGAACTGGGTCACACCCTTAGTGAAGATGTTTCGGTCAACGGCTTCATTGGCTTCGTGGTTCTGTTCGCGCCTGTCTGGTGGTGCTGGGTAGGTGCAACGTTCTACGCCACTCGGTTTGATACCGATGATCTGGGTCAACGCCTGCTGACGTTCACGCAAATGGCGATCGTGGCGTCATTAGCGGTCAATGTGCACTACGGATTGGGCAAAACCGCGATCGCATTTGCGCTATCCTATGCCGCATTTCGGAGCGTTTTAATTATTCAATATTTAAATGCTGGTCATCACATCCCCATAGCTCGACCGTTGACCCGCTGGTATGCGACTGGATTTAGTTTAGGAATGCTTTGCTGGCTCCTGTCGATTGCTGTCCCCACGCCGTGGCGATTTTTGCTATGGATCGTCGGATTGTTCATCGACTTTGTGACGCCCTTGACGGCAGGACGGTTAATTCGACAAGTTCCGCCTAGCCTATCCCACATTCCAGAACGGATGGGGCTGTTCGTGATTATTGTATTGGGCGAATCGGTCTTATCCGTGGTGCGGGGCATCTCTGGGCAAGTGTGGACTGCTCCTACAGTTGCTATTTCACTTCTAGGACTAAGTACGGCATTTAGCGCTTGGTGGCTCTATTTTGATAGTGTTGATGGCTCTCCCCTTCAAGCAATGAGGGCCGGTCACCCACTGCCGGGTTTAGTTTGGCTATACGGGCACCTGCCATTTGTGATTGGACTTAGCGCTACCGGCATTGGGATAGGACATGCGATTAAGTATGCGACTACAGCAATTCCAGAGAACGATCGCTGGCTTTTAGCCGTGGGCGCGATGTTGAGTTTAGGAGCGTTAGCGCTGATTCACTACCTCACCTGTGCTTCCGGTGAGAGAAAGATCAGATTAGCAAAGTACCGACTGGGATCAGCGTTAGCAGTGTTAGGGGTGGCGATCGTAGGACAAAACTTTTCTCCAGTCCTGTTTGTCGGACTGATCGCCCTCGCTTATTTAGTCCAAGTTGCTTTAGGATTACGAGAAAGTCGCTCCCTTTAGGAGGAAACCCTCTTGCTCAAACTGGTCACGCTTCTATTACTCAGCAGCATGACGGTCATGGCGGGTGCAACCATTTCTCCTGCCTTGCCTAAAATTCAAGATTTCTTTCGCACCGAATCAGACGCTGAATTTTGGGTCAAGCTGCTGCTGACCATGCCTGCATTATTTACGGCAATTAGCGCACCGTTTGCTGGCGCAATCATCGATCGCTTTGGTCGAAAGCCACTGTTGATTGGCGCAGTCATCCTCTACGGCTTAGCGGGTGGTTCTGGATTAGTTCTCAGTTCTCTCAAGGGTCTGTTGATTGGACGGGCACTGCTTGGCTTATCGGTCGGCGCAATTATGACTACGGCAACAGCACTGGTCGCTGACTATTACCAAGGGATCAAACGCAATCAGGTGATGGGGACTCAGGCAGCTTTTATGGGATACGGAGGAGTTGCCTTTCTAACCTTGGGAGGGTTTTTGGCAGATGCCAGTTGGCGATTGCCGTTCCTCATTTATCTGGTGGCGTTTGCGATCGCTCCTCTTGCTATCTTTACCCTGACTGAGCCTAGAACACCTCAAACTGTGGCTTCTAGTAATAGCAATAAACCCGTCGAGCGGTTGCCCATTGCAACGGTGGCGATAATTTTTCTGTTGACATTCATTACGATGGTTGCTTTTTACATGATCCCAGTGCAGCTACCATTCTATCTTCAAAGCCTGGGTCAGGGCGGCGGTAAGGAAAGCGGACTTGCAATTGCGGCGTGTACCTTAGCCAGTGCAACGATGTCTACCCGCTATAGAAGCGTCAAAAGCACGCTCAGCTTTCAAGGAATCTTGGTCTGCGTCTACTTATTGATGGGACTTGGCTACATTGCCGTTTCTCTGTCCGGGAACTACGTATTCGTCGTCTTGAGTCTATCGATCGCCGGACTTGGACTAGGGCTACTGATGCCAAATATGAATGTTTGGATTAATGCGATCGCTCCTGTTCAAATTCGAGGACGGCTACTAGGCGGCGTGACCTCTGCCATGTTCTTGGGACAGTTTTTCTCGCCTATCGTGGTGCAACCGATCGCCAGTCGCTTTGGTTTAGGGCTTGCCTACGGAGTGATTGGTCGCCTACTGCTAGGCTTAGCGGCTTTAATTGTTGTTGCCTCGTTCTTTAGTCGTACGAGTCTAAAGGCAACAAGTCAGGAATAAAAGATTTGTCAGTCTGGTCGCAAGGCTAACGTGCTAGTTTATTAGATTTTCAGTTCTGGACACTCTATCTCAGAAGTATGCGTCAGAACTCGTAAAAGCGTTGCGCAACAATTGCTAAGGCAGTAAGAGAAACTGTTCGATGGAACTCGTAAACTGGCTCTTTCTACTGAATCAAACTGAATATTAAACGGAGAACGGCAAGCTTGCATTGTCAATGGCACTACGCCTAATTGAATTGAACCATTGTGCTGAACGCCCCACACCCCAGCTTCTTTCTCACTCGCAAGAACAAAGCAAGAGATCGAGGTCGCCCATACAGATGGGATTGACCTTACGGCATCTCGGGTTCTAAGCCCCACTGATGCTTCAGGAAGTGGCGGTACATCGTTTCGCGCATCAGCATTTGCTCGTACATCTTGACCAAGAAATCTTGGGCTTGTTCACGGCTCATCTTCTGCACTTGGGTCTCGAAAGAGCGGATGTTGAATTGTTGTTCCAAGCTTAGCTCTACAGGTTGACTCATAACAAACTCCAATGTAAGAGAGTAGACGACAATGTAAGAGAGTAGACAGATTACAGAATCAACGGCTGATATTGTCAACAGTGGATTCTGGCAAACGAGGTTGATTCCTTAAAAACACCCAATGAATGTGGGAAGGCATTTATCGTTTGTTGTTAACAAAGATAACAAGCATTTGACAAAATGGCCATACCCCCCTTGGAGTGATTTAAAGCTGCAATTCATTATTCAGAGTTTGCACTAAGACAGACTCCCTCTTCTGTCTAGAGGAGAGAGGAGGAGTATGAGCGATATTCCCTGTGAGTGAGGAAAAGCTGAAACTGCCAGTTTCGCTGGGTTACGATAGAGTTAAAGAGTCAAGAATGATACAAAAGTACATCCTGTTTTCACTGGCAGGGCGAACTACTGCATCTACCTTAATGCCTCACTTTGCCAGAGAATTTTTGAGTAGAGGTAACAGATAGTTGAGTAGAGGTAACAGATAGAGGCACTATCCGTTATGTCTGCCCTACTGTTTTCCTATTCAATGCCAATGTGCTTTGCTAAGCGCAACGCTTCTACCGGCTAAAACGCTTTTACCGGCTAAGTAGACGTTTCGTTTCGATTCATCTTTCACCTTCCAGCGTCGATCGAAATAACAATAACGGTGATGTTATCGCGTCCGCCCCGGTCTTTAGCCGCGTCAATCAGAGCCAATGCTGCTTTCTCACAGACCCGAATCGACTCTAATTGGGTGGCGATGATTTGATCAGACAGTTCTTCAGTCAGTCCGTCTGTACACAGCAGGATGCGATCGCAGGGCTGCACCTCAATCGGCTGAATGGCGACGGGCTGGAGGTCTTCTCGCCCCAAACATTGGGCTAACACATGCCGCCACGGATGCGATCGCGCTTGCTCAGGGGTGAGTTCTCCTAGCTGCACCGCCCGTGCCACCCAGGTATGGTCTTCTGTCAGTTGCTGTAATGTCGCGTCTCGCAGCCGATATAGCCGAGAATCTCCAACATGAGCGCAGAGCGGTTGCTCATCTCGAAACATCAGAACAACCAGCGTCGTACCCATATCAGCGCGCTCTGGATGCTGAGTTTGATCGTTTAGAATGGCTTGATTTGCCTCTAAAATCGCTTTTTCCAGGAGTTGTTCAGACGGAATCTCAGAATTCCAATACTGGGTAAGAAACGTTTGAATGACTTCTGTAGCAATGCGGCTAGCTTCTTGCCCCCCTGCGTGTCCACCCATACCATCTGCCACCACAAAAAAGCGCCCATCAGAGTCAATAACGTAGGAATCTTGATTGGCAGAGCGGACTAACCCGGTATCGGTCATCCCGGTAAAAAGGCGTTTCATGATTCGATCAGCAAGAAACTTGGGTGAAAAAGGTTGAGCTTCCTAAATACTATTCAACTCGATTCGTACCCAAGTGGGCGAAAACTTCACTTGAGCCATACCCTAACTAGGGCATTCGATCGTAACGATCTAGCTTCAGCATCAGTCGAATAAGCGCTACCCCGCTAATCAAGGCAGCAACGGCGGGAATCGTCGCGGCCCAGGCAAGCTGGCTCACAAGCAAGATGGTCGCTGATATCGTAAAAGCACAAGTCAACAGCGTGTAGTTTGTGCCCATGTTGACCCCACTGATGCGGCGCAACACCCGGTCAGTTTCCGTCGATCGCACCCGCACCCGGATATCCCCCCGCTCTAACTTATCAAGCGTGTCTTCGATCCGACGCGGTAATCCAAACGCCGTGTTGCCAACCTGCACGGCTTGCCGACCTAACTCGTTGATGATGCTACTTCCGGCTTCTGAAGAATTTCCATTGGTCATAAGCTGCATTGCAAATGGTCTTGCAACCTCCATAAAGTTGAATTTTGGATCTAGCCCTTTGCCTACCCCTTCAAGGGTGGAGAACGCTCTCATGACGAAGGTAAACGTCGCTGGAAACCGGAACGGCTGACCGTAGGCAACTTCATACAAATCATCGCTAATGGCTGAAATGGACTGGTCTTCAAAAGGCTTGTCCATGAAATTGTCCAGCATAAACTGGACAGAACGACGCACCGGACCCATATCCTCGGCAGGAGCCAGCGCGCCGAGATCGATTAGCGATCGCACCACACGGTCAGCATCTTTCTGAGCAACGCCAAAAAAGGTATCCAATAGGCGTTCGCGAGTGACGGGTTGAATCTGTCCCATCATGCCGAAGTCGTAGAAAATCAGATTGCCATCGGGACTGACGGCAATGTTGCCAGGGTGGGGATCGGCGTGAAAGAACCCATTAGTTAATAATTGATGGAGATAGGCTTCTGCTCCCAGGTTCGCAAGGCGGCTGCGATCGAGCCCTGCTGCTTCTAAAGCTTCGTAGTGACTAATTTTAATCCCCGGTAGGTATTCCAGCGTCAAGACTCGCGGCGAAGCATAGCGCCAGTACACTCTTGGCACATGTACCCAGTCATGCCCTCGGAAGTTGCGTCGGAAGGTATCTGCGTTGCGACCTTCATTCAAGTAGTCAATTTCTTGCCAAAGAATTTTGCAGCATTCCTCATAAATGCCTGACCAGTCGCGACCTTTGCCCCACTCTGGGTGACTCTGAAAATAGCGAGCAATGCCTTTGAGAATCTGGAGGTCAATCTCGAATAATTTTCGGAGTCCGGGGCGTTGAACCTTGACAACGACTTCTTCACCAGAATGTAACTGCGTTCGGTGCACCTGTCCTAGACTAGCGGCAGCTAAAGGAATCGGGTCGAAGCTGCGATACAGATCCTCAACAGATTTTCCTAAATCTTGCTCAATGATTGCCGCCGCCTGCTCGTAGCTGAAGGCAGGCACCCGATCTTGTAGTTTAGACAGTTCTTCAACAAACTCAATGGAAAATAAGTCAGCACGAGTTGAGAAGAGTTGTCCAAGCTTAATGAAAGTTGGTCCAAGATCAAGCAACGTTTCTCGAATCCAACTAGCTAAGGTTCGTCGCCGCTCAGCTTTGCTAGCGTCAGTCATGCCTCCCCGATAGCTCCAAGACTTGTTGTAGAGCCATCTAGCCGCCATCAGTTTCAGCACAAACGACCAAATATCGATATACCGACGCTGTTTGGAGTAGCTTTCTCGACTCCAACGATAAGCCTTCGCACGACGAGCTTGACCCCTCACTTGGCGTTTGGTGGGCAATCCGCTGGGGTAATCCGATAGTGGCACTTGTGGCTCAGTCAGCAGATCTTGCTCCACTGTTTCAAACGGCGGCGTTACTCTGAGGTGCTTGCCATTGTCTTCGGCATGCTTAAGCTGCGAGTCAGCGCTCACAGGCAGATCTGCTGAGTGCTGAGAGGGGCTGGAGTCATTAGAAGAAACAGACACTCGACTTTCCAACTAACTTTTGTTTGATTATCAACGCTATATAGAGGGGCTGCCCAGCCCCTTGCGGTAGAACCCGCTAAGGCTGTTCTGAGCGACTGCGGTAAAGTTGTAACTGCGATCGCAGTTCGGCAATCTCAGCTCTTAGGTCATCAATTGTGGCCTGTAAGTCACTCGACGGGGTTCCGGCAAAGTCGACGACGGTTGTGCCTGGAGTAGCAGTTGCAGAGCGAGATTGCATCGCGATTTCTTCTTCGCGAGCAGCTCGCTCCATCACATCATCGACAAAATTCCGTAGATTTTCTCGCTGCTCGGCGTCAAACTTGCCCAATTCGCTGAGCGCTTCTGTGACGCCAGCCTCAACCTGCTCATACACGACCTCTGCGATCGCGCGACCCACAAAAAAGGCACGAAGTAAAGAACTATTATTCATAAAAATTATTCCAGCGCTGCCCAAATTATAGCTTGTTCCCGCTTAGGAAAGGGATGAAGGCTAAAGTAAGCAAAACCATTCTTTCATCCCTTATGTCTAGTTTAATCGACCTCTAAAAGTCTTCTTCAGTTTCCAGTCACGCTCCTCGTGGGGGGTTCTGGTGCGCTCTCGCGCGACTCCAAATTAGAAGGATTGGTAGCAGGCGAAACAGGAGCAACCGCAGGCACTTCGGGAGCCGTTGGCAATGGCGGTTCCACAGGAGAAACAGCTTTAGGAATAGGCTTGACTGGAGCGGGTTCGACTGGACGGTAGCGGGGTGTTTCTACAGGAACGGGAGCGCTGTCAAGCGGAGCAAGTTCGGTCTGTGGAGATGAAGGCAACGATCGCTCTAGTTCTGGTGCGCGCTGGATAGGAGCCAGTTGGGTTGCTGGAACGTCTACTGAACCTTGCTCAGCTGAATTTGCTGGCATTGTCCAATCTGTGGTGGTAGGCGGCTTGCTGCCATAGCTCCCCGGCATCTTCTCTACAGGAATATCGCCTTGATCGACGCTTGGAGAAAGGGTGCCTTTCCAGGCGCGATCGCTAAAGGTTTGCGCGGGATGAAAAATGCTGGCTCCAGGCGCTTTAGCAGCACTAATTCGTAGGGCTAAGCCAAA
Organism: Myxacorys californica WJT36-NPBG1; assembly: GCA_019359315.1. Lineage (GTDB taxonomy): Bacteria > Cyanobacteriota > Cyanobacteriia > Leptolyngbyales > Leptolyngbyaceae > Myxacorys > Myxacorys californica. The sequence continues at coordinate 24,848 of JAHHHO010000038.1, forward strand.
GCCCAAACCTAAAGCGGTGGCAGTAGCTCCTGTAATCACCAAAAATTTCGGAAAGTGAGGGCTCATTCCAGAGTAAGCCGCAATCGGTTTTTGAGTGAGAGGTCTGGCAACAGGTGGAAGGGTCGGTTTGGGTGAAACGTTGAGCGTCGCCGCTGGTTGGGTAATTTTTAGGGGCGGCGGTGGGGGAGGAGTTTGAGGTGCTTTTACGACACTGGGTGCATTACTGGGTGCATTCTGTTTTACCACGTCACGTTCTACAACTTTAGGAGACGCTTCTCGTGGTGTCGCCATGGGAAGGGGTATGGGCTGTGAGACAGGACGAGGGGAGGATGTGGGCGCAGATGCAGCAGGGGAAGACACTCCGAGCAACGGCAGCGTCGTATTGGGTAGAAAACGCAGCCACTCCTCCACAGATTGCGATCGCAAGGCTGGATTCATCCCTTGCAAAATTGCTTCTTTAGTCGTGTCACTCCACGAATGCTGATCGAGCGACATCTGCGCGGTCGGAGCCTGACCCGATAATAAGTAATACAGAGTAACCGCGAGACCATAGCGATCGATCGCCGTCTGACTCTCAACGTCCCAATCTGGAGTAAATGGATTGATTTGAGTGGGGGGTAGGCTGGGACTAGCTAGATCATGAGCGAATCCAAAGCCAACCAGGATGGCAAGATTTGTTCCCTGACGCCGAATCAGCGATCGCGGTTGAATATTTCGGTGAATCAGTCCATTCCCATGTGCAACACTCACCGCAGAGCCAGCTTGCCGAATGTAATGAATTGCTTCGGCTTCTGCAAGCGCTCCATGCACAGAAACCAGCGTCGCTAACGCTTGACCTGACACAAATTCCATCACCAGACAAGGAAGCTGGTCTTCTTCAAAGAAGTCTAAGACTCGAACGATGCTGGGATGCTGAGTTCTCGCCAACAGCCGGACTTCTTCGATAAATTCAGCCTTGAGCTGAGGAAAACTGCGAGTCACCTGCAAACTGGGGTCTAGTGTCTTGATGACGACTCCCTGATTAAGCAGAGTTTGGGTCGCTAGGTAAGTTGCTCCAACGCCTTCATCACCTAGCGCCTGGCTGAGCAGGTATTTCCCGTTCTGAAGGGTTGCACCCGGTTGTAGTTTCATTTGACACTCCCCAGCAAGATCCCAATTATGCTACCTCTTTCAGAGCAAATTCCCAACTCTCAGGACTGATTCAAATCAGGACAAATTCCCAGGACGAATCCCAAATCCTCAGAAGGCGCTCTACCGGAGAGCGCCCTTAATTAAAATTGCTTCGATTGAATCAGATTCTGATAACTAAGAAATTAATGGGGAAAAACAAAGGTTAAAAAGCTTAAGAAATGCGATCGCTAGGGCAGCTTATCTTAGCCTTGATAGCTTTATGAAATGGCGCTATTGAGGCTCACTGTTTGACTTCGGACTGCACTCCAAGCCACGTGGTGGGCTTTTGCCTCTTCCCCATACCACTGAAGGGCAGAGTTAAACGCTACCCTATAGAAGTGTTGTGCAGTCTCAGAAAGTTGCTCGCGAATACCTTCGGGCAATTCGCAATTACTTTGGTACGACATTCTAGCCGCCTCCAGTAAGTGAGATAATTTTCCAGTATTGCGGCTTAGGTCAGGAAATGCGCCTGTCCTACGGAATATCTTCAGAATTTATAAGGAGAGAGCTTTGATTACGGGTACTTTGAGAACATCCAAATCAGAAGAAATTTTTGCAGCAGCTCAGCAGTTAATGCCGGGGGGAGTCAGTTCTCCGGTGCGGGCATTTAAATCGGTCGGCGGACAGCCCATCGTCTTCGATCGCGTCAAAGGCGCATACGCTTGGGATGTAGACGGCAATCAGTACATCGACTACGTAGGCACATGGGGTCCAGCGATTTGTGGGCACGCTCATCCCGATGTGATTCGAGCCATTCAGGAGGCGGCGGAGAAAGGCACTAGTTTTGGTGCACCCTGCGCCTTAGAAAATGTGCTGGCTGAAATGGTCATTGATGCCGTTCCCAGCGTCGAAATGGTGCGCTTTGTCAATTCTGGAACTGAAGCATGTATGGCGGTTCTACGCTTGATGCGCGCCTTTACTGGGCGGGAAAAGGTGATCAAGTTTGAGGGCTGCTACCACGGACACGCAGACATGTTTTTGGTGAAAGCAGGTTCGGGTGTGGCAACGTTGGGGTTACCCGATTCTCCAGGCGTTCCCAAATCCACAACGGCAAGCACGCTCACCGCTCCCTATAACGATTTGGACGCGGTGCGCCAGTTGTTTGAAGAGAATCCGGGGGAAATTGCAGGTCTGATTTTAGAACCTGTGGTAGGAAATGCTGGGTTTATTGTGCCGGAAGCTGGATTTTTGGCAGGATTACGGGAACTAACGCAAGAACACGGCGCGCTGCTGGTGTTTGACGAAGTGATGACGGGCTTCCGAATTTCTTACGGTGGGGCACAGGAGAAATTTGGGATTACGCCTGATCTTACGACGCTTGGCAAGGTGATCGGTGGCGGCTTGCCTGTTGGAGCCTATGGTGGACGCAAAGACATTATGGCGATGGTAGCTCCCGCAGGTCCGATGTACCAAGCAGGTACGCTGTCAGGAAATCCGCTAGCTATGACTGCCGGGATTAAAACGCTAGAACTACTGCGCCGTCCTGGAAGCTATGAACACCTCGATCGCGTGACGTCCCGCCTGATTGCAGGATTGCTGGATGTGGCGAAAGAAACAGGGCACGCGGCGAGCGGCGGCTCAATTAGCGGCATGTTTGGGCTGTTTTTTGCCGAAGGTCCGGTGCACAACTACGAGGATGCGAAGAAGTCAGATCTCGTGAAGTTCAGCAAGTTTCATCGTGGCATGTTGGAGCAAGGCGTCTACCTTGCTCCGTCGCAGTTTGAGGCAGGCTTTACATCATTGGCGCATACCGATGAAGAGGTCGATCGCACGATCGAAGCGGCAAAAGCTGTGATGTCAAATCTCTAAATCTATCCAAATCTAGAGAAAAGAGGGCATGATATCGTGCCCTCTTTTCTCTAGATAAAAATACAGGTGAAGAGTACCCTACTGGGTAATATCAAGAACATAGAAACTGACTTATGATTAATTTCATAAGGGGGGACTGGTAACTCCCTTGAGATGTTCATTTATAGCGCTACAGTAACGAACTCAGGATAGGTTGTTGCTTAAGATTCCGCAATTTATCTTTGTATCTAAAGAACTTGTATCTAAAGAACTGAAGTAAAGCGGCTCCCCTTCTCCACCCTGAGAAAGGAGTTCCTGACATGACTCGACCTGCTTTGCTGTCTGCTGTGATGAGTGCAGTTTCAGTAACTTGTGTAGCCAGTGCGATCGCGCTTATTCCTCAGAACGCAGTCAGGGCGATTCCTGACTGTACTGGCGATAACCCACCTCCCATCTGTGAAGGACGTCCTCCTAGACCTCCTGTGCCGCCTCAACCTGAACCACCAGGTCAAGATGTGCGGGTTCCAGTACAGTTAATTACTGCCCTCGTAAATAACGCTGTTCAAGGAACGCAACTTCATCTCAATAACTTTGGCCCTAAGCAGGGCAAGAGTTGGCATAAACCAAACGATTCTTTTGTCCGTTTACCGCAAGCGTTAGGCGGAAATCAGTTTCCATTCAACGTTCCGGAAGGGGTCAAAGATCTAGACTGCGGTTTCTTCTGTCCGGATGCCGGGGATGCTAAGTTCTATGTCCAAGACTGGAATCTCAGCACGCCTCAGGTAGGCTGGCAGAGCCCGACTTTTAAGCTGAGTTTATTGATGGAAAGTGCTGGACGAGAGATTAAAGGATTTCATACAGGCGCTGTATCTCTAGGAGATAACGGTGTCCCCGACGTGGAAATTAATAATGCTCGGATGGATGTCTTTCTGCGCCCGATCGCAGCGAATGGGCGGCTCTCCTATACAGTGACCCGGGTTGACTTTAATGCCAACATTCAAGCAACGGGCGCTTGCCGAATTTTTGGAGTCGATATTTGTAATCCGCTATTTGGCTATAAAAATACGATCGTATCTCTGGTTGAAACTCAGGTTCGCACTCGTCTAAATGATCCAACGCTGCAAGGGCGGGTTGCTAACGCCGTACAACCTGTCTTAAATCAGTTTGGAATTCGCCAAATTACCAAGGTCTCAGTTAGTGGAGACGATCTGGTAATCAGGCATCAGTAAAGGCAATTCGATGAGGGTGCATAACTTGAATAGAGGCTCAAGGATCTTCCATCCTTGAGCCTCGCTTTTTGTTAGCAATTACAACCTTTGTGTCCACAGTCACCGTGTCCATCGGGATGACCATCGGCGCAGACTTGGCTGCAATAGTATTTGCCATCTTTCTCAGTAGCGCTATCGTCGGGGGTAACGATGCAAAGACAAGGTTCGCACGCGCATTTCATTTGAGTTGCAGTAGCCATGATGTGACTCTTATAGAGGTTAAATTCATCGTAACATATGAACAGATGTTCAGATATAGAAGATTTGTACAGTGGATCGCCTATTCTCCAAGTCCACTATTCAAGTGATGAGAACGGCTGTTGCCTCTGGGCTTTGCAAAAATATCTGAGCGTGTGCAAGATGCTCACACTCTAAATCTCACTGATCAAGCTGGATAGATTTGCTACAGCGTTATTCAATTTGCCACTGAACTCTATCGATAATTTGTGAATTGCAGTGCAACCGGGAAATCTTCTTGCTTCATGCGTTGCATTACGGCTTGTAATTCATCCTTCGATTTTGCCGATACCCGAACGGCATCGCCCTGAATTGACCCTTGAATTTTTTTAAATTCGTCGCGAATGATTTTGGTAATTTGCTTCGCGATGTCTTGGCTGATGCCTTTTTTGAGCTTAATTTCTTGCCGGACACGGCTGCCGCTTGCCGATTCTACTTTGCCGTAGTCAAAGATTTTCAAAGACAAATTGCGCTTTGAGGCTTTTAGCTGCAATAGGTTGTGGACTGCATCGAGCGTAAACTCACTATCGGTGTTGATGACGATCGCATCGTCGTTCAAATCAATCTCAGTATTGGTGTCTTTGAGATCATAGCGACTGCTCACGTCTCGCTTGGTCTGATCGACGGCGTTGACGAGTTCTTGACGGTCAAATTCACTGACGATATCAAACGAAAATGTAGAAGCCATAGAAAAAATAGGGGTTATTTAAAGAACAGTTGTCTCCTACCTCATAGTGCTAGTGATGCTCGATCCGATCAAGGTAATGATGCAGGTTGAACCAAGGGCAAACATCAGCGATCGCAGCAGCGGAACATCCAGAATATAAAACACCGAGTAGAGGAAGCGAATCGGCACAAACGCGATCGCAGCCCAAGCGACCGTTGCGGAATCCTGCTGTGTCACATACGCCATTAATGCCGCAACACTAAACAGCGAAAACGCTTCTAAGGAATTTTGGTGTGCCCAGGTTGCACGTTTGCCGTATTCGGGGAGTTTATCGAGCGTTGCCCGAGGAGACGACCTCATATCTCGATTGTAGCCAACCTGCACGCGGGCAACCCCCACGAGAGCAAATGGAAGATACACGAGAACAGCAGTCGCCGCGATCGCGATTAGCAAAATGGTCGGCACAGAGAATCCGAACAGTGTCATGTCCTAATCAAAATAGAATATTGTCACAATTTTGCGCTGGTCTTCGGCATCGCGGCAAGTTCGCAGAAGAGTATGGCTGTCATGAAACGCAAAGCTAATGAGTTGCTGACAGCGAGACACAATCTCTTGATTGCACAAGGCACTGGCTTCAGCTAGAGAAAGACTATTGTTCTCTGGCGATTCGACCAAGTGCATCACACTTTCTAACTGCTCACGAGATTCGCGAGGTTGGCGCTCCATACTCTGCGGCAGAATCACCGTTAGCATACTTGGATCAGCCCGTAAAGCACCACGAATTGCAGCAAAATTAGTTCCGGTTGACCCTGAAGTAATGATTCGATTGCCTTCTAGAACCAGTGCATAACTCATCAACTCAATTAGAGTTTGATGGGTGATAGGAACGTGGCGTGACCCTAATAGAGCGATCCGCTTAGAACCCGTTTGCTGAATCGTGGCGAGTTCTTGTAAAAAATCATCGACTTGAGGGAGATCGATCGACTGACTCAAGAGACGTGCTTTATATTAACAACGCCGTAATTGTATCAGACGCTCTTGACCTGCGGGTGATTGTAATTAGTTGAAGAATTTTATTGTGTCTAGCAACGATGCTGCGATTAGCTTTCGGGAACGGCAATGCATTCCCACTTAGCGCTGATCTAAGTTTCATCAGTCAGTAGTTCTGCTAGTGAATTGTGGGACTGGCACAGATTGTGAGCTTGCCTCCGTGACCACAGGCAACAGACGGCTTTTATTCACTTATTGACATATTCAAATTAGTGAATAAAATTTAGGTAATGCGATCCGTTGCATCGGTGGTCATACTTCTAAACTAGAAGTAAACGGCTTACGGCAGATGTTGCACTAGATTTCGTAAGTTTGAATACAGACTGATAAGGAAGGAATGTATGGTTATTGCAACACGACCTAAAGATTGGGTAGGGTCAGTTTTACATACCGCTAACGGTTTTGCTCCAACAGCTTTAGCAGTTCTGTCTGGCAAGATTCCTACAAGGTTAAGAGGGTCGCTCTATCGAAACGGCCCAGCGCGATTAGAGCGGGGCAATACGCGGGTTTCTCATTGGTTTGATGGGGACGGTGCTGTACTAGGAGTTCATTTCACCGATGCAGGCGCAACGGGAGTGTATCGCTATGTGCAGGGCAAAGAATTTCAGGAAGAAGAAAAGGCAGGACACTTTCTCTATGGTGGGTATGGAATGCTCCCCCCTGGAGGAATTTGGAATCGGTTTACGAAGGGGCCAAAAAACGCAGGCAATACTTCAGTCCTTGCGTTTGACGATCGCGTGCTGGCATTGTGGGAGGGCGGACATCCCTATGCTTTAAATCCAGAGACGTTAAACACTGAAGGTCAAACGGATCTAAACGGTTTACCACCTTTGATGCCATTTTCGGCTCATCCGAAGCGCGATGATAGAACTGGAGAGGTTTACAACTTTGGGGTGAGCTTTGGTAAGAACGCCATGCTTAACCTCTATCGCCTTGATGCGACGGGCAATTTAAAGCAGCGAAATCAGGTGCCGCTAGATGGCTTTCCACTGATTCATGATTTCGTTATGGCAGGGCAATATCTGCTATTTTTCGTCTCGCCTATTCGATTAAATCCTCTGCTGGTCTTATCTCGCCTCAAAGGGTTTGGAGAATCGTTTGAGTGGAAGCCCGAAAAGGGAACGCAAATTCTAGTGATTGATCGGGATTCGCTAGAAGTGGTCAGTCGAGGGGAGACAGAACCTTGGTATCAATGGCACTTTGGCAACGGTGCAGTTGATAAAGACGGTCATGCTGTTGTAGATGTGGTGCGATACGAAGACTTCAACACCAATCAGCTTTTGAAAGAAGTTGCAACAGGTCATGCAACTACAAAAGCAAGTTCTTCTTTATGGCAAATTCGATTAGATCCGATATCAGGAACCGTTTCTGAGATAAATCGGATGTTGAATCGTGACTGTGAGTTTCCAATTGTGAAACAAGCGGATGTGGGGCAAGCGTGGCGATACACTTACCTTTCAGTTTACCGTCCCGGTCATGAGAGTCCCGGTGTGTTTGAGGCGATCGCACGCTTCGATCAACAAACGGGCGACCTGATGCAAGCAAATTTGGGCGAAAACCGCTATGCAATGGAGCCGATTTACGCGCCCGATGCTCAAAATCTGGATCAAGGTTGGATCGTGACGGTTGTATATGACGGTAATACCGATACTAGTGAAGTTTGGGTATTTGATAGCGATCGCTTAGATGATGAACCAGTTTGCCGTTTAGCATTGCCGGAAGTGATTCCACTTGGATTTCACGGTACGTGGAAATCCGCTTGAGCTTAGCTTGATGGGGCGTTGTTCAGTCGTAGAGGAATTGCTAACTTCAGGGGGCAGCGAGTTAAGCTAGGCAGCGAATCGAGTAACGGACATAACAGATATGTAAATGGGTGATTCATTCATCTGTTCATTCGCTACATCTGTTACAAAATTCGCTGCCACCATCCTTCAAAGCCTTACTGCGACGCCAAAGGATGGCTCAATCTCCTAAATAGATTCCGAGTCCGCGTGCAGTTTGAACAGCAGCACTGCCTGGATCAACAGTGCAATACTGTGCGATCGCATCCGCAATCGGTACATCAATCACGCGGCGATCGCGCCATGCCACCATGCGATCGTATTTTTCTTGAGCAATCAAATCGACTGCCGCCACGCCAAACATTGAGCCGAGCAGCCGATCCAAGGGCGAAGGCGTGCCGCCGCGCTGAATGTGCCCCAGTACAGTAACGCGAGTTTCTACACCGCTACAGGCGGAGATTCTATTGGCAAGATATTGCCCAATTCCGCCGTAGCGCGATTCTCCAGAGGGATCGGTTGAACTGACGGTCTTACCTTCTTCGGTGCGCACCGCTTCCGACACAACAATCAGCGAATAGTTTTTGCCTTGCTCTTGGCGTTCTTTGAGCTTGTGACAGAGATTCGCGATCGTATAGGGGATTTCTGGAATTAAAATCACATCTGCACCGCCTGCAATGCCTGCGCTAATGGCAATGTGTCCAGCATCGCGTCCCATGACTTCGAGAATCATGGCGCGAGAATGGCTTGCTGCGGTGAAGTGCAAGCGATCGACGGCTTCTGTAGCAATGTTGACGGCCGTATCAAAGCCGATCGAGCATTCGGTGATGCCAACATCGTTATCAATCGTTTTAGGAATTGTGACTAAATTCATGCCGCCTTGCTGTGCCAGCTTTCGCAGAATCGCCATGCTGCCATCCCCGCCGATGCCAATCATGGCGTCTAAGCCCAGCATATGGTAGCCGTCGATAATCTCGGAGGAGCGATCGAGGAGTTCTCCGTCGGGCATCGGAAACGCAAACGGATTGCCCTTATTGGTTGTGCCAAGAAACGTTCCGCCTGCGGTCAGAATGCGATCGACGCGCTCAATATCTAACGCCACAATGTCAGGGGGGCGCTCCATTAAGCCATTGGTGGCTCGACAAATTCCTAAGACCTTCCAGCCATACGTTCCGATCGCTCGAAAGACCACCGCTCGAATGACTGCATTTAAGCCTGAACAATCCCCGCCACTGGTCAAGATGCCAATCCGCTTTGTCCCGTCCATGTCGATTACACTGAATAAGTTGTAATGGCTAACAGCTAATCGCACTTTGAGAAAGAGTAATGAAAACTACAGAATTGATTTAGAACTGTCAGAAGAGGACGACATGACAGAGAACGAAACAACAGATGGCTGGGTAAGTTCTATTCCAGTCGCGCCGGAGGGATTTAAATCAGGGTTCGTCGGCATTATTGGTCGCCCAAACGTGGGCAAGTCTACGCTGATGAATTATTTGGTCGGACAGAAAGTTGCGATTACCTCTCCCGTGGCGCAAACGACTCGCAACCGCTTGCGGGGCATTCTGACCACGCCAGAAGCACAGATTATTTTTGTCGATACGCCCGGAATTCATAAACCTCACCATCAGTTGGGCGAAGTCTTGGTCAAGAATGCGAGGGGCGCGATCGCATCGGTGGATATCGTGCTTTTTTTGGTCGATTGCTCGGTTGAGTTGGGTGGGGGCGATCGCTTCATCGTCAACCTGCTGACAGATATCAAAAGTCCTGTGATTCTCGGACTCAACAAAGCCGATCAGCAAGGCTACCCTTCGCTTGATCAAGACTATATTGACTTGGCAGAATCTCAAGGTTGGACAGTTGCTAAATTCTCAGCGCTCACAGGTGAAGGGGTCGAGCCACTCCAAGCTACCTTGATTGAGAACTTAGAACCCGGACCCTATTACTATCCGCCGGATCTCGTCACCGATCAGCCCGAACGTTTTATCATGGGCGAACTGATTCGGGAGCAAATTCTGCTACATACCCGCGAAGAAGTGCCGCATTCCGTTGCGATCGCGATCGAGCGTGTCCAGGAAGAACCCCATATCACTCGCGTCTCTGCTGCCATCAATGTCGAGCGTTCCTCTCAGAAAGGCATTCTGATTGGCAAAGGAGGAACGATGTTAAAAACGGTCGGGTCTGCGGCCCGTGAACAAATCCAAAAACTGATCGAGGGCAAAGTGCATCTAGAACTATTTGTGAAGGTGCAACCGAAATGGCGTCAGTCTCGTACGCGCCTTGCGGAGTTTGGCTACCGCGTTGAAGAGTAGCTCACTATGGGGCGTTTGAATCGATCCTCTTTGTCGTAGTCGTTCTACTTAAAATCCTGTTGAAAATAGGTATTTTTTTGCATTCGGCAAGAACTATGAACTTCAGAAAATGGAAGGATCAATCCACCTCAAACGCAAATTTGAGGTGGATTGATGTGTAGCAGTTTGTAACAGAAACTCAACTTAAATGAAGCATATTTACCTGATTTTACTAGAGACTGATAGTTAGCGCTTCATTGATCCTTTTATATTAAGTTTCGATTCATTTTAGAGTTTAGATCCTAAGAAATTTGGAAATAATTCCTAACTCTTGAAAATAGTTCTAGGATGCGGGTATTGTCCCTATTGATCTGTGAATTGCTGCAAAAATTTGACGAGTAATATTTCGTTGATGAAGTTTATTGGTCAGCACTCCAGTACATCAAGATCCATTATCAGGAGAAGTTCATGACGATCGCGCTGGATCAGCAAACGCATAGTGAGCATCCTTCAATTGACCCTTCAAAACCTTGTCGAAAAATCGGCATTCCTAAAGAGATTGCGACCAACGAATGTCGAGTCGCAGCAACGCCCGATACCGCAAAGATTCTTCAAAAATATGGGTTTGAAGTATGGGTTGAATCTGGGGCAGGAGATGCCGCTAATTTTTCTGATCAGGCTTTTGAAGAAGCTGGCTGTCACATTGTTTCTGATCCCCAAACGCTATGGGCAGAATCAGATTTAATTCTCAAAGTTCGTCCTCCCGCTTGGCATTCTGGTGTGAACAAGCACGAAACAGAATTGCTGCGAGAAAACGGGACATTAATTAGTTTTATTTGGGCTGCCCAAAATGCTGAACTGGTGCAGCAACTTGCGAGTCGCAAGGCAACCGTTTTAGCGATGGATGCAGTGCCGCGCATTAGTCGGGCACAAAAATTGGATGCTCTCAGTTCAATGGCGAATATTGCAGGCTATCGTGCTGTAATCGAAGCCGCCGAGCATTTTGGACGCTTCTTTACAGGGCAGATTACCGCTGCCGGAAAAGTGCCGCCCGCGAAAGTGCTGATTATCGGTGCAGGTGTGGCCGGATTGGCTGCGATCGGAACCGCAAGAGGATTGGGTGCGATCGTTAGAGCTTTTGATACCCGTCCGGTGGTGAAAGAGCAAGTTCAAAGCATGGGTGCAGAGTTTTTAGAGCTTCAGTTTGAGGAAGACGGCTCTGGGGAAGGGGGTTATGCCAAAACCATGAGTCCCGAATTTATCAAAGCCGAGATGGAACTGTTTGCGGATCAAGCAAAAGACGTAGATATCATCATCACCACGGCACTGATTCCGGGCAAAAAAGCTCCGACATTGATCACGAGAGAAATGGTCGAGAGCATGAAAGACGGCTCTGTGATCGTCGATATGGCGGCAGAGCAGGGCGGCAACTGCGAAGTGACCAAGCCTAATGAAATCTACAAGTATCATGGCGTCACGATTATTGGATTAACCGATCTGCCGAGTCGGATGGCGTCGCAGTCGAGTCAGCTTTATGGCAAAAACCTATGTCACCTATTGGATGATATGGGCAGAAACGAAAACTACCGGGTTGATCTCGCCGACGAAGTGATTCGAGGCGCGTTGGTGGTGCATCAGGGCGAAGTTATGCCGCCGCCGCCAAGACCTGCTGCCCCGCCTGCACCCAAACCCGCTACCGTTTCGTCTCAGGTCGAAACGCCTCAAGTGAGTCGGAAGACGCCTCAGTGGATCTGGGCAATTCTGATTGGTGCAGTGGTAGTAGGAATCGGCGCGATCGCACCTCCTTCATTCCTGTCTCACTTCACCGTCTTTGTTCTCGCCTGCTTTATTGGTTGGCAGGTGATTTGGAACGTTAAACCCGCGCTCCACACGCCTTTGATGAGCGTCACGAACGCCATTAGCGGCATCATCATCATCGGGGGAATGCTGCAAATTTCAGGAGCGCTGACGTCAGCAACGACAATTTTAGGCGCGATCGCAATTCTGGTTGGAACCATCAATATCGTGGGTGGTTTCTTGGTCACACAACGAATGCTCAAAATGTTCCAAAGATAGGGAGAGGACAATGACCGATAGTATTTCTAACGTCGCTTATATTGCGGCGAGTGCCCTCTTCATTATGAGTTTGGGTGGCTTGTCAAATCAGGAAACTGCCAAGAAAGGCAACATTTATGGCATCGCTGGAATGATCGTTGCCTTCATCGCCACGATTATTAGAAGTGATGTCACTGGCTATGGAATTCTCGCCACAGCAATTCTTCCGGGGGCGATCGTTGGGGCGATTCTTGCTGCACGCGTTGCCATGACCGAAATGCCGGAACTTGTGGCAATGCTGCATAGTTTTGTCGGACTGGCGGCAGTTCTGGTAGGCATTGCTAATTACCTCAGCCCGCAATCGCTGACCGGAGCGGAAGCCACAATTCACGAAGTTGAAATTTTTGTGGGTGTGTTTATTGGTGCGGTCACGTTTACCGGATCGATCATTGCTTTTGGAAAACTGCGCGGATTGATTAGCAGTAAGCCGCTCACGTTGCCTGCTCGACACCTTCTTAACATTGGCATGTTAATCGCTTGTGTTTGGCTGGGGCAGCAGTTTCTAGGAGAAGGAATCCTATCTGGACTTCAAGCATTAGTGATCATGAGCGCGATCGCAGGTGTGCTAGGACTCCATCTCGTCTTGGGAATTGGCGGCGCAGATATGCCTGTTGTCATTTCAATGCTCAATAGCTATTCGGGCTGGGCTGCTGCCGCCGCCGGCTTTATGCTCTCTAACGATCTGTTGATCATTACGGGCGCATTAGTTGGCAGCAGTGGCGCGATTCTAAGTTACATCATGTGCAAAGCGATGAATCGATCGTTTATCAGCGTCATTCTCGGCGGCTTTGGCACAGGTGGATCGAGCGCTACAGAAGCGATCGCAGGCGAAGCAAAATCAATTTCTGTAGACGAAACGATCGAGGCGCTAGAAAACGCAAATAGCGTCATCATCGTTCCCGGTTATGGAATGGCCGTGGCACAAGCGCAGCATCCGATTTCCGAAATTACAAAACGATTGCGCGATCGCGGCGTCAATGTCCGCTTTGGCATTCACCCCGTCGCAGGTCGCTTGCCGGGACACATGAACGTCCTGTTGGCTGAAGCGAATGTGCCTTACGACATCGTGTTAGAGATGGAAGAAATCAATGATGACTTTCCTCAAACCGATGTGGTGTTAGTAATTGGAGCTAACGACACAGTGAATCCAAGTGCGATGGAACCCGGAAGTGCGATCGCCGGAATGCCCGTTCTGGAAGTGTGGAAAGCCAAGCAAGTCATTGTGCTAAAGCGCAGTATGGCAAGCGGCTATGCAGGCGTTGAGAACCCACTTTTCTACAAAGAAAACACTCGAATGCTTTTTGGTGATGCAAAGAAAAATGCGGATGCTGTTCTGAGTCAGTTAGGCGTTTTAGAACTTGCCAAATAACCCGTTGCCTCAAGGAGTGGCAACCGCAAAAGCGTTTTGCCTTTGCGTTTCTGTTCGCTAGTCATGGTTAAACGCCTGTTTAGATTCTTCTAAATGGGCGTTTTTTTAGTGTCTAGCGCACAAAATTAGCTTCGTGAGGAATGCAAACCTAAGAAACACAAACCTGAAACTAATAAACGCTTTTGTAAATAAAGTAATTCTTATGTGAAATCGACAAACGCAAACCTAAAATCAACAAACGCTTATGGAAAATCAAAGAACGCCCTTGTGAGTAAAGTAATTCTTATGTGAAATCGACAAACCCAAACCCAAAATCAACAAACGCTTATGGAAAATCAAGAAATGGAGTTGTATTGCAAACATTTCAGCTACAGTACAACCGTGTTAAATAGCCGATCCGCCGATTCTATTGAAAGTGGGATGCTCGTTCGAGATGCTCGCTTCCAATAAAATCTACGAAACAACTGTATCCATCTACTAATGTGCCATCTCGAGCTTGCTTTTATAGAATGCGCCTAGGTGTCGGATAATGACCAGAAGCATTTTGTCGCAAGGCAATTATTCAAGGCAATTATTCAAGGCAATTATTCTAAGTGTGAGGAGCTAAGTGTGAGGACATGACCCATCATCAAACAACTGATCAAACTCCTGTCGGTCAATCTTCAAATTGCCTAAGTGCGGTTGGCGTTGCCAAGCTCCAAAGGATCGCAGCTCAATTTTCTTCTGGAGCTGACATTACTGCGGTGGAAGCGTTTGGCAGTGGCAATATTAACGACACATTTCTTGTAACGGTTAAGAATATCAGTCAACCGCGCTTTGTGCTGCAACGCATCAATACTCACGTCTTTCGCCAGCCTCAATTGGTCATGCAAAACATGAGCATTTTCACTTGCCATGTTCGCGATCGTTTACAGCGTTCTCCGCTTGCTCGTCGTTGGGAAGTGCCGCGTGTGCTGTTAACCCATGAAGGAGACGACCATTGGATTGAGTCTGATGAGTCAGTTTGGCGAGCGATTAGTTTTATTGAAGGGTCAGAATCATTTGACGCGATGCATGACGTAGACCACGCCAGAGAAGTTGGCTATGCCTTGGGCACGTTTCACAGTTTGATCAGCGACTTGCCGCCTGATCAGTTAGCCGATACCTTAGAAGGCTTTCACATCACGCCGCGCTATCTTCAGCACTACGAGCAAGTGTTAGCAACCACAACGGTGAACCTGTCTTCAGAAGTGACTTACGGATTGCAGTTTGTGCGCGATCGCGCGGAGTGGTGTTCGGTTCTTGAACACGCTAAAGCGGGTGGTAAACTGCCGCTTCGACTGATGCATGGTGATCCAAAGGTGAACAATGTTATGTTTGATTGCTCAACTGGAAAAGCCGTTAGCGTCATCGATCTCGACACCGTGAAACCTGGACTGGTGCATTACGATATTGGCGATTGCCTGCGATCGGGTTGCAATCCGATCGGTGAGGAAACGGAGCAGTGGGAGACGGTTTACTTCGAGCCTGACCTTTGCCAAGGTATTTTACAAGGCTATCTTTCAGTGGCAAAAGCCTTTCTGACTAATCACGATTACGATTATCTATTTGATGCAATTCGACTCATTGCGTTTGAGCTAGGGCTAAGATTTTTAACCGATCATCTAGCGGGCAACGTCTATTTCAAAGTCAAGCATCGGGATCACAATTTGATGCGAGCCCTGGTTCAGTTTCAACTGACTCAGAGTATTGAATCTCAAGAAACAGTGATCCGCTCTCTCATTGCGGAGATGCGATGAACGAGTTTTTACTGAAGCCTTTCTCTTCACCTAGCATTGATCTAACCATTACAGGTAGCATTGAACGTCGCAGTGGTTACCTCACGATTCGTTATGATCTGCGTGGTGACCTAACGGCAGTTGTGATTCCAATTCCTGCCTCGGCTGTGCGTCAACATGACCTCTGGAAGACTACGTGTTTCGAATTCTTTCTGGGTCTCAAGCATTCCAAGCAGTATTGGGAATTCAATCTCTCCCCTGCCGGACATTGGAATGTTTACCGATTTGATGGCTATCGACAAGGAATGCAAGAGGAACTAGCGATCGCAGCGCTTCCAGTGGAGGTGCGGCAGACCTCTGACGCGCTAATGCTGACGATCGCGCTGAGTTTGGAGCAGCTTGAGGTAGCTGAGCAAGGTTTGGACGTTGCGATCGCATCTGTAATTGAATCTAAGAGCGGTGAGATCACGTACTGGGCACTAACCCATCCTGAACCAGAAGCCGATTTTCACCGCAGAGATAGCTTTCTCATTCAGTTGTGAACCTATATGTCATCAGTAAGTGGATGTAAATATCAAGTCCCAAGTTCTTAGAGAACCGGGGATAGAGGCCACAAGTTGCGTAACCAACTTTGGCTATCTACTTATTCATCTTATTCATCCAACACTAATTCCCATTCTGCTGCCCCAGCGTTCCAAGCTAGGCCATCAGTTTCACCCACCACAAACGGCCCCCAGTACCGTTGCGATCCATCCTGAGCAAAGGCAACGACCACATCCCCTTTCTTCAACTTAACCTCGCGATCGGGCAACGAAACGAGCAATCCTTCTGTACTTCCCTCTCCTGGCGCAAAATCCCAATGGGCCGGAGTCGCAAATCCGGTCGATGCTCCTTTATTCACTTCTTTTTGGCGAGAGAGCAACGCCACTCTGAGCGGGTGATCTGAGCGGTTGCGGATTCGCAACTTACCTTGGCGAGCGGCAGCGTCTGCGGGATCAGGCTTAGCCGCAGTCGTCGCCTTAGAATTTGTAGAAGCACGGGTGGCTGGAGCGTCTGAAGGTTGAGTTTTGATCACCGGAACTCGATCCGATTCAGACGGTAAAAACTCAATACCAATCTGAAATCGTTGGAGGAGTAGCCACCCAGGAATTAGCAAAACCGCCGCCGCGATCGCGGCCTTAAGCGCAGGGTGCAGTTTGTCATTTATCGGTTTCATCAGACCCCGCAACCTTTGATCAATCGTTGTACTTTAGTGATAACAAGCTTTAAGGCGATTGTGGGAAGATTTTTTGAGTAAATTTTTGAGTAAAGTAGTTGTAAGTTGCCTCTAACCGCCATGCAAAACACTCGCCTTAATACATTGGTACAAACGACGACGAGACAGGTCGATCAACTGTTTCGCAATCCGTGGCGGCGCATCTCGCTTTTAGTGATTGGTCTGCTCCTCGGTTTTTTTATCGGCAATGTGATGTCTACAACCGCCGGACAGCGCTCAGAATTAGATGTAGTGGCGGCGCTGCTGATCGTGGCAGCGACCGAAGTTATCAGCCGCATCTTCTATGGCAGTCGCGAACGATTCGGGCGATCGCTAGGTGCCGAATTCTTAAACGTTCTAAAAATTGGTGTGAGTTACAGTTTGTTTTTAGAAGCGTTCAAACTAGGAAGCTAGAGGCGGCTATCCGTCCTTAACGTCCGTTCTTCAATAGCACGCTTTAAGTGGCAAGGCGACCATCACCGCCTTCTAAAATAGTTCCGTCTAGATTCGTGTCTTGCAAATTTGCACCGCTCATCGTGGCTCGAATTAATTCGGCCTCACTTAGGTTGGCTTGGTGCAAGTCAGCTACCGTCAGATCTGATCCGCTCAAATCAGCGGATTCTAAATTCGCGCCGCTTAAATCTGCCTGAACCAGTTCAGCTTGTGACAGCGCTGCCTGAGACAGATTAGTCACTTTAAGATCGGCTTGACTTAAATTGGCTCGCTCTAAAATTGCTCCCTCTAGCACAGCTCCATCCAGCACGGCATTACTTAAATCTGCGCCGCTTAGGTCTGCTCCACTTAAGTCTGCTTCAGCAAGATCAGCGCCACTGAGATCTGCCCCGCTTAGGTTAGCGCGCTTCAAATTTGCTCTGTTTAGCGAGGCAGCGCTCAAAACGGCTCCGCTTAAATCCACCCCCTCTAACTGAGACTCGTTTAGGCTAATTGCACTGAACTCACGCTCACCTGCTTCGTACCGACGGATTAGTTCTTCCGCATTCATATCTTCCGCATTCATAATTAATTCATTATTAACAACGTGTGACCAGTGATTCTAGCGGACGATTTCTAGCTTTTAGAATAAGTCAAACTGTGACTTTGAGTGCCCATCTACAGGCACACAAGCCTCATCAAATCATAAAAATAGCCCTGATCTAAACAGGGCTGTGGGTCATTGTATAAAAATAACTAGCGAGAAGTTCTACTTGCTATGCTGTTGAATCCATAGCCTCAGTTCCGCTTCAGAGTCTGCACAAATCTCTTGTCCAGTTTGGGGATCAATGGTATACCACCAGCGATCGCTGCCATTCTCAAATCGATGGATAGACTGAGCAGAACGGTTGAAAAAGGATTGGATCAGCGCTTGCCAAGTCAAAGTCGCTTTCTGCGTAGCGATAGGGGCCGTCACTTCTTCCTTCTCTCGTTCCAGTAGCTTAATCAGTTGAACATTATTGGCAGCTTTGGCCGCTTCTAGACGATGCGCAAGGGAAGTCAGAATGTTGTTTAGATGCTGATCGAGCGTGCTGTAGGAATAAGATGTGTTTGCCATGACAGTCGGGTTTTGCAAGCGGTATTGCTAAGAGGGAAACTAAATTTCACCTCTATAATCATATTATATTCTGTAGCAAAAACTACAAAAATCTCCCTTTCTGACCAAGGAAGCCGTTAATTTGCTCATCCCATTGGATTACTCCCACGCTTGCAGTTGCTCTAGCCAGGTTTGCATCAGCGTCGTTACTTGCCCACGACGAGTTTCAAAGTTTGCGGCAATCCAAATCAGGACAATGCCAATGCACAAGCCAATGACCCACTTGAGGAGCGAATAAGTAGTTGCTAAAACAACGAGTTGATACAAGACGTTGAGACAAAAAACGATTGTTCCCACATATAAAAATGCTCGGATTTTTAATCCTAATCCAGCAAAAATTGCAATCAAACTAACTAGGCCTGGTAGAATGCCGTAGTTATTTTGAGTGAGCAATGCAGTAATACAAATTAAGCTCGTTCCGCACAGCCTAACGTAATGCTTTGATGATTGGGCCTGAGCCAGCTTAAGCGACGGCTCAACGGCTGCGAAGTATAGAATTGACAATCCGACTGGCAACACTTGCCAAAATAAAATATTTAAGTTGAGTTGATCAAGTTGCTTGAATACAACCCAATTCAGCAACGCCATGCTGAGATAAGTCCAGCGAATTTCTCGACGAATAGAAGCGATTAAGCTGTAGAAAACAGCCAAAACAATCAGACTTAGCCCATGAACGATCGTAGCGGTTCCAGCTAAAGCTAACAGTGGAACAACGATCGATACCCGTTGCCAAGGCCGACGCATCCAGCCTAGCCGTTCCCACGGTAGGACAAATATCACGAATGCTACGATCGCGGCGATTGCCACTGCATACGGACGCAATTGGGCAAAAACTCCGCTAAACCACGGTTTTGTACTGAGATACCAAACCAGAGCCGCCGCTTCTAGAAGCCCTGCGTAAAGCCAAATTTCTGCGCTTCGTAGGTTTGGATGGCGACGTGCCTGAAAAATGGCATACAGCGATAAGCCAACTCCAGTAATAAATCCGATCAAGGCTAATGTTCCGGGAGCAGAAATCAGTAGGGTTAAACTTGCGGCAACGCTCAGAACAACGCTACTGATTGCCCAATGTCCATGAGCAACAGATTTAATTTCTACTGCACTGAGATGTAGATAATTTAGCTTTTCTATTAATAGATAGCGATAGACTAGCGTTAACACGGTGCCTAATGCCGCGATCGCCATTAACTGATTGCTGAGCGATTCGTTGCGAAGAGGGTATAACACTAATTCGCTCAGTCCGATTGACAGTCCAAATAGTCCTAAAAACGTGAGAGATCTGAACGCGGATCGCTGCCGTCCGACACCGATGAAGATCAATGCAACACCAAGAGAAATGCACCCTGTCCACGCTTCAAAGGTTCCCAGGCGAAGCCCGATCGCACCGATTCCGTAGGCCAATGGCAAGCCATACCATCCTCCAAATATCGATTCTGAAGGAGCCTGTCGGCGTCGAATTTCATCTGCAAGCTGCGTGGCTAACCCCAATCCTACATTTGCGACGCTAAGCCGAATGATGGAAGGGTCTCCCCACGCCAAACTGTGAGCAACCAACAGTTCGATTCCAAGTCCTAACCCGATCACCGCACTCATAGAAGTCGTTCGCCAAGCCCGCGCTGCTAAGACACCTGTTGTTAGCGCGATCGCAGCCAGCCCTATCAACGTTGGAGCCTGCATATCGGCGTATTTTCTCAACACTTGGAGACCAGAACCGAATAAGAGGAGCGCACTTAGCACTGCCGCCCAACGGTTGGCCACCTGGACAAAAAGCGCGATTAAGCGAGACGGTTGTTGCGCAGTTTCCCCTTGGGTTAATTGTGTCTGTCCCCAACGCGTGCCCAGCCATAGCAGCAAAAGTACCGTTGCGCCAACAAGCAGCCACACATCAATCTGACGCATTCCAGGCAACTGATGCCACAATCCCCAGCCCAAAGCTGTCAACCCGTATCCAATCGTGAGATTGGCAAATAGCGGGTGCGGCAATAAGCGAGTGTTGCCCACCATCAGTACGGTGGCACACACCAATCCTAGTAATCCAGTTTCAGGGCGGTTGAGCGTCAGCAGTTGCGCCATGCCAAGCGCGATCGCGCTAAGTTGAGCCGCGATTTGCTGTTGCTCAGGTCGCCTGGCTGCAATTAGCGTTAATGCGAGTGGAACCGCGAGCCAGCTGCTAGCGATTGGCGGCGCAGAGCCAAGGGGTTCAACCCACAGAACATAGGATAAAGTTGCAAATCCTGGCCCAACATGCCACGCGCTACGCTGCCAAATCGATCGCGACCCAATTGCGCTGATCATCCATTGCGCGATCGCAATACTCAAAAACAGAAGCGCCCACGTTGAACTGTTTAGCGCCGGAAATCGGTATTGAATGGCTGAAATTATTGTTGCTAATCCGCCTAAATGAGTTGCATAAACCAGAGATACGATATCTTGCTGCCGCGAGCGGCGTTGGCGTAGCAACCAGGCTAGTGTAACGGTAGATGCAAAGAGATTGAGCGTTCGAGTCGCAGGCGCGATCGCACTGATCGCAAACAGCAACACTCCAAAGCCTAGCGCAATACCTTCTGAAAAGTTCGCTAACTGTGGTTGCTGTCGTCGTTGCAACCACAGTGAAAACGCCAGAATGACGATCAAGTATGGAAATAAAGCAATTCCCAATAGCGCAATTGGGGACAATTCGGTATCTGTAATGCGGGTGACACTATCAACGATTTGAGTTTGAAGCGAGGCAGGAATGAGTCTCCAAACCAGCCAGAGCATTTGTAACTCAATTGCCAATAATAAAGCTACATCAAACCGTCGCCAAAATCGTTGCAACGCTTGGTAGCTTACGAAAATTGCGATACAACTCGCGGCCAAGGCTTGCCATGGAACCGAGCCAACGGACACAAGCCAACCCAGCAATAGCAACGCGCCGCTCAATCTCCATCCCGTTGATCCGGTTCGACGGTGGGCAAGTCTAGCCACTCCACCGCCGCAGAGCGCGACCGCAAGCCCCAACTGCGCGACATCAACATTGGTCACAAAGACGGCTCGTAAAAATAGTAATGCGATCGCACTTCCTAAAAGCGCAAATCGAGACAACGCCAGAATCGGAGCAATGACCAGAAGCAGCGATCCTAAATAAATAGCGATAGGCGGAATCACCGAAACCGACCAGCCTAACTGAAGATAACTCAAGCCTAGATAACTTAAGACGAATCGAGAATTAAAATTTGAGGACGCTTTTAACAACAAAACTGCGATCGCACTTAGAACTATCGCAGCAACGGCAGCTATGCTGATGGATTGAACCTGAGGAAACTGTAAAAGAAATCGATCGATCGCCCAAAAATTAACCGGAACCAGCAGTAATGTTAGCGTTTGTAATGTTGTTGCCGTCAGCCTTAAATTTGGTCGGCGATTCGCCCAAAACGAAGCGCCCCAAAAGCTGACCGTGTAGCCCAACAGCACAAGATACTGTCCGGTTGGTGAAACAGCCTGCCACTGGCTTGCTGCCAGCACTGCCGAAGAAACCACCACCAAAAACACACCCAACACCAGTAACCAAACAACACTGAGTTCCTGTTGCAGCGATCGCAGAATTCGAGTAATCACATTCTCTGAAGGCGCTACTCGTTCGGGGCGCTCGGCCCTGGTAGAAGTCACAAAATCAGGAGTGGAAGTCACAAAATCAGGAGACGAGGAACGCCCTAGCGCTGCGATCGGACGGGTAGGAGACTCTACGGCTTCAGGCAGTAGGCAGGTTAGATGCTGACGGCTTAACTGCTCGATTTGCTGCTGAGTCAGCAAGCCAAGATCCAGCAATACATCAAGCCCGCGCAGCAAATTAGGATGATCAGCATCAAGTTCTAGTGTGAAGCGGTCTGGTGGGTTCATTCCAGCCTCCAGGTAGTTATTCTACCGACCAGTAAAGATAGGTTTTACTTTACTCGCGCTTGTGATCTAAACAATGCTGAAATCACCCATTTCTTACATTGTCACAACAACTGTCACATTTCTTAGTGCAGCGATCGCGTTTCAGATTCTTAGATTGATGGAATGTTAGTCACTCTTTCTTTAGAAGAATGACAGAGCACGCCAAATTCCGGTAATAGAGAGATGAAAAGATTGATGAGAGCTATGCAGCATATTCTATTTGTTGAACTGTTAGGTGGCATTGGTGATGTACTGATTGCATTGCCCGCTATTCAAGCGTTAGCGCGCTCTCATCCTCAAGCAAGTGTCACCGTTCTTACCTTTGCGCCAGGAGGACAACTGCTCGAAACTGATCCACTCATTGATCGAGTCATTTATGCCGAAAAGGGTAAGGCGGATCACACAGTCCAGCAGCTATTGAATACTCAACCATTCAATTTAATTGTTTCTGATACCAACTACGATCGCATTGATAAAATCATTCAAACTAGCAATGCTAAACAGGTTGTTACAAATTTATGGCGCTCTCCACCTCCAGAGCAGTTTGTGAGCGATCGCTTTCTAGAAATTCTCCTCGCTGAAAAACTCATCACACCAGAATCAATCAAACCGCCAACGCTACATCCAACGCTAGAAGAAATTCAACTTGCTCAAGCCAAATTAGACAACCCAAACCGGCCGATCGTTGTTCTCTGTCCTGATGCTGGAATGCAGATCAAGCGTTGGTCAGAGCAGAATTTCGTCCGGTTGGGCCAAGTGTTGCAGGAGAAATACGAGGCGTCAATCGTTGTTTTGGTTGGCTCGGACGCAGAACAAGCTACCCGCATTGTGGAGAGCATTGGTGAGCGATCGCGACTTTGGCAACCGGGAAGCCTGCGATCGCTTGCTGCCATGCTCTCTCAAGCTGATGTTATGATCGCTCCCGATACAGGCCCTGCCCGAATTGCCGCTGCTGTAAATGTTCCAACAATTACGCTATTTGGCCCGTCTTGGCATCAGCGCTATGGACAGCCCGTTCCTCACATCAACCTGCAAGGCTATCTAAACTGTTCAGAACGACGCATTGAGAATTTCACTGTGCAGGAGTGTTGGTATAGCGGTGAGTGCCCGTTTGAGTGGGATACTTGCGTCAATGAAATCTTAGTGGAATCAGTAGTGTCAGCTGTTCATAAAATTATTGACAAAATTGTGAAAGAAAAACTCAATTGAGATAAATCTGTCACTACACGTTTTTCAACACAACTCTATTTCCTGCCTTTTCCTTTTCCATTACCTTTATCTTCCTTATCCTGTCCTTTTCCACCTTTATCTTGTCCTCTCTTTTTTCCATGACCTTTGTCTTCCTTAGGCGGCTTTTCTTGCACCACTTGTGGTTCTGCCTGAGGGACGGCTTGTGATGGCATCTCCGCTGGCTGGCTGGGTAAGGGTACAGGAACCGTTTGAATGGCAGACGAAGCGGGTGCGGATGATGGAGAAGGAATGGCAGACGGCGTACGAACAGGTGCAGACGAGGGAGAGACAGACAATGGAGGAACAGGAGAAGCTGGGATAGGAGAGGGAGGGGCAGAAGAGGCTGGAGTAGGTGTAATCAGCTCGACAGGGGGAGATGCAGCCGTGGCGGGTTTGGCCAGTGGTGAAGGAGAGACGGATGGTTTAGGTGAAGGAGAAGCGGCACGAGTGGATTGTATCGGAGTTGGTGGTTGTGATTCTTTAGGCTGTGGTTCTTTAAGTGATGCGGAGCCGATGGCGATCGCACCTAGAGTTGCGCCCGTTATACCTGCGATCGCGCCTAGCCGACGAGTGTTGCGTCTGCTCAACCAACCCTCAGAAGTCGAATCGCGATCGCTTGCCATTCCCTCTGAGGCAGCAGGCGCAGTGATGGGTCGCGTTGTTGCCATTCCTGCTACCGGCGTCCAGAGGACGGTTTCATCTTGAGCACCAGGCAAGAGGTCTAACCACTCATTCACATCAGCAGGACGATCGTGCGCTTCTAACGCCATGCCTTGCATCACTGCTTGATCTACCGCCTCACTCAATTCTGGACGCAACTGCCGCAGAGACAGCATCGGCTGGTTCTCCCTTGAAAGTACCTCGGTTGCATTGGTAACGGAGGTTGTGATTTTCTGGTTACGGGCTTCAATCTGGCAGCGCAAAATGGAAGCCATTGGAGTGTGTGCAGTCAGCAGCGCATAGAGGGTTGCTGCCAGAGCATAGATATCGGTAGCGGGTGTGCGCTTGGCTTGAGGCAAATATTGCTCAATCGGTGCATATCCCGACGAAATCATGCTGGTGTGAGTTTGAATAATATCGGCAGCAAACTCTCTGGCGATGCCGAAATCGATGAGTACGACCGTTTGAGTCCCTTGGTGCAAAATAATGTTTTGTGGCTTGATGTCGCGGTGAAGCAATCCATGATGGTGAACCACTCGCAACGCTAATCCAATCTGGCGAATGTAATGAATTGCGATCGCTTCTGGTAAAGGATTGTTTGGCAACACCACCCGATCCAGCGTTTGCCCTGGTATGTAATCCATGACAATGTAGGCTTGCTCATCTTCGATGAAAAAGTCACTGATTCGGACGATGTTGGGATGGGTACACAAAGCTAACCGCCGTGCTTCATCCTGAAACTTTTGCTGGGAGTCTGGAAACGCGGAGGTGTTTCGCAAAGATGCGTTTAGAGTCTTGATGACAAAAGTTTGGTTGAGGTAGGAGTGGGTTGCTAGATAGGTGACACCAAAGCCTCCTCGCCCTAACTCTTCACCCAAGATATATTTTCCATCTTGAAGGGTTTTGCCAGTCCACGTGTCCATTGGTATCACAGAATGAATGCTTGCTCTTGCCTTAGTAGATGCTTTTTCTGGTGAAACTATTTAAATTACGCAACCTTGATTCTAAGAGTTTAACGAATTAGGCTCACTAGACGCGATCGTTGTTCGGTTTCATACCCGTGATTTCATTGCACAAATCATCTTCAAAACAATCCAGCAAAATGGCAAACTGCGGTGTCTTCGAGAAAATTCTAATGGCTTACCATAAACATAAGCTTATCGATCAGACATCATGGCAAAGCACAAAAAAGGCAAACCAGAATGGATCAAAGAAACGCTCGACCTCAAAGACGATCATCGCTGGCAATCAAAGCCCGGTTATAAAATCTTTGTTGCCGATCGCGGAGCCGTTCGCTTTGATGTGCCTCAAAATTGGTTCTTTGAACCTGACACGAAATCCTTTCGATTCTTAGACGTTGAGCCGCCTGACGATAACTGTCGCCTAGAAGTCTCATTCAATCGGCTGCCGCAAGCCGATTGGAGTATGTTTCCCCTCAAGCACATGCTGAAGCAAATTCTGGCTGACGAAAAGCGGAATGTGATCTCGACAGGCGAGATCTTTACTGAAAAACGGCAGACGGCACGACTTGTTTGGGCTGAGATCAAGTTTCTGGACGACCAGGAGCAGCGAGAGGCCTATTCTCGAATCTGCATCGGATTAGGCTCGAACGTTCAATGCTTAATTACGTTTGACTATTGGGTAGATGATGCTGAAAAACTAACCCCCGTTTGGGATGAAGTGCTGCGATCGCTGGTTCTTGGTCTCTACATTCGCGATCCCATGACTGGGTTTGCCTTTCCCGATTAATCCTACCGTCTCAACTTACGGTGTCTAAACTATGCTCATTACTAAACGAGTCGCGCCGCCCATCGGCGAAAAACGGGTTACGGTTCGGAATTTAGACTGGCCAGCCTATCAACAACTGCGATCGCTGTTAGAGCATCGCACTCATGCCCGCCTAACCTACGATCGTGGCACTCTAGAAATCACCATGCCTCTTGAAGAACACGAATTTGCTTCAGAAATGATTGCCTTGTTTGTCCGTGTCCTGGTGACTGAGATGGGCTTAAAACTCAAGTCAATGGGATCGACAACGCTGGACAGAGAAGACCTGAAGAGGGGGGCGGAACCTGACAAAGGGTTCTACATTCAAAATCAGCAAATTGTCGCAGGTAGAACGGTCGATTTAGCGACTGATCCAGCCCCAGATTTAATTGTTGAAGTCGATATTACCAACACAGACATCGATAAGAATGAATTTTATGCCAGCATGGGAGTTCCTGAATTCTGGCGGTTTAACGGTCGCGAATGGCGAATTTATCAGCTTCAAGGACAAACCTATGTGGAGTGCGATCTCCCGCCAACGTTTCCAATTGTCGAGAAAACAGACCTCTATCACTTTCTAGAAGCCTGTCAGCAAGACGAAATTGCAGCAGAATCCAATTTCCGAGCTTGGGTTAGACAGAAACTCGCTCAGTTGTAAACCAATCCCTGAATTTGATTAGTTGGGTAGTAGTGGACTAGACCTGTGGAAATAGGGAATTCAATTTCCTCGAACGGCTCCGCTCATTTCAAAAAGAATTGAACAAAGAGGCTCAAATTCGGTAAGTTTGTAGATACGCCGTAATCAAGGTCTTAGTTTCTGCTATCAGTTGTTGTCGATCGTGTTCATCGCGGCTAAATGCCAGCCACAGTATTTCATTCGAGGCTTTGAGTACCGTTGTTGCAATCATTTCGCACCGGGCGAAACCTAGTTGAGAATTTCGCTGCGATAGAAACTTTGCAAGTTCAGTCAGAATTAACTGGTCGTACTCATCAAATGCACTAGCATCAGCAACAGTCATTAGGTCAATCAACGGTTTCATCACCGCACAATAACCGGGATGATCATCGGCAAACTGCTTAAACGCATCTATCATCTGATCGACATAGGTTGCAATATCTGTATTAGCCAGTTCTGCATGGAGTTGCACAAACAAGTGATATTCCTGCTCAAAATACCGATTGGCAAGTGCCCGCACGATCGCTTCTTTGTCGGGAAAAAACTGGTAGAGTGACCCGACTGGAACCTTTGCACGGGATGCGATCGCCCGTGTTGTGGCTTGCTCATACCCCGACTCGATAAAAAGCTGTTCGGCAACATCGAGAATGTGGTGTACTCGCTCTTGACTGCGTGCCTGCTTGGGTTGCCGTCGCATCGTTGAGGCTTTTTGGCGGTCGTTTGCCACTGTTTGCACCCTCTTCCTTGACAAAACATGAACGTTGTTCGTATTTTATAGATATGAATATGAACAATGTTCGTATTTTACTTGAGTTTCACCCACGGAAGGTCATCTCATGCCATTTACTGATCGTCCTGCTCAGCTATCGCCCTTAAGCAAATTCCTAGGAAAAACGCTGCAATCTGTGGTGCAAACAATGAGAGGCATAAAAGCCTTTGTCACCCTCTTGTTTGATGAGAGCGGTAATCTTCTAGAGCCTGTTTGGGAATTGAGCAACAGTCTGGTTGACAGCCATGCCTTTGAAGCGGCGGTTGTAGCCATGAAAGCAACGCCAGAAGTTGCCGCGCTCCTGGCAGAACGCTACGTAACTCCCCCTCACGATTTAGAGGCATTGGTGCGCTATCCCAAAAATTCCCTCGGCTATGCCTATGCCAGCAGCTTGAAACAGGCAGGGTTTCAACCCTTAGAGGCAGCGCTTCGCGCTTCGCGCAACACAGACGGAACCGCTATTGCCTCAGACATCCACTAGACTTAATCGGCAATAGCTTAATCTAGAAGACATATAGTTATTCTCGCTCGAAAGCTGAACCGCCTGCCATGTTGAGCTACAGCAGTGTCAGAAATAAACCTCATGTCCTCCAGA
>JAHHHO010000039.1 GCA_019359315.1 Myxacorys californica WJT36-NPBG1
AAACAGCACACCGGGTTGGAATCGGCTTAGGTACGCAACCAGGAAGCGGCCAACCGCCACTTTCGTCTCAGTTGCGTGGCGCAGTCGATTCTGCAACGGACGGGTTGTTCCGGCGCACAATCTGAACAATTTGGGTTTGCTCAAGGCAAGCAAACCGTGGGACAGAAGCTGCTGACGCTCTCTCGCAAAGTGCTCGACGATTTGCTGCAATTCATCTGGACGCAGTTCTCTCAGGGGCAAACGAGTCAGCAGATTTTGGAGGTGTTTCTACCCAGCTAATTTGCAAGCGATTTTCGCAACCGTTTTTCTACGTCTGTAACTTGCCAAGTTGTGTCCACAAACCCCTGAAAAAGAGTTTCTATTAAGATAGCCATCCTGCAATCTGTGTTGATGCAGAATGGCTATAGCAGATTTGATCTAGGCGCTTCAATCTACCTGTAGGATTAAAAAATTTTTCAGATTAAGGAAATTTAGAGAGCAGATGTTCTCTCAATCACGCCCAAATCCAAAATTACGACGCAACCCGCTCCTTAAACAGTTTGCCAGCAGAAAAAGCAGGAACCCGAGTTGCCGGAATTTGAATGGCATCTCCAGTTTGCGGATTGCGTCCTTCACGGGCTTGTCGATCGCGCACTTCAAATGTGCCGAACCCAACTAGCGAAACTTTGTCTCCGGTAGAAACGGTATCGA
Organism: Myxacorys californica WJT36-NPBG1; assembly: GCA_019359315.1. Classification (GTDB taxonomy): domain Bacteria; phylum Cyanobacteriota; class Cyanobacteriia; order Leptolyngbyales; family Leptolyngbyaceae; genus Myxacorys; species Myxacorys californica. The sequence goes on from JAHHHO010000039.1 coordinate 691, forward strand.
GAATAGTATCGATAATCGCTGAGAGAACAGCATCTGCCTCTTTTTTGGTGACATTTGCCTTATCTGCGATCGCGTCTACGAGTTCACCTTTGTTCATTAGAATTTCCTCTCATCAAAATCCTTGAAATTGTAGTCTACGAAGTCAAGGCGTGCAAGTGTACTAAATTAAGGTCAGAACAGTTCTGAACCGAGTTTGAGAATAGCCTCATCAGGTTGTTTTGGCTAGGGTATTTCGCGAGCTAGAAGCTAACCGTTAGCCTGTTTGTCATGATGGGCGTACTCATTTCCTCTATTGATGCACGTTGACTTGATACAACGTCTCTCCTTAGACAGAGATCCCTGACGGTTAAGAGATTCATGACTGTTCAATCATCCTTTGACATCGACCGTGCGATCGCCCTTATCCGTGAGGCGGTAAAACCCTTTCCTAAAGCTGCCATGTTTGCGTTAGCAGAGGAAGGCTATACCTCGTTGTTTGAACAACTGATTGCTTGCTTGATTTCGATTCGGACGTATGACGAAGTGAGTTTACCTGTGGCGCGCAGGTTGTTTGAGCGGGCGCATACCCCAGCAGCGATCGCGCAATTGACGCCCGACGAGATTGAATTGCTGATTCGAGAAAGCACCTATGCCGATCAGAAAGCAGGGCAGATTCGTGCCATCGCAACCCAAATCGTGACGCAGTACAACGGCGATGTACCTGCCGATCTCACAACGTTACTAAGTTTCAAGGGAATCGGTCCCAAATGCGCTCACTTGGCGCTCGGAGTGGCCTGCAACCAGCCCTTCATCAGCGTTGATGTTCACGTCCATCGGGTGACGAATCGCTGGGGCTACGTTCAAACTAAAACACCTGAAAAGACAACGCTGGCACTAGAAGCGACATTACCGCCGCCCTACTGGATCGAGATCAATCAGCTACTTGTGCCCTTCGGGAAGCATATCTGCACCGGAAAACAGCCGCACTGCTCTACTTGCCCAGTAGAATCAATGTGTCAAAAAATTGGAGTAGAACACGATTGAGGCAAAAGAAGTGATAGGTTAATAACTTGCCTATTTGTCTGATCTTCTGGACGTACAACCCATGCAAGACGCGATTGATCCTAATCTCTCCGACTCGGGATTAGTTCCTCCCAAGGTCGAACCTGTGAAAACCACCCTACGGGACGACATTGCGCAAGGGCTAGAGTTCGTGCGGTTTGTCTGGCGCATCTCCAGTCGTATTCGAGGTAGCTGGAATCGTTTTCGGTTTGTGGTAGGTCTGATTTTTTGGAAACCGTTTTTACCCGACGATCCTTCGGAGCTTGGCACAGCCAATCGCGATTCGTAGAAGATCGTAACCTGTAGAGGAGCTTACTCCTAACCCCTGTCTGTGTGATGGAGCAATATGGTGTATTACGACCCCTATCAATTTGACTTTGTATCGCGACTTGAAGAAAATTGGCAGACGATTAGAACTGAACTAGATCGGCTGGGGTCTAACGATTTCGTTCCCTATCCAGAAAAATATCTTCTTCAAAAGAGAACTGGATGGGAAATTTTTGGTATCTACTTTCTTGGTGTCAAGATTGATGTCAATTGTGAGCTTTGCCCGGAGACTGCGAAACTGGTCAAATCTGTTCCAGGCATGATTACTGCAGGCTTCTCCCGGCTTGCTCCTGGAGCACATATTGTTCCTCATGCAGGTAAACCAACCAATGTGTTTCGCTGCCATTTAGGGTTGGATGTACCTGAAAAATGTGCCATGCGAGTCGCAACAGAGATCAAGCAGTGGGTCAATGGAAAGGGGATGGTGTTTGATGACACCTCCGAGCATGAAGCTTGGAATCTGAGCGATCGACACAGAGATATTCTGCTGTTAGATTTTAGAATTCCTGAGGGTTTCGAGGTGATTCGTAATCCGCAACATTAATATAATCTCATCAATGCATGAAGTTGAGACGCCACGGGTAAACTGAGAAAGTCAATCACAAACTAAGGGTACTTTCATCGCCTGCACCCTCTTTTTTGCGATTCAGATTGCAGGTTAAGCCCTATCTAAAACACTTATCTAAAACAATATGGAGTGGCACGTAACAGACGCGCAAAGTTTGGCAATCATTGATCGCGAAATTGGCGATCACGTTCTTTCACCCGCAGAATATGAGATTGTGCGGCGAGTCGTTTACGCCACGGCAGACTTTGAGTACAAGTCACTGATTCATTTTTCTGACTTGGCATTGCAGTCTGGAGCTGCCGCTCTCGCCGCGCGTACCACCATCATTGTTGATGTGCCCACGGTGCAAGTCGGCATTAACACCACAATTCAAACCACGTTTTCAAATCCAATCTATTGCAGCATAGAGGCAATTACTCGTCCTCAGAAAGAAAAAACAAAATCCGCATGGGGCATTCAAACCTTAGCTCGCCGCTATCCTGAAGGAATCTTTGTCGTCGGGCAATCGCAGACTGCCTTGTCTGCTTTGGTTGAATTGATTGACGCTGAAGAAATTAAGCCTGCCCTAGTGGTTGCGACTCCTGCGGGATTTATTGATGCTGATCTCGCTAAAACTCGTTTAGAAGAATCCTTAGTTCCGCATATTCGGACACAAGGGCGCAAAGGAAGTGCCGTGGTTGCGGCTGCGATCGTCAATGGTTTAGTTGATCTAGCATGGCAAGCTTATGGCAGTGAAGGCAATGGTGGATAGCTAGAACAGACTCACAATAGCGAAGGCCAACGCGGAACTCAGAGGGAGGGAATGAAGGGCAGACAAGGCAGCGAAGCAGAGTTGCCACTCCCTCTTTGAACCAAGGCAAAAACCTGGTAAACTTGTATTGCTCACCCACTCGCATGGCTGAAAAAAGGCTTGAAGCACGCCGCCTGCAACAAGTGTGAGCAACATGGCAGCCGTAGAGGAAGCGGCAAACCCAAAAGACAAATTAAGACCGTTCTTATTAGCTTCAGTTAGCAGCTGCACTTCAGCGAAGCAAGGTGGGGGTACTTCACGAGAATGTCTTAGATGGGGTAGTGTTTGTCTAGATTTGCCTTAAACTTGTTTGTACACGAAGTTTTTGCCGGTAGCAGCCAATCAGCTACAAACAGTTGTTCTACTGGGTCGTACTGCTACATCAGTCCTGTTGCTTGGTTAAAGGGTTCAATTCCTAACGATCTGCGCTCCGATTGTACTTCCACACCAGACCACCCTGGATAATCCATGAATGGCGAAGAAACCAATCGAAAATTGACCGTTCAAACTCCTGCTGAAGTAGACATCTCGTCTTCAAATCATCAGGGAACTCCGCCCCCACGCTGGCGACGATTTCTCCTTCCTGGCCTAATAGGGTTAGCGATCGCGGGTGGAGTCGGCTGGATTGTGTTTAACCGGCTCATTCTGCCGCTGATAATGGCAAGCCAGATGAAGGCTCAGCCCACACCTGTGCCGCTTGCAAATCCTCAAGCAGCGACCATTGAAGATAGTTCAGACTATGCGGCAAATCTAGATTCGCGGCAGTCTGTGACGCTACAACCCCGCGTTTCAGGACAGATTTCCGCCATTTATGTAAGACCCGGCGATCGGGTGGAAGCGGGGAAGCCGATCCTGCAAATCGATGCGGCTGAACAACGTGCCCAGGTCGCGAGTCGCCAAGCTGCCACTCAGACGGCGGCGGCTGAAATTGAATCGGCTCAAGCAGATGTAGACAACGCCAACGAAACCTTACGATCGCTCGTTGCTCGACGCGAGACAGCCGTCGCAAACGTGCAGCTAAATCAGCGAGAGTATGATCGGTATCTAGAGCTTCAGCGCCAAGGCGCAACCAGTAAGCAAGTTCTAGACCAGCGGCTAAATGCTCTGCAAACGGCGCGAGCCGCCCTACAAGAAGCAGAAGCAGAACTTCAAGCACAACGCTCCGCGATTAATCGCGCTAAGACAACAGTGCTGAGGAATCAACGCGCCTTTGAGCAAACCCAGGCAAATGTTGCCGAAGGGCAAGCCCAATTGCAGTACTACACGATTACTGCCCCCTTCTCAGGCACAGTCAGCGATATTCCGGTCAAGGTGGGAGACACAGTCAGCAACACCACTCAGCTTTTCAACATTACTCAAAATGAGCAGTTAGACATTCAGATTCAGATTCCATTGGAGCGCTCTTCTGCTTTGCGACTGGGGTTGCCTGTGAAACTGCTAGACGATCAAAGCCGAGAGATCCAAACTGGGCGGATTTCATTTATTGCGCCGAATGTCGATCCGGCTACTCAGTCAGTGCAGGTCAAGGCACGGTTTGAGAATGGCGCGGACAAATTTCGCACGTCGCAATTTGTTCGTGCCAGAGTGGTGTGGAGTAAGCGCCCGGGCATCCTCGTGCCGACAACCGCGATTTCTCGCTTAGGCGGAAGAGATTTTATGTTCGTTGCGGCTCCGTTCAAGGAGTCGGGATGTACCGCTCCTGCCCAATCGCCGTCAGGCGCAGCCGCCGAAGTGAGTCCTGATCAACTCGTTGCTGCCCAAAAGCCCGTCCAGCTAGGCAAGATTGTCGGCAACAACCAAGAAGTTTTAGAAGGGCTTCGTGAGAACGATCGCATTGTGACGGCTGGCATTCTTCAATTGCAAAACTGTATGCCGATCTCGGATGGAGCGCAAGCTCAATAGGATAGGGATTGGAGTTGTCTCTACAGGCACTGGCATCATGATTCTGTCAATTTCTAATTTCTTCATCAAGCGTCCCGTTTTCGCGACCGTTTGTTCGATCATCATCACGCTGTTGGGAATTGCTTGTATTCCAACGTTGCCGATCGCGCAATACCCAGAGATTGCCTCCCCCCAAGTCACGGTTACCTCAAACTATGTCGGCGCAAACGCGGAAGTTGTGGAATCGACCGTGACGAATATTTTAGAGCGGGAATTGAATGGCATTAACGGTGTCAGGTATATCAAGTCTACGAGTGACAACACGGGAACGAGCAACATTACCCTGACGTTTGATTTAGGGCGCGACCAAGACCTCGCCGCCGTTGATGTTCAAAATCGCGTGTCTACTGCGCTTTCACGACTGCCAGCGCCTGTGAACCAAACGGGCGTGCAGGTGACGAAAACAAACAATAACTTTCTGTTAGCGATCGGGCTGTATGCCGAGCGTGATCAGAAAACGGGACAGGATCTCTACGATGATATCTACCTGAGCAACTATGCTGACCTTTACCTTGCCGATGCCGTCAGGCGGATTAAAGGCGTGGGCGAGGTGCAGATTTTTGGCGAGCGCACCTACGCAATGCGACTTTGGCTCGATCCTGAGCGACTTGCTAGTCGGGCCACCACACCGCAAGAGGTCGTGACGGCACTCCAGCAGCAAAACCTACAAGTGGGGGCAGGGCAAATCGGACAGCCGCCTGCCTTGCCCGGACAGCAGTATCAATACTCGGTGACTGCCCAAGGACGACTCAAAACCACTGAGGAATTTAATGATGTCGTAATCAAAACGACTAGTACGGGAACGCTCGTTCGGCTTAGAGATGTGGGTCGGGCGGAGCTGGGTGCAGAAAACTACGGCTCGGTGTTGCGGTTTACGCCCAACGATCGAATTACTCACCGAGGAGTCGGGCTAGGCGTCAACCAGCAGTTTGGCAGTAATGCGCTAGATGTTGCCAAAGCGGTTAAAGAAGAAATGCAGCAGCTTTCGGCAAATTTTCCGCCGGGGATGAAGTATGCGATCGCATTTGACACCACGACATTTATTGATGCGGGCGCTAGAGAGGTGGTGCAATCGCTGATTGAAGCCGTGATTTTGGTAGTCATTATCTTGTTTTTATTTTTACAAGATTGGCGAGCTGCCTTGATTACTTCGATCGTGATTCCAATTGCATTCATTGGCACATTCATCTTTGTTAAATTATTGGGTTTTTCGATTAATACGCTGACCCTGTTTGGGTTGACGCTAGCGACTGGATTAGTGGTTGATGATGCCATTGTGATCATCGAAGACATTACTCGCCGCATTCAAGAGGGAATGCGACCGAGGGAAGCCGCGATCGCATCGATGGACGTCCTGTTTGGTGTTGTGATTGCGACATCGCTAGTTTTGATTACCGTGTTTGTCCCGGTTGCTTTTTTTCCGGGAACAACAGGGCAACTCTACCGACAGTTTGCGCTGACGATCGCGTTTTCAGTTACGGTATCTACGTTTAATGCGGTCACGTTCACGCCGATGTTGTCAGCGTTGTTACTACGACCAGGGCAGACGCCGATTCGTAATAATTGGTTTTTCGATCGAATTAATTGGGCGATTGATAAAACTCGCGAAAGCTATGGTCGGAATCTTAGCCGAGCAATCCGGCGAAAAAGCCTTGTCCTGACCGTTTTTGCGGGCGCATTGGTGCTGACCTATTTTGCGTACAACTTTGTGCCTCAAGCCTTCATTCCCGATGAAGACCAGGGCGTTTTTATTACCGTCGTTCAGGCACCAGAAGGCGTATCGCTCGATTACACAGAAAAAGTGTTGGAGAAAGCTGAAGCCATCCTGAAAGAACAGCCCGAAGTGACGAATATTTTTGCGGTGGGCGGATTTAGTTTCGGAGGTGCGACTCCCAACAACGGCTTAATTTTCACAACCTTAAAGCCGTGGGAAGAACGAACAGGCGCGAATCAAACGCTTGCTGCGATCATTGGCGGATTTTTTCCGCAACCCTCTGGACTGTTTCCTAAAATGGCATCAATTCAGGATGCAACGGTTCTTCCCTTTAACTTGCCAGCTGTTCCGGGGATTGGCAGTTTTGGCGGATTCGAGTTTCACTTGCAAGATCGCACTGGTCTAGGGTTTGCTGCTCTCGGGGAGACACTGGGCAAATTTGTCGCACGAGCAACTGCGTATCCTTCGGCGCAAAGCCCTCAGATCACTGGTTTGCGACCCAATTTCAATGGAAATACCCCCCAGATCTCTGTTGAAGTCGATCGCGTTCGAGCCACTCAGCTTCAAGTTTCGCTCGAAGATATCTTCAACACGCTACAAATCTTTTTAGGCTCTACTTACGTTAACGATTTCAACCAGTTCAACCGCGCGTATCGGGTGTATGTGCAAGCCGATCGCCAGTTTCGCTCAAATCCTGAGGACATTAAACGGCTCTATGTTCGCAGCCCTGGCGTAAACGGGGCTCCCGGACAGATGATTCCCTTGAGCAACTTGGTGAAGATCACCCAAACTAACGGTCCGTCAATTATTAATCACTACAATCTGTTTCGCTCTGTTGAAATTAACGGAGCGCCCGCACCCGGATCGAGTTCAGGACAGACCATTAAGGCAATGGAAGCGGTTGCCCAAGAAACGCTGCCACGCGGATTTGATTTCCAGTGGTCGGGGCTATCGCTAGAGGAACTAGAGTCAGGCGGAGCAGCGGTTTTTATTTTTGGATTGGCGATCGTGTTTGTCTTCCTGACGTTGGCAGCGCAGTATGAGAACTACATCGATCCAATCATCATCATGCTGACGGTGCCCCTCGCGATCTTAGGCGCACTGCTAGCAATTGTGCTGCGCGGCACAGCAAACGATGTCTATACCCAAATTGGATTTGTCATGCTGATCGGCATGGCAAGTAAAAACTCTATTCTGATCGTTGAATTTGCCAATGAAGAGCGAGAAAAAGGAAAGGGGATTGCCAGTGCCGTGGTTGAGGCGGGACGGGAACGATTGCGCCCAATTCTGATGACGGCGATCGCGACAACAGTGGGTGCAGTTCCGCTCGTGATTGCCACGGGTCCTGGAGCGGCGGCTCGTCAATCGTTGGGAACCGCGATCGTAGGTGGAATGGTTGTAGCAACGTTTCTCAGCTTATTTATTGTTCCTGTGCTTTACATTGTTATCAAATCCGCCGAGGCCCGGTTTAAGCGTTCTCCAAGACCCATTCTTATGGATGAAACGCGAGATGGACATGGCAGCAATCGTCCGAGCAGAGAAGCCGCAGCGCGCCACTCCTCCTCGGACGGAGATGGACATAGCTCCTAGATCAGAACTGAGGGACGCTCAACAATCCGCTAGCTTCTACTGGGAAGCTGAATCCTGGCTGTGCCAATTGGAATTTCTCCGCGCAGTCCAACCCGTTGACCCGTTACTCCATAAAGCAGGATTCCATCGTTTGAGGTTTTCATCTGCACTTCTCTGAATTCCACTTGCAAGTCACCGCCCGGAGCTACAGGCTGATCAAACGCGATCGCTAATCGATTCTGACTCAAGTTAATTTTGGATGGGACTTCCTTACCCGACTGGTCAATCACTCGGACTCCATCAAACTTCTCCATTTGGCGGGGAATGGAAATCATCAGGTCTTTCAATATCTATTCAGCGATCGCTCTGACTTAGAAAAGGACTCCTATAGCTCCGTAGATTTCCTAAACACGAGCGCAATGAACGTATAGTGCTTTTCGTACCAGGAAACCGTTGATTCGGCACAAGCTGGAATTTCTACCTGGCGATCTAACACCAGACCGTAACTGGAGGCACACGCGATCGCGTGCTCAATTTCGGGTTGTGAGAAAACAATCCACGGTAGACCAAACGGCTGGATGGACGATTCAACCGCAATTTTGGTCTGCCAATAATCAGTTGTGACAAACAACAGTCCACCCGGTTTGAGCAGCCGACTTGCTTCCCTAAAAAACGTATTGAGATCGACGCCGTGTTCAATGACAGAAATGCTGACGGCAACATCGTAACTTTCATCAGCAAACGGAGTTGCGGTCAAATCGCCCTCATAGAGTTGATAAGGGCGGTCCTGAAGCGATGGCTTCATCGCTAAGTCAATCCCGTGTAAATGCTCAAACTCCAGTGCCGCTAAAAAGTCAAGCGTGCAGCAGTCGCCGCACCCGAGATCGATAATGCTAGACTGCCGATCTTGATCGTGCAGCAGTTGATACAGCCACCACTGATCCCAATTCTTCTCAGTCGTGATGTGAGTCGGCAGCGAGGCCTTTTGGAGCTGCTGCGTCGCCGCCTCAACCTCCTGGCAATGTTGCAACACCTTAATCACTAGCTTTTTCTCCTCACTATAGCGCTGAGTGCATTGGTATAAGCCGTCTGCCGCTAAATGAGCGCCCGAACGTCGGTCACTTCTCCGGTCACGGCTGCCGCAACTACCATCGCTGGACTCATCAACAGCGTGCGCCCCGACGATGAACCCTGACGCCCTTTAAAGTTTCGATTAGAAGACGACGCGCTGAGTTGACGGCCCTCTAGCTTATCGGGATTCATGGCCAGACACATCGAGCAACCCGCTTCGCGCCATTCAAACCCAGCGGTCAAGAAAACCTGATCGAGGCCTTCTGCTTCCGCCTGTTTTTTGACCTGCTCCGAACCTGGCACGATAAACGCTTTCACGCCTTTTGCCACATGGCGACCTTGAGCAAACTTAGCCGCCTCCCGCAAGTCGGTGATGCGACCATTGGTGCAGCTTCCGACAAAGCACACGTCTACTTTAGTGCCTTGGATCGGTTGACCCGGCTCCAAATCCATGTAGCGGTATGCTTCCTCTGCGATCGCGCGTTCTGCTTCTGGCATCACATCGGCGGTAGGCACAGCCTCGTCAATGCCAATGCCTTGACCCGGAGTAATGCCCCATGTGACTGTGGGGGCAATATTATCGGCATCAAAAACAACCACGTCGTCGTAAACCGCATCAGCATCACTGCGGAGGTCATTCCACCATGCGATCGCGCTGTCCCAGGCCTCTTCTTTAGGAGCAAATGTGCGCCCCTGCAAATAATCGTAGGTAACCTGATCGGGATTAACATAGCCACAGCGTGCGCCGCCTTCGATCGACATGTTGCAAACCGTCATGCGTTCTTCCATGCTCATTTGCTCAAATGTCGTCCCAGCAAATTCGTAAGCGTATCCGACGCCGCCGTTCACGCCGAGTGCTCGAATGATGTGCAGAATGACATCTTTGGCATAAACGCCGGGTTGCAGCGTACCGTTCACTTCAATTTTGCGAACCTTCAGTTTTGCCAGTGCCAGCGTCTGCGAGGCGAGGACATCCCGGACTTGACTCGTGCCGATGCCAAATGCGATCGCGCCAAAGGCTCCATGTGTCGAAGTATGGCTATCGCCGCACGCGATCGTCATTCCGGGCTGTGTTAACCCTTGCTCTGGGGCAATCACATGCACAATGCCCTGACTTCCAGACCCAACGTTATAGAACCGGATGCCATTTGCCGCCGTGTTTTTCTCCAGTTCCTGCATCATTGCTTCTGCCATGCCATCGGCGAACGGACGCGCCTGATTATCAGTTGGAACGATGTGATCGACGGTCGCTACGGTTCGGTCTGGAAACATCACCTCCAGTCCGCGCTCTTTTAGCATGGCAAACGCTTGCGGGCTAGTGACCTCATGAATCAGGTGCAGCCCAATGAATAGCTGAGTCTGACCCGACGGTAAGGTTCCAACCGTGTGCAAATCCCAAACTTTATCAAACAGCGTTCCCTTACTCATAGTGATGGCGTGGTGTGTGTGGCGTAGTTCGATGGCGTGGTGTTGTAGACCAGCAAGAGCCTAAATTTTATCGTACAACTAGGCGAGTTCGGTAAGAGAAGTCAGAGATGAGTTGCCACGTATAGGTCACTCGGGGTCTGCACGAGCTAAAAAACTATGGACTGCGGACGCGACCGAAATGCCACGCGAGCGTAATGGCAATGATGAATGCACCTGCAAAGACTACGATCGTATCGAGGTTTAGACCAAATTCTAGCCCTCTAACCCCAACCATGAGCCAAGCACGAATCTAGCCTTGGAGCAGTCTGAAAATCACGACAGTCTACCTGAATAAACATCTGAAGAACATAGACGTTTCTCTCTTGCTTGTAGTACAAACCCTCGCATCGCTGTAGAATGCCTCTGAGGGATGGAGAACTGCTATGCGCTTAGGCAAAGTCGTCAAGTCAAATTCTCATTGTGATTACATTGTGCAAGTCGATGACCAGATGGATTTTATCGATGCGCCACGGGCAGATGACTATGGCTTTGGCACATTTGTGAAGCTAGAGGACGAGCCGCGCAGCGGGGGAAGCCAACGTCACTGGGCAGTCGGCGTGGTGTACAACTCGCAGTTGCTCAATCCAGCGTTTCTCAACTCAGGTGTACGGCTAACGAGCGACCCTGATCCCCTGTTTACGCCTGACCAAATTCAGGAAGTGCGAACGCTGCTCTGGACAGTGTTAGTGGGCGCAGTGAAAACCGCACCAAATGACAGAAAATATGGTGTTCAAGGGATTCCGCGAGTGGTGGTTCCGGTGAATACAGAAGTGCGACGAATGACAATGGATGAGATTCACCAGTTTCACCTCAATCAAGACGGGCGATCGCAGTTCTGCTATTACAGCCATCTGTTGCGCTGCGGCGGCACATTTTCTGTGCAACTGACCCATCAAGTGTTAGAAGAATTGATCCAATCCAAGCTATTTAAAGGAGCCGAAGAACGCGCCCTGATTGTGTTGTGCAGAGAACTTGCTTGGAAGAACACGATGGGAGCGATGAAGTAGGGAGGAGGGATAGAATCTGACCGGCACCTCAATCTAAATCTGCAACAGAGCGATTCATCTGCGCTACCGAAATTTATTTGATATATCGTTCAAGTCTGACGTGATTTATACATTCAATTCTCAATAGTTTACTCAAGCCCATCATAGTAACCCTGTGTAAATACAGTCACTTCCATTGGTAGCTCGTTCTTCAGTACTTCAGGGTCTTCAGCGTACAAACAAATACCAAACTTATACGAATAAATTCCATCGCTCTCCACTTGGCATGCCTCATCTATTGATTCAAGCCACTTCCTCAATTCAGATAATTTTGACTTAAGCAGTGATTGACCTTGCAATACGGGATTAGCAGGTTCAAAAAAGCCAACTGCGACACAGCAATGGGGTGATTGCAAATCATAGGCAACGCGAACACCATCTTCACAGAACAGGTCTACCAACTCTACATCTTCAATAGGAAACATACCCGCTGCTAACTGTTCTTCCAAAGTTCCATTGGAAAGCTCCTTTGGCGAAGCAGAAAAAAGTTGCCGAATCTCTGTGCGTGTCATGCCAAATCTAATTGACCCGGCTTGCTGATAGGGAATTATTTCAAAATCCATACGTTTCACCCATGATTCTATTAAATTAGGACTTACGCAAATCATTGCAGATGTTACAGTGCAGCCGTAGGTCTTTACAAACAGAGTTCCTGGCGTAACGAACCTTGCTTCTGCGATTGAGTCTAGGTTCGTGTCGTTTAAGGTCAGTATCTTGATGTCACCCAGTGCGTAAGTCGTGGGAATTGTTAGGTTTCGCACACTCAACCCAACTTACTAAAGATCGCACTTCATCCCTTCCCTAACATAGGTTTCAAATCGATACCCATCTCGCGGCTCTACCTTGACCAACTCAAAGTGCGTGCCAATCAAATGACGAAAAGGCGGAAAGAAGACATCTCCTTCGTACTCCCCATCTATTAGGGTTAGCTCTAGCTGATCGGCGATCGGCGCAGCACCTAATGACGGAATCGCTAGTGCTTGAGCATAAAGCGACGCTCCTCCGGCAATAAATACGTGATCGCACTCCTGACACCGCCCGATCGCATCCGTTAGCGATCGCACTACTTCAATTCCCGGTGTTGAACCGGATAGTGTCGAAGACACTACAATCAGTGAGCGATGCTTTAACGGGCGTTTCTCCAAATCGAATTCCCAGGTTTTGCGACCCATAATAACGGTATGATGAAGCGTCAATTGCTGAAATCGCCTCAAATCCTCTGGGATTGACCACGGCAGTTTTCCACGGTTGCCAATCACTCGATTTGAGGACGCTAATGCGGCAATCACAACTATTCTGGGCATGATACAGAATAGATTCGGACGACACGTTTGGCAGTATGAATTGTCATGAAATAATCACCAAATGAAAATTTTGAACGAGAAACATTGTAAACAAGGATTGATGACCAACTCCTTGCCTTCTACAAACACCGTTTACGATTTTCAACTTATGCCTTCCAAAAGCACTCCAGAATTCAATCAACACATGTATTTCCCTGCTGAGCAACTTTAGATGGACAACGAGAATTATCTAAATCACCCGACATTTGGCTTGTTATTTCGAGTGTGTTTGGTTGAGGAAAATCGCGAACTGTTTAGTACTCTCTACGCTCAGCGACTGTTTTTCGTGGTTACAGCAGAGTCAGATGGGCTAGATTTTCAACCGATTGGGCGCAGTGATGCAAAAGCGATGGTTGAGAACCGAATGCGGATGTTGCGGCGATCGGGCATGTCTCAGGAGTACGATCAAATTCAGAAAGTCCACAAACGTACCTTTCAATGAGTAAGTTTGCTTCTGAATCGTTGAGCGATCGCCTCATCCAATTCCGCAACACGATCCCCGCATCGGTGCGGGTAATTGCGGTGACAAAGCAGGTTTCTGTAGAAGCAATGCGAGCCGCCTATCAAGCTGGCTTTCGGGAGTTTGGTGAAAGCCGCATCCAAGAAGCAGAAGCCAAACAGGCGCAATTAAGCGATCTAGAAGATGTGACGTGGCATCTGATCGGACATTTGCAGAGTAATAAAGTTCAAAAAGCGATCGCGCTGTTTGATTGGATTCAGTCGGTTGATAGTCTAAAGCTCGCCCAACGAATCGATCGGCTTGCCGCAGAAAGCAATGCTTCCGAGCTTGGCAAAGCCAATCGCACTCCTCATCTTTGTTTGCAGGTGAAGCTGACCGATGATCCAAACAAGTCAGGGTGGAACGTATCGGATCTATTGAAAGAACTTCCGCAGCTGAATCAACTCGCTCATGTCCGCATCAAAGGACTAATGGTGATCCCCCCCTTAGGACTAGATGATCGTGCAGTGTTAGCTCTGTTTAAAGAAGCACATCGTCTTGCGGAGAAGATTCAGCAACAGGGCTTTTCTCAGATCTGTATGGATCAGCTTTCGATGGGAATGTCGAATGACTATTTACTGGCGATCGAGGCAGGAGCAACAATGATTCGCCCGGGACGAGTACTGTTTGGCGATCGTCCAGAGCTATATAAGGTCAATCAATAGCACGTAAACGGCTGTGATCTGTCTATCTATAGGTGTGCTGAGACTCCTTGCGAGGCTAACGCCTAGCCTCTAAGTACTGACAATTCAGCATCGAAAATAGAGCTTTGTTAAAGAGAATGTAGAACGGTAGACTTCGATGAAACCTTGAAAACCTATTTTTAGACTAGGTTACGCATCATTGAAGTATTGAAAAACACATTGATATGCGTAATTTTAGTTATGAGTTGCGTCAGCTTAAACTTAATTTCTTCATTTAAAGTAACGATTTAGAAAATGAGGGCTTAAAAAACCTTTAACCTTAGAAAAAAGGGTGTTGCATCTTCGAGGAAAAGTGATAAGGTTGTTTACCTGTAACGGGATTTCGACCTAGATTCAGTGTTCAAACCTAGATTTATCTAGATTTTATTTGGACACTTGCAAAACACGGAGGAGTCAGAGTTGCAAATAATGCGGCTGTTTCTAAAAGACCCGGCTGTGTAAAACGCATAGCTGAGATCTGCAAGGATTTCTTCTTAGCTAGGTTTGTTGTAGCGGCTGAAAACACAAAAAATATGGTTTGCGGCTGACGACTTCACCGAAGTAATTGGGGGCGGTGGTCTATAAAGAAACAATTTGAGAGGAAGATTCTGAGATGGAGTTTTTTGAATTGCTAACAAAGTTTCAATTCGGCGTTCCATTTCTCAATCTACCGATACAATTGCTGCCGAGACCTAGAAAAAATAGATATTCCAACTTTGGAGCTTGGAGGTATACTATTTCTTCAAATCAATGTAGTCTCATCTAGTCAGCTAACCTATCTAAGCTGACCACTAGCAAACCAAGGTTTGCTTAACTACAACAAAAGATTAGCTTAGGAGAGTATTTCCCCTCTCTAAAATATTAAGATCTTTTAGCTGGATTTTCTGCTACTCTCGATGACTTTCAACTAACCTCAAGTAAACTCGATAGATTGTGACGGAGCGTGACACAGTGAGTATCTTCAGTAAATTGCGGGATTTCGTAGGACTAAACGAACCAATGGACTACGAATACGAGTATGACGAGATGGATGGACAGGATTATCAAACCCTGTACCAAGAAGAAACCCCAACTCCAGCCCCGGTTCCTGCAACGGAAGATGAGGCTCGTGCGCGTCGAGGAACAAGCCGATTTCGCGACACAGACGGAAGCCTGCGGAATAATCGGGCAGCTGTCATAGGTTCAGAAACAACTGGTGTAGTAGGAACAACAATGAACAACGTAATTGGAATGCCCGGTGCAACGAACGGTATTTCTGAAGTGGTCGTTATGGAGCCGCGCACGTTTGAGGAAATGCCTCAAGCCATTCAAGCTCTCCGGGAACGCAAGTCGGTTGTCTTGAATCTGACCATTATGGATCCCGATCAAGCGCAGCGTGCGGTTGACTTCGTGGCGGGTGGCACTTATGCGATCGACGGTCATCAAGAGCGCATTGGTGAGAGCATTTTCTTGTTCACTCCAAGTTGTGTTCAGGTCAGCACGTCAGGCAACGTGATTCACGAAGTGCCTCAGCCTCAGCCCGCTCGTCCCCGCACGACTGCACCTGCCCCTGCATGGACAGAGCAGAGAACAGCTCAAGGCTAATTGGTAGCTCCAACGGTAAGTTACACGTGGTTAAACGTTTTGAATAGTTTGGTTAAAGACCCTCAATGAGGGTCTTTCTTTTTCTAAACCCTTGAAGTTATGAATAACAAGTCAGTTCGGTTTGGCATGATTGGTGGTGGGATGATGGGTGAAGCGCTCTTGTCTCGCCTAGTTGCTCAGCAGATGTATGGCTCGGCAGAAATAGTGGTAAGTGAGCCATCTACTGAGCGGCGGGAGTTCCTAGCGCAAACCTACAAGGTCGGGGTGACGGGGCACAATCAGAACGCTGCGATCGCGTCTGAAGTTGTGCTGCTTGCCATCAAACCCCAGATTCTTCCCCAAGTCGCATCAGAAATATCAAGTCACCTCCAGCCTTCGGCGTTGGTCATCTCGATTCTGGCAGGGACATCGCTGAGCCAATTAGAAGCGGCATTTCCAGGACAACCTGTGGTTCGCTCTATGCCTAATACGCCTGCTGCGGTGGGTGCAGGCGTAACTGCGATCGCGGCAGGTCAGCAGGTCCAGCGATCGCACCTCGACCTTGCCACTCACATTCTTCAAACGGTTGGCGAAGTCGTTGAAGTTCCAGAATCGTCAATGGATGCAGTCACAGGGCTGTCGGGATCAGGACCCGGCTATGTAGCGCTGATGATCGAAGCTCTGGCAGATGGTGGGGTTGCCGCCGGATTGCCGCGAGGAGTGGCAATGAAACTCGCGCTGCAAACCGTGCGCGGAACAGCACAACTTTTGCAAGAGACGGCAATGCATCCGGGAGAACTAAAAGATCGGGTGACGAGTCCGGGCGGAACGACGATCGCGGGGATCGCTCAGCTTGAAAAAGCGGGATTTCGATCGGCAGTTATGGAGGCGGTTAAAGCGGCATGGTTGCGATCGCAAGAATTAGGACGCTAGAATCATTCATCTCATCTGCGTAACGGATTCTATAAAAAGTTGAAGAACCTTTTATTTTTTCAACGTTTCTCTATCTAAAGCCGTAGACTCATATTCACAGCAAGTATTTGCTCTGCTGAACAAAAACGCCACCAGTTTTAATAGGGTTGGTCTATAAAGGCCGAGCCCAGATCGAATACTGATCTGGGCTTACTTTACGGGTAGGTTTAGTCAAACAAATCAAGCGGCAGATGTCCAAAAGTTTCGTTAACGCCATCGCTGTAGTCAGACTGACAGGACACTAATACACCACGATGCTTTCCTAAATAAGGTTCCATGTAAGCGCGTTCCCGCATCGGATTGTATTTGATATAGGTCGCGCCTGAAATGGTATCAATTTCTGGAATTGTTTCGTAGCCCAATGCTTTCGAGTAGGAATACAGCGATCGTAGTCCTTGTTCAGCATTGTCGGCACAAATTCCTAAAATCTGATAATCCGATAAACCTGCAACGAGTAACAACGCTTCGCGAATCAGCGCAGAGTCAGAGGGTTGAGGAGATGCATCATTACAAATAAATTGTTGCAACATCTCTTCAGCGTCTTTTCTTGTCAAAATAGCCACGTTAGTTAGAGCAGATAAATGATTATGAAAGAGCAAATTTTAGAAAATAATCTTCAACAGCTATGAATTATGATTAGCAACTGAAAAATTTAGAATCACAGTAAATTTAGAAATTCAGCGCATTCACAACACAGCTATTCACCAACAGCATAACGGCTGTTGTGAGCCGTGGCGAGTCAAACAGAACAAAGCGCTGGTCTTTTAACTGCCTGCTTCAATGTCTGATTGTGCCACTTTAATTTCCCATTGCCACAATTGTCCATCTTCAGGATCAACAATCTCCGCTACTCTCATCATTCCGCTTTTTTCTAATACTGTGGTGGATGCACTCGGCTCTGCCAACGTATGGGCACACACCTTGTCAACCAAGGCTGAAGCAGCTGCAATTTCGATTAATTGGCGCGCTGCAGAAGTTGCAAACCCTCGGCCTTGATAGGCGGGTGCAACCGAGTAACCAATCTCAACAACACGACTAGGATCAGGAACTGATTTGAATCCGCCAAGACCGACCAACGCTTTGTCGTTTGGAAAAATAAATAGATAGGGCAACCACGGATTCCAAATTTGTGACGATCGCAGCAGGTTCAGCGAGTATTGAAGTGCTCCTTCAAACGGCAAGTAGCCATCAACGACTTGAAGTCCAAACGCTGCACGAAAAGCATCTGCGCCTTGAATCAGGGCTTCAAGGTGTTCAACAGAGCAAGGAACCAGTTCTATATCCATGATTAAAACTTCTCACTTGATTGGTTTTAAGTGCTCGATAGATACTGATTCTCCTGAAGGCAGTAGACAAGCTCAGTTGTCTAGGCTGCGGTTCCGTATGCCGCCGAAGGGCGGTTCCTAGCAATCATCACTGTCAGGAACCACTACTTTATTTGTTGGCACTGTAATTTACTAGCACTGTAAACGGAGAGGGTGGGATTCGAACCCACGGACCTTTTGGGTCATTCGATTTCAAGTCGAACGCTATCGACCACTCTGCCACCTCTCCAGGAGACAAATCTTATATTAGCTCAGTTGGGCAAAAAGGAGAACGTTTAGCGCTGAAAGTGCTGATGTGGGATTGCGACGATCGCACAGATATTACTTACGGTTAGCAGCATGTAGCGCTGGATCGTCGATAGCGATCGCATCTGGAGCATTGTAAAGAATTTGCTCTGAAGCGACTTCAAAATCTCGGTTGAGCCACAGCAGCGACGCTTGCGACACCAGACCATTTTGCAAAGTGACGATCGAAAAATTGCGGAAGCGATCGCCGTTTCGCTCCACGATGCGAGGCACGTTTGCGGCATTGAGATAAACGGTTCCTGCCGGATCGATGTGGATGGCTCGTCGCGTTTGATCTTTGGTATGGCGCAGGGTGTGATGCATATGCCCAAAGGTGGCAAAAGGAATGGTTTTGCCCAGTTGACGGGTTTTGGCGATCGCGTCTGCAAAATCCGGGTCGCCGTGATCACCGCCAATGGGTTGCCAATCTTTACCACAGGGGTCTTCCGCCGCATTGCCCAGTCCTAACGGACCGTTGTGACCCATAAACAGCAGCGTATCGGATTGCGTTTGACTCGCTGCCTCGACGATGCGCTCTACCGACTCTTCAAAACTTTGCACCCCAAAGCGCTCTCGATAGAACCGATTATTTTTCCAGCTTGACCCGCCCCAACTAAACGGGCGAGTGCCCACCACGCTGAGGTTTAACTCTGGAAAATCGAGCTTTCCAAAGCCTACATGAGCCTCTCCCAGCAGATCTAACTGCTGCTGCACCCGATCTTCCTTGGCGCGATCGTAGGGACATTTGCTAATTCCCCAGTCGGTGGCGTTGTACCAAGCATCGTGATTGCCCATGATGGCCGCTTTCGGGATATTGATACCCGCGATTTGCCGCACAATATCAACGGATTCGTTGCCAAAATCTCCGACAAACAGGGCAAGATCGACGCCTAGATATTCTAGAGCGGCTTCATCCTCCGACTCCCATCGGTCGTGGATGTCTCCGATCGCGGCGATTCTAATTCCCTGACTGGTCATGTGTCTATCCTTTTCATCCAAAAATGATTCATTCAAAAATGAGGCGTAACTCCTATCATGCCTTGTCTTCTGGTTTCTGTCTTCTACCACGCGTTACTCATTCGTCCAGGTTGACTTCCAGGCAAGGCGAGCTTGGGCGATCGTATGGTCGCGCTGTTTCTGCCCATACTCCTTTGCCAACGCCTGATATTGTTTCTTGAGATTGCGGAGTTTGTTGCGATCGCTCATCACGCTCATGTCATTAAATTCGATTTCGGCAAGCCGCAGGTTAACGGCAATCACATGCACTAGCGTTGCCGGATTTAGCTTTTTAGATTTGGCAGAGTCGGCGCTGGCATCGACCAGCAAGTTCAGCAGATTTGGAGGACCGGACGATGGCTCATTGCCCTTTGCCTTTGCCGCTGCTTCTAACACCGGAGGCGGCACTTGTTTGGGCAAAACGTCATGATGTTGCAAGAGTTGGTTCGCCGCTTGAGAGGTGATTTGCAGCGTTCTCGTAATCGAGCGTTCTAGCGTCGATTGCCACTGACCGAGCCGCTCGATCGGAGTGAGGGGTTTGCGTTCGGCTGGAGATAAAACCACTTTCGAGAGGAGCGCTTCGAGCTCGTTTTCATCTTCTAGCTCTAACTCTTCTATCTCACCCTCGGCTTCGAGGAGTTCAAGGTCATCGTCGCTGAGGGAAAAGTCTAGCTCTTCACTCAGTTCGTCGAGCGATTCGTCATCATGACTTTCGGTGGCTTCATCAGCCAGGGTAAGCGTGTCAATTAAGTCGTGTTCTACCTGTTTTGCCAAATCGCGCAGAGCATCTTGAAGCTGTTGGCGACCTCTGACCGATAGCGTCAAAAACGCTTGGGGATACCCTTCGGTGCAGATGTGGTGACAAGAGAGAATAAACTGCTGACGAGCGACTTTTCCTAAGGTCTGCAAGTAGTTGGAGTAGGCGGTGCGAAAGTCTTCTCTCAGTGCCTCTACTTTTTGGTCGAGAGCAGCAAGGTTTTGGGTAATTTGTTCAAGCGATCCGACCATCAATCTTTACCTAGACGACAAACCACGTTCTTTTAGGATAAACGAGGGGAGGAGATAGGGGATGAGAGAGACTGAAAAAAGAAGATTTTAAGACTTAAACACGGAGGATTGAGAATAGAGGGCGAAAGGTGGAGATTCAAGGGCGGTGTGCGAGGCTTTTAGCTCAAAATGTCGGGCTCTTAGCTTGAAGCATCAAGCTTTTAAGTCAAAGTACGAGGCTTTTAGCTCGAAGTGCCGAGCTTTTAGCCTGAAGTGCCGAGCTTTTAAGTCAAAGTACGAGGCTTTTAGCCCGGAGTGTCGAGCTTTTAGCTTGAAGCATCAAGCTTTTAAGTCAAAGTACGAGGCTTTTAGCCTGAAGTGCCGAGCTTTTAGCCTGAAGCGTCAAGCTTTTAGCTTGGAGTTTGCAGATTCAAGCTTGGAGTATCAGCCTTGAATCTGTAATCTTTGGTCATTGTAAGGTCGGAGGGTGGATTCCTAATAAAAGCCTATCCAACAGCCTCTTAATCAACGTGAATTCGGGATAAGACGAGATGTGTTAGAGCGAGTTGGGTGGCGTTGCCACAATTCGGGGGACTTTCCCCCGCGCCCCCGCTCGTCAGGAGACGGAAGCCGTCCCCCGACACCCCCTCGCTAAGGGAAATGAGAGGGGACGGGTGGAGAAGCGAGGGCGGTTGGAGCGTGGCTTTGGCACTGATGGCTTAACCCGAATTGACGTTAATCAGGATTACTCCAATTGACGAATGATTCCGTCCCCTTCAATTTGCAGCCGTCGCCCGCGCCAGTAAGCTTGTCGCCCAAACGCTCCCATGACCCAAATGACGAAGCTTAATCCATCTCGCAGGGGTAACGTCCAAAACCACCGCACGAGATGAGGACTCTGCATGCTCAATGCCGCGATCGCCGCTTGACCAAACCGAATTCCAAAGGTGAATCCCGTTAGGACGATTGCCCAACTTGCAAAACCTGAAACCAATAGCAACGGCAAACACAACACCGTGCCATAGCAAAAAATCATGGTGTAGTAAATTGCACCCCGATTAAAGCGAATCGTTCTTGCCCATCGCAATTCTCGCTGAAACAGTTGCCCAATGCTTTCGCGCCCCGTATCCGACTCAAGCACTAAATGAGAAAGTTCTACTTGGTAGCCTGCTTGAGCGGCCCGTTTGCCGAGATTGTAATCAGACCCAATGCGATTAAGTTGCAGTCCGCCAAATCCTTCGAGTGTAGTTTTGCGAGTTGCGATCGTCACTCCGATCGCAAACTTCAAGCCGCCATCTAGGGCACGAGCAATCAGCGCACTCGGAATAAAATCGCAGCACCGCCCCAAAGACGCTAATGCTGCCCCTAAAAACTGCGGATTGTGGGCAATGTAAGCGCAGGTGACTACATCGACTTGAGACAGCGGAGCGGTAACGGTGTGAATGTAGTCTGGATTCACACAAATATCACTATCCGCAAAAATTAAAGTTTCAAATTGCGCCTCTTCGAGTAGATAACTCAAGGTGCTGTCTTTATGATTGATGCCACGGGGAGCCAAATCGACAAAAACGCGAACGCAATTGGCTCCAAGCTCCGAACGATCGCGGTAGGTTTCTTCCAATTTACGGAGTGTTGGAATGGCTGGATCAGTCGTGTCAGCGACCCCAAACAATACTTCGTAACGGGGATATTCTTGCTCACAGAGTGATGTCCAGTTCTCTAACGCTCCTTCATCTAAGCCGCAAATCGGGACTAAAATCGAAACGGGTTCATCTGGTGTAGCATCATCTGTTGTAGCAATGGTTGGGGCAACAGTTGAGAAGAACTGCTGAGTAAACCAAGCACACGCGAGATAGAACACAATCGAACCTAGAATCAAAACTCCTAAAACAATTTGAACAGCTAACATGCCGAGATCAGATGAAGGACAGTCTAAAGCACTGGGATAGCTTAGTTTAAGCTTCCTACCCAAAAATACTGCCAAAGAAGTCAACCGCATCCTTTAACGACGCAATAAATACGTCAATCTCTTCGCGAGTGTTGTAGAAATACAAACTTGCCCGTGCGGTCGATTGAGCTTTAAGGTATCGATGCAAAGGCTGTGTGCAGTGATGTCCTGCCCGAATCGCAACTCCGGCCTGATCCAAGATTGTAGACAAATCGTGGGGATGAACATCGCCTGCGGTAAACGAAGCAAGCGCCGCTCTCCCGCTGCCATCAGCTTTCGGCTTGGGTCCATACAGGCGAAGCTCTGGAATTGTCGCAAGCTGTCGGAACAGATAATCGGTTAGCTCTTCTTCATAAGCATGAATCCTATCCATGCCAAGATTGGTTAGATAATCCACTGCTGCACCGAGCGCGATCGCTTCTCCAATGGCAGGCGTACCCGCTTCAAACTTGTGAGGCAAGTCAGCATAGGTAGAATGATCAAGGAACACATCGGCAATCATTTCGCCGCCGCCCATAAACGGAGGCATCGATCGCAGCAAATTCAACTTGCCATACAAGAAGCCAATCCCGGTCGGCGCACACATCTTGTGACCTGATGCCACTAACCAATCGCAATCAATCTCTTGAACATCGATCGGCATGTGCGGCACACTCTGACAGGCATCGATCAGCACTCGTGCGCCAACGTTGTGAGCTTCGGCACAAATCTCTTTGACGGGATTAATACAACCCAGCGTGTTGGAGACATGTACCGCTGAAACGAGCTTTGTCTTATCCGACAACAGCAACTTGAACTGCTCAAAGTCAAACTCTTCCGTCTCAGTCAATTCAACATGCTTCAGCACTGCGCCTGTCCGACCAGCAATAATTTGCCACGGAACCAGATTGCTATGATGCTCCATTACCGACAGCACAATTTCATCGCCTTGCTTTAGCGTATTCAACGCCCAAGAGTAAGCAACCAAGTTGATCGCCTCGCTGGCATTACGGGTATAGACAATCTCCTGACGAGATGCCGCATTCACAAACGCCGCAACCTTGTCGCGAGCGCCTTCATAAGCATCTGTCGCCCGTGAACTGAGCGTATGCACGCCTCGATGCACATTCGCATTGTCATACCTGTAATAATGACCAATCGCATCTAGCACCGCGATCGGCTTTTGCGAAGTCGCCGCATTATCAAGATAAACCAGTGGCTTGTCGTGAATCGTCTGATTCAGAATGGGGAAATCAGGTCGAGTCAGAGCAGAGAGCGTTTTTTCCTGGATGATAGTCATCGTTCAAGAAGAAATAAAGGATCAATAAACCTGTAGAGATGCCAAACTCCGCGTCTTGGTCGAAGATTATGCACTCTGAATCCGCACCAATTGAGTTAATGCATTGCGTAGTGACGCCACCGAGATCCGATCGATCACCTCGATCGCAAAGGCATAGGTCAACAACTTCCGCGCTTGGTCTGCCTCAATGCCCCGACTCTGCAAATAGAACACTTCATCATCTTCTAACTGGCTCACTGTGGCTCCGTGAGCGCATTTCACATTGTCAGCCGTAATTTCTAGCTGGGGCTTAGTGTCCACTCGTGCTTTCGGTGACAGCAACAAGTTCCGGCTTAACTGCGCCGCATTCGTCAACTGAGCCGCTTTCGGCACAACCACTCTGCCATTGAATACAGCATGAGCGCGATCGCTGACAATCGTCTTATTGACCTGATTCGCAGTTCCATAGGGCTGACTCAGTGCAATCAAGCTGTGAGTATCCCCCAAGCGATCGCCATCGACGATCGTCAGTCCGTTTAACTTAGTATCGGTCTGCTCACCCGTCTGATATACCTCTAAATGATGGCGAGACAATTTCCCGCCCAAACTCACCGTCGTACAGTCATAGCGAGAATCTCGCGCTTGAGAAACAGCCGTCTTGCCAATATGGAACGCGGCAACGCTATCCCTTTGAACTCTAGTATGGCGAACCTCAGCATTTTCCCCAAGCCAGATTTCCGTAACTGGATTGGTGAAGTATGCACCCTCAGCCAAGCAGACATACTCTTCGACCAGCGTTACGCTACTGCCCGTCTCTGCCACAACCAAAGCGCGGGGATGACAAAGTGCTTCTCGCGTCGAGACAAATAGAAGATGAATTGGAGGTGTAATCGCTTGATTCTTCGGAACCCATACGATCGCGCCATCGGTAAAGCTCGCGGTATTCAACGCCGTGAAAATTTCCTCACCGCCTGGATGCAATGCTAAATGCTCGTACAGCTTTGGAAACAGTTGCACTCCAGCGGCCAAGTTTCCCGCTAACACGCCGTCTGGCAAATCATTAACAGCAGATAAGGCAGGCGCATAAACGCCATCCACAAAAACCAAACGGCTATTAGTAGATTCAGGTAGTAAAAACGATTCAATCTGAGGAAATCCAATCTCAGACGGCGCACTGTTTTGAAACTGAACTTGCAGCAGCCCCGAGAGATCGGTAAAGCGCCATTCTTCTTCGCGTGTGCTGGGAATGGCGCGATCGCGAACGAGGGAGAAGGCGCGATCGCGGATCTCCTTCAGCCCAGCCAACTCCGATGGCAACTCACTCCGCAAGCTCAACAACCCCAAAAGATAAGCCGCGCGATCGACCTTCGTAGACACGCCCAAATTTCCAACGTCAGATAGGGTAGATTGGATTGTCATTACGCACCTACCGCTTGGCTGTCTAACACCCAGTCATACCCTTTCGCTTCTAGTTCTAGAGCCAAGTCTTTACCGCCACTCTTCAGAATGCGTCCATTCGCCATTACATGCACAAAGTCCGGCGTGATGTAGTTTAGCAAGCGTTGATAATGAGTAATGATTAGCGTTGCATTCTCTGGCTTTTTAAGCGCATTTACACTGCTCGCAACAACCTTTAAAGCGTCGATATCAAGACCCGAATCAATCTCATCGAGAATGCCTAGGCTTGGCTCTAGCAAAGCCATTTGCAGAATTTCATTTCGCTTCTTCTCACCACCCGAAAAGCCTTCATTCACACTGCGGTTGAGAAACGAAGGATCCATCTTCAGCAGCGTCACTTTAGATCGCACCACTTCATCAAAGTCAAAGGCGTCTAACTCATCTAACCCTTCGTGTTTGCGCTTGGCATTGTACGAGACGCGCAAGAAATCGACGTTACTCACGCCCGGGATTTCTAACGGATATTGAAATGCCAAAAACACTCCAGATTTGGCGCGTTCGTCTGGCTCCAGTTCCAGTAGATTTTGCCCTTGAAAGACAATCTCGCCGCCAGTCACCGTATAAGCAGGATGCCCCGCCAAAATTTTAGAGAATGTGCTTTTGCCCGATCCATTCGGTCCCATAATGGCGTGAATTTCCCCGGCTTTAATCTCTAAATTGAAGCCTTTAAGAATTGGAGTACCATCGACCTCAGCGGTCAAATCCTTCACTGATAAAATTACGTCACTCATTTCAACCTCGCTACCTGCTGAGCTATCGTTACATCAACATCATCTTCAGTAATGTCTGGACTTTCAGAATTGACGATCAGCCGCTCCCGCTTGGGATCGATCAAGACATCTATCCCTTCAATTGGAATCGCGCCCAGCAACACCTGTTTTGATTCGGGAGTGAGGGGTTCCTTCAGACACGCTAGAACTATCAACAAACTCTGCCCCAATATCGTTGAGCTTACGAAGCGCTAATTGTTGTCTCACAAAGCCTGAAATCGCCAGCATGGTAGCACCGCTATCTAGAAGCGCCGACAACGTACAACGCCGCATCTGATCCTCTTGAAGAAACCCTTCTTGCACCAGAATGACATCTGCGCCCCGTACTAATTCAATCCCTGCGAATCCCAATCCCATGCTTGCCGATTCCACCTGTTCCCCCCAATTGAAGCAGGAACCATATCTCTCTAACCTACGCTGCCTTCTAGCTTGAGGCTGAGCAGACGATCTGCCTCAACCGCAAACTCCATCGGCAACTGGTTAAATACATCCTTGCAGAAACCGCTAATCATCATCGAGATAGCATCTTCTTGAGAAATGCCCCGTTGAGCAAAGTAGAACAACTGGTCTTCGCCAATTTTAGAGGTGGAAGCTTCGTGTTCAACCTTGCTTCCGTTGTTTTGCACTTGAATGTAAGGAAAGGTATTGGCTTGGGCATTGTCGCCAATTAGCATCGAGTCACACTGCGAGTAGTTGCGTGCGCCTGCTGCTTTAGGGCTGATCTTCACTAAGCCGCGATAGCTATTCTTTGAATTTCCCGCCGAAATTCCCTTAGAAATAATCGTGCTGCGAGTATTCTTGCCAACGTGAACCATTTTGGTTCCAGTATCGGCTTGCTGATAGTGATTCGTCAGAGCCACCGAGTAGAATTCGCCAACCGAATTATCGCCAGCTAACACACAGCTTGGATATTTCCAGGTAATAGCAGAACCTGTCTCTACTTGAGTCCAAGAGATTTTAGAATTCACGCCTTGGCACAACCCGCGCTTGGTCACGAAGTTGTAGATGCCACCTTTGCCGTTTTCGTCTCCGGCATACCAGTTCTGCACAGTTGAGTATTTGATATCGGCATTATCTAGCGCCACTAACTCTACAACCGCCGCATGAAGCTGGTTAGTGTCATACATTGGAGCGGTACAGCCTTCGAGATAGCTCACTTGGCTGCCTTCTTCGGCCACAATCAACGTCCGCTCAAACTGACCAGAATCTCCGTTATTGATGCGGAAATAAGTAGACAACTCCATTGGACAAGCGACGCCTTTAGGAATGAACACAAAGGAGCCATCGCTAAACACTGCCGCATTCAGAGCCGCAAAGAAATTGTCGCCAGCCGGAACAACGCTTCCCAAATACTTCTTCACGAGTTCGGGATGCTCTTTTACCGCTTCCGAGATTGAGCAGAAGATAACGCCCTTTTCTGCCAGCTTCTCCTTAAACGTAGTTGCGACAGAAACGCTGTCAAAAATCGCATCGACTGCAACGTTGGTCAAGCGCTTTTGCTCAGACAGAGAAATGCCGAGCTTCTCAAAGGTTTCTAGAAGCTCTGGATCAACTTCGTCCAGGCTCTTTTTCTTCTCTGATACTTTAGGCGCAGAGTAATAGATGATGTCTTGATAGTTAATCGCTGGATAATCAACTAATGCCCAGGTTGGCTCTACCATCTTGAGCCACTGGCGATAAGCTTTTAGCCGAAACTGGAGCATCCAGTCTGGCTCTTCTTTCTTGGCAGAAATCAGACGGACGGTGTCTTCACTTAGCCCACGAGGAAGAGTATCGGATTCAATATTGGTGATGAATCCGTACTTGTAGGGCTGATTGACGAGGCTTTGAACGGTTGCACTCATGGTTAAAGTAGTGTTCTCAGGTCTAGAGAGGTTTGTCAAAAAGAAATGGTTAGCTGTGATTGGTGACAGTACGAATTTCGTCGAATCCAATATCTTGCCGTTCACCCGCAAAATCGTTGTCTGGCGTCAAGAACAACATGCAGTGGCATTCTTTGCGCTCTCGCATTGGTACACAGGGGCAATTCCAGTAAGCGACGGCGACCTCGGCTTCTTTGTCTTCGTAATGCCGACAAGGGCAAAGCGGTGCGCCTAAGTCATCTTTGTGCTTGGCAAGTCCCTCGATTACGACGGCAGTTACACCCGGATCGACACAAAAATAAGTCCCCGTTCGCTTCGCATACTGCTCTGAGAAATGCCGCATTGCTTCGAGGCTTTTATCTGATGCTTGCGTAGTTTGATCTTGAGTATTCATAAGCCAAAACGACAGTACATCCGATAGATCTTATAATTAAAACAACACACTTGTTGCGCAACTTCTATTGTAGAATACTTTGACAACTTAGATGTTGTCAAAGTCATCTTTTTAGGACGTGGGGAATGTGTAGGGAAATCCGGTAGATCAAGCTGGATTGCACCAGACACAACAGCGCTATAACTAAAGCACAGTAATTTTTTATCCCACCCCTTTTAGCTACCGTCTTGATCGCACCGACTTTTGCCAAGTGTTAGCCAGCGTTGTGAGAACACAAGGATGACCCCAATTCAGCAGCAATCCACAAAACAGGACATCCTGCAACACCTTTTGAAGCAGGGTCAGGCAACGGCCCAAGAGTTGTCGGAGCAGTTGCAGGTCAGTCCGCAAGCCATTCGGCGTCATTTAAAAGATTTGGAAACAGAAGGATTGATTTTGCATCAGGTGGTGCAGGCTGGAATGGGGCGTCCCAATTTTGTCTACGAGTTAAGCCGCGTCGGGCGATCGCAGTTTCCCGATCGCTATGATGATTTCGCTGTTTCGCTACTTGATACGTTGGCAGAAACGGTGAGCCAAGACCAGATGAAAACGATTTTACGAAAACAGTGGGAGCGTAAGGCGATAGAGTATCGCGATCGTGTCGGCACTGGCTCGCTTGCAGAGCGAGTTGCAAAATTGGTCGAACTGAGAAAGCAAGAAGGCTATATGGCCGAATGCCATCCGGTCGAGTCGGAAGGTGCGGATCTAAAATATGTTCTGACTGAGTATAACTGCGCGATCTCTCACATTGCAGAGTCGTTTCCGAGCGTTTGCGGCCATGAGCTAGAAATGTTTGCGTTGGCACTACAAGGATGCACAGTCGAGCGGACGCATTGGCTGGTAGAGGGCGAGCATCGCTGTGGTTATTTAATTCAAGTAAAATAACTGAGTTGGGTTGTAGATGTCATTCTAATTTTTAGCTTGGGCGAGGTCTGGACTGAAGAAATAGAACTTGCTGAGGAAGGGATTGAGCCAGTTGAACCGGTTCTTCCTGTTAAAAATATCAATGCTTGGCTTGCGCAGCAAAGCTATTCCCCTCTTGAGAATTTGAATCAGTATGTTAATACTGGCAAAGTTATGGGAACCCGTATTTATGGCGGTGCATACAATTTCTTAAGGATTTGGGAGTTTATTGAAGTTGTAAAAGCTCAGTCTTGGCAAGAGCCGCAGAATGTTCAGCTACTTATTCAGGATGAGCCTGATGAGCGATTCACCTTGTACACCTTGTCTGACTAATGAAACCTAATTTTTTATGCAGTCTCCAACAGAATTTTTAACTCCTGAAGAATCGGCGGAAGTGGATAAAGCGCTGTTGACTTCAAAAGACAAATTTGCGACGCGAGTCGCCCTGTATTCGCTACGATCGCTGAAAAAAATCTCCTCCGAATCGGGACAAGCGATCGCGAATCTCAACCCGAATCAAATTGAAGATTGGATCTACCAAGACGAGAGTTTGCAGGGCGCGATCGACAACGAGTTCAAACGATTTTTTACGCAGCTTGTGATTTCTGCTAACAAACCTTTGACGTTAGCTGCACAGGATAGCGGAATTGCGATCGAAAATCTTACCGTTCCCCAGGTTGTGGCTTGGTTCGAGAAAGAAGCGAAATCTCGTTTAGGATAAAATTTCTTCGGACGGCGAAAGCCGTTGCTTTAAAAAGAAAAAAGGAGGCGTCGTACTAACACGACTCCCCCTGTCATCAGGGTGCATCTACTTATCACAGTATGCCATCGAAGGGGTGGGGGGAGTAACCCCTTTCCCTCTTCTTCGTCAAAAATACACTGAGTTTTTGCCAGAAATTCATAAAAATCGGTATTTCCTCGGTAGTAGGGTTTGGCTCACCCTATCCAACGCGGCGCTACTGAATTTCAAGCCTCAGGCGTTGAGCTTCTTTGCCAAAAGCTGGTTGGTCAGCTTCGGATCTGCCCGTCCTCCTGTTTGCTTCATGACTTTTCCCACAAAGAAGCCAAGAAGCTTGGTTTTCCCTGCACGATACTGCTCTAACTCGTTGGGATTTTCTGCCAGCACTGCCTCGATCGCGGCTTCGATCGCGCCCGTATCCGAAATTTGGATCAAGCCTTTGCTCTCGACGAGTTCTTTGGCAGAACCGCCTTTTGCTAGCAGTTCTGGCAGAATGTCTTTCGCAATTTTGT
Organism: Myxacorys californica WJT36-NPBG1; assembly: GCA_019359315.1. Classification (GTDB taxonomy): domain Bacteria; phylum Cyanobacteriota; class Cyanobacteriia; order Leptolyngbyales; family Leptolyngbyaceae; genus Myxacorys; species Myxacorys californica. The sequence continues at coordinate 30,761 of JAHHHO010000039.1, forward strand.
TGCTAATCGTTCCGGCTTCAATCAGACCAATCAGTTCACTCAGGGATTCTGGCTTGAGCGGAATTTCCGTGATGCTGAGCCGCTCATTGTTAAGATAGGCGCTAATGTCGCCCATAATCCAGTTGGCAGCGAGTTTAGGATTCGCTTTTGCGGCAACGGTCGCTTCAAAATAGTCTGCGATCGCACGGTCATCGGTCAGTACTCGCGCATCATACGGTGAAAGCCCCAAGGTTTTCTCATAGTAAGGACGCTTCTGATAGGGAAGTTGCGGAAGCTCTGAGCGCCACGTTTCAAGCTGCTGAGGGGACACTTCAATCGGACCCAAGTCAGGTTCTGGAAAATAGCGGTAATCGCTCGATCCTTCTTTGACCCGCATTGTGATCGTGCGCTGAGCGCCTTCTTCCCACAACCGAGTTTCTTGCAAAATTCGCTCCCCAGTCTCGATCGCACGAATTTGTCGATCAATCTCGTAATCGATCGCTTTCTGGATCGCGCTGAACGAGTTCATGTTTTTGATTTCGACCTTCGTGCCGAACTCTTTCTGCCCAATCGGGCGCACTGAGATATTCACATCGCAGCGCAGCGATCCTTCTTGCATGTTGCCATCGCTCACACCCAAATAGAGCATGATCCGGCGCAATTCTTGAGCGTATTCGGCGGCTTCTTGTCCGGTTCGCATATCCGGCTCAGACACGATCTCGACAAGGGGCACCCCAGCGCGATTGTAGTCTACCAAGGAATAGGTCGAGCCAGATAAACGGTCACTTCCTCCATGCACCAGTTTCCCGGCATCCTCTTCCATATGGAGGCGAGTAATCCCAATTCGCTTTGTAATTGACTGACCATTTTCATCGAGCAATGGCTTACCCGTGCTGTCGGTAATTTCGATTTCTAGCCACCCGTGTTCTGCGATCGGCAAATCGAATTGCGAAATCTGATAATTTTTTGGTAGATCAGGATAAAAATATTGCTTGCGATCGAACTTACTGTAAGGCGCGATCTGACAGTTAAGCGCCAGCCCTGCTTTTACAGCATACTCCAGCACCTTTTGATTGAGAACCGGCAGCACTCCCGGCAGTCCCATACAGACCGGATCAATATTAATGTTTGGATCAGCTGTAAATTTCGCAGAGCTATCTGAGAAGATCTTGGTTTCGGTACTCAACTGACAGTGAGTTTCAAGTCCGATAACAGCTTCGTACTGAGTTTTTGTAATCGCAGTGGTCATAGATTCATTGCATCTGCAAAGTCTGGCTCTATTGTACAGGGATGAAGGATGAGGGATGAAGGATGAAAGCCGAACCTTTGCAGGAGATGAGGGATGAATCCTTCTAAAAATCAAAGCACCATCACTAAAAATGTGCGTAAGATTGGAATGTCTCCATCCCAGTGAGAAGTAGAGATCAATGCTTGTTTGCTCTCAGTGTCAGTCTGAAAATCCAGACGCTCACGAATTCTGTCAGGTGTGCGGAATGTCTCTCACGGAAAAATCCTGTCCAGGTTGTGATGCTTTGGTACTGCTTGCTGCTGAAAGATGTTCTCAGTGCGGTACTGTAACGGGAACGATCTTGTTAGCAATTTGTGATATTCATCCTCTCAAAGCAACTGCAGTTAGCGATTGTCGCAACCCTGAAGGAACCAAAAAAGATTCGGCAGCATTGAAGTATTTAGATCCTGCCTGTCGATATCAGATTTTGTCAGCGTTTCAAGAAACTGACCTAGGCAGCGAATGCCTGGTATTGGATACTCAGCCCCTCCAGCCACCTTTTTTTGACGAGTCTCAACCCTTGTCCGAACTTGCTAGTCCCTATCTTCATTTACCTGAATTGCATCAGGTACTGCCTGCGGTATATGACGCTTGGCAGCAGAGCGATTCTTCTGGAGTTGTCAGCGGAGCTAACATTTTGCTGCTAGAAGAGCGATCGCACCTGCTGCAACTCACAGACTTCATGACCCAAAACAACGACACTGTACCCATGCTGCAAATCTTGCACTGGTTCTACGAAATGGTAGACCTGTGGGAAATGCTAGATCCGTGGCGAATGCGGCAAAGTCTTTTAGAGTTGCCCAATCTTCGGTTGGATGAAGATCAGGTACTGTGTTTACAGCGATTGTATCCTGACCCTCCGAGCGAACTGACGTTGAGAAACTTGGGTACAATTTGGCAGTTACTGCTAGCCCGTCTGTCTCAAACTCAATCGGCTGATCTGCATTTACTGATTGCAGATGTTTTAGTAGAGGCAGTCGTGACGGTTGAAGACCTGCGATCGCGGCTCAGAACGCTTGCCCAAGAGTTTCAAGATACTCCCCCTCCGGCCATCACCATGTCTGAATCTATGTCTGAGTTACCTCCGAATTCTGAACCCGCCTCTTCATTAGAGGCGACAACCGAACCGATAGACGCCGCAGTTGACGCGGACGACTTGCCCACCGTCGTTTTGCCGATGCAGCTATTCAGCCTAGATGATGCTGGACGAACAGATATTGGACGGCAGCGCGATCACAACGAAGATTGCTTTAGCATTGATACGCAAGTCGCAAAAACTCATTTATCTTCTGGTAAAGCGGTACGAGCGCGGGGCTTGTATGTGCTGTGTGATGGTATGGGCGGACATGCAAGTGGCGAAGTGGCAAGTCAGTTAGCCGCAGATACGTTACGCAGCTATTTTCAGCAGTATTGGCAACAGGCCGCAGAGACTGGAGCAGATGCCAAGCTGCCGCCCGCAGACGTCATTCGGGAGGCGATCCAGCGTGCGAACAAAGCAATCTATGATGTGAATCAAACCAATGCCCGGTCGGGAAGCGGCAGAATGGGAACGACAATGGTGCTGCTGCTGTTGCAAGATACGGAAATTGCGATCGCGCATGTGGGTGATAGTCGTCTTTACCGCTATACGCGCAAGCGTGGCTTAGAGCAACTCACACTCGATCACGAAGTAGGGCAGCGTGAAATTCTGCGCGGGGTTGAACCTGAAATTGCCTATAGTCGTCCAGATGCGTATCAGCTAACGCAAGCGTTGGGACCGAGAGACGAACACTTCATTCACCCAGACGTGCAGTATTTTGAGATTAACGAAGATGCGGTGATTATTCTAGCATCGGATGGACTAACCGATAACAATCTACTGGAACAGAATTGGCAAACCCACATTGATCCGCTGGTGAGTTCGCAGACCAATTTAGATCAAGGCGTGAGTAAGCTGATTGATTTAGCCAATCAGCTCAATGGGCACGATAACATCACCGCGATCGCGATTCGAGCCAAAGTACGCCCTAATTTAGGACACTTGCGCTAACTTAAAGCGCAAGAATTCTGAAATAGCATCACTCATATCTTGAAGGTGAGATTTGGCTGTCCAGCGCGATCGCCGTAATTCAGCACCCTGACGTTAGTAGATCATTCTTGACTACCAAAAGCTTCTTGAGTAAGCTTCCTGTCTATAAAGCAGCGTTACAGGATTAGTCCAAGACTACGGTTTGTCAATTGCAAATTGTCCAATGGTGACGTGAAGATGACTTCAATGCTTTACAAGAAGCACTTTAAAGGCTCTTGTTTCATCCCTCATCCCTCGTCTTCTTCCCACGTATCAACAGCAAGTAAAGCGCTTACTGGATCTTTCATTGAGAATTCAAACGAAAGCAATTCTTGCTTCCAATACGCCCACTCATCTCCGTAAAGGAGTGCAATCTTCCACAAACCATCGGTAGATTTTATCAGTTTAGAATCAACAAGTTTTTGAACTTGACGCTGCAATTTCTCCATTGGGTGTGCGACCTGTTGGCTCATACGATTCCTTGATTCCTTTTTTAAGAATTAAATTGTTGAAGTTTCTAAATGTGGGCATCTTGGTGATAGCATCGCAACGTGTATCGTGGCTATCCAAGACCTTACAACTTCTAATGGTATCGTACTTTCTTACTGTTGTGGCAATTAATATTTCTGCCTATAGTCTAATTTTTTTGCCTGTAGTTATGCTCAAAACTATCCGCAACATCTGGAAGAACTTCAGCGTTACAGGAGCTTGGTTGAAACGAAAGCATCTTCATGTTGGGACGAAGATACTCCTCTAACCATCAGTGCAATCCTACGTTGTCAGCACTGTCTTTGCTTGGTGCTGTAAAAACAGCCCATACTCCAATCCTTCGACTACTGCTTGGTAAGACGCTTCCAGAATATTGCATGATACTCCAACGGTTCGCCAGCGCTGAAAGCCATTGCTCGACTCAATCAACACGCGAGTATTAGCTGATGTTCCGGCAGCGCCATCTAAAATTCGGACTTTATAATCGGTGAGATGGAACGCTTGAATTTCTGGGTAGAACGTTACGAGCGCTTTCCGCAACGCTGCATCGAGAGCAGAGACCGGACCGTTTCCTTCCGCCGCTTCAAGAATGTTGTTTCCATTCACTCTAACTTTCACCGTTGCCAGCGACTGGCTGCGCCAATCTCCCACTGAACACACGGGCAGTGGAATTCCGGGCAGCATATCATAGTGCACCTGAAATCCTTTGACCTCGAATGGGGAATGCCGTTGTCCTAATGCCTCACGCATCAGTAATTCAAAGCTCGCTTCTGCCGCTTCAAATTGATAGCCTTCGTGTTCTAAATGCTTCAGCCGCTCTAAAATTTGGCGGCAGGCAGGATTGTTCTTATCGAGGTCAATGCCTAGCGATCGCGCTTTCGCTAAGACATTGCTCATGCCCGCTTGCTCAGAAATCACAATCCGCCGACCATTGCCCACTAATTCTGGTGCAATGTGTTCATACGTAATCGGGTTTCGCTCGACCGCGCTGACGTGTAATCCGCCTTTGTGAGCGAAAGCAGATAATCCGACAAAAGCCGCATGATCATCAGGGGCAAGGTTGGCAACTTCGCTCACAAATCGACTGGTTGCTGTCAAGTGCGCAAGCTGTGCGGGCGCTAAGCAGTCATAGCCTAATTTAAGCTGCAAATTGGGAATGAGCGAACAGAGATTGGCATTGCCGCAGCGCTCGCCATAGCCGTTGATTGTTCCTTGCACCATTCGCGCCCCGGCTTGTACCCCTGCGATCGCATTTGCAACCGCAAGTTCTCCATCGTTGTGAGTGTGGATGCCGAATTGAGCGGCAGGAAGATATTCTAGAACCGCCTGAATAATTTGAGCGATTTCGTGGGGCAACGTTCCGCCATTCGTGTCACATAGGGTTAGCCACTCCGCTCCAGCATCATGAGCGGCTTTCAGCGTTTCTAATGCATAGGTTGGATTGTATTTAAACCCATCAAACCAGTGTTCGGCATCGTATACCACTCGTCGATCGTGACTGCGTAGATACGAAATCGTATCTCGAATCATGGCTAGGTTTTCGTCTAGCGAGGTTTTGAGTCCCTCTGTGACTTGTAAATCCCAAGACTTACCGACGATTGTCACCCACCGAGTCCCGGCAGCGAGGATGGGTTGCAGCATTGGATCGGTTGCCGCCGTTTTACCAGGGCGACGAGTAAAGCAAAAGGCAACAACCTCTGCTTGGCTGAGCGGTTCTTCTTTCAGTTGCCAGAAGAACTGCACATCTTTCGGATTTGCACCGGGCCATCCTCCCTCAATGAAGGGCACACCCAATTGATCTAATTGCCGCGCAATCCGCAGCTTGTCTGAAATAGATAGCGTCAAGCCTTCGCGCTGAGCGCCATCACGCAAGGTGGTGTCGTAGATGCAGATCTGGTGAGTCGATTGGGCAGTCATAAAGGGAATTCTTGCGGTGAGAGAGGCTTGAAGCTCAGTGAATGCAACCTATTGCTTCCTATTCAATCTAAAGCATTGCTTGTCACCAAGGAAGGCGAAACAGAGCGCTTTCTCTCAACTTATTGTTAAAAACCTTGTTAAAAATTGTCTACGATGATGTCATTGGATTGGATCTGTAGTGATGCCCAATCTACTACTCATGTTTCCCTGTACGAGCAAGATTCTACGCTATGGATTGGCGATTACGCAGAGTACAACTCTGAAGCAAACGCAGCATTGATGCAAGAAGCATTTTCGATAGTCACATTGCCAAATATGAACACTCTAAGTTCTTGAAGATTGTTTATTCCTGTTTCTCATGGTCAAGCCGCGATCGCGGCTTCACGATTTGAGAACAGTTGCAATAATTGGCAACGCAAATGCAAATATCACTAACATCGCTAAGGCAAACACCAGAATCTACAGTTGCGATTTGTGTTGCCAACGTATAAGCACAAGAACAATCTCAAACAAATACGATTGGCTACTAAGTAAGTATTTATTCACCTGTCAAAGAACTCTATGGAAACTCTAATACCACGTTTAGATTGCTCTCAGATTTGAGCGCGAGAATAGCGAGTATTGGAAGCCATCAAATCATGGATTGAGCTACCATAAAGAAAAGTAAAGCAGTCTGAAAAGAAGAGTTTAAAGCCATGGTGCTATTTGGATTTGGCAAAAAATCATCGCTTCCGACACCAGAAGAAGCACTGCCCGGACGCGCAACTCCAATGCCCGTTCCCGCAAAGCATTTTGTGAATGGTAATCCGCTCAAGCCTCCCTTCCCTGCCGGAATGCAGATGGCGATGTTTGGGTTGGGGTGCTTTTGGGGTGCGGAGCGAGTCTTTTGGAAGCAAGATGGCGTGTTTACAACGGCTGTTGGTTATGCGGCAGGCGTGACACCAAACCCGACCTACCAGGAAGTCTGCTCTGGAATGACGGGTCATAATGAAGTTGTTTTGGTTGTGTTTGATCCCAACGTGATCAGCTACGAGCAACTGCTGAAGGTCTTTTGGGAAAGCCACAATCCGACTCAAGGAATGCGCCAAGGCAACGATCGCGGGACGCAATATCGATCGGGCATTTATGTCTACTCCGATGAACAACGTCAACAGGCAGAAGCCTCTCGTGATGCCTATCAAAAAGAGCTTCAAAAGGCGGGTTACGGCGAAATCACGACGGAGATCTTAGAAGCTCCTGAGTTTTACTACGCGGAAGATTACCACCAGCAATATCTAGCAAAGAATCCTGGTGGATATTGTGGTTTGGGCGGTACTAAGGTTTGCTATCCCGAGACGGCTGAGGTTAGCGAAAAGTAGTAAGCGATTGAATTAAAGGTTTGAGACGGGATGGACATTTCATCCCGTCTTTTTTTGGTTAACAACTGGCAGAACGCCGTCCTTCAACGTTGCACTCTGCGCTAATCGTTGGGAGCTTCGCGAAGTGAATCGCGCAATTTCTGCACAAAAAATTCTTCTAGCGACGGTCGTGCCAGTTGGATGGACACCAATTGGGCGTTCATGAGGCGCACACTCGCCATAAAGTCCTGCGGTTCCCCAAGCAGATGCCCGATCCACAACCCGTCTTGAAACTCCACATCGGGAACGCGCTGACGCAGTAGATCAGGATTGCCACCTTTGACCACGACGCGATACTGTTCGGCTACGCCTAACAACTCTTGCATTGAGCCGATCGCAATTAATTCGCCGCCAGCCAGCAATGCTACGCGATCGCAGATCTTCTCGACATCCGACAACACATGACTGTTAAAGAAGATCGTTTTGCCTTGCCTTTTGAGCGAGCCAATGATCTCGCGCATTTGATAACGACCGAGCGGGTCGAGTCCTGACATCGGTTCATCTAAAAACACAAGCTCTGGATCGTTGATCAGCGCTTGTGCTAGACCGATGCGTTGCAGCATTCCTTTCGAGTAGCGGCGTAATTGTTTTTTCTTCGCATCCGATTTCGCTAAGCCAACGAGATCCAATAGTTCAGGAATGCGTTTACGAACATGCGATCGCGGCAGGCGAAACAACCCTGCGGTAAATTCAAGAATTTCCCACCCAGTGAGGTAATCGTAGAAATAAGGATTTTCAGGCAGGTATCCGATGTTTTGCTTGACACTGCGATCGCCTAGGGGTTGACCGAGCAGGGTTGCCCGTCCCGCTGTTGGACGCACAATTCCCAGCAGCGCTTTGAGCAGCGTTGTTTTACCTGCTCCATTTTGCCCTAGTAATCCGAAGGTTTCGCCTTCATACACGGTTAGCGTCACTTTCTTCAGCGATGTCACCTTCTGATTCAGCCAAAATCCGGTTCGATAAGTCTTACTCAGTTCGTAGGTTTGCAGCGCGATCGCCCGGTTGGCATCGGTAGTAGAAGTTAGAGGATCAACAGCAGTATCCATACGGAAGGTTACAGAATAGCGTGTTGCCATTAAAACATCCAATCCGATTTTCGATGCATGGATTTTTGGGTTGAGTGCGATTAGGGCAAAGCGCAACTTCAGGGAAAACGGCTTTGCCAAACTCCGAACGATCGCCGCAGTGAAATTTTGCTTACACTGAATGTAAGGACGTTTGGCTCTAATTCTATTTATGAATCGCTCAAAGTTTGTCGCTATTTTGACTGGCGTTATTTCTCTAATTCTGGGAATCGCGTATTTAATGCTGGTTCAACTGCTGGATCTACGGGGCGAAATGATTCCTGCGCCGATTAGTTTACTCCCATTCTGGTTTCACTAGAAACGTTGTGTGACGCAGAGAGATTATATGAAAGACATACAAGATATGATTCAGGGGAGGCGCATAAGACCAGTACATCCTGGTGAAGTCATTTCAGATGTGCTTGAAGATCTCGAAATGACTCAAACAAACTTTGCTGAAATTTTTGGAGTATCTCGGCGTACTATCAACGAAATTGTTCAGGGCCGAAGACCCGTTACGGTAGATATGGCGATTCGCATTGGGAAAGCATTGGGGAATGGTCCTCAGTTTTGGCTTAATCTTCAGCAAAAAGTTGATATCTGGGATGCAATCCAAGCTCATGAAGAAGACTATAGTAGAGTGACCACGATCGCATCATGAGATGCCGCTTTCTACTGCCAGTCATCGATCGTCTCTTCATCTGAATCAGTCCGAATTTCAACTCGCTCCGGTGCTTGAATCGGTTTCATCGGTTGCCGTAACTCCAAGGGTTCCATTTCACCCGGATCGATTTCATTTTCTCCGCGAATATCAAGTTGCAACGGCTTCACCACTTTTGCGATCGCGTCTTGCACAAATGACTTAATAAACTCGTCGCGTCGATTCAGTTGAAACTGACGTTGTACCACTTCCGTAATACCGCCATCGCCCCAATCTTGATCATGGCGGAAATATTCAATAAAGCTTTTACCTGCGATCCGAGTCAAATAGGCTGCACTCACGCCTTGAATCACTCTTCCGGCTAAAAACCCTGCCACACTGAGCTGAAGTGCCTTACTTAAAAGGTCGATCGCACCTTTGACAACGCCTAAACTAACCAGCGTTTTCGCGAGCGAAAACGCCAACTCTCGCCCCCGCTCCATGTTAATGTCACAGCCATACACTCGCCCGATCTCAACCACCATCTGAGCATTAACCGCCGCTGTTGCCAACAAATCCACTACCGGAAGCGGCGTCACTGAAATGACGCCCGCCCCGATCCACTGAAAGCGCTCTACGATTTTTTCGGCCTGTCGTCGCCGTTGTCCGTCAATCAGTCGCCGTGCTTCTTCTCCCAAGCGCTGCGACTGAAGCAGAATGTTGTCGGCTAACAAATCATCGCCCTCGGCTCTCAGGACAGCAGCAAGTCGGCGGATCAACGGCATCACGTCTGGTTCGGGATGCAGCGTTTCGCCCGTTTCCATACGGAAGGGTTGAGGATTTGCCGCGATCGCAATTACATCATTGTGATTGACAATGCCACGAACCCGCTCTCTCAATCGCGCCTGAATCGTTTCTAAATCTTGCTCGGTATAGAGATCGGCTTTATTGAGAATGACTAGCGATCGCTTGCCAATTTCCGCCAGCATCTTTAGCGGATCGTATTCCGATTGCCGCAAATCGTTATCGAGAACAAAGATCAGCAAATCTGCTTCAGTTGCCAATCGACGCGCCAATTTTTCTCGTTCTGTTCCCGCAACGCCCGCTTCTAAAATTCCAGGCGTATCAGTGATGAGAATCTCGCGATCGACGCCTTTTAGTTTCAATCGATAAGTTTCTCCAACTTCTGTTGTGCCCATTGGTGCGCCGACCTGCCCAACCATCCGACCCATCAGCGCATTGACCAGGGAGGTTTTGCCCGATGATCCTGTGCCAAACACGACAACCATGACTTCCCCGCGAGCCAGATTTTGTTCAATCTCTCGCGATCGCATCAGCAGTTCTTGCTTCGTCACCTCATCTTGAATCTGAGCGACCTGCTGCCGTACCGCTTGCAGGTTTTCTCCTGCCGCTTCAACTTTGTCTTGTGAAACCTTTGGCGTAACTCGCCGCCGACTTCGCTTGCGCTGCTGATTTGGTAATAAGAAAAAATAATAGATAAACGCCGCGATCAAGGTTCCCAACAAGCCAATGATCAGCAGAATCACGATCGCACCCAGAAACGGGTAATACGCCAACAAATACCACAAGCGATTTAGCGAATCGATTAACCAAATCACCAGCCCTAAGATCAGCGCCACCCCAAAAATTAGCGTTAGAAGTCGTGACAGAGGCATGGAAACTACTCAACACAGAGAAAAGATCGGAACGCCCGATGTACTGTCTTATTCTCCTTTATTCCTTAAGCTACAACAGCCTCTAGAGAATGAAAGCTTGATTATGCTGCCTGACTTGCTATATTCGGGCACCCAAGTGATGGTAACGGAACACTCTTGACTTTACACAGCAAAGTTTTTACCGTTTAGAGGTTAATCACTCTCTAAAATCGTTTTGGAATAAAGATCTATGAGCCTTTTCGACCAAATTCTAGGTGCTGTTAGCAATCCTCAACAGCAAGCTTCTCCAGATCAATTGGGAAGCATCTTGGGTGTTGCACAACAAGTCGCAGGCAATCATGGCATGGATGGTAATGCAACTCAAGCAATCATGTCTATTTTAGGCGGACACGTGCGATCGTCGTTGCAAAACCAGCAAGGCAATAATCCCCAAGATGTCGTCAATCAGTTCGCTGGACTGGGCAGCAATCCGCAAGCTGTTCAGTCTCTATTTCCAGGAGGACAGCAGCAACAAGTTGCTCAAGATATTTCGCAGCGCACCGGGTTTGACACCAATACAATTCTGTCAATGCTGCCTGTTTTAGTGCCCTTAGCTCTAAATCTATTGCAGAGCGGAAATTCTACTGGAGGAGTGCAGCAATCCGGTAATCCTGTTCTGAATGCATTTTTGGATTCTAACCGGGATGGAAATGTTGATTTGGGGGATGCGATGGGTTTAGCGGGACAGTTCCTCAGTCAGCGACGTTAGAACCAGCGACGTTAGAAAGAGTGTCTCAGTCGTAGCGCACTCCATAACAAATGCGCCTATCTGAACAAGATAGGCGCACATAATTTTGTGAGTTGGTTTTGTGAGTTGTTAGTAATTGTCTCGGCTAAAATTTCTGCCACTACCGCTTACCCCTGCCCGAGGTTCGCGCGGCTTTGCTTTATTTACCTTTAATTCGCGACCGAGCCACTCGGCTCCATCAAGCGCGGCGATCGCTGCATCTTCCTGCGTGTCATCCACCATCTCAACAAAGGCAAATCCACGCTTCCTGCCCGTTTCTCGGTCAGTGGGAAGGCTGACTCGGCTGACTTCACCGTATTCAGCAAAGACTTCCTTTAAATCCTCTTCAGTCGCCTGAAAAGATAGATTTCCAATATAAATAGTCACGCTTCTCTCCAAACAAATCTTGTGAGGGCGAACTCGGTTAAAGCTGTGGGAGCAGGGGCATTGGCACTACTCAAAATAGCCCAGCCGAACTCTTGGTTTGGAGATTATTATAACTGACTCTCTCGATCCTGAGAAGCATACTCAATGCATTTCGTCTAGCTATAAAAATAGGAATTTCGATTGTCTGTCCAATCGATTCTTATGAAAGAAGCTAAAGTGTTTATGCTGAACAATTTTTAACCTGAAATCGTTCAATAGTTAAAAAAAGATGAGTGTTTACCTAAACTTAACCTAAGTTGTAAACCTTAACATTCAAAAAAAACGTAGATGGTCTAGGGCATTCTGGTAGAAACTGCCGGAAGTTATTGAATAATTAATAGCCGTAGTTTTGTTATAGCTCAAGGAAAACACTGTAAATTAAATATTGGTTGAGGCAAAAAATAAATCTGCCTTAACCTTGTCTTTAAGGTCAGGGTGTATCCTGAGAGGGATATCACTTGCCCTGCACTAACGTTTTTATGTCTTTTCTAGTGAGCAAAACTCGTCGGACACTGTTCTCTACCTCTGCGATCGCGCTAGTGGTTGGTCTTGCATCTTGTACTCCCAATACCCCAACCGCTCCCCCCCCTCAAGCAGGCGGAAGCCCCGCAGCTGCACCTGCGGCAGGAGGAAATACGTTAACGGTGAGTGGTGCGGGTGCAACTGCTCCTAATCCGCTCTATCAGCGTTGGTTCCAAGAATACAACAGACAAAATCCCACGGTTCAAATTAGCTATGATTCTGTAGGCAGTGGTGCGGGTGTCAGGCGCTTTCTAGATGGAACCGTTAATTTTGGTGCAACGGATTCTCCTCTAAAAGAAGAGGAGCGTCAAAAGATTCCTGCCGCTCGTGGTCAAGCTGTTCAAGTCCCTTCAACAGGTTTATTTGTCGTATTTGCCTACAACTTGGATGGCGTCGAGAATCTCAAACTATCGCGCGAAGCCTTTTGCGGCATCACGGACGGTTCGATTAAGACGTGGAACGATGCCAAGATTACCAAAGACAATGCTGGGGTGAATCTGCCTGCTGATCCGATTACATTTGTTCACCGCTCGGACGGAAGTGGAACCACGGATATCTTTACCAAGCACCTCGTTAAAGCCTGCCCGAACTGGAAGGCGGGAGCAGGAAAAACGGTTGAGTGGTCCACTGGAACGGGGGCAAAAGGCAACGAAGGGGTGTCAGCTCAAATTCAGCAAACCAAAGGCGCGATTGGCTACACCGAGTATTCCTATGCCAACGAGACGAAGCTGAAAATGGCGTCTATCCAAAACAAGGCGGGCGACTTCATCACGCCGACTCCTGATGCAGCCGCAAAAGCATTAGTCGGTGCTCAAGTCCCAGCTGATTTTGCCCTGTCTGTGCCCGATCCAGAGCAAAAAGATGCTTACCCGATTGTCAGCTTAACCTGGCTGCTGTTCTATGAGAATCCTCAAGAGCCAGCTAAAACTAAAGCAATGACCGAATTTATGAAGTGGGCTTATTCCGAGCCGGGTAAGCAAATTGCCACCGAACTGGGATATATTCCTCTACCAGATGATTTATCAACGAAGGCAGCGTCCGCGTTAGATACAATTAAAGTAGCAGCGAAGTAACTTCACAATTTAGCCTAGGGGTTGAGTGCTATTGTCGTCTCATTGGTTGATTCCACGATGAACCGATAACAGCACTTGACTGCCTCCTTGAACGATTTGTGACGCTCCCCTTAACCTTTTTTGCCAGCAGGTATTATGGCTTCGACAACTGATCACTCTTCGCCAATGAATCGTAAGCGATCGGCGGCAACTCGATTGATCGACGATGGATTTGTCTGGGGTACGACGGCGATCGCGATCGCCGTCGGGTTGCTTTTAGCCGTGATTGCGCTGCAAGTTGGAGAAGATGCTCTCCCAGCAATTCAGAAATTTGGGCTGGGTTTTCTGGTTTCCAACCGATGGAGCGTCATTGATGGCGAATTTGGTGCATTGACCCAAATCTACGGCACGCTCGTCACCTCATTCATTGCCCTCCTCATTGCCGTACCCATCGGAGTTGGAGTGGCAATTTTCTTGAGCGAAGATTTCTTGCCCCCTCGAATCAAGCAGCCGATTGTTTTTTTAGTTGAACTGCTGGCAGCCATTCCTAGCGTCGTCTATGGGCTTTGGGGAATTTTTGTCTTGATTCCTTTTCTCAGTCCAATCGGGATCTGGTTAAACGCAAACTTGGGCTGGATTCCGCTCTTTAGCACCGCTCCGGCAGGTCCTGGTATCTATGCCGCCGGGCTTGTTCTAGCGATCATGATTTTGCCTATTATTGCCGCGATCTCCCGGGATGCTATGGTCGCCGTACCGGCTGAATTGCGCCAAGCCGCCTATGGTTTGGGGGCTACTCGCTGGGAAACGATCTTCCAGATTCTTTTGCCAGCAGGATTTTCTGGTATTGCTGGCGGTGTGATGTTAGCGCTTGGTCGAGCGATGGGCGAAACGATGGCAGTCACTATGCTGATTGGTAACTCCAACACGATCGACTCATTTTCTATCTTGTCTCAAGGCTCAACTGTTTCTTCGCTGTTGGCAAACCAGTTTGCGGAAGCGGGGGGACTTCAGGTTTCTGCCTTGATGTACGCTGCGTTGGTGCTGTTTGGCCTGACACTGGTGGTGAACGTTTTAGCTGAGATTGTGGTTCGCCGCTTTAGTTTGAAACTGTAAGCGAGGCGATAGTTTTGTGAAACTGGAAATTTGCAAAATTGAGACCTTAACTTAAGACCTGAGACTGTGAATTCGTTGAATTTTAGGAACCGTTGACATGCCTGCTCCAGACTTTGCCGCTGCTCGAGGCCCCAGGAGTTTGAACCGATCGCCTACCTCACCCCGGACGCTGTTTGCTTCTGCAATGACGGTACTCTCAGTTCTATTTACCCTGCTTGCCCTGATTCCGTTGGTTGCAGTGTTAGCTTATGTGGTAGTCAATGGCTTACCTCGGCTAGACATTGCAGCATTTACCCAACTTCCCCCTGCTCCTGGGTTGCGCGGTGGCGGCTTTGGAAATGCGCTGCTTGGCACGCTCTTAACGGTTGTGATCGCGGCTGCTATCAGCATTCCATTTGGGGTCGTCGCCGCCATCTATCTCTCAGAATTTGGTCGCGATACCCGGCTTGCAGAATGGGTAAACTTCTTCACTAACGTGCTGAGCGGCGTTCCCTCGATCGTGATCGGGGCATTCGCTTATGCCGTTGTTGTGCTGACCACCGGAACGTTTTCTGCCGTGGCAGGGGGGGTAGCGCTGGCGATTTTGATGCTGCCGACCATTGTCCGCACAGCGGCAGAAGCTTTAGAAGCTGTGCCCAACGATTTTCGGCAAGCTGCGATCGGGCTAGGAGCAACTCGGCTGCAGACGACGCTGAAAATTGTTTTGCCTGCTGCTGTTCCAGCTATTCTAACGGGGATCATGCTAGCGATCGCCCGCGCAGCAGGCGAAACGGCCCCAGTTTTGTTTACTGCCTCATTTAGCCGATACTGGAATACCACGGTTTGGCAACCGACTGCCACTCTGTCACGCTTGGTATTTGACTTTGCAACAGCTCCTTACGCAAGCCAACAACAATTGGCTTGGACGGGTTCTCTAGTCCTCGTGGCGTTGGTGCTTGTAACGAGCATATTGTCTCGCTTGGTCACTCAGCGAAGACGTAAGTGATTGCCAGCCTTCGCTTGGGTCACGCTTGCTGCGATTGGCTCTGCCAAGCTTCGGAGGATCGCATCTGATCTATCTAGTCTGATTCTGTTCGATTCTCGACTAGTCTTCTTTCACTCAGTGAGACGTTTATGACTTCCCGACTTCAAAGCGCCCGCCAAACCGATTCCGTTTTCCACACCGAAGATCTCAATATTTACTACGGCAACTTTCTAGCCGTTCGAGATCTCTCGATCGATATTGCCAAAAATTCGATCACGGCCTTTATCGGACCATCTGGCTGCGGCAAAAGCACTGTTCTTCGCTGTTTCAATCGGCTCAATGACTTGATCAAGTCATTTCACATTAAAGGCAAGATTTACTATCACGACCAAGATTTATATGCCTCAGAGATTGACCCGGTAGAAGTGCGTCGACAGGTTGGCATGGTATTTCAGAAGCCGAATCCGTTTCCGAAATCAATTTATGACAACATCGCGTTTGGACCTCGGCTGCTGGGTTATAAGGGCGACATGGATGAACTCGTCGAGCAATCGCTTAAGCAAGCGGCGCTTTGGGACGATGTGAAAGATAAGCTCAAAGCGTTTGGAACTGACCTTTCTGGTGGACAGCAGCAGCGCTTGTGCATCGCTAGAGCCATTGCCGTTCAGCCAGATGTCATTTTGATGGATGAACCTTGTTCTGCTCTCGACCCGATTTCAACCCTCAAAATTGAAGATCTGCTGCAAGAACTCAAAGAGAAATACACGATCATGATCGTGACTCACAACATGCAGCAAGCCTCTCGTGCCTCTGATTACACGGCATTCTTTAACGTAGAAGCTAATAGCAAAGGGCAGCGAACCGGATACGTTGTGGAATACGATCGCACGGAGGCAATTTTTCAGAGTCCTAAAGAACAAGCAACCCAAGCTTATGTCAGTGGACGTTTCGGTTAATCAAGCCGATTGAAGTTTTACAACCGCTGGAGAGACACCTAATCGTCTTTCCAGCGGTTGTTTTTAGCCCAGTTCTAACTCTAGGTAGAAAATTGGGTGTAGATTCTGTGGCAAACTTGCGGAGCGACGTTATGGTGATCCCGCTGTTCCTAATCACGGTAGGATTAAAAAACTGTTACTTTTATTCACTCACACGTAAAGGCTTATGAAGCGCTATTTGTCTCGCCTGCTGGCTTTGGTGTTAGTAGCGGCGGTCGCTCTTGTGGGGTGTTCTTCGCCCAATGGGCTGACGGGTAATTATAGAGAAGATACCCTGTCCGTTATCAGCACTTTGAAAGCCGCGATCGATCTGCCTCAAGACGATCCGGCTCGAATTCCGGCGCAAAACAGTGCCCGTCAGTTGATCAATGACTTTGCCTCTCGCTACCGTCAAGATTCTAGTCTGACCAAGCTGAGTTCGTTCACTACAATGCGGACAGCGCTCAACTCTCTGGCAGGTCACTATAGCTCCTATCCAAATCGCCCAGTTCCTCAGAAGCTAAAAGATCGCGTTGCCCAAGAATTTCAGCAGGTCGAACTTTCACTTAAGCGTGGGACTTGATTCAATTTAGCCGTGAATTGAGAAAAGGCTCTAGATCTTAATCGAGCTGAATTGAAGTTCAACGTTTAAGATCTAAAGTCTTTTTAAAGGGTTAACTTGCTGTTGCATCCGTCATTAAGATTCGATTGAGCAAAGAGGCGGGGCGCTGAGCATATCTCCACGCAAATGCATGACGGAAAGCAGCATCTTGGCAGGCTTGCAGTTCCTTAAAGCCGATAATGTCTTGCGTCAGCAACGTTTCATACTCAAACGGCAGCCGCACATCGTTGAGACCTGCGTTATCAGTGCAAATTGCGATATCTACGCTTGCCTCGAAACAGGAGTCGAACACATGCTTCAGTTGCCGTAAGTCTTGCAATGTTCCCGTTTTTAGGTAAGTGGTTGGGCACACTTCGAGGCACTGCTGACGTTCGGCGACTTCCTTAAGCAAATGAGGATGCTGCAACGGAATTTGAATTCCGTGCCCGATTCGCATCAAATATGGCAGAAGCTTTGGGTAATGCCCATCGGTTGTCTCGTACAAATGACAGGTTGTATTGAGATCTAGCGATCGCGCATAGGCATACAATTCAACAAACTCATCCAACCGCTCTGCATAATGGGCATCACCTCCGGCTAAATCAATTCCACAAACGTATTCTCGCGATTGCGCTGCTAAATCGACTAGGGCGCGATTCACCTCATAGGGTAGGCGCGAATGCATACACAGAATTTGGCTACTGACGATGGGATATTCTTTTAACTGACTTGCTTTACCCACAATTTCGATAATCTGAGCCATTTGGTCAATGCGCTCTGACTGAGTGAGTGTAGGGTTTGTTCTCAAGAACGGCGTATAGCGCAACTCTAAATAGGCCAAATTCTCGAAAATATAGGCTCCGCGCATTAAGCGGTAAATGAAATACGGCAGTGCATCCGCTGTCTGCACGCCTTCGACTAGAGTATGCAGTTCTAAGTATTCATCTAACGTATTTCGAGGACGAGTATAAAAATCCTCGAATTCGGGATATTCAGTGAAGCGCTCAATGAGTTCTGATTCGTTGCGTTGTAGGTAGCGCCACAAGACTCGCGGCACAACTGACCCACCGAGATGACGATGTAATTCTGCGTATAAAGCCACAAGCACCTCTTCCGATTCTGATAATTCTTTCTATTGTGGCGTCTATACCTAGAATTGTCCGGCAGTGATAGATACCAACAAGAAGAATTCAGAAAAAAATAGGTTTTGTACAAGAGGTCAAGATCGATCTTTCACAAAGAGTGATTTTCCGGGGCTTTCCTCACTCATTTACAATGATCAATAGATGCTAAAGTCTGCTGATTGCAGGGGGAAAAAACACGACATGGATTTGGTCGCACTTCAAAGCATATTAGACAACGTTTCATTTGCGGTTCTGTTCGTGACGATGCTGGTTTATTGGGTCGGAGCTGCTTTTCCGCAATCCTACCTCGCAAGCTTGGGAACTGCAGGAATGGCGATCGCAAACCTTTCCACTGCCGTCCTACTGGGCGCACGCTGGCTAGAAGCGGGTTATTTCCCCCTCAGCAACTTGTACGAATCGCTATTTTTTCTCGTGTGGGGTATCACCACGATGCACCTAGTTGCCGAGCAGATGAGCGGCAGTCGGCTAGTTGGGGTGGTGACGGCTCCGGTGGCGATGGCAATTACAGCGTTTGCGGCTCTGACGTTGCCAGACACGATGCAAGCGTCCGCTCCGCTGGTACCAGCGCTGAAGTCTAACTGGCTGATGATGCATGTCAGCGTCATGATGTTGAGCTATGCCACATTGATGGTCGGGGCACTGCTGGCGATCGCGTTTCTCGTGGTCACGCGGGGTCAGAATGTCGAGTTGCGCGGAAGTTCGGTCGGTACGGGCAGTTATCGAGAGCGCTCCTACCAGTTGCGTCGAGCAGAACCAATAGAGACTCCGATTCAAGGAGGCGGAACTGCCGTTTTAAATTCAGTCTCGGCTGAAGCAACCCTCTCCCCGCAGCGACTTAGCCTCGCAGATACGTTAGACAATATCAGCTACCGCGTCATTGGACTCGGATTTCCCCTCCTCACGATCGGCATCATCGCTGGGGCTGTCTGGGCGAACGAAGCCTGGGGCTCTTACTGGAGTTGGGATCCGAAAGAAACATGGGCAATGATCACTTGGCTTGTGTTTGCGGCCTATCTTCATGCCCGTATCACTAAAGGTTGGCAAGGTCGGCGTCCGGCAATTCTTGCAGCAGCAGGGTTTGTCGTCGTATGGATCTGCTACTTAGGTGTCAATCTTCTGGGTAAAGGGCTTCATAGCTACGGTTGGTTTCTATAATTTAGGATTTGCACAAAGGTTTCCCGTTGGCAACGGATGGCGGGTATCTTCAAGAGGCTTCGCCTGCGGATTTAACAGAGTCACACTTCAACTTCAGCCAGAACCGTGCATGGGATACATCCCGATCAAATCCGTTGCCGATGCGTAAGTCCTATAATTCACACATTCAGAACGAGATTGAGAGCGAACTATCACTATGGATAACGGATTTGTACCTTTGAACGATGATGAAGTATTGTTTACCGATCGCGGTCGGGTCTTGATGTCGAATCCGACGTTCAAGGTCAGCGAATTTCTCGACCAGTTGGCTCAAGCCGTCAGCGATCGTCAAGGTGACTGGACAGAAGAGAATGAAGCGTGGTTTGGCGATGGACTCCCGTGTGAAGCGCTGCGCTTTACGTCTGGTGGTTGGCAGCGCGGTAGAGTCCGCATTCGCCTAGAATTCATGCCACTCAAGCCGCCCGGAACCCTGCCAGAACGTTCTTCTGCTCGTCCAGAACCGCTTGATAAGCTGCGTCCGCGCCCAATTGACGATATTTACTCTGACGATAGCGATTATTGATCGATGAGCCGTCTCCTCTGGACACCGCTTCATGTTCGCCTGCATCAAACAATTCGTCAGCGCATGTTGCTGAAACCAGATCAAGCAGTTCTGATGGCGGTTTCTGGAGGTCAGGATTCGATTTGTCTGGCTCGATTGCTGCTTGATTTGCAGGCGAAGTGGAAGTGGAAGCTGGCGATCGCGCATTGCGATCATCGCTGGCGTTTGGATGCTCAAGCCAATGCAGATCATGTGGCTCACGTTGCTAAGACCTGGAATCTACCGTTCTATTTAGAAATAGCCCAACAGGTTCCGGCAAGTGAGGCCGAGGCGCGAGTGTGGCGCTATGACGTGTTGAGTGCGATCGCGAATGAAGAAGG
Organism: Myxacorys californica WJT36-NPBG1; assembly: GCA_019359315.1. GTDB lineage: Bacteria > Cyanobacteriota > Cyanobacteriia > Leptolyngbyales > Leptolyngbyaceae > Myxacorys > Myxacorys californica. The sequence continues at coordinate 50,897 of JAHHHO010000039.1, forward strand.
GTATAGTGCGATCGCCACTGGGCACACCACCAGCGATCGGGCGGAGACGTTGCTATTCAACTTGATGCGAGGCAGTGGATCTGATGGGCTGCGATCGCTCGGCTGGATGCGTTTGCTCAGCCCGACCCTAACTTTGGTTCGTCCTTTGCTAGAGACAACTCGAACTGAAACGGGCGAGTTTTGCCAACACGCTAATCTTCCAATTTGGGAAGATTCGACTAATCAAGACCTCCGCTATGCACGGAACCGAATTCGTCACGAGCTATTGCCCTATCTCAAAACTCACTTCAATTCTCAAACAGAGCGGCATCTTGCTCAAACGGTGGAACTTTTGAGTGCGGAGGTGGACTATCTCGAAGCAGAAGCCTCTACCTTGCGCGAAAAAGCGGCTGATTTGGATGATTCCCGTTTGAACCGCCAAATTTTGAGGCAAGCACCCCTTGCGCTGCAACGTCGAGCGGTGCGGCAGTTTTTACAGAAAACTCTCCAGTTCAACCCAAATTTTGAGCAGGTTGAAAAGTTTATGGCGTTGGTTTCTGCACCTAATCGGACGCGGACTGATCCGTTTTTGAAGGATGCGATCGCAGAAGTTGAGGGCGATTGGATTTGGCTCAGAAACTTAGTCAAAAATTAGCTTGTTTTCAAGCAGTCATTCAATTAGCCAAACTGTGCGATCGCACCCTCATTCATCCCATCAAAGCGAAACCTGCGATCGCACTCCTAGGTTCTGTTGACCTTTCAGCGAAGTTCAATCAGCAAGGCTGTGAAATAAACAAAGCTCAGAAAATTCTTGGCGGTCTTCTCGAAGCGAGAAAAGACCCGGCGAAAGTGCTTGAGCTTGTTGAACCAGCACTCAATTATAGCTACTGCCAGTTTAGTTAGGACATAGACTAAGAAGAGTGGTGATAGAGGAAGCTGAGATGGCTAAGGCTTACAGTTACGACCTGCGGCAAAAAGTGATGCAAGCAGTCGAACTCGATGGGA
>JAHHHO010000040.1 GCA_019359315.1 Myxacorys californica WJT36-NPBG1
AGTTTCCCCCGTGCGTCAACTCAGATTGCAACTGCTCCGATTTTGACAGTCGCGCCCAGGTGGATGCCGTCTTCGCCGCCTTTCCCGGTGACCCCTTCAAACTGGATGGCGATGGGGATCGGATTCCATGTGAAAGCATCCGCAACTAGGAAACCGCAGCGGCTTGTCGCCTTCGGTTCTCACGAAACAATCAACGTTTGAGGAGTGTACCCGTTGAGTAATCTAGTCCAGATTCAGTTCGAGGGACGTTTCAGCTCAGAGATGCTTGACGACCATTTGCTGCAAAACTATATCGACACATTTCGTGGGTATGGCAACTACCGTGGGGACTTTTGGTTTATTGGGAAAGAGGAAGGAGGAGGAGGCAGCATTGATGATGTTCGTCAACGGTTAACCGCTTGGTCTGGGCGTGGGCGTAGAGAACTGGAAGATGTTTACGACTATCACGAGGCGATTGGCGTGACCCACCTCTTCGGTCAACACCCTAAAATACAGCCCACGTGGGGAAAATTGATCCGAAGTTTACTGAAAGCAAAAGGGCAGGAAGCGACGCTCGATCAGATTCGAGGATACCAGGGACAGAACTTAGCGAGAGCGGGCGGAGAAACTTGCCTCCTGGAACTGCTGCCCTTGCCTTCACCAAACGCTGGTAGATGGCTCTATTCTGATTATTCGCAGCTTCTACAACTCCGAGAAAGACAGGTTTACAAAGAGTTCTATGCCGCCCAACGCGCTAACGACATCCGGCAGCGAATTTTGGAGTACAAACCGCGGGTCGTCGTTTTCTACAGTTCCGATGCTTGGTATCAGCAGTGGTGGAACATCATTGCAGCGGGAGTGAGGTTTAGCAGTCACGTGCGTGAAGGATTTCAATACGGTGATGACGGTTCTACGCTCTTTGTGATCACAAAGCATCCCACAGCACGTGGTGTAACCAATCAGTATTTTGAGGCGATTGGGGATTTAATCGCCGCACACTCATAGCATCCGGCTATGCTACCAAAGCACGTTTGCTCTATCTTGTGAGCGCCACTACCGCCATCGTTCAAAAGCTCCCGAGCCTTTGCCTCGTCTTGCAAGACGAAAGCTAGGGGACCGCCAATAGAAGTATGTCGAGATGATTAGACTCTCAAATCTTATTAGTTTTGGTAGCGAAGAGACTGGGTGACTCGAATGGCCTCTTGGGCACTGATATTGCTGCAAGTTGATAAACCTGGAAGTACTCCTGCTCCCACAAACCGATAGAAAGGTCCTTTTTCCTCACCTAACCAGCTAGATAGGTAAGTAGGGCTTTTTGCTCCACCATACTTGCCATATTCTAGGCTGCTCTTCCCAAACGTCGGCGAGTTGATCGGAAAACTGCGGCTCCCCTCTGGAAGATCTCCGATCCCACCATTAGTCGCTTCGATCGCAAAGCAGAAGTCTTTGTTAGAGTCGCTGTCGTATCGACGATAGAAGACCGTGTAGCCCATACCACCAATCCTAGATTGTCGATCCACTTGGGCGACTACCTTATCTAAAGTAAATCCACGAGGAACATAAGTAGGAACTGCAATTTTAAGTCCTACCGCTTTCAGCAGTTGTTTTTGGTGCGAAGTTAGTTGTGCCTCTACTGGGATCTGCTGGCCTCCTGATGCAGGCTGAGCTGCTAGAGGTGTAGTGGCAAAAAGACCTACTGGTAAAGTGACGGTACAACCAATGGCAAACCCTAACATGACTGCTTGACACTGCATTCTTCTCTCCTCAACTGGTGCAAGACTTGTGTTCTGACCTGATTCCATTTTCTCAAAGTTGGACAAATTCAGTGAGTTCTGAGGCTGTTATCAACTTAAGGGAGCAAAGGCAAAATTAAGCGCTCTTTTTCTGAGAAGTCCTGACACCCAGCCTATAGGGCAAGATTTAGCCCAACAATTTCTCGCCAGCGTTTCTATAGCAACCGATGCTGTTGGCGAACGTGCTACAGCAAGTTTGGGACTGAACACAAAGATGAATCATCTGCTAACGTAGCAAAGCGAGAAATACGAGTGTGAACATGAGGAATTCCCGTCAACCAAGATGTAATTCTTGTGATATTCATAGCAATACCCGTGAGAACATGTTGAAGATGTGTTTTCGCCAGCCCAATGTATCGAGTTCGACGCAATCCAAAGCATTCGATTCCTTGAGATAATGTCCCTTCTACCCCTGCCCGCTGGTGATATTGCTGCTGCCATTCGAGAGTTTTCTGCTGGTGTCGCATCGAGTGCAGCAGTTGATGTGCCGCTTTCGGTCGCAAGGTCAAACTACGAGGCTCTGTTGCACAACGGGTACAATGGGTTCGATACTGGCACAAGCGGCAATGCGTTCGGGAAAACTTGACATAAATTACTGCATTGCCCCATGCATCCTTCGTTGGAGTCCAACTCTTACTTTTTTTGCCTTGAGGACAAGTCACTTTTTTGGTATTCCAGTTAATGTGAAATTGGCTCAAATCATAGGCATCGGCTTCCTTTGCTTGCCAACTGCCGTTCGGTCGCATCGGACCCATTAATTCGATGCCATCGGTTTTGCGGCTTGTCATGAATAATCCAGTATCAACATAACCTGCATCAACTAGATGTTCTCTAGGCAACAATCGTTTTGCTTTGAGAGCTTGGTGAATTGGTTCAGTCTGCTCAATGTCCGGTACATTCGCAGTGGACGTGATCACATGAGTGACTAGATGCATCGCGTCTGCATCGCAGGTTTCTGTGAGATGCACTTTATACCCCGTCCACGTGGTAGAGCGCTTGTTGCCATAGCGCGCCTCTGGGTCATACGGAGAGTTAGACCGTTTTCCTACAGGCGGTAAATCTTTAGCATCGCGCAGGCGCAAGTGACCGTTATCGACCCAAAACTGACCAATCCAGGTCTGACGCAAATGGTCTACGGCTGGAATTTCTCGTAAGTACGGTGGGGCTGCTTCTGACCAAACCTGCTCTAACAAATCCATCCCATCAGCCCCGATCGTCTCGGCATAGGTCTGACGAGCTTCCTTGCCTTTGGGCAAGCGGTACTCTTCGACGGGTCGTCCATAGCGCTCGAACCAAGCGGAGGACACCCAGCCCTTCAGCCACTCGGGTTCGACTGTTGCAACCGCATTGAGGGCAGCTCTGAGCGTTTCCCCGATGCTCTCGAGTCGGTTCAACGTCCGAATGGCAGCCAGAACATGAGTTGAATCGGTACGCTGCTTGCCTCGCTCCTTAATCCATCCTTTTTGCTTGCATTGTTCCAACAACTGATCGAGCAGTCGTTGTTCGAGGTGACCTGCAATGATGCGATTGCGAAACTCCGATAGCACCGAAAAATCAAAACCCGGGTCGCCTAAATCCAAACTCAACAGATACTTCCAATCAATGCGACTGCGAACCGCATCGGCAGCTTGGCGGTCAGTCAAATCCTCTAAAAACTGCATCACACAGATGAGAGCTAGCCGCCAGGGACTGAGCGCGGATTGTCCGTGAACTGAAAACAGGGGAGCAAATTCAACATCAGTGTAAATGGTGCCTAACTCATCACGCAGCAGAATGTAGCGGTTACCCTTCGGGAAAGCTTGACGAGCGACGCGAGCAGTGGCTTCAGGAATCGGGTCAATTGGACGAGGATGCAACGACATAGTTGTTTCCCCCTAAAACTCATCAGGACTACTTGATCGTAGGAGGAAATTTCGCGGCGCAACACTGGGTTCACCCTTTGTCACGTCCATACTACATAAGTAACGGTAGAATCAGCCTTTCAGCCTTCTCAACGCTATTCGCCAACAACATCAGCAACCGGACTAAAACCAACGTTAAGGCTGAAAACTCTACTATCACTGAGTTTTATGATTCGGTCTACTGAGGTTTGGTTCAGAAGTACATCTGATTTTCAAGGCTTTCAGCAATTGGCTAGAACGGGAAATCAGGTATTTCGGGTTAGAACGAGACGGTTATACAGCTTAAAATTAGTCCTGCAAGTTCTTAGCGTTGGTTTTAGTCCGGTTGCTACGGGAACGCCAAATACAGCACTTGAGTCACCAACTTCACCAAAATTGGACAAGAGCCTTTAATTGTCGCTCAACAACCCCTTGAGCGGGGTGCGCCCTATTTCAGATATAGAACAACTGGTTCTTCCTCGTTTGTGTTGGGACCGAATGGAGAAAGGTCGGGAAGAAGAGCTTCTGGTAATCGTTGAAGTTTTTCTCGCTTTCCTTCCATTCGGCTAAGATTTACCAGGGACAGGGAATAGGTAGAACCCACCGCTTTTACTTTGCCTCCCCCCTTCAAAATCTCAGTTGACTTAAATTGGATTTGTGTGTCCTCGATAATTGAGCCTTCTATCTTAACGACAGCTTTTGCATCTGGATATTGCATCTCCCCTGTAAAGGTCTTAGATAAACTGTCGAAAGAAGTAAAGGTAAGTACGAATGAATGTAATTCCCCTTCAGTTTTTGAGCGTTCGCCTGACAGTGAAGCTTTATTGAGAATAGGATTTAGTACTGCCTCTTTTTCGGCTTTTACCTCTGCCTCAACCTCAGCTCGAAATTTGGTTTCTTCATCAGAGCCAAGAAGCACAGTTCGCCCGTTATATTGATCACGTGATCTTCCAAATGTTGGAGTGTGCTCAAATTCAAACTGAGTTTCCCAAGAATCTGCAACTCGCTTTGTTTTCAGAACTCCGTAAATATCAATGCTCGATCCTTTACTATTAGCTAATTTTAAGAAATTAACGTTCTCCTGCCTTTTAGAAGGAATATCGTCAACACCATTAACCCTGAGAAATGCATCTTCCTTGAATTTGGCAGTGGCTTTAAACCTTGCTGCAATAACAGGTTCTACCTGCGTACCAAGATTTTCGTGTCTCTCAAAGTCTAACTGAGTGATTTCTAGAAATGACGGCAACTGGTTCTGGAGTTGTTGTTGCAATACCCCTCGTCCAGGACCTATTTGAGCCGACTGAATCTCATTTACTACATATCCAGCTGTTTTAACCGTAAGATAAGAGCCTAAGATTGGAAGGGCTACTAGAATAGCAACCATAATCCAGTTTTCTGCTGCAATGTTGATCTGGATATTACGAATATAGTCACGACCAACTTGTATCAAATCTCGTTTGACACTGCTAAGTTGGGGAATCCAAGCGGGATTTCCATCTTTTGAATTATCGGATTTCATTGCAATAAACTCGCAAAACTACCTGTGATTAGAGTGCAGTTTCAATTGAGTAGTCGCTGATGCTTTGATATCTATTAGACGACAGCTGCAATTTACGATCGCAACAGCTAAACGTAGAAGAGATCGGAACACTCTGCATAGGTTTGAGCAAGGGTTCTAGTTGTCGCGAGGCCCGAAAATAGCTGCCGTTCAACAGATATCAATACTTCAAGCTATTACCACTATTTTCATACTTCTAGTTAAAAAACCGTAAATTGAGTACAGAATTAAGCTAAAAAGCTTAGAACTCTCATGACAATACCCGAATTTATGCATGCTCTAAGCATTTTGGCAGAGCTCTAGTTCTACTATTGCTGTGACGGTAACTGCTGTGTTGGCTTTGGACTCATTTGTGGCGATTGCGAATTTCCTAAGTTTGTAATCAATCCAGCATTAAATGCCCAAGCTAATCCTCCTAGAGCCAAAACACCGATTATGAAGAAAGAAAACCAAAAAGTGACGGTTGTGGAGCGAATATAGTCTCTTCCAACAGGTGTAAAGTCTCTTCCAACACTAAGATCTCTTCCAACGCTAGTTTTTTCTGGCTGATTGTTTTCGGGGGAGGAGTTTGTCACTTTGCTTTCCTTAGCTATACGTTGATGGCTGCAATGCTTGAGATAAATAGTATCAAACACATTTAAAGCAACAGTGACTATTTGGGAATTTCCGGAAAAATTCATTGAAAAATCAAAATTTGAAAGTTAAAGTAAGCAATTCATCGGATGCAATCCCGCTTAACTCTCTAAGTTTGAAAATCTGCTACCAACTGCTAAGTTATCGCCCGCGATTTGGAGTACGATTTCGCCTATTGAACGGGTTACGTTGGTAAGAATTGCTTTGCCATGGCGGCATTGAGTGCTCTGCTCCGTAGCATCGATCATCACTTCGTTCAGGTCTGGATACGCTTGCTGAAATTCTATCTATTTGCGAATCCGCCGTTTCAGTAGAGCCGGTGCTTGCGGATTCAAATGCTCTGCTAACAACGGTTATAGCCGATGCATCAACAGAGCGAGATTCGACATATGTACTCCAAACATGCAACTTAAGAGTTCATACGTTAGGTATAGTCGGTAGTACATCAATGGTACCAGCAACTTGTCTTTGAAGCTCTCTAGCTTATGCTGTCCACCACCCACGACTCGTTGCGGAGCACGGCTAGTCAAACGTAATTGCTCTGATGCTTTCCAGATTGGTTCCACTTCAGCAGCAAGTTGGTTCAACTCTTAAACGCTTAGTCCGGTGAACCGTTGGAACTTGATTGGCGTCTTCGCCAGTTTGAAGTTAAGTTCAGTATGGCAAGACAAGATGACGATTCTTCTATTCAATTCTAAATCCCTTTATCACGCAGAAGGTTTAGTATTCTACAAGAGATAAATTGACGGATTTCTTCAGGAGTCAGAGATTGTGAGCTATCCCAATTGGAAATTATTTACCTTATCTTGCATTGTAGGATTAATGGCGTATTTAGGTTCAGGGGGTGACAAGAGGCTTGGAAGCCAGAAGGAATGCCGGATAGCAGCGATTGCCTCTGGCTCCAGTGGGTAGCCTGCCTGCGCGAGCTCCTGGAGAATACGGCTCAGCTCAAAGACATTGTAGAAAATCAGACAGTTGGCGATTAGATGGTTGTACTTGATGATCTTGCGTTGCTCCTCTCGATTATTGGTGGCGATTACCCCCTCGCCGCCAAACGACAACCACTGAGCAAACCCATTAAACGCCTCACTCTTATTGGTGGCCGCATGGATGGTAGCGCGTAAAGCGGCATCCTGAATGTACTGCAACAGAAACCCGGTGCGAACGGCACAACCTAACGCATGAAATGCCTGATACAGCTTGTTATGGCTGCTGTTTGTGCCCAGCTTTCGTAAAATCGTTGAAGCGGCAATTTTACCAGCCTTAATCGACAACGCCACCCGCAATAGATCGGGTAAGTGCGTCTCAATCAACTCCCAATGCACTGTTTCAGAGAGCAACCCGTCAATATGCAAGTAACGAGTAGCATGGGTGGGGCGGTAGAGCGTTAAGTCTTGCCAATTGCGCATGCGTGGCATCAGCCGAATGCTCAGCAAATACGTCAGCGCAAACACCGCGGCACTTTGGGCTTGAGTGTCTCCATGAATCGTATCCGGTTGAATCTCAGATGTATTTTTGAGCAAACCATCAAGTAGATAGACGGCTTCCCAGACCCCACAGGGAATGAAATGGCTAAAGAGGGCGATGTACGTATCAGAGACATGATAGTACCCAATACCGCCATACCCGCCATAGCGAATGTGATACTCCGCCAGCAAGTTGTCCTCATAGATGTCCCACTTTGTGCCATCGACGGAGGCACGCTTGCCATCACCCCATAGTTTCGGCAGGCTAAAGCGGTTGTAGGCATTGATGATGATGGCATTCGCGGACTGGAGCTTCTCTGGGTCAATGTGACGCTGGTGGGCATAGGCGACCTGTCTCCGGTCAAAGCCTTTCAGCGACCGAGCCGCTTGCGAGGGACCTAAATTACAGCCATAGCAGAATGTACTTGCCAGGTAACGTGCAGCGGGATTGTCCAGCTTCGTATCATGCCCAGACTTAGGTTTGAAGAACCGTGTCCAATGGAGCCAAAGTTCCGTGTCTGCCAGAACATCCAGCAAATTGATGGGCGTGATCCGTTGAGCAATCAGGGCTTTGAGTGTAGCTGCCCCTGGCACCACCTTTGCCTTCGGTTTACGAATCACTAGGCGATCCTGCTGGTAGTTCACCTCAGCATTCTGGGGAAAGCCCTGATCCGTTGCTTGAGCAGTGGTCTTCAACCATTGCTGGACATGTGTCACGAAAGCAGCAGGCTCAGTGGGCAAACCGATTTGCTTGCCATACTCTGTCACTGTTTCCTGGTATTCCTCCCAGGAGATGAGTTGCTGTCCGTAGTCGCCAAACTCGCCACTGCCCTCAATGTAAAGGTCTCCAGATTTCAGCCCCAGCAGCAGGTGCGAAAACACGCACACTTCCAATTGGCGGCGGTGAATGGTAGCTGGATGGGGTGTACGTTTGCGTTGTCCACACACCAAGTACCACCACTTCTGAGGCACCCAACCCAGCTCAAGTTGGGGCATGTGACGTTCCGCCTCGGTACCAGGATGTTCAAGCTGGACAACCGAAACTGTCGGATGACGACTACGCCGATGCTGCACCATAAACTGGATCGCTTCGAGCAGCGAGCGATCCTGAGTACTCGAACGCAGTGGCAGGATCTCCAGTAGCCGAAATAAAACGGTGCGTTGACTTTTATAAAAAGTTTGGAGGAGTGGAAAGTAGTTGTTACCAACATAAGCAAGATGGGCATCACAGGCTGCCAGTAGGGGTTGCCCCTGATTGCCAACGACCGTCTCAATCGCTGCAAACCGTTGAGCGATCTCACCGTCACTTTGAAACGCTAACACCACCTCTCGGAGCGTCGCGATCAATTCATCCGTGCGGGCTTGAGTCTCTTGACGCAGCACAGCTAACGCCTGTTTGCCCCGAGCATGCATCTGTTGGATTTGGCGGATGAACATCGCTGCTAAGTCATCCAGCGTTTGAGCATATTGAGCCTCAAGGAGCGCTACTGCCAGGGTGTACCGCTTCAGTGGACTCATTTGCTTCATGTGGGGTGCATCTAAGACCTTGGCTTCCGCTGCAAAATGCTTACGTTTGACTTCTGGCAACTGTTTGAGTGCAGTGGTGCCCAGTTGCAACTTTGCCAACCAACGTAAGCGTTCCACCAGCTTTTTGAGCTGGGTGATGGTTGGTTTGCTAGAGTCTCGCTTGACCTCATGCCAGGGCGTTGTGCCCGTTTCTGCCTCGGCTTGAAACAGGCTATCGATCTGCTGGCGTTCGATGTCACTGAGGGACTGTGTAATTTTCTGATGGAATTGGCTTGTGATGGTGCTTCGGGCTTTGTGCGCGAGCCGCAGTAGCCGACTGAACGCTGGCAACTCAAACCGTTGCTGCACCAAGACTTCAAGCGCAATGTTAATCAAATCAACCAGATCATGTTTGGTCATGGCAGCCGTTTCCATCGCTGCCACGGTAACTTGCTGAGCGATACCACTAAATGGTTGCAGTTGCAGATAGTCGCGAATGACAGCTAGATGCCGAATCTTGCTACCAGAACGGTCATACCTTGCCAGGTCGATAGACGCGGTCGCTACTTGAGCAGTGGCAGCAATATGTCGAGTAATTGTCGTTGGTACGCTGGCAAGGGGAAGACCATAACCCAGGCGTTGAAAAGTTTTCAGCAGAATCAGGAAGCCCAGTTTGGCACTACTGCCTTTTGTGGCTTGTTCTGCCAGACTCAATTCCTCAAGGGTTGGGGTGTAGATGGTTGCTAACTCTTTGTCTGTCACATTGTGCTTCAAACGGGGATACGCCATATCTTGAAGGCTAGGCATCTTGTTCGCTCCTCACATGCAGCAAAGAGGAGAGTAGCAGGTTCGCTTTGATAAGTTCTACTGAACTAGCCCCAGAGCATACTACACATGGGTTGGACTCGTTTTGGACTAGTGACGAGCAAAAGTACTGTAATACATGCGTAATCTTCAAACCTTGAGCAGGTTAAAAGACCGATTCTACCGTGGCACTTCTGCGCCCCACGCAACTAATCAAGCCTTACAAGGCGATTAGCAAAGCCGATGAATCAAGCCTTTCATTAGCAAGGCTGATAGTGATTTATACCCCTCTGGGGCAAATGGCTCATTTTTACACGAATCGTTGCCATACCCCCATTACGGTTAAAACTCACTAAAAATTCGAATATAAAGCAATTCTATAGATTTCAGTTTGAGCAGGTTTAGAAAGACTAGACTGTTAGTCATCCATCTTTGGAGCGATTTGTTCAAGATGGTGTTTGATTACTAGGGGCATCAACCAAGAGAACAACATACTAAAAACAAGGCATTATGAGTGTTTTCGACGATATTGGAAAAGCCGCTAGAAAAGTAGGACGAGCAGTTGACCCGACTAACCGCAACAGTGAAGTACGACAAACAGGGCGGGCGATTGATCCATTCAATCCGAATAGCGTAGTCAGAGAAGCAGGACGGCGTATTGACCCAACAAACTCTGAAAATTGGGGACACGACACTGATAGACCTGAGGTAGAGCGTGCTTTGAGGCAAGGTGACTGGATGGTCACTTTTGGAAAAGAGTTCAGTCATTCTGAGTATTTAGAACTTGCAGCTGCTGCTGCGACATCTGTAGCAACTGAAAATCCGTCGCCTTTATTGGCATACCTTGAAGGATTTGCTTATGAGTCCTATAACGAGCTAACCCAGAAGGCTGCTCAATACGCGCCGCAAATTACCCAGTACATCTCTGTTGATCGCATCCTATCCATTCTTGCTCACATCATCACTACAGGTGAGCGACATTCTCTTTGGAATACAGATGGAATAGAAGCCCAGATGGGAGTTGCGGTTTATCACAGAGGAGAACTAGTTGCAGGAGAGAGAGTTTCTACTCCCAACACTTTTCAGCCTTACATCCGAATTAAGAATCATAGAGCTGTAGGCTGATATCTCCTTTAAACATTCTCAAACTCATTTTGAAGAGCAATTGTATAAATTCAATTTGAAGCAATTGCTCTTCAAACTTCAAAAAGTTTTATTGAATACAAACAACTGAATCATGTAATGTTTCGGTTCAAAGATCGAACTATGGTGAAAGAAAATTTTGAAGCTCCTAACTCCGACAGAAAAGTAGATTACAAATCATTAGAAGATTTATTGAAGGATAAAAGATGGGAGGAAGCTAACAAACGAACAAGAGAGCTTATGAATCAAGTTGTTCATTACGGGACTAATGCCGGATATCTTGGTTCAGAGAGCATCAAGACCTTCTCCTGTCAAGATTTAGGTATTGTTGATCACCTTTGGGCAAAATATAGCAATAGTCTTTTTAGCTTCAGTACTCAGCAACGAATTTGGCAGAGCCTAGAAAGCAATGTTGAAGCAGAAAAAGAATGCTTACTTGGAGATCGTGTTGGTTGGCGAATCAATGGGGAATTTGTTAATAGTAACCGTCTCTACTTTACATTACAGGCACTACCAGGACATCTTCCTTATCTAGGTGAGCTTCTAGGTACCCCAGGAATGGGCTTCCCATAGTAGGGGTAATAGGTGGAGCTGTAGGATGGAGTAATTTGTTCTCTCGCCTTAAAGATTGTAAGCTCAGTGCTTGGAGAGCTTATAACACTATTTAAGGCAAGCCTTATGTATGACTAAATTCTGTAAATAATTTTGGAGACAGCATAGCTAATGAACGCATTAAATAATTCTCCACAAAACCCTTTCTTCGTCTCACAGGAGTTGAGTTTCTCAGCAGCTATGGAGCAAATTTCTAAGTCCATAGAGGAACTAAAGGAACAAGAAAAAGTAGAGCGGAGAAAAGAGGCAGAAGCATCAGCTAAATTATCCAAATTAAAGGAAGAATTAAGTTCTCTAGAACCAGAGCTTAAAGAATTAGGAATAAAAATTGAGAGTGACGGTAACTGGAAGGACTCAACTAGCAGCGTAATTAAAGAGGCTTTAGAGAAAGCTTCAAATACTCAACTAAATCTGTCCAAAGCTAGAGCCAAACAGGCAGCGCGTGAAGAACAATCAAAAAAGAATTTCTGGGGGAAAATAAAAAGTGCTGTCGGAGGAGCTTTTGATTCTGATCAAACACAAGATTATGAAGCTCAACTAAACAGTGATTACATTGAACTTGCAAAAACTGTACTCAATACTGGGAATGACAAAAGCAAATTATTACCACTAGCATCAGAGTCTTTAATAGAAAGAGTTCCCGAAATCACTTCGTCAAGTCTACTCGAACAAAACAATTATTATAAAGCCTCGAATAAAGAGAAGAAAATTTCTGCTGAGATAGAATCTCTTATTTCTACTGCAACAAGAAACATTGATACCTGTAGTAATCTTAATGAAATAAAGCAATCTTTAGAGGGTTTTAGCGAAAATGTCCGTTTGAAGCTTTTGGAATATGCTGAATATTCTTTAAGCGGGTTGGAAATGGACACATTAACTGCTTGTGCTTATTTAAAGGCTGAAAAAGTAAACGATGCATCTAATATCATTCATTACAACATCATTTCCAAACCTGGTAATGGAAACGTTAAAGTTACTGCATTAGCTAAAATCGCTTGTCAGTTTATAGAGACACAGAGTGTCTTAGAAGCTAAAGAGTCAGAAGCTAAAGAATCAGAACCAAATACTGACCCTACTAGTTTTTCCAGTCTTTATAGAGAGGCATCTGAAAATCTTCTAGAACACTCAATGCTTTTTAGTATTGATCAAATTAAGGAGCCTGCTGATGCTGATATTAAAGTACAGGGCTGGTCTCTTATTGCTCAACAGATGGTGAAATATGGGAAAGTCAACAAAATACCAGCTACCTTAGACTATTTATTCAGTAGCAAAGCACATCCAAATATTGAGGTTAAAGCACTGAAAGAAATTGCTTTAAAGCAAATAGAGCAGAAGCAGACTGACGGATCAAAAAGAACGGTTGAAATACTAACTTCCCGTTCAGCAGATAAATCTGAAAAAGTTGCTGCTTTAACTGAGATAGCAAAAAGATACCTTCTTGCTGGAGAGATTGATGCTGCCCAAAATCTCAACCAATTTGTTATCCCCCGCATTGAATAGAGGTCAAACAACCATGTCGGGGAATGCAGAATCTATAGTTGCGTTTCTTCAAGCTTTGACCTATTGGCACCAATCGACTAACCCTTTACGTAAGAAAAAGTGGCTGCGACACCCCTTAGTTCTCCAAACTGAAGGAGTTAGCGTGATGGTGCAGTTATTGTGCTCTTTTAGTTGCCATACCGAATAATCACTTGGAAGTAAACTCATGTGGACTTTTGATCTACAACCACAAGGGCAAGTCATGACGACAAACCAGGAATTTTCTTCTTCTCCAACTATGTAAACCAAACGGTTGTGTCGCAAAAACCTGGTAAAGGTAGCGAAGCTGCATTCAAATGCCACGAGATCGCTGTAATGCTTCAGTGCAATGAATCCAGCAAAAAAACTCGAAATTTGAAACTTGCCCATAAATGATAGCTGAGTTGCTTAGAAGTTTAACAGTAGAATCAGCCTTTCACGCCTTTTTCGTGTAAAAACTTGCCTGTAAATGGGTATTTCTTAATATGTTGAGGCAAAATCACGAAAATCTTTCTAAAACTCTTGCAGGGTATAGCTTCTAACTGTCGAGTGGCACTTGAATGCAGCTTCGTTACCTTTACGCCTTGTTTGGCAATACAACCAACGCTAAAATGACTTGTGTAGGAGAGGTAAGCAATGGGATGTCTAGAGAACTATAGGAGTGTTTGCTATACCCATACGTACCTCTAGACAAGAGGGGGGTACTAGTGACTGCACATTCGGACTTCTCCGCCACAGACGCTGCACTTGGGTATCTATATCAGGTGCGTTTAGCTCTTTTGTCATCTCTTAAACGGCTTGCAAAAGATGAAGTTTTTGCGGTTTACCTTGAGACACTTGACGACGTTGTCTTTGAGCAAGACGGTTCTGCTCTTGAGCTATTGCAACTGAAACACCATCGCGAGCGATCAGCGAATTTGACTGATGCGAGCACTGATCTCTGGAAAAGTTTTCGTATTTGGATGGAAGGACGTGCAAATGGCACTATTCCCAAAGATGCTCGGCTATACCTAGTTACCACAAGCAGTGTTGGTGGAAATTCCTCGGCTAGCTACCTGATGTTTGAGAATCGCAACGAAGATGAAGCTCTTAGGCAGTTGCAGATAACAGCGAGTACATCCACAAACCAAACGAATGCGCCAGCTTATAGTCTATTCCGAAATCTCTTACCTGGCGATCAAGCAAAGTTAGTCAGTTCTATTACGATACTTCCCAACGCCCCAAGCATTAGTGATGTCAGCGAAGCCTTACGTATTGAGGCTCGTTTAGTAGTGCGACGTAATCACCTTGACTCCTTTCTTACGAGACTTGAGGGTTGGTGGTACAGAAGAGCAATTGGACAAATGATTGCTCCAGCTATGCCCCCAATTCTCAGCAACGAGATTGAAAGTGCAATTAATGACTTGCGGGAGCAATTCAAATCTGATGCTCTTCCTGTGGATCAGGATATTCTGGAAACTGAAGTTGATTCTGCTGCTTATGAAGATAGGATGTTTGTCCGACAGGTGAAGCTTGCAGGTATTGGAAATCGACGTATTCTTGCCGCGATTCGAGACTATTATCGTGCCTTCGAGCAACGCTCACGATGGGTACGAGAAGATCTTCTCCTAATTGGTGAACTTGATAGTTACGAGAAACTTCTACGAGAGGAGTGGGAACTTCAGTTTGACCGAGTTGCCGATGAAGTAGGGGATGATGTAGCTGAGGATGCAAAGCGAGCAGCAGCTCACGAGATCTACGCTTGGGTGGAAAAAAGCTGCTATCCAATTCGCCCTCAGGTTCAGCACCCAAGCATGACAAGGGGGTCATTTCACATCTTGTCTGACAGGCTTAAGGTTGGATGGCACCCCGAGTTTATGAACCGTCTACAGCAAGTTCTTGAACCGCAGGGGATCTCATGACCATTGCATCGTGGGCGGATAGACCCATCGAGCAAGCTCGACTTCTTAACCCAGCATTCCTTGCAGCACTTATTTGGTCTTGCGCTGAAGGGTACGGCAGTATCGATGCACAGGGAATTCCTTATCCACTATCGTTCGTTACTATGCCCATAGTCTTACATAAGTCCACACGGGAGAGTTTGCCAAGAGCTATCAGCACATCATTGCCCGCATGGCTTGGAGAGAAGCCACAAGTTCATGTTCGCTTCGCGGAACGAGCAACAGCATTAGTCCCCCTTATCAAGGAAGGCGTGCTGTTTGGTGCCAATGGTCAGATGTTTAATATATCCTCATCTCGAATTGTGGCTGCACCAAGACCACGCTCAATGGCGCGTTTTTTGAGAGAGTCTTCTGACGAGGTTCAAGATTGCATGACGAAAGCAAAGTTTGTAGGTAGGTGGTTTGCATCCTCCGGTGATTACACAACTGTTATGACTCTCTTGGGGGTCATGCCTTGAGTATTCAGATTCTTGATATTGTCCTGTATTCGTTACGGGGTGAGCGTCGCCTGCTATCATTTCGTCCTGGAGAAATGAACATAATCACCGGGGACTCTAAGACCGGGAAATCCGCTTTGGTTAGCATAGTTGACTATTGTCTTGGCAGCTCATCTTGTGGAGTTCCAGCAGGCGTTATTCGGAATAGTGTCAGTTGGTATGCATTACGGATTACTGACGGCTCGGCGGAACATTTTATCGCCCGACGTGCGCCAGACCGTGGTCGAAC
Organism: Myxacorys californica WJT36-NPBG1; assembly: GCA_019359315.1. Classification (GTDB taxonomy): domain Bacteria; phylum Cyanobacteriota; class Cyanobacteriia; order Leptolyngbyales; family Leptolyngbyaceae; genus Myxacorys; species Myxacorys californica. The sequence goes on from JAHHHO010000040.1 coordinate 15,559, forward strand.
AAGCAATTCAGGCGCTTACTACACTGTGGGTTCAACATTAATCATCCCCAACGCGGATGAACTTTCTGCAACAACTAATATCGATGCTGTTATTGAACGACTAAAAAGTATTGTCGGTATTAATCTCAGTGTACATGAACCCCCTGAAGGACAAACCCGAAATCCTCTAACTACAACGTTACGACATGCACTCGCATTTGTGTTCCAACCCCAAAATGAAATTAGTCAACCAGATTTTTTGTTCCATAGTCAAAGTGACAACTGGGTTGCACAGGCTATTAAAGACACTTTGCCCTATTTTCTAGGTGCAGTAGACGATAACTTTGTTGCAGGTAAAGCAAGACTTAGAGAGTTGCAGCGTTCTCTAAGGGATCGAGAACGTACATTAGCTCGGCTTGAAACTTTAGCAAGTGGTGGCCTTAACGAAGCAGCAGCTCTGCTTGCGGAGGGGCGCAATGCCGGGCTCTTAGCTCAAGATGAAACTCCAGAGTCCTGGGATGCGGCTGTTGAAATACTACGTGTAGCGGTAAATGCCTCGCCAGAGGAGCAACTTATTCGTTATGAAGAAAGTCCTGACCAGACAGAACTTCTAAGGCTAAGTGATGAGCGTGCATCTTTACGACATCAACTTGCTCGCCATCAAGATGAATTGGAAGCTATGCAGACACTGTTATCTGATGAAAATGGCTTCGTCCGAGAAACACATGAGCAAGTCTCTCGCCTAACTAGCTTGAGGCTCTTCGCTAATTCAGAGGAACCATGTTGTCCCTTGTGTAACCAACCTACAACTGATCTTCCATCGTCTGGAACTTTGGAAGTAGAGATGCAGCGTGCATCGGAACAGCTTGAAAGAGTCACTAGGCACACACCAGGATTAGAGGCATTAATACTTGAGCAAGAGCAAAGGATCAACGAAACGAAAAGACTTTTGCAAGAAAATCGGACAGCACTTGATGCTTTGCGGCGCGCAGACGACCGCCTCACTCAACTACGAGACAGTGCTACTCGCCGAGCTTATGTTCTTGGGCGTATCAGCCTATTTCTCGAAACCCTGCCGCAAGTTGCTGATAACTCCGATTTGCGAGCTGAAATTTCAGAACTCCAACGCGAGATCGAGCAATTAGAGACAGAACTTAGTGACGAAAACATTCAGGAGCGTTTGGATTCAATCCTTTCTGTTATCTCTAGGAACCTGACTGCATGGGCGGAACGACTTGAGTTGGAGCATGGGGGAAACCCATTTCGCCTAGACCTTAGGTATCTGCAAGTAGTGGCAGACACGAATAATGGCCCAATCCGGATGGATAACATGGGGAGTGGAGCCAATTGGGTAGGCTGTCACCTGATAGCTCATCTTGCTTTGCATTCATGGTTTGTACAGAAATTGAGGCCAGTTCCGCGTTTTCTGTTTTTAGATCAACCATCACAGGTGTACTATCCAGCAGAACAAAATATTGAAAGCTCGTTGATAGAGCTTGAAGACGAAGACCGAGTAGCAGTTATCCGAATGTTTGAACTGGTACGTGATGTCGTAAATGGACTCCATTCTGGCTTTCAAGTCATCATTACTGAGCACGCTGACATTGCAGAAGATTGGTACCAAGGAGCCGTAGTGGAACGTTGGCGAAATGGAAATGCCCTGATTCCTGCTGAATGGATACCTAATGAGCCTTAAGATCATAGAGTTTGGATTAAGTGGCGTTGCACAATAGAAGTATGATGCAATGTTTCCACTGTCAATCCAACCAAACTGTCAAGAACGAACGACGCAATGGGGTTCAGAACTACCTCTGCCGCAGTTGGGGTTGTCAATTTCGTGAAACTTACTCCCTTCAAGGAGCATCAATACCGTCTCTTGTCACAACTTCTTTTTTGTTAGACTACTTCTGATCGGTTGGAAACAGGTTGGGGTCTGGAGATTCTTGCCAGCTCATTAGAAGGCGTAAATGTAGCGAAGCTGCGGCGAACCGCCACGAGATTGCCGCAATTATTTCTATGTCTAACTTTGGGACATTGGAAAAATCATGGAAACAAGTTGTTCTAGTACATCAAAACTAAATCACAACAACCTTTGAAGCATAAGCGTTACAGGGATCGCATGGCGGCTGAACGCAGCTTCGCTACATCTACCCCTTTTTATAAACAGAAAAGTAAATACTGACCGTCACATGGCGTGAACAGCAGCACGAAGACAACCGGAAAGGCTGTCCTCGTGTGCAGGGTTTAATTCATCTCGCCACTGGGGTGAACAAAGAGTGGATTTGCTGTTGCAAGGGCGACGGGTCTCCGGCTGCCGCTTGCTCCCGTTCCAGTTCTGCGACAACGCCCGCTGGAATGGTGGCATAGGTGGCAAGGCCTTCCTGCAACGCCTGCACAGTTGGCACTTCACTGAAACTCCCTCCAAGCTATAGCACCACAGGGTCCGCCTCTTCATCCGCCGTCTCTGCCTCTGCGATGCTCAGATCAAAAACCTGGGCGAAAAAGGTGCAGAGCGGCGTGTCCCAACCGACAAAAACTTCATACCTGTCATCCAATGCAACCACCTGTAAGCGACTCATGGCAATCCTCCTGAAACATCAAAACAGCAACCGATTGACGGTAAGTGCAAAAAGGGAATTCCCTAGATTGACGACAGGAGAAAGTCACACCCGCAGCAGGATTGCAAGGGGCGTTTGCGGGAGGGCACACAACACCATCAGCCGCGACACTGGTGTGCAAGCTGGGTCACATGCAGGATGCTACAGGCTGGACCGAAAAGGGGAGGGGCAGGATTGCCAGGACAATCACTCGCCTGTGGCCAAGACCCAGAGACGCTTCAAGGGCAAGTCCGCTTTCAATTCATCACTGAAACGGTCGTAATAAAGCTGGACCTGCTCAAGCAAATCATCCCGGTCCCATAGCCGGATTTGGAAGAACCTGCTCTGCCGTTCATCTTTGGTCACAGTACTTTTGAAGCCGTCCCAAGAAACGAGCAGTCCATAATCGGCCCCAACCGAGGTCATCGTCCCCTGCAATTGGCTGATCACGCTGCGTTCAACAAGACCACCAGACTTGACCTGGATACAGATTTTTGGTGACTCAAACCCGATTGCCCCCTTTGCTGCCAGCACATCCACACCCCGGTCAGCCCCACGCGGGCTGCGGTAGGTAAAGTAGCCCTGGGCTTTGAAAAGTTCCTCCACCAGCACTTCCAACCTGTCCCCCTTGAAGTGCTTCTCGATGTATCCAATCAACTGATCTGAAGCGGTCTGGGTAAGGTTGCTGAACGCCTCTTCTGCGTCTGGGACAGCAATTTCAGAGGTACCGTCCAATGACGGGGCATCGGGTTTGTTCTTGAGGATGTCGCGGACACGCGCTTCGGCATTGTTGCGGCGGATTTCGCAGAACGTCATGAACGCCCCGAAGGAGTAAAGCAGGTCCTGCCCAAAACGGCTGCGAGGAACAGCAGGGTTCAACCATTTCACAAGGCGCTTGTGGCGATAGGGGGCAGGGGCACCAGCATCATAAAGATAACCGCTTGTCACTTCACCTACAGCAACAGCGGATTGATGCTTGTAAGGCATGACCACAAGGTCCCCAGGCTGCATGACCACGGCCGGAATGGCAATCTGTCCCAGCCAATTTTTAAGGGTGCCTCGTTTTTCGTTGGGATAACAATGCTCCAGGGTATCGCGCAACTGTTCCCGCGTCGTTTCCGACAGATCAATCTCTTGGAAGGAGCCTTCCCAAGCAATGCTTGTAAACCCTTCTTTCAAAAAGATCTGTTCATGCTCACCGTACTTTCCAGCACGTGCCAACCATAGCGCCATTTTTGCGATTCTCCAGCAAGTGTGCGTATCATAGCTGCGATTGGCTTTTTTGATACCTCGGAGACTACGGAGAACAGCGATAGGGAATATTGACAGTTCGCCATAAGGGTTCTGTCCAGGCAAGACAGCCTGTGGATTTGCCGCAACTGATGGAAAACGGGGATAATGCCGCATTGTGCAAGCCGTACCCAAAGCGCTGTCAGGCGTTACCCCCGTTTACCACAGCTCCTTGGATAACGCTCGCAAACCTGCGCCGTTCACATCCCCAGGCACATACAAGCGAGCGTTATCCACAACTCCACAGGGATACAAACAACAGCAAAAAATTTTATAAAAATATTTTTTAAAGGAAGATGAAAAGAAACACTTTGAGCAGTAGTTATGACAACACGCAGAGAATCGGGGAAGGCTACGCCACCATACAACGCGACAGACTCGTTCGGTTCTGTCTTTTGATCAGCATACGTGCCGCATCAGCAGTCATACCCAGCACTTCTGCCACCTGTTGCCAAGTCATCCCTTGCTGGCGTAATGCCAAGGCTTTCTTACGTCTTTCAATGGCTTCCTGCCGGTAGTTCTCCCGTGTCCGCATTCCGGTACTGCGACGCTTCCGGGTGACAGACTCCCGGTCTTTCGCCTGTTTGCGCTTCCGTGCGATCGCATCTGTGACCAGATGCTTGGGTGTTGCATACTAGGGAATGATGATGTGGGACTGAGCCATGAACTGCCCTCGCTGCGCCAGTGACAAAATCGTGAAGAATGGACATCGCCACGGTAAACAAAGCTATCTCTGCCGAGACTGCCATCGCCAATTTCGGCAGAACCCAACGCCGCAGGGCTATAGCGCTGATGTCAAAGACCTCTGTGTGAAGATGTCGCTCAATGGCATGGGCTTTCGAGGGATTGAGCGGGTCACTGGCATCAACCACAACAGCGTCATCAACTGGGTGCGCCAAGCAGAAGCGGCTATCTCAGACGAAAACTATGAGATTCCAGAAACCGCTCAACTCGACGAACTCCAAACCTTTGTCGGGGCTAAAAAAACAAAGTTTGGCTCTGGACTGTCGTGAATACAAAGCGACCCGGTATTCTCAAGTTTGTCCTGGGTGACCGCTCTCAAGAGACGTTTCGACAGCTCTGGCAGACGATTCAAGGCTGGGCCTGTTTCTTGTACATCACCGATGGCTACAAGGTGTATCCCTGCTTCATTGATAACGCCGACCATCTCGTGAGCAAAACGGCGATGACCCGAGTGGAAGGAGAAAATTGCCGATTGCGCCACTACTTAGCACGCTTGCATCGCAAGACCCTGTGCTATTCCAAATCAGCGGAGATGTTGAGAGTGTCCGTGCGATTGTTGATCTACTATCTCCAGCATCACCAGCTTCCTTGCTTTGCTTAAATCATTCTCTCTTATGCAACGCCGATGCTTGAACCCCAGCACCTGCATTTCTTCTTCGGTAATGCCCAGCCAGTTGACGATCGTCTCGTCACGGGAATGGTAGCGGGCATCGACCATCGTGCCGTTCCATTCCACCTTCTCGCCCTTCACGGCCCGCATTGCCTAGTCAATCACGCTTTTCATCCGGCTCCTGGTCTCGCTGTCCCGCCATCCGGCAAAGACTTCGGCCATGCCGTGAATCTCGCGGCGCAGGGTAGAAGGGGGCGCAATCCAGATGATGGCAACTGCTGCCAGGAACAGCCAGTTGTCCCGTTGTCCGGGCGGCAATTGCCCCGACAGATGGCGGTGTTTGCGGAGGGCTTGCAGTTCGGTCAGTCGCCCTTCCCACAGGGTTGCAGCGGTGAACTGTTGCGGCGGGTAGTGCGGGGCAGGATCTCATGTGCGAGCACATCAAACTTCCAATAGGCCTGCGTTCGCGTTTCAAGGCACGCCACAGGGGCATTGGCGGCGCGTGTGTTGCGGGTTCCGACCATCCGCAACACACGCGCCGCGTCCAGGGCCTTGCACTCGGCTCCGAGAGGCTTCAGGGTTTCATAGAGATGTTTCTGGCACGCATTCCAGCGGGGCAGGGCAGCACGGGGGACGGGACTGTGCAGCCAGACCAACGCCAGCCCTCGCCCGGCGGATCTTGTCATCACCACCGGGCGAGGGCTGGCATCGCTGAGGTGCTGACAGGCAAGAAGATACATCGAGAGCGGATCGTGGTCGGCAAGGGCAGCGACGCGGTAATAATCGAGATCGGCAAACAGGGCGTTGGCTTGTGCCAGATTGGCAATCAGCCGTCGCCCGTAGAAGCGGTTCTAGGTGATGTAAACATCCGGAAGTCCCTTGAGCGAGGCTGCCACCCGGGGCAGATTCGCAATCGCAAGATGACTTTCCGGCCAGCGGTTTCCTGCACGTCGGGCAATGGTCACTGTAAGCGATACCCATTGTTCCTCATTAAAAGTTCTTGCGACAGAACCTAGGTTAGCTGGCAAGGGCAGGTTGACATGATGTTGACCTAATATCTCTGCTTAACATTGCTTAATTTGCGTATACTTGTTTTTGAGTGGGGACTGCAAGCGAACAGAATATTCTTCCCGCATAGCCCTCCGTTCCAGCTTGGCGCTCGACAAACTCGGGACACCCTAGCTCAACGCTAAGAGGGCTCCATTTGCAATTCGAGTTGACTGGCAATCTCGACCACAATGCCCTTGTTTTTTAGATCTCCGAGGGCTTTGTAGAAGTTGCCAATGCTCAACCCCCAGCGACGCAGAATCAGTTCACTTCGATCCCCAGACTCCATTTGCCCGGAAAGTCGAGTTGCAGGGTAAAGAACAGGTAATCTCGTTAGCTTCGCTTCACGGAGTGTTCGTTTATCAGCAGCTTTAAGTCCCGAATCTTCAACAGTTCTTCACGATCTAAGCCATAGCGGGGCGAGTCAGCAAGTTCCATATACCTGCATTAGAGATGTAGTACGCAGGTTCTAGTTTAGGTCATTGCCGCCTCGCTGTTGCTTATTTCAACCCATCTTGACCCTGTTATCACTAGAGCTGATAAAAGCTGCAACAACGGCAGATTAGTTCGTGGGCAAATTCGCAATTTGCCCACGAACTAGTTTAGAGCATCCTCGCACTTCATGAATCTAGGGGACTAAAGGACATGAAATTGTTCACTTGGAGCACCGCTGATGGAGAGGTCATATGTTCGTGGGATAGTGATGAATAGTCCCACGAATTGAGTTCAAACGGTGATGAGCATGCATCTCGAAGCCGAGGTATCCCGGCTTGCAAACTTAGCACAGCGCATCCGGGACTCGGGGCCGGTCGCACCAGTCAACTGTTGGATCGAGGACTATACGGTCACGCGCCAAACTGGGCCGTACCACTACAAGCGGGCAGGGCTGTTTCAAGGTCAGTGTAGAAAAACTAAACTGAGCAGTGTTGTGATTAGCTTCACTCGCATGAGCTTGATAGAACACCTGCAACAAATCCCAGAGTTTCGCGCCGCTCGAGGTCAACGCCATGAGCTATGGCTCGTTTTGCTACTGATTATTCTCGGTGCGATGATAGGGTACTGGGGCTATCGTCCGTTAGCCGAGTTTGCTGAAGTTTATGGTCAAGAAATCTGCTGCAAGCTGGAGCTAGCACCCGAGACAAAGCTACCTTCGTACTCGACCTTTCGTCGCGTCATGCAAGGGTTGGATTATCAGGTCTTATCGAGTGTGTTTACCGAGTGGGCGCAGGTACAGCAGCCGATAGACGCAGGCGAGTGGTTTGCCTGCGACGGAAAAAGTATCAAGGGCAGCGTCACCCACTGCGACCAAGCTGGGCAGAACTTTGTCAGTATGGTGTCGTTGTTCTCGCATCAACGCGGTGTGGTGCAAGCCGTGATGCCGATGGAACACAAACTTGTGAGTGAGCAAGAAGTCGTGCGAGTGTTGCTGGGTGCAGTTGGGTTGAGCGGAATTGGGGTAACGCTCGATGCACTGCACTGCCAAAAAAACACTGTACGAGATCGTCACGCAAGGCAACGACTATCTCGTGTGTGTCAAAGCGAATCAGCAACGACTGCATCGCGGGATTAAGCAGCAATTCAAAACGAATCAACCGCTCAGTCAGTATCAACAACACGAAAGAGGACATGGACGGAGTACGCACTGGCACGTGAGCGTGTTTGATGCAGTTGCAGCATTTGGGCATGAGTGGGTCGGCATCCAATGCTGCATTGTGGTGCAACGACACGGGTATCGAGATGGAAAACTGTTCGACGAGCGGCAGTACTACATCAGTAGTGTCGTCGCGAGTGCAGAACAGTTTCATCGCATCATTCGCGGACATTGGCACATCGAGAATCGATTGCATTGGGTCAAAGACGTAACGTTCAACGAAGACCAGGCACCGCAAACGGGCAGGAATGCAGCCGCGAACTGGTCAGTGGTCCTCAACGTCTTCATTACCCTAGCTCGCACGTTGGGGTTCACTTCGATGGCTGTTGCCAAACGGCAGTTCGCCAATCAGTTGGACAAGGTTTTTCCCCTACTACAATGAAACAGACCTGCTACAAGCGGGTGAATAGCGATCGCCCTCAATTTGGGGCGCGAGGACAGGCCCGCACGCTTCATCTGGGAAAAGCCGGCAGCTCAGACCATCAGGACTGGCAACAACGGCTGAAGCGGCGGGACGCGCTGACGGAGATCGAATATCGGATGGGTTTGATTCGGCAGTTAATGGCGCGGGAGCAGTCGCATCCACTTTGGACGCCTGATCCGCTGTCGTAGTTGACTGCGAGGATGAACAGCTTTATGGGGTCGAGATTGCCAGTGACGGAAGCGGCAGGGGTTCACTCTCTCCACCCATATCGCGGTGTGGAGGTCGCTTGAAGGTAAACGTGAAGCGGTCCCCGCTCTCAATCACGTACTGCATCTCCTGGTACAGGGGCGAGTGTCCGATCACCCTACTCAGATAGACCCAACCTCGAGCTCGGGTTAAGGCCCCACAAACAGTTGGTTGCGCAACGTGATATTGCTTTCGTCCTGGGCAATCTGGTCAAACCCGACGGACATAGACGAGATCCGCCTCATTGCCCTTCACCCGATGGATGCGACACACGGTCACGGCTCCCTCGTGCCAAAACTGGTTCGGCACCGTTTTACCAGAGCTAGGTGAGACATTGGAGCTCGTTGCGCTGGGGATATAGTAGGGAATTTGATGGCTTTTGAGGTAGATGGCCACCTGCCGCTCTAACTCAATCGCGGTCTCTCCGCCCAAGACCACCACCAGAATTTGCCGGCTCGGTTGCAGCCCTTCTTCGGTCAGGTTGTGTTGAATCTGTTGAGCTAAGGCTTGCAATTCCTGGGTGCGATTGACGTAGGTCTTGAACTGCAAGACCTCACCGGACCAGAGTTGAGGCACGGGGTTTGGAGAAGACTCATCCGGTCGGTGCAGCGTCACCTGCTGTCCTGGAATAAAGCGCCCTTGAACCTCATACCCGATCGCTTTCCCGTCTTCGGCCCGTGTCAGACCCGAGAGCATCCCCTCCCCGAGCAACAGCCTCATGCCAATGGCATGCGCGGCCGTGAGGATGGAAGCCGGAGTGCGGTAACAGCGATGCATAAGACGCCTTTCTTGATTCCGCCAAGGTATTGTCCAGCGACCAAGTGCGTCAGGTCTTCACCAAGCAAAGCTTGACCCAGAGTTAGCTCAATGACTTGAGAGCAGCCTGAACGTAGCTTGATTTGTGTATCCTCACTCCCCTGCATGGGTTTGAGGTTCGAGATTTGCATAGATTATTATTTTGAGATATAATATAAGCATCACTAATCAACAACTGAATATTTTCGCATGTCTAGTCCACAGACCCAGCGGGGACGATTAGGTCGGTATGCACCCATGCTAGAAGCGCTGGAAGCCGACCTTGATTGCCAGCTGAAAAAAGCGCTTCAAGACCACAAGCACTGGCAACGCACCGCCCAAACTGACCTTCGCTACACCTCGCCAGCCGATCCCATATTGAGCGATTACTTCACTACCCTCATCGACTCTAGTCGGGACGAAGCGGACTTAAAAGAGGGATTGCAGGGCTTCTACGCCCGCTCCCTCAACCAAATCGCAACTGAAATCTCAAAACATTTACCCCAGCTTGACTCAGAGCTTCCACCCGAGTTGCGATCGCAACTCCTTGACATTGGCGCACAGCAACTCCTAAATGAGACCCTCGCCGCTGATCCTCAGTTTCTATGTCGGCTTCACGCGACTCAGACGAGTCAAAATCTTGATCGACTGCGGCGATGGCGTGATTTTCTGGCTCGTTGTATCGGACAAAACCTCTCGCTCGAAGAGCGGTTCAATCTGGGCTTATCGCTCGGATTGCTGCCGATCAAAGATTTACTCCAGTTTATGAACGAACGCCACAAGCTTGGGCTGACACCGTCGGATCAAGCAACGATCGAGCAGGGGCTCGAACTGAGCCGCACGATTGCTCGAGGCCCACTGACCTACAAAGACGCGATCGCGGCGATTCGACTCTTTCGATCGCTCGAGGACTGTTGATCGACAAAGATACGCTCGCGGCAATTCATCTCTTTCGATGGAATCTGCGCCGATCCGTCGCAGCTTGGCTTTGCCAATCGCTAATCCTGTCAATGAATGGAGGGATATGATGCAAAGTGATGCCAACAACGGCCCAGACGTCGTTGCGGCGGCAGCTTACTAGATTGATCAAGCTACCTAGGTGAAGTCGGGCCGCAATTGGATAAATTGCCGCTATGCCTAGAGCACCGAGTCGTTCATGATGGAAGGACATTCAAAACCGCTAGCCACTCAATCAGGCTGGTCTTTATTAAAACGAGCCCTGGGCAATTGCTCAGGGCTTATGAGTTGGGGCAGCGTGAGGCTAGCAGCTGATTCTGAGCGCGACGCAACAACCCCAGCAAATCCCTGTGCGATTCGTCCTAGACCTTCTTGCACCTACCACGAGACAACAGTCGCGATGAAGGCTAGCGAGTTCGTGGGAAATCCTACAGTTAAACCACGAACTAAACTCGGGCATCCACGTAGTTAATGCGTCTGGGAGACGGATGGTCGTCACCCCCCGCCCTGCTCATGCAAGCCTCTAGCGGCAGCATGTTCGGGAAATAAGAGTGAGTCAGCCCCTTCGCTCGTTTTGCCTCCCCCGGCTCTAGACTGTCTGCTTCCCTGCTGCTCTTTAGCATCCTTCGGGAAGTAGTCGTTTGGGTTATTGTACTGCCTGGAATAGATGAAGCCCAACTTTCGGGCTACCGATGCCCAACCACCATTGTCCGAAATAGCGCTGTTTAAATCAGTGCGTCCAATCTGCTTTAGTTCTTCATGAGTTGGTAGTACACCAGGATTACCTAGTTGTTCAGCTACACGATCAATTTCTGCTCTTAGATTGTCCAGATTCTTCCAATATCCGCGTGGTTTTCTCCCGTAGGACAAACGCAGCTTCAATTTTTGAGCGACTGCCGGGAAACCGCCATGCATATTCATCGCTGCAGCAAGAGAACTCTCTCCTGCTTGAGTTAAGTCTTCTTTGGTTGGTATAACTCCACGTGTACCTTGGTGTTCAATGAAAGTAAGTAGCTCATGCTCAACGTTTGAAAAATCATGCCAGTATCCTGAGCTTCTTTTGCTGAAACTCAGCTTGAGCTTCTCAGCGACAGTCTGAAATCCTCCGTGATATTTGCAAATGGCTCTTAAAATATCTTGTCGATCGCTCTCTTTAAGCTCGGTAGCAGTAGGCATTAAACCGATTTTTTTACGTCTCTCATTGAGTAAAATAATTTCACGTTTGAGGTTGTCAAAATCTTTCCAGTAACCTGAAGGTTTTCTTTCATGGGTTTCTCTTAAGCTATGTTGTTGAGCCAGTTGCACTAAACGCTCATCATTTAAACCTGCTTTCCTGATCCAGGAGCGAATTGTAACTGCTAGAACTCCTGTAAGATGACTGATTTCATTTGATGACATTCCTTCTCTATAGAGTCTTAAACACTTATCAATTTTCTCCTTAGAGTATCTTTTTTGCCGTCCTCCAATAGTTGCTTTTGTAATCCAGGATCGAAGTGTACCAAGATTTACTTGCATTGCCTGAGCAATTTGTGTACTAGTTTTCCCTGCTTTATAGAGTTCTAAGCATTGCTGCTTAAACTCATCAGAATATTTCCGGAGTCTAGAAACCCCAGCCTTGTAGACCCAGTCTGTGATCGTGTCTGCAGGTACTCCTGTTTCATTTTCAATATCTCTTGGTTCCCAACCATCAATGTACATCTGAATGCAAGCTTGTTTTTCATCTTTTGAGTGTTTGGCTGAACGGTTTGATAAACCACCTTCACGTAGCCATTTTCTTAAAGCTCGTCTTAAGGGAATACCATTAAGCTTTTGAATTTCTTGAATAGAGTAACCAACAGAGTACATTTCAATGCACTGATCCTTAACAGAGTCAGTATAGGGATCTGTATGGTGAATAGGAAGAATCTCTGCCAAATTCTTTTCTGATGATGGATCAAGCTGTTGCTGAACAAGCAATCCTAATTCTTTATAGTAGGGACATGTTTGGCACTTTGTATCTACGCCCGGTGTAGAACAATCACAGGCAGAACGCCATTGCGGCTTGACAGCTGATTCAATTTGAGAAAATTGCTCTGCTGCCTCACGGAAAATATCTATAGTAGATTTATACATTTCCCAATTTTCTTACTTAACTATAAATTTGACTCAAACCTTTAATTCAACAGAAATCATAGAATCTGAAATGAAAACACGCTCAACTAATCTCATGTAAAATACTTCTCGATACTCTTGTGATAAGGAGTACCAAAAATTAATTTTTTGAGCTTCAGGATGCAGTAAAAATTGCCACGCAGTATTATTAGTTTTGTCACCTTCAGCGTCAATTTCTGCCAGAATCTTCTGTCGCTGAGCCAGTAGCTCTTTGTCAAATTCAAGGTCAGGAGCATTATCAATCCACTCAAGCTTCTTTCGGAGTTTGTTAAGCCTTTCCGAGGTCAGCTCTTTTTTCTGTATTTGGTGCTGCGTAATTTCTCGTGCTTTCTCAACCAAGCCGCTAATGATAGCTTCGTCTATTTTTGAAAGAGATGTACAACGATGATTGTTACAGCTGATACCTGAATGCATACATGCATAATATTTACGTCCTTCTGAGCCTCCCTTAAGTTGACACAGAGATTTACATTCATTGCAGAAGACACGTTTAGTAAGATAAAATGTTGCACCTGGTTGCCCAAAACATTTAGAGTTGAATTCTAAAATTGGCTTTATTTCAGTTTCATAAAGTTCATCGGTAATAATTTTGTGGTCGGGATGGGTATCTCGATGAAGTTCCCATACTTCAGGATTATTATTTCTGCGTCTATTTGTGTACTTTAAATAAGCCGTATGTCCACGAAGAATCGGATTCATAAGCCATGATTTTAAGCCTTCAGAAGAGCTGAAAATTGCTAATCCAGGTACAATTGCAGGGTTTTTATGCTGCTCCATCGTATAGCGATGATGAAGATGGCTTAAAACAGTTCTATATTTTCTAATGCGCAGGAAGCAATCGACTAACTCTTGGGCAATATCAGCTTTACTTTGTCCTCGCAGCAAAAACTCCATTGGAGTTTTTGCATTAAAGTGACTGTAATTATCTGGACAGTCTTGAAGAGAGCAAATGAATGGTCGGCGGTCAATAGTATATTGGTTGTTAACTATTTCATAGAATAAGGGAGGACGAGACCATGCTCCCTTCTTACTTCTACGGTAAGCGAACCCATGCTTTATCCGCTCACGCAACATATTTCGCTCAAAAGCGGCTAATAAGACCATCATGTCAGCACTCATTTCACCCGAAGCTGTTTTTAAGTCTTGCTTACCTTGATCAAGGAGATCAATTTCTACGTCACACTTACGAAGCAGTATTTTGAAGTACTCGTAGTCCAATTTGTTTCGGTAGAGTCGATCCCACCGAGTTGCTCTAACTAAACCTATTTTCCCAGCACAAATATCATCTATCAAACGGTTCAAATCCGGTCGAGCTGAATTGTCTCCAGAGTCGATATCAGAGTAAATCTCATCTACACCTGCAGTTATCAGTCGGGCTTCTTGCTGCTCTAGAGCAGCACCTTTAGCCTGCTCCAACGTAGAAAGACGCAAGTAAGCAACCGCTTTTCGACCATTTGGAGTTGGCATAAATATTAATTCTGATACTGATGATACAAAGATACCATATACATGTAGCAATGTCATTAAAGTAACGTTGATACAAATGGGAAATCAGAGCTGTTTGTTTTCTCATCAAAACGCTACATTTGGCTTATGGAATTATTTTCTAAGAATACGAATTTCGCCTTGCGTTGCATCGTAGAGCACGAGCAAAATGTGTAGGTGATATAAGTTTGAAAGTTTTTATGAGTAAAGAAAACGGTGCCTTTCGCCTCGATAGCCAGAAGCGGGGGTTGTGTCGCAAAAATGATACACAATTTTCTCTCATCCCGTCCTAAATGGCTGCCCCATCCCTGTTCAAATGGTGCCACGTTCTGCCCGACATCATCTTCCTGAAGGTGCGATGGTACTGTCGCTATCCCTCGAGCTACCGGGACTTGGAAGCAATGATGGCGGAGCGAGGACACGACTTCGACTCCTCGCTTCACGGATACGTGTCCGAAGTCGTTTGTCGAGTTCTGGCGAGAACTTCAACACCCAGCGATTGTTTGCCAATAGCATGGTGAAGCCATCGTAGAGTGGTTCGCTTCGCGAAGCTCTGCAGGACACACGGTGGATAAGAATGCTGCCTATCCGGTCGCAATGAACAAGTTGAAAGCCGATGAAACGACCCTTGCAGTACCTGCGAAGCAGCGTGCCGAAGAGACGAAACTCCGGCAGATTAAATACTTGAATAACGTGATTGAGCAGGATCACCAGAACATCAAACGGATTATAAAACCAATGATGAGGTTTAAGTCGTTCAATAGCGCAAGACGAACCTTGAGCGGAATTGAAGCCATGAATATGATTAGGAAAGGGCAAGTGAAAGAAGTCAATAAAGGGGAGAGTGTATCTCAAGCAAAGTTTGAAGAAATCTTCGGAATGAGTGCTTAAGACAATACGATTGACATAGTTCGTTTGTCACTCTAAAGGGTTTGCACACAACTGCATCACCTACACAGTGAAGACTAAATCTTTATAATCCTTTATTCTGACTCTTCGCCAGTTCGAGAAACCTTCTCACATCCGAATCCGAACCGCTCGATCACATTTCCTTGAACTCGCTTTAGTTTGAACAGTGACTGCATTTGGGGTTGAGCTGACATATGGGCAAAAAAGCGCAAGAGTTAATCGGTATTTGCTGGTCTCGCCTCCGTCGTGTGTGGAACGCTTAGGGCTGCGCTGTGGCTCACCCCCTATGCCTACCAGTGTTTCTCGGCGGCTCTCGCCCATAGTGTAGATCGCCCGGTAATCTCGTGCGTATGGCGGCAGTAGGTTTCGTAGACGGGAGCGTTGATCGCGGTGGTTTGGACAAATTCGGCTAATCCCTCGTCCTGCAATCCCTCGAAGACGACGCCGTAGCAGGCGATCGCCTGCTACGGATTGGTTTGTCCAGACCCGGTTCAGCCTTCATTGATTTCGGTTTGCAGGTCGGCTCGCCATGCTTCTACAACAGCGATGCGGTGCCGTTTGCGTTTGCTGCTGTGGTGATGACTCGCGGAGTTTAGGTGCGTTCGGCTTTGAGCACTCTGCGAAAAAATCGCTCCGCTGCCTTGCGATCGCGCTTCGCGCTCAGCATAAAATCCAGCGTATTGCCTTCCGAATCAACGGCTCGATACAAATATTTCCACTCGGTGCGATTCGTTCCTACACGAAAAGCTGCAAAGCTTGTAAGGTGGAGCTTCTGAGAGATAACCTTTTAAGGTGGAGTTCGCAATTTTGTCTCGTGTCAATTATGTAGACCGATTTATTGCATCAATTTTCTCCTCCGTTTCGTTCCAAAATTGAACGCAGTATGTGGTGCGGAGAGCTAATTTTAGGTAGAGTCTGATCTAGGATCAATTCGTTTCCTAGAAGCAAACTTTGTGAAATCACGATCTTCCACTGAGTCGACGCAATCTCCCAACGAGCAACCAGACTGGGAGCAATTCACTGACCTATGGAATAGTGATGTGACCCGAGTGCTTGAGTGGATAGACCAAGCGGAAACTTGCCTTGCAGCACTCGATCGTCAGAACTTACCCAAATTTGCCAATCAGATTAAGTTAAGCAGAACTCGTTTACAGGCAGCACAACAGATTCATCATCAGATCTCGACGATGTTCTCCCTGTTGCGGCAATCCTCAGAAGATCAAGACCGTTGCGATCGCATTCAGGACGAGTTTGATGCTATTGAAACTCGAATTCAATCCTTGTATCAGCGATTTGATGAACTGATGCATACCGGCACTGTCAAAGCAGCCAAAGAATCTGAACTATTCTTAAATGAAACGATCGAGCCAATTCCCACCGGCGCGCCGTTTATCAGTTCCCTCGAATCACAGTTGCGAACAGATTTGTGGTTTGATCGAGACGGAACTGCCGTTTTTTCTAAGGTTGCTAAGAGCAATCCACAGAATTACATTGAGCACTACATTTCTAGCCCTGGTGATGTGACGATGTTGCCATGGGACGCGGCTGAAAAAATTATTAATAACTTTGGTTTTAATACGGTTAAGCTTCAGCTAATTTTCGCGGCACATGCAATGAACCAACCAGAGCCGTGGAGTAGCAGCTTTACATTATCCGGCGAGGATGTGATTAGAAATTTGGGCTGGAACAACCGCAAAGATATTCCTATGAGCCAAAAGTTGGCGGAGTTAGCAGGGTGTGCTTTTGCACTAGATTGCTTGCTGGTCAAAGTGGAATGGAAAGAAGGCGGAAAAGTCAGCCGTCGCAAAACGCAAGTTACCATTCAAACCTCACGGATGTGGAACATTGCGATTACTGCAACTGGGCAGAAGAATTTACTGTCTGAGAATCTAGAGAATCTTGAGAAAGTGGAGCTTCAAGTTCAGCCAGGTCTCTGGACAAAAGGGTTTTTGAACCGAGGCGGTGCAAAAGCTAGAGAAGCGCTGTACCAGTTTGGCTATCTTGCTCAAAGCGTACTCAGAATTGATCCTTACCACAACGAGCTTGCTCTGCGCCTTGCCTTGCATCTTACCCTTGAAAGTCGGATTCACACTTCTGGGGAATACCGGGTCAGAACGCTGCTAGGCTCTGTTCTAGTAGGATGCTCTGAAAAAATCGTTCAGGCACAGTCAAATCGGTACAAAGCCCGCGATTTAGTGGAGCAGTGGAATGAAGCGCTCAAGACGCTGGTCAGATTAGGGTGGAGTGTTGAATTTAGCGATCGCTATCCAGACTCTCTAAAACCTGATAGCCCAATTCGTAAGCCAAAGGGATACGTCAATCTTCTGCTAGAGAGCAAAATTACAATTCATCCGCCTGAGCCGATTCCAGAACTTCTAACCCGGAAGAAACTAGCCAAATCAAAATCATCGCAGGCCGATAAACAAATTGCTCAGGTTACTTTAGCTCCGCTCACTGGCGAACAGGTTCGAGAAGCACGAAAACAGCGAGGCTGGAGTCAAGTGAAGTTAGCAGGATTTCTTGGCATTTCTCAGCAGCTCATCTCTCATATTGAATCGGGGCGCAGAGAGCCGACTCCAGAGGTTGAAGCGAGCTTAAGGAAGCTTCTCAAACTCTAAGCTCTAAAGCAGATGGTAGTTTTTGGTATACGTGCCTGTTCATTCAAAATTGGCATTTACTACACGCTAAGCTTGTAGTAGAAAAATTTTTTACTAAAACTCGCCTCTAAGTCATATGGAGTAGGGATTCCAGCCTACTACATATAGACCCGAATCCACTCACGGAATGCCCGGATCGACTCACAAAATACCCGGATCGACTCACAGTGGGACCGCCCTATGTCCTACGGGCTGAGGCTTTTAGCATTTTTACTACACTCTGATTAGTTTGATAAAACTGATCCCTAGCAAAACACAAATTTGAGAGTTTGACAAAATCTAGCATCCCTATTTCGCCATAAAAGGTAAACCTTGGATGCAGCTTTCAAACTCAAGCCCCATAGGGTATGAACAGCTTTACTCTGCTGACCAGTATCGCACTCTGCCTCAAATTTTCAAGTTCGCCACCAATGTACACGGCTGTAATAAAGATTGGAACTTTAGGGTACTTAGTGGCAAATTTCAAGATATCGAAGGAACGATCGAGGACGCGATCGCCCATATCAAGCAAGGGCACGCTATTTGTGCAGGACTACTCAACAGTCAGTGGCGCTCCAAATCTAACTTCGCAGGTTCTAATTGGGTTTTAGCCGAAATCGACAACGCAGGGCTATTGAAGGATGATCAAGGCAACCTCATCAAGGATGCAGCCGGCAAAGGGATCAAGACTTACGAACATCAACTGACGCTGGATGAGGCCATCGTTCATCCATTCATCCAACAATTTTGCACCCTGATCTACACAACTCCCAGCCACAGCCAAAACTGGCACCGCTTCCGCGTAATTTTTCGTCTGCCAGAGTTCATCTCTGATATTGATACCTACGAATCGATCGTTCAGTTTCTCCTGGATCATCTTCCCCACGATCCCGCCTGTAAAGATGGAGTTCGAGTGTTCTACGGTAATACCGAAGCCGAATTTCCACTCATTAATCCTGACGTTTGCCTACCAAAGGAGTGGGTGAACCAGGCGATCGCTAAAGCCCAACAAATTAAGCAAGAACGAGCAAAACAAGCAGAAGTCTTATCACTCAAACGTGAACAGTTCTATCGGCTTGCCCAAGCTCAAGGGTGGGATACCGAGAAATTAATTCAGCAGGCACTGAGCCACATCCCCCCGCGCACGCCTGGAAGCAGCAATTATCAGGAATCTTGCAAAGTTCTCATGGCGTTGGTCGATCATTATGGCGCGGTTGAAGCGGAAGTGATCGCTGAACGGTGGAGTCCTTCAATTGAAAGGAATACCTGGAATATTCGCCAGAAGATTCGATCGTTTCGCCGCAAGGGAATCACGATCGGCACGTTGTTCCACGTCGCTCGAAACTACGGGTTTAAGTTTCCATACCGCGAGTGGAATGATCCTCAAGAACCAGACCGCAACGTCTATGATGCGATTGTCGCTGCGCAAGAAGAACGAGCGCGCCTCGAACACATTGAGGTCGAACACCACCAGTACAGCCGGCTTAAATCCTGGTTGAAGGGAATTCAGCAGCGGTTTGAAGTGAGAGGGTTTGGCAAACCCCACAAAGTAGAGGCCAAAGTGCAGGTGGAAACGCTCAAATACCTTCCAGGGAAACTGTTTAGGCTTGGAAGCTATGAGAAACCACCCAAGCTCCTCTACACAAAAGAGCAACTACCCCAACTCCTCTGGGAAGCAACAGCTAAGGGCTGGCGGGATATCCTTGATAGTACTCAAACTGGGGGAGGCAAATCGTACAACTATGCTTTACTTTCTCCGCTTCAACTGGGAGTTCATCAAGTCGAAGACGAACAAAGAAAGCAACTGCACCGCGTCTGGTTGTTGAGCCAGAGCCATCGAAATCCCTCAACTGAGCCAGCAGAAAGGAGTTATACGGATTTACCCGTCAGAAATGCTGGATTCGTTAAAGATGCAACCAGACGAACCCCTCTCGGTAGAGACCTCCTACGCTGGGCAAAACCGGGAGAGCAACCAGACACTGAAGGAAACTGCCACCTTACAGCAGTGATTCACAAAGCGGCAAACAAAAGCGTATCGATCGCCAACGATACAGCAGAACTAAACCCTTTTTGTGCAATGTGCCACCACAAAGACTATTGCAAGGAGTCGCTCGGCAACGGGTTCGGATTTCGATTCGAGCGAGCAGAAGTCTTTAGTTCTTCGGTTCAAGTGCGCGCCTCGATCGACTCCCTCCCTAGCTCGGAAAACTATGCTGCCTACAGCGGAGACGTAGCAATCCTAGATGAGGCGCTCATTCAACTCAAGCCAGTTCGGACGATCTCCGCGAACTTAGGGGACTTTGACACTCAATGGGCAGAGATGGAAGCCAACTTGCCAGAAGTTTACAGACAGTTGAATCCATTACGTCAGGCGCTGAGACCGCTTGTAGCTGGTGAATCAAAACAGCACTACGGCTTTGACAATGAAGCGTTGCGCTCTCAGCTGCCAGAAGTACCAGAAAAATTTGTCCAAACGCTAGAGTCTATCCGACAAATCATGGGCCTCAAAGCGTCTGATTTGACTCAAGACCCCGACCAGATTCAAACTAAAGAAGAAACTGAAGCGATCGCTCATCTCAAAGGCAAGATTCATCGCCGAAGTCAGAAGCTAGACACCCTTCAAGCAGAGTGGAGCAACCTCCAGGCCCTCGAAGAAGAATTGAACAAAGGGCAGGGGAGCTTATTCAGTGGGTATCGTTGGTCAGCAAAAGAGCGGCAGGCAAGACTAGATCGTCTGGCTAAACTACCTGAAGACATTGCCATGCTTCAAAGCGAACTGGACAATCTTCAAACGAAACTAGAAAAATTGTTGCAGGAGCGCAGCCTATACAAGAGCTTCAACCGCTCACAGTTTCGAGATGCGAAAGTACGAGTAGGTTCAGTACTGGATAACCTACCAACTCAATGGCTCATCCCATTTTTGGAAGTTTGGAGCGAAGAGATGGCAGGAGCGCTGCGAATCGGTGCATTTGGAGGCTTAGTGGTTACCATTCAGGACGATCGACACAATGAGATTCTCAACAGTCTCAAAACTCGAATCTATCTAGATGCCACTGCTATACCGGAAGTTTTAAGTCTCTATCGTCAGATATCTATCAGCAAAATTCTTTGGATTGCACAAGATCTACCATCACCAGACAATCTCACCTTAATTTGGATAGAGGGTCTTGGACTTGCAGGTAAAAATCGATCGCAGCACTGCGACGATCGAATCAATGCAATCCTCACAGAACTCAAAGGGCAATTTTCAGATCTCGTAGTGTTCGACTGGCAACGCAAAAAGAATGACACCAATGCGGATGGGCACTGGTTTAGCGACTTTACGAGAGGCACAAACGAGTTTTCTGACCGAAAGGCAATCATAGCAATCGGATTACCCTTACCAAACGCAGGAGTTTTTCACGATCTCTGGTTCACTCTCACAAAATACTCTGAATTAGAGAGCCTTTCTTTTGAGGAGTTTTACCATTACCAAATTGATACTGAAATTATTCAAGCGATCGGGCGGTTGAGAGCAATTCGGCGACCCAGCGAAAAGTTAACCTTTTTCCTGATCGGCGACACGGAGCATTCAAGAAGTGCAAACTATCAGCTTCCTATATCTCTCAGACCGATCATCACACAAGCAAGGGAAATCACTCCCCATGCAGCAACACCGACTGAACTCGCCTGGATTGCAGTCTCTGAGATTCTTAAGCAGTGGTGGTCAAAAAACGGTACTTTGCCAACGCAGCAAGAAATTGCGGCTGAAAGTGGAATTTCACAATCATCTGTCTCCAAGTTAGCCCAGCAGTTTGTGGGCGGGTGGAGGCGACTTAAAGAAATATTCTTATCTCTAATTGATCCTCCTAGAGAGTGGAATATTTTTACTCCACTTTCAGATGAATTGGCAGCGATCGCTCAAACCGCCTTGCCCATACTTTCAAAACCGTCTTCGGAATTATCAGTGGCGGAAGCTCTAAGTCTCTTGATCAAATCGATCGGCTGGGCAGGCTGGCAACAGATGATGTCTCAAACTGCCTATTCAACTCGTTTAGCGATCGCAGCTGCCTTGTCCCGAGAGATTTTAGGGGTGACAGCAAACTCTAAGCAGTTCGAGACAGGTTGATCGGAAGTTGCTCAAACGGAACGCCAACCACCTCGCAGAAAACAGTCCACTGCTTCCAGGTCATGGATGGCTCAATGGCACCGTGTTCCCACTTTCGCAGGGTTGCTGAAGAGATTTTCAGACGAACTGATAATTCTTCTTGCGTCAGGTTTGCTCTGATTCGCAATTTCCTCACCCAGTTTTGATCCGCTCCCTGTGTCATAATAATTTATCGATAAGATCTAGCGGTGGATCGTAAGAAGCTACAAAAAACAAAGTAGCGCGTCAAAGGTGTCGCGGTAAAGGATCGCGCGATGTCAATTTTAACCTTCCCAAAAAAATTCTACAGAAAATTATTGGTCTTACCTCTAAGACTTTCATCCACTATCACAAGTACTGAGATCACCGCTTCCTGTTCTCGTACACAAGAAAGTTAAGGTAATGGCTTTGGGGCTGAACTCTGTCCCTCGTTCACATAGGCTTTTTCTTGTGTAACCGAGTTTCAATTTCCTAAAGTTACACAAGATGTTAGAAATGTCTTCTAAGCCTTTCCCTGCTCGTCTCCGTCCCACTCTAGCGAAACTCAGTCTGCAAGAAAAACAAGCTGTTTATGAGTGGTTGGGCACACAAATTGATGTTGAGCGATCGCAGCTAGAGGATTGCTCAACCGCTGCTTCTGAAGGGTCTGCCTCGGCGATTGTTGAAAGCCGCACACAAGATGGAAAGACATACCAATTAGAGAAACGGCGATGTGGCAAAGGCTCCTGTAAATGTGCCATTGGAGATTTACAGGAAACAGGACATGGACCTTATTGGTATGCCTATTGGAAGGAGTCAGGCAAACTCAAGAGTCAATATGTAGGGAGGCAATCGCCTTGGGCAAACCCTCCAAAATAAGTTAATCAATTTTGTCTTGTGTAACTTATTTCTAAAGTTACACAAGATAGCGGTATTCTGACGAAGGCAAAATGGAAGACTCGCGCTATGCCTAGGTTTTAAAATTCGTATTTAGCAACGGTGACAAAAGCTGCTCACAGATGACCATTGACCAAGCGCACCGCAACCATCAACGCAAGCAGCAAGTTTCCATTCAACTGATTTCCTCAGCGAGTGGGGACTAGAAGGGTGTGTCGAATTTATAAAATCACAGAGCTTTACTGTTTTCATTCAACTGATTTCCCCAGCGAGTGGGGACCGTGAGAAAGAGGGAGCGACCCAGAAACAGATTGACGAGTTTCCATTCAACTGATTTCCCCAGCGAGTGGGGACATGGCTCAACTCAGACTACCAGAATCTAATTGGGTTTCAGTGTTTCCATTCAACTGATTTCCCCAGCGAGTGGGGACTTTAACCCACACGATCTAAACTGGGTTGCTGTTCGTTTAGGTTTCCATTCAACTGATTTCCCCAGCGAGTGGGGACCCAATACGAGCGATCGCGCGATCATCCAAAAATCTTTGGATTCATATTTCGAGTTTCCATTCAACTGATTTCCCCAGCGAGTGGGGACTGCAAGCGTTGGGATTATCCGCGCCGTTTGATTTTCCCGTTTCCATTCAACTGATTTCCCCAGCGAGTGGGGACGCGATGGCTACTGCGCTGCCGCCAGAACAGCAGCAGAGGGTTTCCATTCAACTGATTTCCCCAGCGAGTGGGGACGTTAGGGTTACTCTAACAGATACCAAGAAATCAAAAGTGTTTCCATTCAACTGATTTCCCCAGCGAGTGGGGACAGCAGCTAAGACAAATCGAAGAAAACATCTTCTTCCTTCAGTTTCCATTCAACTGATTTCCCCAGCGAGTGGGGACTCCCCATACTTTAAAGCTAAATCCCATAAGGCGTCCAGCCTGCATCTGCGAACCTCAGCCACAATCAAAGCCATAACCGTCAAATTCTTCCTTCTCAAAACAGCGAAAGCACCACCGCACAACGCACCGAGGCTCAGAACCAAGGAATCGCACATCCGCAAGATTGTCCTCAGCCTCGCACCCCTAAACCACGATCGACCCCTGCCGCTTTGTCAACGGCACCCCGCCCCAAATCTCAACCTGTCCGACTGTATGCCCTGACATTGGATACATCCGCACACTATCTTGGGGTATCCTCACAACCTGTTTCAACCTCACCCTCAAGTCACGAAACTCAGCCGCAGTCAGAACACACTCAAAGACACTATATTACAGCACCTATGCGATGCGATCGCATAGGTGCTCAACTGTCACCAGAAGCGTATTAATGATGCCGAAACCAGAATCCAGTGGGACAATCAGCCGCAGAACTAAAGCGATCTCTCCATTGCCAATACCAACACTGAAGCGATCGTTCTATTGCTAATACTAATACCAACTAGAAAGTTACGTACGTAAGCAGCACATGAGGAAAAATACAAATGAGAATACGGTTAGAGTCCGGCGATCGCGCTTTTCAATTTTTGATGACTAGGAACAATGTATGCAACAACACGATGAAGAGGATGGTTGTTAACAGTTTCATGGGGAGAGCGATCGCCTAATCATTTGTCTATTTTTGAGGAAGCGAGGTCGGATGCTCTTCAGTAATGTTGCTAATGAGGAGAGGGCGGTTGATATTGAGCGATCGCTGCTTTCACTTGCTCATGCATTGCGGAAAATAAACTTGCCTGGGTCAAGCCTTTAAATGATTGCCCAGTAATTAGGTTTAAGCAATTTAGGATGCGGTTTTCCCATTGTCGTTGCTGTTTGATATCGTCTCCCCAAGCGTTGAAAACTTCACGCTCCGTCAGCCCGCCTAACCGATGAGAATAAGTATTTCGTTTCGTTTTAGCCTTGTCCCAGAACTCCTTAAAGTCTGGGCTGGTAGCTGTTTGAGGAATAGCGGCTTCGAGGAGCGATCGCAAAACCTTTGCCTGAAGTTGTGCTGTATCAGGATACCTAGCATTAAAATTAAAATCGACTTGTGAACTGAGCTGGGGATACTTCCGGCAGATCGATTGCTTCAAAACCGGATATTGATCCGTTCTTGCCGTAACATCAGTTGGAAATGTTTTGACCGCCCATAGCCATAGCAATCCCTCGACAGCTCGAAAGCTTGACAGCATTGCTTCTGTGGTGTTTTGCTGCTGAAGCCGCACTACAGAAAGTTGCGCTTGTTCATAGGCAACCTGCCAATATTTGGTGCTTTGCTGCTGTGCTTGGGGAGTAAGCGATCCCTTGACACGTTGAAAGAATGTTTCAAACTGTCCCTGATTCCAAGCGATGCCTGCTTTAATTTGACTCGGCAAGGCTTTGAAGCCTTGAGGGTCTTGCTGAAAGTAGGGCTGAAGTAAGGCTTCAGTTCCAGCATAATCGTAGCGATCTAGTAACTTTAGCGCTTGTTGCTGCGTCCGATCCCATAGATAATTGGTACCAAGAATGGGTCCTGTGTAGTCAGAGGGCATTCCCCTACGGTTAACTTCGGTGTTTTGAATAAAGTCGAAGAACTGGATGCGATCGCCATAAGCACTCAGCCCCGAAATTCTTCCTGCTTCAGCCGTCTGCGCCACACACCCCTTCAAACACAGCAAAATTGGCTGGTCGGGCGGCGGCTGAATTGTCTCTCGCCACATATGTCGCCACCAGCGAAACATTTGCTCAAAGTTAGATGGGTTCTCTCCCTTAGCACCCAGCGTTATGATCTCCACTGGAACAGAATAATTGTGCACAAGCCAGTCTTTGATGATGGCACAAGCATGCACAGTATCCTTTTTGCGCTGAGGTATGCCAACAGCTTGGTCAGTGCCAATTAGATAGACCTGTTCTAGGGCTTGGGCTTGGTCGGCTAATAGTTTGCCAATGATAATCGGTTTGAGGCGAGATCGATAGTCCTCAATGCCATCCAGTAAGTACTGGGTCAAATCTCGAAAGGTTGTCTGACCTAAGCCCAGATCTGAAATCACTTCTGCCTGTTCACCGATAATTTCACCATCTTGCATTTGATCATCGCCGACGTTATACCACTGCCCTGATGAAAGTTGAAGCATTAAATCACGGGTACCAATCGTGGCGACTAAGATATTTTTCATGGTTGCAATGGAGTTAGATCAAAGAAAGGATGGGAGCGATCGTGCTCAAGGCGGAGGCGGGTGCACTCCAAATAAATGAACGGCACCGGGAATATTGGC
The DNA here is from genome assembly GCA_019359315.1 of Myxacorys californica WJT36-NPBG1. Classification (GTDB taxonomy): domain Bacteria; phylum Cyanobacteriota; class Cyanobacteriia; order Leptolyngbyales; family Leptolyngbyaceae; genus Myxacorys; species Myxacorys californica. Next base: position 41,306 of record JAHHHO010000040.1, read on the forward strand.
GAGATTGCGAAGGAATCGTGATCGTGAGCCTACGTCAATGGGAAGATCTGTTGATACTCGGAAGCATGCTGTTTCAAAGCTTCAAAATATTTCTTACGTGGATCTTGTGTTGCACCAAAGATAGTCACAACTTGGTAGTTGCCTAAATTCACGATCCACACGGGCGAAGGACGCACAGGTTTCGTCAGCGTTGAGCCGCATAAAGTGGGATCATAGTCTTTGATGACTTGTCCGCTGTCATCTTTTGTCTCCTTTCCTGCCTTCATTCTCGGCTGCTTAAAATCTTCATCATGCAAAACACTTAAAGCATAGGGTTTTCCATAATTCTCTTCACCATCGCATACGATGATACGTGCATAGGAGTCCAGTGCTTCTGTCCAACGCTCGCGACTGGGTTGAACAGGCGATAGCGGATTGCGTAGATTAATAGGCTGTTGTGTTAGTTCCGATAAGAGATCGCAAAACTTCTGCAACCGTTGGCGAAATAGTATTTGAAAGCCAACAACATTTTCTGGTAAATCCCAAAACTCATCTTCAGTCTTGGCAATTAGGGTCGATCCACGCCACCATGGTGCATTTGGACGGGTCTTACGGGAATAACAAGGTCGCCTTGCGCCCTGACCAATTCCACCCAGGTGAAACATGAGCCAAGTCAGCAACTCAAATAGCTGTTGAGTCACCTCCTGTTTTTCCTTAGAGATTTCTGGCGCAAAACTCAAGACCAATCGTCCAGATTGTTCTCCACAGGGATCTTGTTTTCCATCCCTTGTAGATCGGGATTCCGTCTGAACGATTTGCCCCTCTGCAATCTGTACCCTTACCCAACCACGCTGCTTAGGATTAATCGAACCAAACAATTTACTCTCCCAGTCCTTCACAGCTTGAACGGGTAACAATCCCCTCGCAAACGTTCTGAACCAATAGCGCAACATGGACTTAAACGCCACTGATCTGACCTCAGCGCGACTTTGATTCCTTGCTTGCCATTCACCTCTTTGGTTCTGTTTCCAACTGGCAATCTTCTGACTCCCGTGGATCAGTTGGCCTTGAACTGTAAATTCAACCTCAAAAAATGATAATTGATTTAGCAATGAATCCTTGTTCTCTAATGTGCCATACCCTGTATTCACCTGCGAGCCAATTCCATCAACTAATCCTTGGATTAGCCATTGCCGAACTTGTTGAAGAATTTTGTCACTACACTGAGCCGATGGACGCAGACCTATGGTAAATGTAGGATGCTCTAGCGAGAAAAAAGCATTGGGATTAGGCTTATACTCGTCTAAGTCAACCTCGCCCCACCGCCAAATACTCGTTGCACTATCCAGGGATAGTCCACCACTACGGCTCTGTTCCGCCAACGGATATGCATCTAAGAAAATCACTTTCCCAGTGTGATCGCTCCCTTCTGCCTTGAGAGAACCAAAGTACGGAGTAACTTTCTCCTCTGCTTGTTTCCACTCCAAGTTTTCGGAGCGCATAAAGTGATGAATCGCCTGAGTTCGCGCTACACCCCGCAATGTACTAGATGGAATATACGGCATTCCTAACGCATCAAAAGCAGGCAGTAAGATGCTTTCTGGTCCCTTAGTACCGCCAACTCGAATTCGCCAAGGACAACTTACCGTAAACCAGTTACCTTCTCCGGCAATCAATTTTGTGCGATCAACTAAGGTTTGTAAGCGATGACGATAATCGGCCTTATCCTGTGCGAGATGCAACAGCTCAATTTTCGTGGGGTCTTTGTAGTTTGCAGTCGGAGATCGCAGCCATCGTAAGTACTCGACAAAGCTCGCCGATGAAGCAGGCTCTGGAATATTTGCAGGATCTAACCAAGGGCAAGCATCAGGTGGGCGTTCTGGTGGTCGATTGCTGCCGCCGCCCTTGCCGCGGTTGCCACCACCAACCTGAATCACCTTTTTCTGTTTTCCAGAATCGGCTCGTTGAGTTGTAGGGTTGGGTTGATTACTTGCAGAGGACTTGGGTTTTCCAGGACGATTCGGTCGTTCAAACACCATAATTAATCGCCTCCCTTTATATCCCAATACACAGCACCTGCCCAAAAACTAAATTCTTGAGCCAGCGCTAAAGCCAAGCCAGTTAGCCCTAAGTAATCGTCAGTATCCAAATCGCTAAGGGCTTGCAGTCCGAGATCGCCTGCTAGGTCATTCCGTTCGGCTATCGTCTGGAGGCAACGAAAAAAAGCTTCTACAACTTGCTTTTTGCCTTTTTGGTCTTTGCTTATGGCTTTTTCCTCCGCTTTCAGGCGCAACAAACCCCAAGTAGATAAGTAGGTGTACAGTTCAACCGCCTGATTCTTCTGCTCTTTCAACCGTTCCTTTCGTTTGGCTTCATCACGCTGATTTTGCTCTTGCTCATGCCGGAATTCAGCGAGGGCTGCATAGACGGGTTTCCCGATCGTACGTGGATCAAAGCTCATACGTTCACCGCCTGTTGCACTGGTTGAGCTGTCATCCACTGCTGAACGAAGCCTCGTCCTAAACTCTCCTGCCCACCGATTTGCACAATCGAGTGCTTGCCCAGCAGTGCCTGGAAGTTCTGCGTAGCATCAGACGCTTGAGCACTAGCCTGTGATGTAATGCCCCAAGGAAAATGCATCACCGTATCTGGTGGAATTGCTTCCTCATATCGAAATCCACCATCCACAGTTTTGTGCTTATCGAGTTTGATTTTGACCTGTCGCCATAAACTCATTTGGATCAATATTGCACAGTGTTTATCAGGCAGTACTAACGTCCGCTCAAGCCCTTTCGTCGAGGCGTGGGTTGGAATAAAGGTTTCCCAATCCTTCCAAGGTTGCAATGTCATATCTTTGAGGATGGCATCTTTGAGATAGACGGGCTTTCCTGTCTTCAGGTTTGTGCTGTATTCATTGGGTATTGTTGCATTTGGCGCATTAAAGCGTGCCCAACGACGTAGCAACATTGGACAGCTTACCCACACAACACCATGGCTGAGTGAAGGAACTGGTAGCCACAAAATTGAAGCATCCCCAATCCAAATAGCCCCTTGCTCGAGGGTCGATGAAGTGGCTAAATCAGTGCCAAAGAGTTGAGATTGTGTACTCTGGTCAGCACTTGCTCGCAATCGTCCACGAATTGTGCTGGAAGGAATATAGGGTAATTCTGTGTGAGATTCCCGTGCAATTCCCAATAAATTACCTTCTTGAGTTGCTCCACCTGTGTGCAGTGGAGATAGTAGGTAGAGATAGACAGTGTTGTTCATTTCAATTTCCTCCTGATTGTTGAATCCACAGCAGTTCGGAGTAGCCTAGGCTGCAAAGACGTTTTACCCCCTCTAGCGCCTTACCCGGCTTGGACTTAGGATCATCGATAAACAGAGGTGTAGGTCGCTCTAAGTAATAGACACTACCTGGAGGTGCTGCAAACATCTGGGGAGCCGGAATACTGTTACGCTGAGTAGCTGGCAAAGCCCTTTGATTTTCATTTTTGGTATCCCGGATGCGGCAACTAATCAGCACGGGTTTGTCAGTTGCTACGCCCACCAGAGAACCTGGTGTTTGATTTCCATTGACTGTGTGTGCCAACTTCCATTCCCAGGGATAAGCGCGACACGTCGCCTGTCCATTGTTTGAGCGCTCAAACACTCCGGGTGTCACAAGATATGCCAGCGATCGCGCCTGCTCACTTTTAGGATCTTGCTGCGCGATCGTGCTTGCATTCTTGAAGTTCTGCTGCGATCTCATGTGTAGCTCTTCCCATTGCTCACCCAAACTATTGCAGCGTTGCAGCAGAACACGGTGTCCTTCACCGCCTAACCGCATAATTGCAGATGCAGGAATTGTTTGATCGGTTTGAATTCCAATCGCCAAACTCCAACTCGCTTTCAGCCGCACTGCATTCTCAACAAAGTAACCATCGGCATCTTTCACTTGGCGAGTGCCTGGATCAATGGCATTGTGAGAGCGTGTCTCAATACTCCAAGGCTGATCTTCTCCCTCATGCTCCAATCTCCAGGCGTCAGGCTTGATTTCTCCTGTCTTTATGTAGTTCAGAACCAACTCACAAGGTAGATATTGACGATAGGCGGTCTCAGATTGACCTGAAGATGCGTCATCCTCCTGGCTTGAAGAAGTATGTGTAGGTTTCACTAAAGGACAGGGCTTGGCGCGATCGTATTCCAACTGGCCCTTAAGCGGATGTCCTTCAGCCCAGTCAAGCGGCACTAGAGGCGTTTTCTTATCGAACCCCAAAGGTCGCGGAAAGTAGAGCGTCTGCCCATCGCGACAGAAAAATGGACCTATGAGTTTCACGCTTATTCGATCGCCTAGTAGTCCGCGAATCGCACCCGCGATTGCATGTCCATTAGGGGGAAAAGTACTGCCAGCCCAGGCGCGTTCTCCTGGGGTAAATGGCTTAGCATCCCGAAACATCAGTACATCAAGAGGCGTAATGGTGTACCAGTGCATCACTTTTCACCTCCAACCTTGATGTCACGGTTACGCAGGGTAAAGGCAGCAAGTTTAAGCCAGTTTTGGATTTCGCGATCGCGTTTTTCTTCAATGCTCATCATCCATAGCGTTGTGAAAAATTCAGCCAACGCTTTCTGAAACTTGCCTTCCACATCAGTGCTTAGGGCTTCCCGGCGCAAACAGAATGCCTGCGTCCAAGGACTAATCGCCTCCAACATGGGAATGGGATGCTGTTGCCAAACTTCAGCGGCTTGCTCAAATAGCGCTGGTTCTAAATCAGGAATTGCCGTCAACAGCGACCGCCACTGATTGAACACATTAAACTTACTAGTTGCCGTTAAAATATTGCCATTGCCATAAAGCACTCGAATTTGCACCGCATCTTTTTTGTCGCCATTTGCTGCAATGTGTTGCTTTGCACCATCTTTTTCGGCAGCCCAGAGGTTTTCAAGAGCGATCGCCAGCGGCACTGAATGATGGGCAATCACCATGCCAAAGCTAATGCTTGCCTTACCACCCATTGTGAACAGAGGGCGGGATGCAAGCATTGGGTGACCTTCACTATCTTTAGGCATCTCACCTTTGTTCCACTGCCAGTAATCTCCCTCATTCTTAAACTCCTGATGCTCTCTATCTTCAGCCCCTTTAAAGCATTGGCAAATATCCCACAGCCAGCTATCCCATTCCCATAGATTGGTGTATGCCAGAACATCATCACCACCACTGTAAATCAAGCGTCCAGCGTAGCGTTGTTCGGTCAGGTAAGGCACCAGTTGGTTAGAGAAATCCAATAATGCCCGCGAAAGTGCTGCGTGAGTTGCGGGTCCCATTCGCTTTTTGCCTTGGAGAAATGCTTCAACCCCTTCCCATTTGTTCCTAGCTTCAGGCTCTGGGTAACCTTCCGGTACATAGGTCTTGTAAGCCTTTAACTTGACACCCTTAAGCCACTCTCCCATGTCGTCGCCATCGCCTGCTGCTAGTACATACCAATCGGTTGGATTAGCTCCCGCTGGAAACTTCGATTGAATGAATTTCTGTAGTTCTGTCTGTTTTTTCTTCAGAGCTTCCTTATCCTCAATCGGACAATCTTCAATCAACCAGCCATCATTCAACAAGCGAGGATGGGGAAATCGGCGACGTTGCGGGCTGTCGTCAATCCAGGGAATTCCCCAGCGTTCATCTTTAGCATTCTGTGCCCAATCGAATTGGGTGCAGATTTCGTTTCCAATGTTGCAATAGTGTTCAATTGCTGCGTTGTCCTCTCTCCGCTCTAATTGGTGCAGTAACCCGGCAACTCCCACTGTTAAATCTGGATAGGCGGCGGCTAGATTTTTATCCTTTAATCCCAGCAGTTCAGGTAGAACTCTTTTCAATCCGCGCTTCAGGACTTCGGTCGCATTCAGTTCTTCTCGCCCATCGAACCACCCACGCTCTTTCTGCCAAAATTTGTGCGTCTCAGATTCTGTTACCCAATCGACAGGCTTCCCCTTGTCGTACTGTTGCAGATGTAAGACTGCACCAACTCCTGAAACGGTTGATCTTGGACCGAAAACTGACGGCAATTCCCAGGTTCGGGCATTTTTCACACCCGCTAAGTTGTGGCGAAGTTGATCAAACACCTTTGCCCACCACAAACCAACATTGAACTGCTTATATGTTGAGAGTTCCGCTAGCGTGGGGCAAGTCTGGTCGTGGAAAGCAGACGGATTCCATATCAGAGTTGATGGATCAATTGCCTGGTCAGAAATTTTCGATAGTTGACAAAATTCATTTTGAGCATTTGCCCACGTTAAGAACTGTTTTTTGATTTGGCTTAACTGCTTAATCTCATTGGGGTTGGACTTTACACCAGTTAAAACTTTCCCTTGCCCTCGACTTAAGACATTGGACCCTTCTGGCTTAGGTAGTGTATGTCCCAACGGTAAGGCTGTCCAGTGAGTCTGCCACTGATGTTTAAGCCAACCGTCCCACAGGCGAACGCGGGCTTGATTGACTTCTTCAGTTCTGGGTAACTTCTGCCAAACTTTATTTCCAAGTTCCAGCCATGCTTCTCGCAGAATATTTTCAGCGATCGCTAGTGCATTTCCCTTCCGATTAGAAACTACATGCTTAGGCAGAACCGCTACCAAAACATTCGGAAAACCTGCCGTCAGCAATTGCTTAGGAGACGGTTCATCAATCCACTTATCAAAATCCGACCATCGCTGTCTTAACAGCCAGTGATCAATTAAGGGTTGGGCATACAAACTAGGGTAGACCAGCGAATCAGGACCATACTTACACGCCCATTTCCAGCACACTTTAGCAGAGAGGTAGTGTAACAGCCATGACCCAGCCCAAAAGTCTTGCATCTTACGACTGGCTTTGATCATCTCCTGCACCGGAGTCATACTAAAAATGGCTAGGTAGGGACGTGATTGATCAGAGTCATCTTGCTTAACTAAAGTGCCAGCTAGCGATGAGACTGAGCTGTTGTGACTCCATACAGAACAATCAGGGATGCGGGTATCAGCAGGCAGTAGTGCTGTATTTTCACCAAATTCTCTTGCCATTGCTACAGGTAAACAGCGCCATAGCCACCAAAACGCCTTTTGATGTTGTTCTTCTTCTGACAACCCTTTTAGCAGGGGAAAAAGCTGCTCCCGAATAATCACGGCTGCTCTGCCGTCTAATTCCTTGTCCTGTCCAGGATGAGCGTTTGTGCGTCCATCAATAACCACAAACTGAGGATTACCAGATAGCAGATGACTCACATGTAACCCTTTGGCATGAGTGTAGTCAACGTGACCACGTTCGTTGTCTTGATCCCAAGCGGGACGATCACTGGCGGCCGCAATGAAGTCAGCCTCTTTTATTTGTTGTTTGAGATCTGCTGGATTTGAGTTGCCCAACTCTTGTAAAACCTCTTCCCAAATTTTTTGCTGGGTTTTGTTCTTGTCGCTTTTGTCCTTATAAAGGCTTTTCATTAAAGGATCATGCAACAATCCCCAAATTTTGGCTTGCCAGAATGCAGATGTAGAGGACGTGAGCACAGGCGAATTCTCCCTAGCAGGTTGCTCTTGCATTACAACTGTAGCCAGAGTGCCCAAGTAAATCCTAAAGAAAACAAATATTCATTGCCTCTTTACTAAAAAAGCTGGGCACTTTACTGGAAGGACATCTGAAGCGTTAGATAAATATAAAAACAATATTTTATTTTGCTTGACAATTTCTTATGGCAAAAAAGCCTGTTACTCATCCTTATTCTGACCAAGCTGCCTTCGATCGCCTGATGGTATTGCTCACTACCCTGATCAAGCACCCAGGAGTGAGCAGTCGGGATGCCAAACAAACTCCCCATCAGGATGCCCTGGAAGACTTGCATCAACACATGCAGAACACTGCCCAAGCTGTGGGAATTCCCCTCGCTGCCTGCGCCTTGTCGACGCTACGCAAAGACCTGGCAACTCTACGGCACTACGGTGCTCTTGATCGCAACCGCTATGACTGGGGCTATTACCTGGGCACCGGGGCGATGGCGCAGGAAGACTTACCGTTGGTGCTCAATGCACTGGCATCTCAAGCCACCTACCAGGGTGACGCCCGGGTAAGGCGGCTATATCAGACCCTCAGCCAACGGTTTAAGCGGCTCAATCTGGAAAGTCAAGGACAGTTGTTTTATCCTGTGCGGGCGCATTTCAACCGAGCGATCGTCCATACAGACCCGGATGAAATGCTGCGTAAGCAGGAGAACCGGAACACACTCTTTCACGATCTGGAGACGCTGGAACGGGCGATCGTCCAGGGCTTACCAATTGAGATTTACCTGTCCCGCAACCTTTACGCTGGAAAAGTTAGCTACCGCCAAGTCTATCCACTGCAATTGCTTTACTATGACGTTGCCTGGTATCTCGTCATGGAAGATGTTTCCAACGGACATCTAGCTATTTCTCGGCTGGATCGGTTCACACAATATCTAAGAATTCTGGATGCTACTGGACGTGGATTGGAAGCACAGCACCGAAGCTTACAAGTTACTCATCAGCTTCTGAGAAACGGCTGGGGATTAAATTTGGGAAATCCTGATGAACAACAAATGGAACGACAAGGGACGCTGCCTCTGCTCCCAGTGAAGGTCCGCTTCTTTGCTCCTACTTCTCGATTCATTCAAGAGGGAGAGCGCCGACATATCAAACAAAAGATTCTGCCTGGACCCAATGATGAGACAACCGGTGAGCCTGCTTATGTGGACTATGTGGTGAAGTTACCAGAGCGATCGCTTAACGAGTTCAGCTTTTGGGTGTTTCGGCACATGGAGAATGCACAGGTGCTGTCACCGCCAACCTTAGTTGAGAAGCATCAGCAAGCGATTGCTAAGCTAGCCACTCGATACACCTTACAGGAGAATCTGAATGGGCATTGCTGAAAGAGCCATAACTTGAGCAGGAAGAGTCACTTAACAAATACTTCAAACAGTGAGGACACAAGCGTAGCGAATACTTCCCGGGACTAGGAGGATTAATAATTGGTCGGTGTATAGCAAATCGAGTGCAAAGATTCAGATGCCTAATATCAACAATTGGGTGAAATTCGTAAGCTTCATAATGATGCTGTTCACGAAGGGCAGGCAGTTACACGAACTGATTTCCAATCCCGTTTGAAATGGAAGCAAGATGAAATTATGAGGGCAATGCAGACGGTTTTGCAACGGGTGAGCGCAAAGCAAGCCATTGTTCCTGAGCCGTTGTTATTAAAGTCTCTGCATCAGTGGGGCTTAACTCAATTGAGCTAACTCAATTGAGAAATTGCAAATGGAATCGCAGCAATGGCAACTTGTGAATTGCAGAACCAATTGCGACATCGACGAAAGCTAGAACGAATTAACTAACGGATTAGAGAATTTACAGAATAATTTTGTACTAAGCCCAAAAAGTTCCGCAAATGCCGCTCCTGAAATGATTCAGCCTCTCTTGAGAATTGAAGTAGCACAAGAGGATTTTTATGGAATCGCTGTACATTTCTCAGCAAGGCTGCTATGTGTCGCTGCGACAGGATTGTGTAGTAGTAAAGCAGGGCAAGACTGTTCTGCAAGAGGCGCAGTTATCCATGCTGGAACAGATTCTTGTTTTTGGTCAGTCGCAGTTAACGACCCAGTTGATCCGGGCGTGCTTGCTTCGCAGTATTCCGATCGGCTACCTGTCACGCATGGGACGCTGCTATGGACGGGTGCTACCCGTGACGAGCGGTTATCGATCGCTGACACGACAGCAATATGCCTTATCGGAAGAGATTCGATTGGCGATCGCGCGACAAATTGTAGTGGCAAAACTGAAGAATAGTCGAGTGATTTTGCAACGGCAGCAGCGGCGGCAGGGAAATGCAGAATTATTGGGAGCAATCACACAGTTGGCACAATTGGTGCAACAGATAGCACAGGCCTAAGTACAGGACAAAAATTGTAGGACATCGAGATACTCAGCCTTGTAGCTATCGAGGTTGAGCAGGATCTGGCGGAGATGGTCAAACCCAACCCGAAAAATGCTCTTCGCTTTGCGCCCATGTTT
>JAHHHO010000041.1 GCA_019359315.1 Myxacorys californica WJT36-NPBG1
TTCTATTTGGTGCATCTGACCCACAACCTGCAATGGCTTCTAAGCGACAGCATAACCAGTCTTTTAATCGTGAATTCACCGTCCTCACTAGCTTTCCAGCTTCTTAGTTTTGTCAGTCAAGCAGGAGTAGTGAGTTAGAAGTAGTGAATTAGAAGTAGTTGAGGGCACGGCGATGGATGATGAATGCTGCGTAATTCCGGTGATCAAATCTCCTCGCGATTATCAAGTTTATCGCATTAGTCCTCACGACACGAATCGATTAGCGATCGTATTTGATCCCGCGATCGCGAACTTCTCCCTCACCGTTTGTGTCGAGATTTTCGACATTGACGGCAAGACGCCGCCCAATCGTCATCAGCGTGCGATCGAAATGTTTTTCGTACTGAAAGGCGAAGGGGTTGCTAACTGCGACGGCAAAGAAGTGCCCATTCGTCCTGGGGATAGTTTGCTCGTTCCGGCAACTGGAATTCACGAAATTCGCAATGTCGGTTCAGAGCGCTCTACACGTTGTGTATCATGATTCCAAACGAAGATTTTGCGGAATTGATTCGCAGTGGCATTCCGGCAGAACTCGACGCCGAAGACTTAGCCGTTTTGCAACGCGCCCCACTGCCGCAGCTCGTGACGTAATTCGCAGTCGAAAAACCGCTTCAACGCATGATGACAACCCTTTCCATGTTGACCCGCGATCTCGTCCGGCTCGATGCAGATGTGTATTATCCCGACAGGTATCATCCCAACCGTGAGGGTGAGTTTCCGGTGCTGTTGATGCGGCAACCGTATGGACGCGCGATCGCATCGACAGTTGTCTATGCTCATCCAACGTGGTACGCAGCGCAAGGATACATTGTCGTCATTCAAGATGTGCGCGGACGAGGCACATCAGCAGGAGAATTTAAGCTGTTTGAACATGAGATCGAGGACGGTTTCGATGCGGTCAATTGGGCAGCGAATCTGCCGGGAAGCTCTGGCGTTGTGGGAATGTACGGGTTTTCTTATCAGGGAATGACTCAACTCTATGCGGCTGTCAACCGGCCTCCCGCGCTCAAAGCGCTCTGCCCTGCCATGTTGGCAGGTGATCTGTACCACGATTGGGCGTATGAAGGCGGCGCATTCTGTTGGTTTGCCAATTTGGCGTGGGCAATTCAACTTGCGGCTGAAACGGCTCGACTCAAAGGAGATGAGGTCGCCTTTTTAAAATTCTCGAATGCGGCTCGCATTCTTCCACTCTACGATCCAATTCCAACTCGTCCGCAACTAATGCAGGAGTTGGCGCACTACGATTCGTTCTATCAGACTTGGCTCGATCATCCCGACCCTGAAGATGACTATTGGAAGCGATTATCACCGCTGACTTATTTAGAAAACTTTGATTTGCCGATGCTGCATATCGGAGGCTGGTTTGATACTTATATGCGCGGCACATTGAACTTCTACAAAGCAATGAAGCAACCCGCGCAACACTTGATCGTGGGTGCGTGGGCGCATTTACCGTGGGGTCGTAAAGTTGGCGCGATCGATTATGGGGCAGAAGCAGTGAGCAAGTGCGATCGCGCTCAAGTCCGATGGTTTGATCAGTTTCTCAAAGGCATAGATACTGGGCTTCTAGACGAACCTCCGATCAAGCTATTTGAAATGGGCAGCAACCAATGGCGATCCTATTCTGAGTTTCCGTCAGATGCTGCTCAAGCTTTTTACCTCAGCAGTAGCGGACTTGCTGGGATTGACGAAACGGATGGTTCTCTCGTTTCCACACCCCAGACGCTTTCTCCTGCTGATATCATCGTTCACGATCCGTGGCGACCTGTCCCCGCTTCAGGCGGTCATGCTACTTACCCGTGTGGTTCCTTCGATCGTTCCTCGCTCGATTGTCGGAGTGATATTCTCACGTACACATCTAAACCGTTAACGGAAGTGTTGCATTTGGCTGGAGAACTCTTAGTTGAGTTAGAGTGCAGTGCCGATCAGCCAAGTTTTGATATCTGTGCGGTATTGTCGGAAGTGAAACCGAATGGTGGTGTCTATAACTTCTCTCAGGGATATGTGAGGGTTGGTCCTCGCCCCCAGCCCCACAGAGAGAGGGGCGAGGTGAGAATTGTGCTTCAGCCGACTTGCATTCAGATTCAGATTGGGAGTGCAATTCGATTGAGTTTGAGCGGGGCATGTTTTCCGGCCTATCCTGTCAATTCGGGAACGGCAGAAGTGAGCAGAATGGCGGCTCAAATTATTACGATCGCAGTTTATAGCGGACGTATCACTAGCGGACATGTAACTCATTGACTGTTCCTGTATCCAACGTTGCAGCAGAGGGTGAAATAGTCGAAGACGCTTTGTTTGCTCAATTCTGGTTTGTTCAAGTTTTGATGACGCAATGACTCTGAAACTCGTTTTGCGGCTTCGGCAACCACTAATAAGTGTTTAATCAAATAAGCGTTTAATTAAAAGAATTAAGTGCCTAATCAAGACAAGCTCTCATCCAACAATCGTTGAGGATGCTGAGTTTCGAGCGGTAGCTGGATAGTAAAGCAGATGGTAGAGTCAGCACTTTTAACCCCAATTGAACCATTTAGGTGTTCAATCAGACGTTTTACCAGTGCTAACCCTAGTCCGGTTCCACCATGTTCCCAGCGATCGACACTGGTAACGCGGTAAAACTTCTCAAATAAGTGTGGTAATGCTTCGGGTGGTAATTTCACGCCTGAGTTGCTGACTTGAATTTGTAGAGTTCTATCGTTTACCTGGGCTGTAACCGTGATCTGCTCATGGGGTGGCGTATATTTGCAGGCATTGTGGAGTAACTCCATGAGAATGCGTTTAAACCCAGGTAAATCCGTTGTAATGATTGGCAAGTCTGGGGGTAAATGGAGATGCAGACTCTGTTGCTGTTTTTGAGCGCGGGCTTCAAAGGGTTCTGCGATAAATGGCAGCCAATAATTCAGATCAACGCTTTCTAACTCTAGAGATTGTACCCCCGCTTCCAATCGCTGCAAGTCAAGCAAGTCATTGATCAAGGTCAGTTCTTGGGTGCATCCCTCTTCGAGGATCTGAAGGTAACGGGTTAAGCGTTCGTCATGAACCTGCTGTTGATTGAGGGTCAACTGCACCATCCGAATTGCCATTTTGATATTCGCCAGCGGCGATCGCAGTTCATGGGAAACCGTACTGAGAAAGTCATCTTTCAGTTGACTAAGCTCCTCTAAAGCCCTCACCTGTGTCTGAGCGGCTTGATACAAGTGAGATTGGCGGAGGGCGATCGCCGTTTGGATACTAATTTGTTGTAGCAGGCTGGTTTCCCAGGCCTGCCACTCGCGAGAGCCACTATTTTGGTAAGTCGCAAGTAATCCCCAGAGCTGACCGTCTAGAAAAATGGGCGCGATCGCATAGGCTCTAACCTGAAACTGCTCCAATAAATCGATATGACACTGGCTGTACCCAACCGTATAAATATCATTGACGGCAAAGGGTTCATTATTTCGATACCTGCCGCCCTGTCTTTCTTGCAAATAGGTATCTTCCCATAGAGTCTTAATACCTTCCCCCACCAAAGGTACCCATCCCTCCGCCACTGACTCTGCCACAAAATGACCGCTCCAATCTGGAGAAAATTGGTAGATAGTAACCCGATCCGCGTGCAGCGTCCGGCGGGTTTCGTTAAGCACTGTTGCCAGAATTTCCTCTAGGTCTAGCGATCGGTGAATATTTTGGATAATCACTCGCAGCAGGCGTTCTTGTTCTGCCTGGTGTTGCAGGGCTTGAGTCCGCTCTTGCACCCGTTGTTCGAGTTCCTGGTTGAGTTTTTGCAGAGCGGCTTCTGCTCGCTGACGTTCTGCTAGCTCCAGTTGGGTCTGTCGATAAAGATCAGCTTGATGGATGGCTAGCGCAACTTGGTCAGCCAGTTGTTTCAATAACTGGATCTCGTCCTCAGACCACTGTCGGGGCTGATCGCACTGGTGGGCAATCAGCAGTCCCCATAGCCCCGTAGAGTGAAGGATGGGCACGACCAAATTTGCTCGCACCTGAAACTGTCTGAGGAAATCGGCATAACAAGGCTCGATGCTGCCATCGTCAATGTCCGAAACCGTCCGGACTTGTCCATGCACATACTGCTCAATGTACGTCGATTGCAAACAGGGATCATAGATGTTTTGTCCTAGAATGGCTTGGCAACTCACATCCACCGACTCTTGCGCAACATAGCCCCGTTCAGCCGAATTGATCTTAAACAAGAGGACTCGATCGGTCTGCAAGACTTGGCGCACTTCAGTCACGGTCGTGGTCAAAATCTCATTTAGATCGAGCGATCGCCGAATGCGTTCCGTCACCATCCTGATCAATTGCTCTCGCGCGGCAGTGCGACGTAATCGAATTTCCGCTTGTGTTCGCTCTGCCCGGATTTGAGCCTCTCGCACTTCCCGCCGCACAGCCTCTGGCAACCGAGCCAGATTATCTTTCATCAGATAATCATGAGCACCCGCTTTCATCATGGCGACCGCTGCTGCTTCACCGATCGTGCCCGACACCACAATAAAAGGAAGATCGCGCTGACTTTGCCGGACAACCTCCAGTGCTTCAGGTGCATCGCATCCGGGTAAGCGATAATCTGAAATCACCACATCCCAAGGGCGATTAGCCAGGGCAGCACGGAGCGTTTCCGCCGTTTGCACCCGTTCCCAGATTAAGTTAAAATCACCCCGACGCAGTTCTCGCAGCACGAGCAGAGCGTCATCCTCTGAATCTTCAACTATCAAGACAGTCAAGGGTTCGCGCATGGATCACAACCCTCCAGGTAATGGTTCGTTGAGGAGTATCCAATACAGCCCCAGTTGGCGCACCGCCTCAGTGAATTGGTCAATCCCAACGGGCTTTCGCACATAGCTATTGGCCCCGAGGCTATAACTCTCCACGATATCGCAATCTTCACTGGAGGAGGTTAAAACCACTATAGGCAAAAAGCGAGTTTTGTCGCTGGCTCGAATTTGCCGTAAGACTTCTAAGCCATCAACTTTGGGCAGCTTTAAATCCAGAAGTACTACACTTGGTAGTGCTTCTAGACCAAAAATCAGATTTAAAGCTTCTTCCCCATTTCGAGCCACAAGAATTTCATTGGCAATGTTGCCACGGCGGAGAGCCCGAATGGTGAGACGTTCATCATCAGGATTATCCTCGACCAGTAAGATGGGACGCGCAGAAGTCATAGTTTAGGTCTTGTCCTGATGGATGGATTGGGTAGTGTGAAGTAAATTGTGGCTCCCTGCTCCACAGCGGCTTCTGCCCAAACACGACCGCCATGCCGATGAATGCTCCGTTGCACGGTGGCTAAGCCAATGCCCGTACCCGGAAATTCATCTGTGTTGTGCAAGCGTTGAAAGACTCCAAACAGCATGGAGGAATAGGTCATATCAAAGCCTGCTCCATCATCGCGGACAAAATAGACAGATTGCCCATCTTGGTTGAGGATGCCAAATTCGATCTGTGCGGAGGAATGATGGCTAGTAAACTTCCAGGCATTTTGCAATAGATTGCTAATCACAACGCGCATCAAGGTGAGGTCAGCATAAACGATCGCGTCAGGTGCGATCGCGCACTCAACCTGCCGTTCTGGCTCTGAGGCTTTCAATTCCTGCATCTGCTCTTGAACCAGCGCACTGAGGTTGACAGTCGTATACCGCATTTCAGAGCGCGACACGCGAGAGAGGCGCAACAGGTCATCAATTAGCATTCCCATTCGTTGCACGTTACGCCGGATGCGATCGAAGTAGTCTTTGCCCTCGTCATCAATTAGCTCTCCATAGTCTTCTAGCAATGCTTTGCTGAAGCCGTCGATCGCTCTCAAGGGCGATCGCAAATCGTGAGACACCGAGTAGGCAAAGGCTTCTAACTCGCGGTTAGACGCTTTTAGCTGCGCCGTGGTTTGCAGGAGTTGTTCTTCGGCTTGTTTGCGATCGGTAATGTCTCGCACCATGCACAGCACCTGCTGCTCTCCGCACATCATCAGCCGGGCTTCTTCATCTCGGATTTCGCCTTCAATGTCAAGTTGATACTCATACACTTGCAGTTCCTGGGTTTGCAGGGCCTGCTCCACATAATGCATGCGTTCTTTCGCCCGCTCATAAGGAAGAACATCATAGATATTGATCCCTATCATTTCTGACAACGGTTTGAGCAATTTGATACTTTTGCCGCTGCCGAGGGCATCGAGATACGTGCCATCGCGATCAATCCAGATCAGTAAATCAGGAATGGCGCTAATCAAGGCACGATTGGTTGCCTCACTCTGACGTAAAGCGGCTTCAGCTTGTTTGCGTTCAGTAATATCGAGCACTGTGCCCGTGAGCTGAAGCACTTGCCCTGCGGCATTCAAGCTTGGTTCTCCCTTGGCTTGCACATGTACCAACGTGCCATCAGGACGATAAGCGCGGCACTCAAGTTCGTAGGGCTGGGCAGTTGCGATCGCCGTTTCTACCGTTTGTTGGTGCACGTCGCGATCGTCGGGGTGAAATAGCTGCTGAATTTCCTCAAAGCTGGGTGGTCCAGCGGATGCATCGCGCCCAAAAATCCGGAACACCTGGTCTGACCAGGTCACCTTTTCGGTGGGCAGATCCCATTCCCAACTGCCTAGGTTGCCAATGCGTTGAGCCAGTTTCAAATGGGCATCACTCTTTTGGAGTTGGGCTTCAGCTTGCTTCAGTTTTGTGATGTCAACATGACAGCCAATCACTCGCAAGGGTTGCCCGGCTGCATCCCAGTCAATCACTTGCCCGACGCAGATGATCCAAATCGTCGATCCATTTTTATGGTGATAGCGCACCTCGCTGTAGTAGGGCACTTCCCCACGACTTTGCACATGGCGGTCGAAACACTCCAGCACGGCGGGTAAATCTTCCGCAAAGATCAGGCTTTGCCAAGTTTCTGGTACATTGGGCAACTCATGATCTTCATAGCCAAACATGCGCTTCAAGCCAGGACTCATATAATTCCAATGGTTAGGAATATTCCAATCCCAGTATCCTGCCAGGCTGATGTCGAGAAGGGTTTCCAGCAAGGTAAACTCTAGACGCAGTTTCTCGGCCTGTAACCGCGCTGCTTCGGCTTTTTTACGGTCGGTAATGTCGGTATGGGTGCCCAACATTCGCAGAGGGTTGCCTGCTTCATCCCAGGCAACAATTTTGCCTAGCGAGAGGATCCATTTCCAGTCTCCATTACACGTGTGCTGTCGAAATTCCACCGCATAGTCGGAGATTTCACCCTGCACATAGGCGCGATAGATATTGGCAACAGCTTCACTGTCGTCGGGGTGAAGCCGCTCAATCCATTTGGCATTCGTTTCCTCAAAAGTCGTCGGATCGTAGCCTAGCATAGTGGCATATTCAGGGTTAACGATGGCTTCTCCGGTTTGAATATTGAGATCGTAAAGCCCCTGGTTAGCGGCTTTTAAGGCAAGGCGAAGGCGCTCTTCACTGACTCTCAGCGACTCTTGGGTCGCTTTGAGAGCAGTAATTTCTGTGGCAACACCATCAATGCGGCAGGGTTCCCCGTTTGTGTCATAAATGAGCTGACACTGGTCTTGTAACCAGCGGATTTGACCATCCGCCGCAATAATGCGATATTCCAGAGTTGTGCTGCCGGTTTGTTGCCGTTCGTCCATTCCAGCCGTCACTACTGCTTGATCGTAGGGGTGGATCATCTCAAACCAGAGGTTAGAGTTTGCTAAAAACTCCGATATTGAACGACCATAGATTCCTTCTACTGTCGGACTAAGATAGAGCAGTTCTGAAGTCTTTACATCGCGAGACCAGACAATGCCTTTAACAGAATTGAGAATGCTTTCAACCCGCTGTTCCTGCTCCCGTAGGGCAGCTTCGACAGCTTTGCGCTCAGTAATATCTCTAGAGATGCAGAGGATCGACTCCATCGTCTGCTGATCAGACAACTCAGGAGCGATCGCCATTTCAAACGAACGAATTCCCTTAAGGGTGGGTGCTGTAAACTCAATCACCTGTTTTTGTCCGGTTTTCAAAAGCGCTGTCGCAGCGGCCTCCCAAGTGGTGACCATGGCCTCATCCATACCTAGGTCGCGACAGGTTTTGCCTAAAAAGACTTCTGTGGAAATCCCAGTAATTTCGGTGAGGACTGGACTGACGTAGAGATGGCGCAGTTGCAAATCAAACCGTTCAATGATGTCGGGAGAATTTTCTACGAGGGCTTGGTATCGCTGTTGTGACTCAACTAGAGCGGCTTCAGTAGCTTTGCGATCAGCTTCATTGCATTTATGCTCACTGATTTCTAATTCCACGTTGGCAGCTTTTAACTGGCGGCTGCTGGATAGGGTCAATGCTTGGGGAATTGCAGAAATCAACGCTGAAGCTGTCATTAAGGAGATGGCAGCGGTAACAGACTTCAGTGCCCCGGAAGCCCAATAGAGCGGGTGCCAGAGCGTCCAAATCTCTACGGCGTGCGTCAGCCCCGAGGTAACAATAAAAACCCCGAACAGTTGGAGAGCGGAGGAGTAGGGTAAGTCTCGACGTTGACGCACAAAATAGATTAGCGCCAAGAAAATAGAAAAGCAGGCTAAAGCTGTCAGTCCATCAGATAACGCATGGAGCCACACCAGCCCAGGTTCCCAGAGATAGCAATGCTCATGAGGATTAACTGTCAAATTACCAAGATTGCTGTGAAGTACTGTTAACATGCTCTGCTCCCCAATCACCACTGTCAGATCATTGCTGGCGCTGCAAATGCGTTCTGTTGCTTGCTAATTAACAGATTGCCCAATCGGAAACTCTTCAGATGATATGCAACTAGTAAGACAGAATGATTTCACAAAATAAAGATTGACCCCATGGAGCAACGTTAAGGTATTGCAAGAAGTTGCTGATATGAAGATGAGTTACGCTCCACAGCTAATTGAGTATCAAGTCCATATTAAGGGTTTGAAGTTGATACAGTGGTTGTGGATACAATATTTATGGATAGAAGCGATCGCACTCTTAAATCAAGTCAATCTGATTCAACCAAATCGCTTGCTAATTGAATCATGGCTCTATGGTTTCTGCGGAGTTGAGCCTCGCGCGAAGCGTTCAAATAGAAGCCTTGGCAGCCTATCAAACTCGTTTTGGGCGTAATGGTTGAATACTTAAAATTTAAAATAGATGTAAGGTGCATGAAATTTACTAGATTTCATGCACCCGAATCATCCTTAATACTGCTGAGCAGAGAAATTGCTGGTTTTAACTTTTCAAACGGAGACTAAAAAGGGATTTCTGGGGTTGTAACAGCAACGCCACCACCGTAGACGTCATACGTAACATCTGTGGTTTGAGACACTTTGATTTGCATTCTGGCGCGTGCGATCGAGCCAGTCCCAACTGATAATTTTTTGTAGTTTGAGCCGTTGAGAGTTTGTTGTTGACGATCGAATCCTAAAAAACCTACGCCATACCGAACTTTGATTGAAGCACCGACAGGAAGTTTGAAAAAGGCAGTTCCATTGGCGTTCCAAAAGCTTTCAACGGTTCTCCAATCTCCTGCTTCAATCCGCTTGCTGCGAATCATAAATCTATTCTCCTTATTGTTGCGATATTATTGCGATTAAAAGATGGTTGCGATTAAAAGCGACAAGCAACGTCGAACCCAGCGCTGAGACTTTCTGCTCATCCACCGCATTGCAAGGGCCAGCCCAGATTTCTTACCCGCCTTTCAACTCATTCCTCATAATCCATGCGCTGGTTTGCCTTTGCCTCAATTCAATAGGATGTTGAGAAATGCCAGACTGTTGACTTGAGGATTTTACCAGAGGCTATACAGCACAAAGCTTAGAAGCCACTTTTGAAAGTAGTCAATGAAAATAGTAGTAAGAAATCTGGGGTTAACCGCACGTCAATGTTAGGGTCTCACGTCATAGGTAA
Organism: Myxacorys californica WJT36-NPBG1; assembly: GCA_019359315.1. Taxonomy (GTDB): domain Bacteria; phylum Cyanobacteriota; class Cyanobacteriia; order Leptolyngbyales; family Leptolyngbyaceae; genus Myxacorys; species Myxacorys californica. The sequence continues at coordinate 9,906 of JAHHHO010000041.1, forward strand.
GGACGTAGTCGGCACCATCCAGTGTGAAACTGGCGGTGGAGTTTTCTACCGGAGTATCCCGAATGACAACAGTACCGAGATGATCGTTGTAGTCGGGCCAGCGTCCCAAGTCTAGATCCCATAATTTAACCTTGGAGCGGACGGTGAACGGGAGTTCCTCGTTGATCTCGAAGACCTCTCCGTTGTTCATGTTCTGTCGGTAAGTTTTGCGACCGGCGTTGGTAAACACTTCCATCAGACATTCATCTGAGCCGAAGGTGTCTTCGGTCTCATTGCAGGTAAGGGATTTGAGGAATAGAAATGCCATTGTATTTCTCCTAATTCTGACAGGGGAGTTTTTGTAATATTGAGTGACCCTTACCAATCCAGTCGATATCATGAAAACAATCGAATGCTGTGAGCCCGTAGTGTGTGGTTCTTCAGACATTCAATGAATGTGATAGCGCTTTGGTTGTGACTTCAGGTAACTTCTTGTCTTTCAACTCTAAAAAATCCTAGTCAATAAGGCAGTACTCGATCGGGTACTTTTCGCATCGTTAAATAATCTTCCGCTTGCTCCCCTGCAGATCACTTGAAGGCCAACGGCTAAGATAGAGAGACGGCAGCTAAAGCTTCTTAAACGCCTGCTTCATCGACTTGTTGCTTGCGATCGCTCTTCAAGAAATCTCTCATTATTTACCGTTTCTTGTAACGTAGTTCTACAGCACCCGACGCATAAGATGTTGTCTTGACCAAATTTAGCTTCTGTTCTGGCACGGCTTGATAAAGAGAAATTCCTGCTCCCAAAATAATCGGAATTAACGTCAGGATATACTCATCAATTAACCCCTGTGCCATAAACAACGATGCAACTTTGCCACCCCCAACAATCCAGATTCTTTTAAAGCCTTTGCGTTTTACATCTTCTGAAATCGCTTTAACATCACTGACAAACACTACGTCATTACGGTTTGTAGATAAATTGCGATTCGTCAAAACATATGAGAGTTTATCAGGATATGGCCAATCCCCAAACCCTACAACCTGCTCATAGGTAGCGGATCCCATGACCAAAGCATCGATCGTCTTGTAGAAAGCTATATATCCGTTATCCTCGCCATTTGTCTCAAACGAGGTCAGCCACTCGATACTGCCATCTGAACTCGCAATGTATCCGTCTAGAGTTGTTGCCAGATACAGAATGAACTTTGCATCGTTTTCCATCTTCAACCTCTGTTAAGTCAAGGTTTTGATACTAAAGCTTAACAGGTCAACTCCAAACTACCGTCACAACCTAATTATCGAAACAAGCTAACGCCTAAGATGAGCAGCGGTAGGTGACACCGCTGCCGAGTGCAAAATTATTAAACTGCTGATCAATTTGTTAACTGGGAGTATCTGGCTAGCTTGATTTAGACGCCTAGCTGCCTAGTGGCTGGTGGATCGGTAGCTCAACAACAAATTCAGCACCCATACCTGGTGTCGAGTGGCAGTAGATCTTACCATTGTGCTTTTCTGTCACGATTTGGTAGCTAATCGAAAGCCCCAGCCCTGTTCCTTTTCCAGTAATTTTTGTGGTAAAGAACGGGTCAAACAACTTAGACAGAACGCTTTCATCGATGCCCAATCCATTGTCTGAAACCCGAATCGACACCCAATCTTGATCGATAACGGATGTGGAAATTCGGATTTCGCCAGGAGACGCTGCAAGGGTGCTCGGTGGTTGCTTTGCATTCCGTTCTTCAACTGCATGGATTGCATTCGACAGCAAGTTCATGAAGACCTGATTCAGTTGGCCTGGGTAACATTCCACTGTCGGGAGCGCGTCGTAGTCTTTGATCACTTGAATCGTCGGACTATCGGCGGTAGGTTTCAAGCGATGCTGCAAAATCATCAACGTACTATCAATCCCCTCGTGAATGTCAACCGACTTAAACTCGGCTTCATCCAACCGCGAGAAGTTTCGTAAAGACATGACAATATCGCGAATCCGCTCTGTCCCTACGGTCATCGATTGAAACAGTTTGGGCAGGTCTTCGATAGTAAAGTCTAAGTCCGCATTCTGCCAATGCTGTTGAATCTGCGGTGCCGGATCAGAGTAATGCTGTCGATATAGATTTACACAATGCAGTAACTCGTGGATATACTGCTCAGCATGTTCTAAGTTGCCATAAATAAAATTAACTGGATTGTTAATTTCGTGGGCAATTCCTGCGACTAATTGCCCCAAACTTGCCATCTTTTCGGCATGAATGATTTGGAGTTGAGCAGCGCGGAGTTCTCTAAGGGCTTGGGCCAGTTGATCTGCCTCTTCGCGCGTTTGACCGAGCAAACTCGACTGGTGGAAGAGACTGGCTTGAAGCAGTGCCACGTTGATTTGGGCAGCCACCTGGGTGACAAATTCTAGTTCGGTTTCTTCCCACTCGCGGGTTTTGCTGCATTGGTGAATGCATAGGAGCCCCCAGAGGGTGTCGCCTTCCATCAGGGGAACGGTGATTTGTGCCTTGACCTGAAACCACTCAATCACGTCGAAATACGGAAGCTTGGCTCCAAGCTTAGTCGTATCAGAAATAACTTGTGCTGTCCTTTGAGAAAACTGGCTCATATGCTGCTGACCAAAGCGATCGTGCACCTTTGTATTGAGAGCAGAATCCAAGTTAGGCAGCACGTCTTCTGCAATGAATTCCCCACTGCAATATCCAGAATCCGGCTCAAAGCGAAGAATCCCGACGCGATCGACGTCTAGCACTCGCCGGACTTCTGCGAGCGCTGGCTTGACGATTGGCTCCCAATTAAACGACTCCCGAATCTTGACGACTAAATCAAACAAGATCCGGCGTTGTTCAGCAGCTTGGTGCAGTTCATCGGCGCGAATTTGGGTTTGCATTAACAAATCAGAACTTTGCAGGGCAACCCCGAGTTGACTCGCGACTTGTGCTAAAAATTCCACTTCCACAGCGTCCCAGTGGCGAGTTCCAGAATGCTGATAGGCGGCTAGAAGTCCCCAAAGATTGCGCCCTACGAAAATGGGCGTGAGGGCATAGGCGCGGATCTTAAATTGCTCTAGAATGTCAAGATGGCAGCGCGAGTGACCAACTTGGTAAATGTTGCTGACGGCAAAAGATTCATTATTTCGATAGCGTCCCCCTTTTGTTTCCTGTAAATGAGTGTCTTGCCAGACCAAGTTTTCTCCAAACGGATTGATACTGTCCCACTGGGGTTCGACCATGCCAAAATTGCTGATAAATTCTCCGCTCCAATCGTCATTAAAGCGGTAGACGGCAATCCGCTCAACACGCAACAGGTTGCAAACCTCTTGGCAAGTCATTTTCAAGATCAAATTAATGTCGAGCGAGGAGCGAATTTTTCCGACGACTTCGGTGAGAGCGCGTTGGCGGGCGATCGCATCTTGCAACGCGATTGCCTGTTGTCTTGACTGTTCCAAATTCTCGGCTTGCTGAATCGCAACGCCTAATTGTGCTCCAACTTGTTCTAGAAACTCAACCTCGAACGCTTGCCACTGACGGGGGCTAGAGTGCTGATAGGCGGCGACGAGTCCCCAAAGTTTGGTTCCGGTAAAAATGGGAGCAAGGACATAGGCACGAATCTTGAATTGCTCCAGAATGTCAAGATGGCAGCGTGTGTGCCCGGCTTGATAAATGTCTACAACGGCAAAACTTTCGTTGTTGCGGTAGCGCCCTCCCTGAGTTTCTTGTAAGTGCGTATCTTCCCAGGCCAAGTTTTTACCGAAGGGATTCGTCCGATCCCAAAGGGGTTCTACGATGCCAAACTGGCTGACAAACTCACCGCTCCAGTCTTCGTTAAAGCGATACACTGCTGCCCGCTCTAGCTTGAGGAGTTTGCAGAGTTCTTGGCAAGCGGTATCGAGGATGATGTGAGTGTCTACGGAGGAGCGAATATTGCCGACAACTTGAGTCAGGGCACGTTGTCGAGAGATTGCATCTTGCAATTCCACGTTGCGTTGTTCTGCCTGCTTTAAGGTTTCTGCCTGCTGCATTGCGACGCCTAAATGGTTGCCAGCCTGGGCAAGAAAAGTCACTTCATGGGGATGCCATTGCCGAGGTGCGGAGTGCTGATAGGCGGCTAACAGCCCCCACAGTTTCGTGCCAACAAAAATAGGCGCGATCGCATACGCTTGGATCTGAAATTGCTCTAGTACTTCAACATGACAATGAGCGTGCCCTGCCTCATAAATGTCTGCCACTGCGAATGGTTCGTTTTTGCGATAGCGCCCACCTTCGGTTTCTTGGAGATAGGAGTCCTGCCATACCAAATCTTTCCCAAAGGCGCTTAAAGCGTCCCAAGGTGGTTCGGCAAACCCAAATTGATTGATGAAACTGCCGCTCCAATCTGCGTTGAACTGGTAAATTGCAACTCGCTCAATTTGCAGTTGACGACAAATATCTTGGCAGGATGTTGAACAAAGTGACTCTATCGGTACAGATGCACGAATCCTTGCCAAAATTCTTGCCAGAATTTTCTGATACTGAACAGAGAGTCGCAGTTGATTTTGGCATTCCTCAATGGTCATAGGAGTTATGGAGGCACGATAAGACTCCCCATAAAATTCCCTTTTATATCTCCAATGCCTCAAACAGAAATCAGCTACCGCTCCTCTTCGCTCGCCGCAGAAACTTCTCTTAACAAAGAACCTTGATAAGGTCGGTGCAAGCGGGCTGTTAGCTTGCACTCTACCCAACCAACTTACTACTTCTTACTAAAAGCTCCCATTGAGCAGTTGCAGTCGCATTACTGACAAAAGAGAACAACGCTCCTTCGGAGCTTGCGAAGCGATCGTTCTATCCCCATGTCGCCACAATACAGATCCGGTTCCATCACTCCACGCAACAACAGTTTTTGTTCTTGAACAAAGAACTTTAATAACCTATGTTTATTCAGTAAGAACAAAAGTTTCGATTTATGTTATCAATGGGCTAATTTTTGTTCTTACTGTTCGAGCTTTTGTTCTTACTGCCCGAGCTTTTGTTCTTACTGTTTGAGCTTTTGTTCTTACTGCTCGAACTTTTGTAATTTTTCCAGCACAATTACCGAGTAAACTGACATGTCTTCATTCAAGTAATGCAGAAAGATGCGGTTTCTACGATCCCTTAGGTGAGTGTTTAAAGCTTGTGACCGCTAGAGCCAAAGGCAAAGTTTTCTTAAGAAGGTAAGTTCTATCTTTAGTCGCAATCCTGCGGAGCTTGCGAAGCAATTGCTCTCCTCAATTCCTGCCATTAGAGCGATGGAAGGAGCAACATCACTTGGCATTATGGCGCTATTCATCACTATGTTTCCTGAATAACTGGTTGATAGCGATCGCTTCACCTCTTCATATGAACTCGATATCTAATTTTCCATATTTTCAAGGAACCTCGTTTTCGGATCTGTTTGCTCAAGACATAACAGATGCTCACTATGCATTTCTCCTAAACTATCCAGCAACCGCAAGTTGGGCAGCCTACCCTAACACAAACCACTACTTCATCCAGGATGGCAGTAGTGAAGCAACCAAAACATCGTTTGACAAGATTTGTCAAAAAGAACCCTGGAAAAATTTAGCCGTGTTGGGCAATGGTTTACCAGGCATCGTGATTTCCCCAGTGCAAGCTGTGTTACGTGACTATTGGCGAGAGCATTTTGGCTTCCGTGATGACAATCTAAAACTGTTTCACTGCTCAAAGTATCTCGATGAACTCAGCCAAAGCAATCCTCTCGGCAGTTCAGACAGCAGTGGGTTTGATCAGATCATTACCCTATTTCCGTTTGATCATCTCAAGCCTGAGAAACACGCTGTTGATCCAGACGTTCACTATCATCTGCTGAGCAAAGTCACGCTATCCGAACTAGGAGTACAGTGCCCGGCCTATAAAAGCTACGATTTGCGCCAAACGCACATTACAGACATTCCCCTACCCCAAGAGTTTCCTTATTTAATCAAAACATCGCATGGGCTCTCAGGAGAGGGCACTTACATCATCAGAAACGCCAGCGACCTCAACTACTGTCTAGAAGAACTGAGAAAATATCTTGAGATTGAATCGGTAAGGATGATTGTGGTTTCAGAATTCATCAAGAATGCCGTGCAAAACCACTGCGTTCAGTTCTACGTCAACAAAGCAGGAGAAGTTACGCTGATCGGTACAACAGGTCAACTTGTAAATGCAGAAGGCAACTATTTAGGTGGGCTAATTCATTACGATGACACAGATATGAGCAAGTTTTTTGAGATGATCGCCGCGATCGCTCACTATGCTCATCAGCAGGGCTACTTCGGCGTCATTGGGTTTGACGTGCTAGAAGACCGAGACGGAGGGCTTTATGCGATCGATGCTAATTTCCGGGTCAATGGTTCAACGCCGCTTTGCTTGCAGCGTCATACCTTGTTGGGGTTAAACAAAGCAGTGGCGAAGTATTCCACCGACTACCGAATGGATGGAGCGTTAGACTCTGTGTTGGTCAGGCTCAAACCCTATCTCGATCGCAAAGACTTTCTCATTTTGTCTGCCTTGGAAAGGGTCAAATACGGCAAAATCTACACTGAAATTTACGGCATTGTGGCGGGTGAAACGCTTGAAGACATGCAGCAAATTGAGCGCGACTTACAGCATAAGGGCTTGCAGATACTAAGTTAGTCAATGCTCAAGCAATCGTCTGACTTGAGTCAAGAGCAAAAAAGACAAGGCTGCTTTTGAACGGTTTCAAGCGATGACTAAGATGAGGCACATTAGCATTTTCCACACGATCGAATCATCTTTATGGGTCAACGCACGGATCTCGTAATTCATCGCTTATGACACCAAACCATACTGCTTCCATGACTTCAAAGTAACATCTGGAAGATGACGAAGCAGCTCATCCCATGTATTGTGAGCTTGCAAAGTTTCCACAACAATTTGAAGCGGTTCTGAGAAAATGGCTTGGAAGTCTGCCTCTTCAGGAAGCTGAATCTTGAACGCCAATCTTTCTTGGGGTGGTGTGAACTGAGCATCAACACCTCCGCGATTTCCTCTCGCATCAACTCGATGCCAACCAACTTCCGGTAAATAGACTGCGTTGAACCCATGCAAGCTGTAAGGCGTGCCTTTGTCATCAATGCTCAATCGCTGATAGCAAAATCCTGTTGGAATGCCATTTGCTCGTAACAATGCGGCTAATAAATGGCTTTTGGCGTAGCAATAACCCGTCTTGTGTTGAAGTACGTCTGAAGCTCGACAGGTCACAGGGTTCATCTGGTAGTCATAACTGTGATGAATTTCATCTCGAACCCACTCAAAGCAAGCTTTCGCGGTAGCTTCAGAGGTTCGATGGCTTGATGCAATGGTTTGAGCAAGTTTCAAGACTTCTGGATGCTTCCAGTCGATCACTTCATTGGTTTGCAAATATTCTTCCATAGTGGTTGCTAGGCAGACTCGGCCCCAATTCTCTCACAACCGCTCTAGCCTTTATGTTTTAATGGCATTTGTCCAATGCTGAAACGTTTCACCTCCAATCTGATCCCGATTCTCTTTGTAGATCTGCTGCAAGCATTCATACACCGCTTGGGCTTCAGCCTCTAATCCAAACGTCATGAGGCACTTTAGTATCCGAGTAATGCGAAGATAGTTGTGGTCAAACAGACAAATCCATTCGCGTTTACGAATTGGATAGTCTTCCGATCTGCTGATCATTACTTCTCCGCGATCGCGCTCTTGGCGTTGCAATCCATAAAACCGAAGCATAACCGTGAGCGATCGTAGCAAGTTTTGACGGAGGCGTGGATCCTGTTGAAATGCCTGAATCACGGCTTCATCAACAATCGGTGCATTAGCGTTGAAGGCACTCTTCTCAGATAATGGAAATAACCACTGAATGTAATCGTGAGCGCATTCCAACGCTTCAAAATCCCATGCCCAGATCTCTTGGATCGTTCGACCTTCTAAGTCTCGTTGCTCTCCTAAGTAGAATGGCACAAGCCTTGCATTGAGGTGTTTTTCAGAATTCATAGCAACCTATTGTTGTAAAAGTCTGTTCTAAAGTGATTAAGCCGCAGTTGCACTTCCCAACTGCAGAGCATAGAGATTAGCATAAATACCTTGTTGTGCCATTAGTTCAGCATGAGTTCCCCGCTCTACAATTTGTCCTTGCTGAATCACAAAGACTTGATCAGCTTGGCTCACCGTACTAAGGCGATGAGCAATCACAAAACTAGTCCGCCCTTGTAGCAGACGTGCGATCGCAGATTGCACCAGCGCTTCTGTTCGCGTATCAATACTACTCGTTGCTTCATCGAGAATCAAAATACGTGGATCAACTAAGACGGCACGAGCAATACTCAGCAGTTGTCGCTGTCCCTGACTCAACATTGCGCCTCGCTCACCCAACTCAGTCGCATAGCCTTGCGGCAAAGAGGTAATAAAGTCATGCACATTGGCAACTTGAGCCGCCGCTTCGATCTCTGCGTGCGTCGCTTGCGGACGCCCAAACGCAATGTTTTCTGCAACCGTACCTCGAAAGAGAACCGTATCTTGCAGAACAATACCAATTTGCCGTCGTAAACTTGCTTGAGTCACCTGACGAATATCAACATCGTCAATCTTGACCGCACCACCCGTCACATCATAAAAGCGCAAGATCAAATTGATAATCGTCGTTTTACCTGCGCCTGTCGGCCCAACGAGCGCGATCGTTTGTCCTGAAGCCGCCTGAAAGTTGACGCCATTGAGAACTCGCTGAGTCGACGTATAGCCAAATTGGACATTCTCGAAGGTTACATCTCCATGAATAGGAGGCATCTCGTAGGCATCGGGTGCATCTTTGAGCTGAGCCGGTTCATCTAATAGCGCAAAAATGCGTTCTAGACCTGCGATCGCAGATTGGGCTTGAGTATAAAACTGACTCAAAATCTGAATCGGTCGAAAGAACTGCTGCACATAGAGTAAAAATGCAGTAACAACCCCAACGGTCGCTTGTCCGGTGACTGCCAAGTAGCCCCCATAAGCTAACACTGCTGCGGTCGCTAGAGTATTCAAAACATCGATCGACGGTAGAAACGCCGCCGTGATTGCAACGGCTTGAATATTAGCATCGCGATTCGCCGCATTCAGTTGTTGAAATTCTTCAATATTGAGGCGGACTCGATTAAACGCTTGCGCTTCTTTAACGCTACCAATATCTTCTTCAAGCTTCGTAGACAGATCGCCAATCGTCCGACGGGTGACTCGAAACCGTTCTCTCGCCCATCGAGAAAACAAGCTAGTCGTCAAAATCATCAGGGGAACAACCAGATTGCTCAACAGTCCGAGTTGTAGATTGATCGCAAGCATGGCAATGATAATGCCAAGCAAACTAAATAAGTTTCCCAACATCTGTGCGATTGTTTGTCCAAATGCCTGATTGACGGTATTCACATCGTTTAGCAAACGACTCATCAAATCTCCAGCTTCACTGCGATCGAAGAAGCTAAGCGGCAAACTCTGCACTTTGAGGAAAATGTCTTGTCTCAATTGCGCCAAAATTCGCTGCACAATCCAACCCACGCGCAAGATTTGTCCCCGAATCGCTTGCACCCCAAAAACATAGTTAACCGTCAATAGGGTCAGCATGAACGCGAGTCCGCGCACGTTGCCTGGAATAATTAAGTTATCAATTGACCAGCCGATCAGAAACGGGCCTAACGCTTGAGTCGCGGCTCCGAGTGCCACGAGCCCCAGCGCGACCGGAACCTCTTTGCGATACGGACGGACATACTGTAGAAACCGTTGTAGCGTCGATCTGGGTCGCGCATTTGCTTTAGGGGCAACAGAATCTGGTTTCATCGCTGTACTCCTGGCTGCGTTTGCTTGACCTGAGATTCTAAAATCGCGCTATACAGTGGACTCGTTGCCAGCAACTCCTCATGGCTACCTTGGGCTACTAACTGTCCTTGATCCATCAGCAAGATGCGATCGGCATTTTTGACCGTGCTGATGCGTTGAGCAATCACAAACGAAGTACAGGTTTTGCGCTGCATCAAATCATCTAAAGAATCTTGAATTTGGGCGGCAGTTTTGGCATCTACAGCAGAGGTGCTGTCATCGAGAATGAGAATGCGATAGTCGGTGAGAAGGGTTCGCGCGATCGCAATCCGCTGTTTTTGTCCGCCTGACAATCCGACTCCTCGTTCACCGATGATCGTATCGTAGCCGTCAGGCAAATCTGAAATGAAGTCATGAATGTGAGCCGTTTTCGCCGCGTCGATAATCTCATCTATTGTGGCGTCTTGTTTGGCGTAGGCGATGTTATCACCGATCGTTCCCGAAAACAGCGTTGTGTCCTGAAAGACGATTCCGATGCGCGATCGCAAGCTCGCCAACGAGATATCCCGTACGTCTCGTCCATCAATTCTCACCGCGCCAGATGTGACATCATAAAATCGCGGAATCAGGTTAATGATCGTGCTTTTGCCCGAACCCGTCATGCCTAAAATAGCAATCAGTTCTTTCGGTTTTGTCTCAAACGAAATTCCTTTCAACGCTTCGGTCGTTGAGCCAGGATAGCGGAATCGCACATTTTCAAAGGTAATTCTGCCACCACAACGATCGAAGGTGGCGGCTCCGGGACGATCACGAATTTCAATCTCGGCATCGACGACTTCGTAAATGCGCTCAGCCGATGCTTCCGCTTGTGCGATCGCAGGAGCCGCAAATCCAATCAGCAAGATCGGCTGAAGAATAAAGAGCAAATAGGAATTAAACGCAACCAGTTCGCCAATAGAGAAGCTGCCGTTAATGACCTGTACGCCTCCAAACCCAATCACAATGACGGTGATCAAATTACTCAATAAAAAGATGATGGGAAATGTTCCCCGAATGGCACGAATTGTTTTCATATTCGTGTTGATTAATTCTTCGTTTAGGTTGGTATAGCGCGATCGCTCGGCTCTTTCGCGAACAAACGCTTTAACCACCCGGATTCCCAATAAGTTCTCTTGTAAAACCGCGTTGAGATCGCCTAACTGCTCTTGCACTTGCCGAAACAAATCTCCGTTTCCCTGCAAAAATCGAATCAGTATCCAACTTGCTAAGGGCACGATCGCTAAGGTAATTAGCGCTAACTGCCAATTCATAATTAGCAAAATAATGGCAATGCTCACCAAGGTGACAACTGCCCCGATTACCTGAATTAAACTCGTTCCCACAAAGGTGCGAATTTGCTCAATGTCGCTGGTCACGCGGGTCAGCAGTTGCGAGGTTTGCGATCGATCGTGATAGCTAAAGCTGAGATTTTCAATTTTGCTGAAAATTTGATTTCGCAGATCGTAAGCCACTCCTTGAGAGGCGCTTTCTGCCCAGAAGGTTTGACCAAAATTGAAAATTCCGCGCGCGATCGCAGCGACGACCATCCACGCACCACTAATCAAGACAACGCGAAGATTTTGCTGAGCAATGCCTTGATCAATTCCCCAGCGAAAGAGTTGGGGCGTAATCGCATTGGCACCGGTCAGCAAAAGTAGACTTGCGATCGCGCCAAGAGCAATCAGCCGATAGCTGCCTAGTTGATGCAGCACTCGCTTGAGAGGCTGCCTTGAAGCATTTTTAGAATTTTTTAGTTTAGTCTTTTTTAGTTTAGTCAAAGAGATTCAACCTAGCAGATGACATCAGAAAAACAGCGAACGGACATTCAATAACGCCGCTCGCCTAATTCTCCCTGCAAGGCTTTTGTAGATCAAGTACTAGGTAAAACTTCTATCGATAGAGTGAATTTTACAAGGTGCTTTACTGAAAAAAACGATCGAAGCTGTTATGGAGCGTCTAAAGAATTACTGGCCGCCAGCAGAAAAGATGTAGGGGGAGACGATCTTGGGAGCTTTACCAGAAGCGACGAGGGCTTGATAAATTGAGGCAGCGACCTCAGCACGGGTTGACGCTCGATTTGGGTTAAGGAACTTGACATTGGGATAGTTCACAGCGATCAGCCGAAAGACCGCAGCCGCCACGCCATCCTCGGCATAGTAAGGAATTGACTCGTAGTCACTGAAACCACCGATTACTGTAATGTTGGTTCCTTGAGGCTCAAGTTGCAGCCCACTCGCAAGGGCAACTAAGACTTGAGCGCGAGGCATCGCTTGAGCAGGATTGAAAACACTGCCGGGATAGCCACTCAAAAAGCCTTCTGTGTAAGCGGCTTGGATAGCTCTAGATGCCCAGTAGCGGCTTGGCACATCTTTAAAGCGAATGGCACTGCGGACAGCAGATCGATCGAATGCTTGATCTACCATGACCGCAAACTCGGCACGGGTAACAGGAGCGTTTGGGCGAAAGCTACCATCCGGGAAGCCACGGATTATACCCCGATCTGCTAATGGTTGAATAAAGCCTGCTGCCCAATTGCTCGACTGCACATCTGAAAAGGTGGTTTGCGCCTGAACCGGAACCCGCACCATGAGCACTGCGAGCGTGCCGACGGTCAAGCTCAGTGCTCTGACGAGGACAGTACTACTAGAGAATTTAAATCGAATGGACATTAGTTATCGTTAGTTATTGTTTAGTGATGAGGCAGAGCTTAGTTGAGATGAGTGATACCAACTTTGATTTGTGAACGTGACAGATCTGCTTTACGGTGAGCTAGGTAACGAGAACTTGCTATCCTGTAGCACTGGAGTTGAGCCAGGCTTCGGCAACTCAAACGGCTGCACGGTTGTAATCGATCGCAGGGCTGGAGCCGGAAACAGTGCTTGAAATCCTGCTTGTCGGTAGTTCGTTTCTTCTGGAGCCGCTTCCCAGAGACTTTCATAGTAAAAGAAAGAGACGCCTAAGCCTCGGTCTTGCGCGGCTCGCACTTGCTCCTGAATTTGGGCAATTCCGACTGGGCTAGTTCTCAAGCCCGTTAAAATACCAACGCCTGTCGGAATCTTCCGTTGCGTTTCCTGCAGTTCTGGACGGGAAAGCTGGCTAATAAAGCTTTGCAGGTTTGGGCGATAGACTTGCACAATCAATTCGTCGGCAATACCTTGTCGCACCCACGCAAGCCAATCTTGCAGATGAAACTTGTAGGCAAGATCATAGTAGTTGGGAGAAATCGAGAAGATGGCGTAGGGCTTCCGCTCTCTCACCGCTTTTTTTAGTTGCGCCATAAACGCCGTAATCTTATCGGCACGCCAACGCATCCAGGCCGGATCAGTTGGACTTAATGGCGTTTTCTTGGTCTCTTTTTTGTAGAGCGCAGTCGTATAGTCGTCAAATCCAAATTCTCTCGGCAGACTCATGTTGTCATCAAATTGAATGCCGTCAACATCATATTGAGTCACAACTTCTACCACGAGATCAGTAATGAATTTTTGAACATCGGGGCGGAATGGATTGAGCCACACCACCTCACCTGCACCACTAATGGACGTCTGACTGCCATCGCGCCGTTGGGTAATCCATTCGGGATGATTCAGCACCAGTTCTGAAGTTTCGGGAGCCATCAGCCCAAACTCAAACCAGGGCATCACAAGTAGGCTACGCTGATGCGCTTTGTCAATCAGATCGGCAAGAATGTCATGTCCATCTGACCCCTTGTAAACAAAGGGCTGAATGCCCTGTTGTTGAGCGATCGCGCTAGGATACATAACATAGCCAGAGTTCCACACAACGGGATAGATTGAATTAAAATTTAGCCTTCCAAGCTGATCTACGGCATCTTGCACTTTGGCGCGATCTTTCAGGACATCTAAATCGTTAATCGTCATCCAAACGCCGCGAATTTCTTGGCGAGACTGAGCGACTCCAGGAGTGACGCTGCCGAGAAGCACCACGGTGACGAAGGTGACGACAAACAGAAGTGGGAAAAGATTTTGGACGATTCGCCGCCAACGTCGAAAAATAAACCGAGATTGCATAGGTATCAATAGTGAACTCATGAATTCAGACGTGTGCTTCTTTAACAACTGCTCCTGTCGGTGCTTGTGCTGAAATTTAGTGTTCGATCGTTTACAAACATTTAGTTTACAAACATTCAATACACACTGATTTAATACACACTGTGTTTACGAACCTTTAATACACACTTAACACACACTGTAGACCGAAGGAATAAGCGGTTCAACAAATTAGGGACGCTTAGATTTGTGCAGTAATAATTGTTTGGACAGATGATTTGACGTTGCGAGGCGATAAATAGTGCCCACCAGAATTTAGTGTTCGTAGGAATATAGAGAACCCTTCTAAATAGAGATGTGTTATTTGAGATTTTCTGAAACTCTTTAACGTTGCCCTAAAAACATTATGGGATGGGCATCTTGCCTAACCCTAGACAAGACACCCATCCCATAGAAAGAAAATTTTAGTTGGTATTGAAAGATTATCCAGCGATCGCTTCAAGCTCCGACTCTGCATCTTCAGCAAAGTCGCCAGAGATATCCTCAGCGTGAGCCTTGCGTGATCGTCGGGTTCGACGCGGTTGAGCGGGGTCTTTTTGGCTCATGGCAAGATAGCGCTTGAGAGTGGAAGGGCTAATGTCGATCTCTTGCTCAGCGAGGACGCGAGCAAGTTCGTCATAGTCATATCCCTTGTCAAGCGACTCTCTAAGATCTTGCTGTAGCATCTCGATCGCTTGTCGCAACGAGATGGTTGAGTCTGGTTTTTCAGGCAGGTCTCCTAATAATGATGCAGCTTGGTCAAGCATGGTTGTTTGCACCTTGACAGCAGCATTCGATTTTCTATTCACCATAAAAATTCCTGAAGTGTTAATGAATGTAATTCCACTTATTCTAATTGCTGCTTCCCTTCGATATCACTAGTCTATGCTCTTATCTTAGATAGATATTGATTCATCTTTTAGGTAGAAATTTTATATACATAGCTGCAATTAGCCCCAAGCGCAACCAAAAAGTAGCATTGTAGGAAATCATCAACGCTTGGCCTGCTAGTTTAAACGCTTGGCTTGCCAATTTAATTGCTCGCCAAGTTGAGATTCATGCTTCTCAAGGTTAAGACGTATCGCTCTCCGTCATAATGGATGTGCAACCCGCGATTAGCGTGACGCGCAACTCCAACGGAAACGAGGCAAGATTGAGATGCAGACCTTAGACAAGCCCCTAGACACAACTTTGGATGATTCACTCATCATTGCAGGGCGATCCTTTAAATCACGCTTGATGACCGGAACAGGCAAGTATCGAACGTTTGAAGAGATGCGACAGAGCATCGCGGCGAGCGAGTGTGAAATTGTCACTGTCGCGGTTCGCCGGGTTCAAACCCAAGCCCCCGGCCATGAAGGACTTGCAGAAGCATTAGATTGGAGCAAAATTTGGATGCTGCCCAATACGGCAGGATGTCAAACGGCGGAAGATGCAGTTCGAGTCGCTCGACTAGGGCGAGAACTGGCAAAGCTACTCGGTCAAGAAGACAATAATTTCGTCAAACTAGAAGTGATTCCCGATGCAAAATACTTGCTGCCCGACCCGATTGGCACACTAGAGGCAGCGGAACAACTGGTAAAAGAAGGGTTTGCCGTGTTGCCCTACATCAACGCTGATCCGCTCTTAGCTAAGCGGTTAGAAGAGGTGGGCTGCGCGACCGTAATGCCGCTTGGTTCTCCGATTGGATCAGGTCAAGGGATTAAAAATACGGCCAATATTCAAATCATCATTGAGAATGCAACTGTCCCGGTTGTCGTAGATGCAGGCATTGGCACTCCTAGCGAAGCCGCACAGGCGATGGAAATGGGAGCCGATGCTCTGTTAATTAATACCGCGATCGCACAAGCCGTAAACCCTCCTGCAATGGCACGCGCTATGAAGCTCGCCTACCAAGCTGGACGCCTTGCTTATCAAGCTGGACGCATTCCCGTAAAAGCTTATGCCAGCGCCAGTTCTCCTCTGACTGGAACGATCAGCAGCTAATCTACACCTTCTTCACCCTGATTATTGCGATTTCCTCCTTACGTTAGAGAGTGGTTCGTCAAACTTTGTTACAATTGCTAAAACTATTGAGGAAAAACGCTATGCGATATACAGAAGAAGAGGGCGGTCGTTTAAACAATTACGCGATCGAGCCGAAAATGTATCAAGCAGAGCCTCCTACCGCAACGCAGAAGCGGAATTTTGTGATTTTGGGTGTGGTTGGTACAGTATTAGTGAGCGGATTAATGTTTGTTGCATTTGCTGTGTCGTAGGTCAGCAAAGCCAAGAATTGTCGAGCGTGTTGAAAACTAAGCGCTACTGTAGCGTTCATTTCACCAGGTCACTTACTGTGTTGAGTCACCTGGTTTTTTAGTAGAATTTTTCGTCTACTGTTGCGTCTAGAGGGTTTGTGTGTAAACTCTATATCTAACGAGAGGACATGTCTAACGGGAAAATTGAGCTATCAAAACCTAATTTACGCCTTCAAGCTCCAAGGATCACTTGTTCTGTCCTGACATCAGCCAAATTGCGCGAAGAGATCAGTAATTCATAATTTTATAGAGGCGGCTTGACAAGCCTCCGTCCCTATGCTGATGTCTCCTGTTGATCAATCTGTTTTTCGCTCACCTGTGACTAAGCTTGCTTCCCATTCTTCAAGCTTGAATCATCACATCTACCTGAGATTAAGGTTAGCACTGAGCCTCAACCTCCGGCGGCAGATTTTCATTGCAGTATGTGATGACGTCGGGCTGCGAAACCAATTTGCGGCTCATCTCCAGTCCGATTTAAGCAGTCCTGCTCTGAGCGCGGATATCAGCTTTACGGTTGCGCCAAACCGGCACGGTGCGATTAGCGCGAAGCACACTACAGAGCACAACACTAAGCACAACACAAATGGAGCCGCGACGCAGGACTCGGCAAGTAGCGATGCTAACAGACCAGATGCTAATAGACCAGCAGATACAACACCGCGACTGATTCCGCTTGCGCTTGAGCTAGAAAATCCAGATGTGTTGGGACAAATGGGACTTTGGCTCTCACAAAACAGCATTCCAGACGTGGACAGAAGCCGGATTTTAGGCTTTCAAATTACAGGGGTAGAACATCTGACCCGCCAGCCTGCTCACATTCAGCGTGCGTTTCTCGACTCGCTTCAGGGAATTGCCACTCAGCGATTCCAGGGGGAGCTTGCGTTGCAATCGTCGCTGAACTTTAATCTAGTACTGTGGGTGACTAGGCCGTGGTGCCGCTCTATTCAACAGTCTGCACCCGACTTTTGGCACTGGCATACGGCACTCTTTGAGTTTGAAGGTGATCCGACCCCAGAACGTGAATTTGACGGCGTGTGCGCGATCGTGCCCGACCGAGACCTATCTGCTACCTTGCCGCGTCAGTCTCTGATTGATTCTGAGTTTCGGGCATTGGTTCTCGCCACCCTCAAGCAAGATGGAGAGCTTCAGTCTGGGTTGGCTTCTGCCAACGAACACAGCGCGATTGATCTACTCAACGATCCAAGTCTGCAACCCGTTCGTCTATTGCAGCAAATTGAGAAACTGCATCGCGATCGCGCGTCGTCTGACCTTGTTGGAACGGCATACCGGGAACTAGGAGACTGGTATCGAGATTGCGCTCAACAACCCCAAGCGGCTCCGTCTACTTACAGCGTTGCGATTCGAGCTTACGAGCAGTCCCTGCGATTCATTCCCTCCAAGTCCGCTCAAGTGTCCGACATCTTGAACGACATTGGCAACCTCTACTGGATGATGGCGCGGGCGTCAGCTCAACCGATGGTCAATCTTGAGAAAGCGCTGAAAGCTTATCAGTTTGCGCTAGAACGAACTGACGCTGAGACGCAGCCTGAGATCTGTGCGATGTTGTTGAATAATTTAGGCTCGGTCTATAGCGACCTGTCCTATCGGGATGCACCTGTCGAGAACTTGCAGCAGGCGATCGCGGCGTACCAGTCGTGTTTGCAGTACCGAGTGGCAGAAGAAGATCCCTCGCGCTATGCCGCGACGCAAAATAACTTAGGAACGGCTTTCTGGAATCTGGCTCAACATCAGCAGACGGCGGTCAATTTGCAGCAGGCGATCGCAGCCTACAACGAAGCGTTACGCTACTACGACCCCGAACGAGAGCCGCTCCACTATGCGATGCTGCAAAATAATTTAGGAACGGCCTATTGGACGCTCTCGCAGTGCGATGAGGCGATGGAGGCACTTGGCACACTAGCAGAAGATTTCCTGCTGCTGGCGATTGGCGCGTACCGAGTCGCGCTGGTCTATCGCACCCTAGAAGCGGCTCCGGTGGCGTTTGCCGCGACGCAAAACAATTTAGGAACGGCATACTGGCATCTGGCGAATCAGCCCACGACTCATTATGAGGATCGGCAGAATTATTTGCACTGCGCGATCGCAGCTTATCAAGATTCGCTGTCGGCGGTTCAGTATCTCTCAAACGCTGGTACATCTCCCGCTCCTGCTCTCAGCTTTGATGCCTCCGCAACCCATTACAACCTGGGAGCCGCGTGTTATCAAACCGCAATCGACGATCGAGCACCGCTCAGTTCGAGCGATCGCTCTAGCTATCTTGAAACCGCTCTTCAGCATCACGTTCAAGCGCTACACGGCTGGCAAAACAACCCGGACTTCTATTCAAATGCCCTCAGCGCGATCGTTCAGACCGTACGAACTTTCCACGATCGTTTTGGCATTCAAGGGCAAACCCTGGCACTCTCGCGCGTGCCAGCAAATTTGTTGCCAAGCATCATGAAAGAACTTTAATATGAGCGAACTTTAACAAACGAGGCTCAAGCAGGCATAGAGTGTGATGAAGATGCTAATTGGTAGTTAATCATCCTTTATCCTGGCGCTAAATTTTCTATGCTTAAAGAAAGCGAGTATCTCGAATCTGCTGAAATGCGAGTCCGCATCCTGAGTGAGGCTCTGCCCTATATTCAACGATTTGTCGGACGCACGATCGTCGTGAAATACGGCGGGGCAGCGATGAAAGACAGTAGCCTCAAAGCAAAAGTCATTCGCGATGTCGTGTTTATGGCGTGTGTGGGGTTGCGTCCTATCTTGGTGCATGGCGGTGGGCCTGAAATTAATTCTTGGCTCGATAAACTGGGCATCGAAGCGCAGTTTAAGAACGGGCTGCGCGTCACGGATGCCGCCACAATGGATGTAGTGGAAATGGTGCTAGTGGGCCGTGTCAATAAAGAAATTGTGTCGCTGATCAACCAAGCAGGCGGCTCGGCGATCGGGCTGTGTGGCAAAGATGCCAGCCTAATTGGAGCGCGTCCTTCTGATGAAGAAGGCGTTGGATTTGTGGGCGAAGTCAACAGAGTTAATCCTCAAATTCTCGAATCGCTAGTTGAAGCGGGCTACATCCCCGTTGTGTCAAGTGTGGCAGCGGACGAAACGGGACAGGCGTACAACATCAATGCGGATACCGTTGCGGGAGAAATTGCGGCGGCGCTCGGAGCGGAAAAGCTGATCCTACTCACAGACACGGCGGGCATTCTGAAAGACTACAAAGATGCTTCGACGCTGATTCCTCGCCTGGATATCCAAGAAGCTCGTCAGTTAATGGATCAGGGCATCGTGTCGGGGGGCATGATTCCCAAAGTCAGTTGTTGCGTCCGTTCGCTCGCTCAGGGGGTCAAAGCGGCGCACATTATTGACGGACGGCAGCCGCACTCGCTACTTTTAGAAGTCTTTACGGATGGTGGCATCGGCTCGATGATCGTGGCGTCAGACTTTACCTTCTAAAGACTTTACCTTCTAAGCGATAATTCGTAATTCGTTGGTGAGTGGATTCGCCAATGGTGGAAGTGAATTAGGATCAAAAGTCAAAGGGTTACGTCTTCTGATCACTAGATTCATCGAGCTAAATCACGAATTACGAATTATCTCAACGTTATTTGATATGGGTTCTACTCAAACTGAATATGCGATCGCGGCGACATCGATTCCGCAACAGATCCGAGCGGAAGAAGATCGGCTCCCAGTGAGAAATGATCAGTGTCGATCGCAGTTTTTCCTTCACCCGACGCCGACTCCAAGCGTTTGCGTTTTTTTTCATGGCTTTACCGCCGCAACCTACCAATTCGTGCCGATGGCACAGGTGTTTTACGAAGCAGGCTACAACGTCATTATTCCCAGGTTGCCTGGGCATGGAATAGCCGGAGACTGGAATCGAGACAATCCACCGCCCCTGCCTACCGATGCCGATGAGTACAAAATCTTTGCTTTGCGTTGGCTGAGGCAGGCACAAGCATTTGGTGACAGGGTGGTTATCGGTGGGTTGTCGGGTGGAGGAACAATGGCGGCTTGGCTGGCGCTAGAGCATCCCCAGGAGATTGAGCGCGCGCTGCTGTTTGCGACGTATCTCAGCGGCAGCAATCGAGTCGTCGATTTGTTCGTTAATGTGTTTAATCGATATTTTGAGTGGATGACGGATGAATCGGTAGAAGAAACCATCGGCTACAAAGGCTTTGAGCTAGAGACGCTGCGCGTTTTCTTAAGAATGGGCAGCGAAGTGCTAAACCGGGCTAAAACCGATCCGGCTGCCCCGATGTTCATCGTGTCCACAGAAGCCGATCTCGCGGTGAACAATGCCGACCACCAAGAACTGTTTGAGCGATTGCTCGAACGTCAGCCAAAGACGTGGTACTACTCATTCGATCGTAGTCTCAACATTCCGCACACGATGATGACCAAAGCTGAGGGCAACCCGTGGCAAGATCTGCTCAATGTGATGGCGAAAGCGTTTGTTGAAAGTGATCTAACCTGGGCAAACATTCGAGCGATTGCCGAGCGACTGAGAGCAGGCGAAACGTTCGATCAGGCGATTGCAGCCTTGCAGTTAACTGGCAAAGCGTCGTCGGGTATGCCTGCTGTGATGACGCTGCTCGATGAACACGAGATGGTGCTTAAAGATGAGCCAAGTTAGTCGTAGTCCCATTCATTAGGAGGTCAATCTTATGGTCACGACACCCTCTCCTTTAGAAATGACGTTAGAAGCGTTTTTGGAAAATCCTCGCGATCGTACCGAGTGGGTCAATGGCGAATTAATCGAGAAAGGAGATATGAACGCAAAAACCGGACGGATTCAAGCACGGCTGGCTCGCTACTGGGGCAATTACCAAGAGTCGAGCGGGCAAGGTGGAGAGGTTTATACTGAAACGCCTTGTCGTACTGTAGGACGAGTGCGCTGTCCTGATGTCGCTTATCTCGTGCCAGAATTGGTCGTCCAGCATGGGGATTTCAAAATTCTGCCTCATAGTTTTTCATTAATCGCTGAAATCATTTCTCCCAGCGATGAAGCTGAAGAGGTTTTCACAAAAGTACGGGAATATCTCACGTCTGACTGTCAGGAAGTTTGGCTCGTGTTTCCAGAAAGTCAATGGGTGCTGGTGATTACGTCGCAACAGCAGGAACTCAAGACGCTAGGAGAGACGGTTAGCACCAAAAGTGTTCTATCAGGATTTAGTGTTCCTGTGAGTGAACTGATTGCCTAGTAGTCCGTTAAATGTAGCTCAATGGGTTTACAAAAACTGCGTATGCAGTAGGCTGCTAACTTTTTGAAGAAATCAGAGATCTTTGCCCAATGGGGAAGGCAATTATCTCTGTCACCCACCTAGCTGTCACTGCGAACTTAACCATTATTAGTTTTGGGAACCCAATTGTTGGCTCTGCGATCGCCATTGCTGCTTTTGAGTACTTCATAGGCGTGTTTCAGTACTCCAGTGCTGCTTCTGGGTACTCCATTGCTGCTTCTGAGTACTCCATTGTTGCTTCTGGGTACTCCATTGCTGCTTCTGAGTACTCCATTGTTGCTTCTGGGTACTCCATTGCTACTTCCGAGTACTCCGTTGCTGCTTCTGGGTACTCCATTGCTACTTCCGAGTACTCTATTCTAGAAGCAACGATTAGCGTCAGAGATGCAGACTACGAAGGAGTGCCTCTGATGCTGGGCTGACTTAAATTTTAGACAATTGCTGCTCAAGACAGGTTCTGAGCTAACGTCAGCCTTCAGACATGAAGCTTTGGTTCGTTTCTGTAGAGAGCTTCTGGTAGATGTTTCGCTTACGATCGCATAGTACGATCAAAGCGTCGCTAATTGAATTTTTCATCGTGAGTTCTGAACGTTTAGATCTTGCCAACCGAGAATATGAGGCAGGAAAAACCGCCTTTGAGCGGGGAAACTACCGCGACTCCGTTCAGTATCTAGAACGGGCGAATGCACTAGTCGAAAGTGGAACGCGACTCGGCGGAGAAATGCAGATCTGGTTAGTCACCGCCTACGAAGCGGCGGGGCAGCGATCGCAGGCCATCCAACTCTGTCAAAAAGTGAGCCGCCACCCCGACTTAAAAACGCGCAAGCAAGGAAAACGCTTGCTCTACATTCTCGAAGCGCCGAAACTTAAAACTCGTCCCGAATGGCTAACCCAGATTCCTGACCTATCCAACATTTCGGACAATGAAGGCTCGGCATTAGGAACATCAAAGTTTGCGCCTGTGACGCCTCCCAAACGTCCTGAAAAGCCGAAATCTATTGTTCCAGAGCCAGTCGATCTCAGCCAGGTCAATACCCAAGACAATCTATTCATTTGGGTAGCGTTGGGCGGTGCGATCGCAATTATTGCTGGATTGATCTGGTTCAGTTAGCGAACCTTCTAGAGTAGTGTTAGATGATAAAGAACACTCCATTCTCTGGTTTGCCATGCTTCAACGAATTGCTCGATTCGCGTCGCACTGTACCCACGCACTCTTCCAATCGATTTGGTCGGGGCGAGTCGTCTGGATTGCGCTGATCGCCTTTGCGCTCTCTGGCTGTGTCAAGTACGACGTTGGTATCACGTTCGACAGCCCGACCCAAGGCACGATCGCGCAACACGTTCAATTAGATGAGCGCTTCACTCGGGTCAATAGTGGCGCTGCTCAAGCCTGGCTTGCCAATATCGAGCAACGCGCCCGTCAGGTACGGGGCAAGGCCCGTCGCGTATCGAGCAAAGAAGTGTTAGTCACGATTCCGTTTAGCACTGGACAGGAATTAGAGAAGCGATTTAACACCTTTTTTGATGCCAAAGCAAAAGTAAAAACCAGCCGCAAGGTGGAACTGCCGCCAATCGAATCTCATCTCACCGTCCAGCAAGGTAACTTTTTACTCCTAGAACGGCGTAAATTGATCTACGACGTAGACCTGCGATCGCTGGGCGTGGCCTCTCCCCAAGGAGAAGTCTTGGTCGATTCTAGTCCCCTGCTCGATCTCCAATTTGAACTCACAACCCCGTGGGGCGCGAAAAATGTTGTTCGTCCTGGTTCGGTTGCCTCTCGTCGCGTCGGTAAGCAACTCGTCTGGATGCTGCAACCCGGACAGAAGAATCACCTAGAAGCCGCTTTTTGGATGCCAAGTCCGCTTGGGATTGGTACAGTGATTATTATCGCGATCGTTGCCATCGGAACTTATATCAAGAATCAGCAGCCTCCTAGCGCAGGTGAACCTTCAGTTGAACCTTCAACCGCAAACAGCCTTTAGCCTCGCCACTTCTTCATAAAGTTCTCGTTCCTGCGTCCACCGTGTTACCGAGGGCGTCCCTCATCTCTGCTCCTCTATGCGTCGCCGTCGATCTTTCAATGCACAACGGCTGCTGATTTTGGGTTTGATAGGCCCGATCGCAGCATTAAACATCTGGCTTCTAAGTCAAGTGCTGTACTACTTTGAGCATTTGGTCACGGTTCTAGCGGTTTCAGCGATTCTGGCATTTCTAATGAACTATCCGGTGCGGTGGTTTGAACGAATTCGGATCAAGCGCACCGGAGCCGTTGTGATTGTGCTGCTCTCGACCGTCACGGTGTTGTCCGTTTTAGCCCTGACGCTCGTTCCGATCTTGCTGGATCAAACCAATCAGCTTTTAGTCAAGATTCCAGGGTGGCTAGAAGCGAGTCGGCAAAATTTGGATTTTTGGGATGAATGGGCAAAGCAACGAAATTTGCCAATCGACCTAAGAGGATTTGGGGGTAAGCTCAGCCTTCAAATTGAAAGTCAGATTCAAGCCTATGCGTCTCAAGCGTTAGGGCTAGCCATCGGCACGGTTTCGGGCTTAATCGACACTATCTTAATCATTGTGCTGGCGTTTTACATGTTGCTCTACGGCGATCGCGTGTGGCAAGGCTTGATTCACCAGTTTCCACCCAAGATTGGCATTCCTCTCAGCGAATCGCTGCAGCAAAATTTTCACAACTTCTTTCTGAGTCAAATCCTGCTGGCGCTATTTATGGCAGGCGGTTTAATTCCTGTATTTTGGGCGCTGAAAGTGCCGTTTACGCTGCTATTTGCGCTAATTATTGGGCTGGCAGAATTAATTCCGTTTATTGGAGCCGGGTTAGGAATTGGACTCGTCACCATTCTCGTAATGTTTCAGAGTGTGTGGCTAGCGTTTCAAGTCGCGCTGGCAGCAGTAATTTTGCAACAGATTCGAGATAATCTGCTCGCGCCTAAAATTATGGGCGACTTCACCGGATTAAACCCAATTTGGATTTTCATTGCCTTGCTCGTGGGGTTACAAATTGCGGGCTTGCTAGGCGTCGTGATTGCCGTGCCGATCGCAGGCACGATTAAAGGCACGATCGATGCGATTCGCCTGTCAAACCAGAAGTCGCCCGTCATTGTCACAGAAACCGTAATCACGCCTCCGCCTGTCGAGTAAATCTCTTCTTGCCAATCTTATTTTTTCTTTTTCTCCCTTTTTCCCAATCCCTGCTAGACTAGCGGCGTGATTGGAGAAAACATGATGAGACAAGTTAATTTTTTAATCATCTTTGTCATTTGTTTGGCTCTCGTTTTGTTTGGCATCGAGAATACTGAACCGTCAATTATCCACATCGTTCGAGGAGTACAGCTTCAAGCCCCGTTAGCGGTTGAACTGATTGTAGCGATGGGAATTGGGGCGGTGTTAGCGTGGGTATTCAGCGTTTGGTCTCACCTCCAGCGAACGCTCGAACTTGGAAAAGAAGTCAAAATTCGCGAAACTCGGATTCAGGAGCTAGAGCAGGACGTAGAGCGCTATCAAGCAGAACTCCAAGAGCAACGTCTGTTGCCTGCGGCGCAAGAAAAAATGGAAGATGTCGAGGTATTGGCGTAAGGATGAGGAATGCCTGCGGCAACGCTTCGCAAAGAGGGACGCTTACAGCAACGCTAACGCAAGGAGGGATGGGAGAAATTGCAGGAGATTTGACGAACCCTGGAAGTCTTTGGAGCCTTTGGGTTCCGTTCACCCTATACTTGTTCATTCTGCTTGCGGCAATCTACTTTGCGCGGATTAAAATCAAGTGAACGGCTCTGCTCAAGGCGTCTTTGAGTAGCTCACCTCTACAACCTGATCGCCGTCTTCCTTCTCATCCCTCATCCCTCGTCTCTCATCTATGCCTCCTCCCTCTCTCGCTCAAGACGCGATCGCGCTCCTCATCGACATGGCAGAACGCGGAGAACTTGATCCGTGGAATGTCAATGTCATTGACGTTATTGATCGGTTTTTGAGTGATTTGGCTCCGGCGACGGGGCGCGAACTGTATGAAGCGAACTTGTCTCAATCGGGGCAAGCGTTTTTGTATGCGTCAATGCTGCTGTTACTTAAAGCTCAAACCTTAACACAAGCGGCAGTTGTAGAACCGTTAGAAGAGTTTCTAGAAGACGATCTAGGGGGGGTTGAGTTGGGATCGGCACTGCCGCTGAATTTAGAGCGACAGTTGCGGCGTCGAGCCGTGGCGCATCCTCCTCAGCGTCGGCGCGTGACGCTGAGTGAACTGATCGAACAAATTCAAATTATTGCCACGGCGTTAGATGACCGAGTGCCGAGACGACGACCCACTCGTGAAAAGATGCCTCGCGCTGAGGCAGTGCGTGCGATCGCACAACTCGCTCACCAAGAAAACCTCTCAGAAATGGCGGTTGCGATCGAGGAATTCTTTGTCAATCACTGGTCACACGTCTCGAAAGGACAAGAGTGGATTGACTTTGAACTGGTGCTGGAATTTTGGGTCGAGCTAAAAGAACAGGGTAAAACTACGGCAGAAGATGATCCACACGCCCATGCTGAAAACCACGAGAGAGTCGGTGTGTTTTGGGCGCTACTGCTGCTCTCAGCCCAATCGAAAGTAGAACTCGCTCAGGAAGAGTTTTATCAAGACCTTAAAGTGCGATTTTCTCCGACAAGCTCCGAAGGAGCGCTGCTACAAGCTAGCGCTATTGAAGTTCTAACCGAAAGCGCGGTGCTGGACTGAATTGAATTGCGATCCGGAACTTGCGGAGCATTCTCCTTGAAGCTGGGCGGTGCGCTCATCGCTGTTTCTTTAAAGAGAGCTTTAAAAACTGCTATTTATATAAACTAATTGTGAATTTGGGTACGCTAAGGGTATCTGTACTGCAAACGTACAAAGCATATTACCCAAGGGGCTGCTTTTCGGATTCTAAAAGCATTACGACCTTTGCTTCTTAGGCTGCTAAGGGAAACAGCTGGCAATTTAGGCTTGAGCTTATCGTTTACCGTCCGGTAGTGAATAGTCTAAAGTCCTGTCCTCCTCTATAGTGAGAAAGACGCATTCCGGAATTGTCCGGTCTGCTTAACAATTGACCTGAAAATAATGGCGTAGGATTAGAGAGAACGCTTATGAAAGCCATGATTCTGGCAGCCGGGAAGGGGACACGGGTTCGCCCAATCACATACACCATTCCCAAGCCTATGATTCCAATCCTGCAAAAACCCGTGATGGAGTTTTTGCTGGAGTTGCTTCGTCAGCACGGCTTCGACCAAATCATGGTCAATGTGAGCCACTTGGCACACGAAATTGAAAGCTACTTCCGCGACGGACAGCGCTTTGGCGTAGAAATTGGCTATTCGTTTGAAGGCCGCATTGTCGATGGCGAACTGGTCGGAGAAGCGATCGGCTCGGCGGGCGGCATGAAGCGAATTCAAGATTTCTCCCCGTTTTTCGATGATACCTTTGTGGTTCTCTGCGGCGATGCGCTGATCGATTTGGACTTAACGGCGGCGGTGAAGTGGCACCGAGAGAAAGGCTCGATCGCTACGGTGATCATGAAACCCGTTCCGCGTGAGGAGGTTTCAAGCTACGGTGTGGTGGTCACGGATGAGACGGGCAAAATTAAGGCATTTCAAGAGAAGCCTTCGATTGAAGAAGCACTCAGTACCAACATCAACACCGGAATTTATATTTTTGAACCCGAAATTCTCAACTACATTCCGTCAGGTCAAGAATATGACATCGGCGGCGAACTGTTTCCCAAACTCGTCGAGATGGGTGCGCCGTTCTACGGGTTGCCGATGGAGTTTGAGTGGGTGGATATTGGTAAAGTGCCGGACTACTGGCAAGCGATTCGCAGCGTTCTAGAAGGCGAGGTGAAGAACGTTCCAATTCCGGGGCACGAAGTTGCTCCGGGGATTTATACCGGGCTGAATGTGGCGGTGAATTGGGACAAAGTTGATATTCAAGGTCCGGTCTACATCGGCAGTATGACTTGCATCGAGGACGGCGCGAAGATTGTCGGGCCGGCGATGATTGGCCCAAACTGCTGGGTATGCAGTGGTGCAACGGTGGACAACAGCGTGATTTTCGAGTATTCGCGGTTGGGTCCGGGGGTGAGACTGGTCGATAAGCTCGTGTTTGGCCGCTATTGCGTTGATAAGACGGGCGCGACGATCGACGTGCAAGCCGCATCGCTCGACTGGCTAATTACGGACGCTCGGCAGCAGTTGCCGACCCATCCAGCCGCAGAACATCAAGCGATCGCAGAGCTGCTGGGAGTCGATAAGGTCGCTCCGTAAAGCTTCATAGTTAGATCAAGTGCCGAACTTTGAGTCACAATAGCTCAGGGTTCGGCATTTTAGTTTATGGAATTGCAAGAAAAAATTGCCTTTTATCTAGAAGATATTGATACGCCGATTGGTCGAGGCATTAATTTGTTTATCACCGGATTGGTGCTGGCTTCCTCTGCGATTTTCGTTGCTGAAACGTATCAACTTCCTGCTGCTCTTAAGACGCAGCTTGACATTTTCGAGAACGCAATCCTTTTTATTTTTGTGATTGAATACCTGCTGAGATTCTGGTGTGCAAAACACAAAGTTCAGCATGTTTTTAGTCTGTTTTCAATCATCGATTTGATTTCAATTCTTCCGTTTTTATTAAGCGGATCTAGTGCCGGATTTCTCAGAATCTTCCGGTGGTTTCGGATCTTACGTTTGATCCGGTTTATTGGTAGAAACACAGCTTTTGGCTATGTTAGTAGTGAAGATAGCGCCATTTACACCAAAATTTTATTTACGCTGTTCTCAATTATCTTTGTCTATTCTGGCTTGATTTACCAAGTAGAACATGCCTCTAATTCAAACTATGGCACGTTCTTGGATGCTGTTTATTTTTCAGTTTCTACTATCAGCACAGCAGGCTTTGGCGATATTGTCCCTTTATCTCAACTCGGACGATTTCTAACCGTTTTAATGATTTTGACAGGCATTATTTTTATTCCTTGGCAGTTGGGAGATCTAATCAAACGACTTGTGAAAACAACCGAACAAGTTCAAACAAGCTGTTTAAGCTGTGGTCTCATGCCTCATGACTTAGATGCTCAATTTTGTAAACGCTGCGGTGCGTCACTAGAACACCGTCAAAAGGCAAAGTAAAAGTGCTTCTGTCCACTCGACGATCGCACCATACGTATCTCCGGTTTGTCCACCCAGCTTGCGATCGAGCCATGCCCCAACCAGCAACCCGATCGCGCCTCCTCCCACCAATAGCGCTATCGCGCGAATCGGCTGCTCATACAACGTCCCACTTAGCCCAAACAACAGCAAAAAGCTCGGCAACACCTCCCAGAGCGATCGGATCGACTCTTTGTGAAACGCGCCTTTGCCGGTCGGTTTGAGATAGGGATAGAGCACGATCGCTACTAGTTGTCCCCAACGTCCCCAGCCTGCTACTGCCATTAAGACCCAGATGCGATCGCGATCAATTTCACTCAAGGCCACGGTTTTGAGTAAGAGAATCACAATCGCCGCGATCGCGCCAAATGCACCCGTCACGCTGTCAGACATCGCTTGCAATCGTCGCTGAGGATCAGTCACGGCTAATCCATCTGCTGTATCCATTGCGCCGTCTAAATGCAGCCCTCCAGTAAGCGCGATCCAGACCGCAACCGCGATCGCGCTGCGAGTCAGCAAAGGCATCCCCACATAAGCCAATCCCCAATCCAGCAATCCCACCAGTCCGCCAATCACTACTCCAATCAGTGGTGCAACCCGAGCTATGCCTCGAAATTCCAGTGTCCAGCCTGAAGGAATCGGCAAACAGGTGTAGAACATCATTGCAGCTAGAATTTGAGCGATCCATACCCGAAGTTGTCTGACCATTCCTTGCACCCCAACTTTACAGAAGTTAAATTCCTCTTCTCGACTAGGAGATCCAAATTTGCATTTCCCAGCCATAATTGCTTTAGGAAGCACTGACCTAGAGGGAGAATTCTCATAGAGCGCACCTCTCTAGGTATCGTGAAACTGTCCACTCAACCGTCTATTTTTGCAAGTTCTCAAAAACTCTATGCGATTCTAGACGGTGGGCAAGTCTTCTGCTTCTGGCCCTGTTCGACTCGTAGTTCGACCCCTGTTTTGTCATGAGTCACGACTTTTCCTCTCGGAATTCTTGGTTTCCTGCGCCTTGCATCATTGACGCTGGCATTATTATCGACAAGCAAGATATGCAGCGAGTGTTGACCGACCTGACGCGAGTGCGCTATATCCACACTCAAGATGGCAGGCTTACAAGCGAAGGCGAAGGATGCGTTTTAGAAGTGTTTGCCGATCCACATCGAGCAACGCTTGTGGCAAATCATGCCATCTACCTCAACGTTTACAGCTTTGACTACATAGAACTAAGCCAATCGGCAGAAGGCTCTGTGTTCGATCTGATTCAAGAGGATCGTCGATTGCGGTTAGTTCCATTGACGAATCCGCTTTTGGATCAGGTGAATCGAGCCATTAACGCGGCAGAACTTGAAGCGATGGTAACGGAAGTCATTTCAGCCCGGTTAGACGTTCAGATCGATGATGAAGAACATTTTCCGTTCTAACCCAATGCGTTCTAACCCGAAGCGTTCTCTAGCCCAATAGTTCTCTAGCCCAATAGTTCTCCAACCCGGTGATTGTAGGACGGCTGGTTTGGAAGGGCTAGGGATGTGAGTGAAGGGTTTCACTAAAAGCACGAATCGCCTGCGCTATTGCTTCAGGTAAGGTTATTTCTGTTTATGGCTCTTCTTCAGACTCTGCGCGACGATTATGCTCGATTTCCAGCGAATCAGACGTATAGCATTTATGCCCAAGACGTGTTTTTCAAAGACCCACTCAATCAGTTTCGAGGAGTCGATCGCTATAAGAAAATGATTGGATTCATTGAGCGTTGGTTTATCGACACTAGGTTTGAATTGCACAGCATTGAAGAGAGTGGGGACGAAATCAGAACTCGCTGGACGTTGAGTTGGAATGTTGCCTTACCGTGGAACCCTCGCATTTCGATCAATGGATCGAGTGAGTTGCGAACGAATGAAGATCAATTAATTGTTTCTCACATCGATTATTGGGATTGCTCTAGGTTCGATGTCTTAAAACAGGTGTTTCTCGCTCACTAACAGGACTTACAAAAAGCGTTGCAGTGCATCCGTAGGTTTTTACAAACAGAGTTCCTGTGGTAACGAATGTTGCTTCTGTCGTAACGAACCTTGCTATCGTGGTGAGGAATGTTGCTTCTGTCGCAACGAACCTTGCTTCTGTCGCAACGAACCTTGCTTCCGTCGTAACGAACCTTGCTATCGTCGTGAGGAATATTGCTTCTGTGGTAACAAACCTTGCTTCCGTCGTGAGAAATGTTGCTTCTGGCGTGAGGTAAGGTTGCTTCCGTCGCAAGAAAGGTTGCTTCTGCCGTAACGAATGTTGCTTCTGTGGTGAGGAATGTTGTTCCTGTAGTTAAGTCTGGGTTCAGTGTCGTTTAAGGTCAGTGTCGTGATGTCACTCAGTGCATAAGTCTTGACTAATTCAGAATCGTTCAACAATATGAGAACGGTTCAGAAACTTATTACTTTTTTTCAAACAATTTTCCGTATTCTTAGTTAAAGCTAGCGTAAAGAGTTCTAAACGAAGGACATCGGAATGGAACTTCTGCAAAACCGCTACCAGGTTGAAGGTCAGCTTGGCAAAAAAGCTGGGCGGCAAACTGTGCTTGCACGAGATTTAGAAACGCAAGAACGGGTTGTGATCAAGCTGCTCACATTTGGCGTCGATTTTGAATGGGATGATCTCAAATTGTTTGAGCGTGAAGCAGAAACACTGCGATCGCTAGATCATCCCGCCATTCCTAAATACCTCGACTACTTTGAGATTGAAACCGCAACCACGAGGGGCTTTGCCATCGTTCAAAGTTACATTGATGCCAAATCTCTAGAGCAACACCTCAAAGCGGGGCGATCGTTTACCGAAGCTGACGTGAAGCAGTTAGCAGAATCGCTGCTCGACATTCTGGGGTATTTGCACACTCAACACCCCTCGGTGATTCATCGCGACATTAAGCCGAGTAACATTTTGCTTAGCGATTACCCTACAGAGGAACTGCGAAGCAACCGCACAGGTCATCACGTCGGACAAGTCTATCTCGTCGATTTTGGCTCGGTTCAAACCTTGGTTGCCCAAGAAGGTGGAACAATTACCGTTGTTGGAACTTACGGCTACATGCCTCCCGAACAATATGGCGGACGCGCAACCCCTGCATCCGATCTCTACAGTTTGGGCGCAACATTGATTTATTTGACGACGGGCAAGCATCCCGCAGACTTACCGCAACGCAATTTACAACTGCAATTTAGATCTTTTGCAACCCTAAGCGAACCATTTTTAGATTGGTTGGAATGGTTAATAGAGCCGAGTTTAGAGAACCGTTTAGGATCGGCTCAAGTGGCGTTAGAGGCATTACGAGACGGAGAAATCAGATCTGAGAAATTGAGCGCGATCGCACCCACCGACCCTGCAATCACACCCCAAATAACAACCGATCGCCTCTTTTGGAATGCAATTTGGCGTAGCAGTACGTTTGGCGGGATCGCAGGGATTGTTTCTGCCGCATTGCTCAGCTTCTCAACGACTTACGAGCTTAGCGGCGGTATTTATACGCTAATCAACTGGCTTGCTGCAGCAAGTTTAATTGGAGGACTAGGTTTAGGGCTAGGATTTGCGAATGGCTTATTGATCGCCTTTCTCACAAAACGCTTCTTTTCATCCCCCCACTCGTCTAACCTTTATCGATTGACCCTAGGATTTGCCGTTACCGTCTTTAGCGCCGCCCTTATTGTCCTGATCCTGAATCTTTTTTCTTCTTCTTGGGTACTCGTTCCAGGTTTACTGCCAGCCGTGCTTGTTTTAGATGTAGCCATGAGCGCAGCGAGTCAAGCGATCGCAACCTGGTATCTCCGAGAAAGCCGGAGAATCGCATCGAAAAATGATTTGAAAATACCTCAGCAATCACTGAAGCAATCACTAGAAAAAATTCAAGAGGGGAACTCAGCAGAACCCGTTCCACCTCTTGCGCTAACGAATCGGCGGTCTGCCAAACTTCAGAGAATCGATCGCAAACCAGCTCCCGCACTCACGAAAGAACGGGTTCTTTGGAATGCTATTTGGCGCTTTAGTACCGTTGGCGCTTCCGTCAGCGCTGTCTTGTTTTCAACCTATGCAAAATTCTCATCTTCTTACTCTAGTGATCTGAGAGTTGTTGCCCTCAATATGGTTCTTGCAGCCATTATGGGAGGATCTCTTGGCTTAGGTCTAGGCTTTCTCAATGGACTTTTATCAGGACTTCTAACACTCCGCTCAACTCGTAAAGACAACCGCCTTCGGTGGGGAGTTGGGATATTGGTATCCCTTTTCAGTGCAGGTCTGGTCTATAGCGTTCTCCTGCTCTCATCAACAAGCTGGATACCTCTCCCTCTATTTATCTTGGTTCTTTCGTTGTCAATGGGGCTAACCAGTCAAAGTTTTATTCGTTGGTATCTACGGGAAACTCGTTCTAAACCACCAGCGAAGACCAAACCGAAGGTGAGACTGCTTCGTGCTAGGTCGCGATCGCTCCCCGTTAATCCCCTCAATTCTTTTGACCAACGACCAAAATAAGTTTATGAAAACTTGTTGAGCCGTAAATCTTTCCCGTTCTACAAAACTTTGTAACTCAGCCTAAAATAGGAAGTCGAGTCTTAATCCTGTCACTTGCTGCAAACCATGACTGCTTCTCCCCGTCGCTACCACATCACCACCTTCGGCTGTCAAATGAACAAAGCCGACTCCGAACGCATGGCGGGCATTCTCGAAACCATGGGCTTCCAATCAGTAGAAGAACCCAACGATGCAGATCTCATTCTCTACAACACCTGTACGATTCGAGACAATGCAGAGCAGAAAGTGTATTCCTACTTAGGTAGACAAGCACGGCGAAAGCAGGAAAACCCAGACTTAACGCTGGTCGTTGCTGGATGTGTGGCACAGCAGGAAGGCGAATCGCTCTTACGTCGCGTCCCAGAACTCGATTTGGTAATGGGTCCACAACACGCGAATCAACTCCAAGATTTATTAGAGCAAGTGTTTAGCGGCAATCAAGTCGTTGCCACTGACCCGATTCACATTGTTGAAGACATCACCAAACCCAGACGCGACAGCAAAGTGACCGCTTGGGTGAATGTAATTTATGGCTGTAATGAACGCTGTACCTATTGCGTTGTTCCTAGCGTTCGCGGAGTTGAGCAGTCTCGCACACCTGAAATGATTCGGGCTGAAGTTGAGGAGCTTGGACGGCAAGGCTATAAAGAAATCACCTTACTGGGTCAGAATATTGATGCGTATGGTCGAGATCTTCCGGGTGTAACGCCCGAAGGTCGTCGCTTAAACACGTTTACAGATTTGCTTTACTTCGTGCATGATGTTCCGGGTATCGATCGCATCCGTTTCGCCACCAGTCATCCCCGCTACTTTACCGAACGACTGATCCGCGCCTGTGCCGAACTGCCAAAAGTGTGTGAACACTTCCACATTCCGTTTCAGTCGGGAGACAACGACGTTCTCAAAGCAATGGCGCGGGGCTACACCCACGATCGCTATCGGCGGATCATTGAAACAATTCGGGAGTACATGCCTGATGCGTCAATCAGTGCGGATGCGATCGTCGGATTCCCGGGTGAAACAGAAGCCCAATTCGAGAACACCCTCAAACTGGTTGAAGATATCGGCTTCGATTTAGTCAACACTGCCGCCTACTCTCCTCGTCCGGGAACGCCTGCGGCAATTTGGCAGAGCCAACTTTCTGAAGAGGTGAAAGCGGATCGATTGCAACGACTGAACCATTTGGTATCGGTGCAGGCATCCGAGCGATCGCAGCGCTACGCTGGACGCATTGAAGAAATTTTGGTTGAAGATCAAAACTCCAAAGACCCCACACAAGTAATGGGACGCACTCGCGGCAATCGCCTCACCTTTTTTGAGGGGAATATCAATGACTTGAAAGGCAAACTAGTGGAGGTCAAAATTACTGAAGTCCGCCCGTTCAGCCTGACAGGTCAGCCATTAATTGAAGCCCGGCTGTAGCGTTTTCAAGCCCAGCCCTTCAATCAAGGATGAAGTTGATACGGTTCTGGCGGATCGAGTAGCCCAAGGCCAGAGTAAATTGGCAGAACGAGTTGACGCAGGGCAGGAAATTGGTGACCGAAAACGAGTACTCCTGCATACACCTCCCTCCACCGAGCAAAAGCGTGTTGGGCGCATCGATGCGGCGTGTCAAGCTGCCTGCCAGCAATTTTCAAACGCCACCATATAAAGTATTTTTGCTTAAGTAGTAAAGATATAATCTTGCCCGAATGGCGATCTTTATCTTTAATAGTGCGTTTTTCAGACTCGTATAGTGCCATCTCACTCACGCCTGGATCAATTGCCTTACTACCTGCGGCTTTGACGTATCTTTCTCACAGCTGAGTTCTATCAGGACATCTAAGGAATCTTTTCATTCAATCGGGTGATTCCAGAATTTTCTATTAGCACGAAAATAAACTGATTAAGTCAATATCAACGAACGTTCTACCCACGTTTTGCCCTTTAGCAACAAAGCGCAATGCCATTGAATTACGGCGA
Source organism: Myxacorys californica WJT36-NPBG1 (assembly GCA_019359315.1). Classification (GTDB taxonomy): domain Bacteria; phylum Cyanobacteriota; class Cyanobacteriia; order Leptolyngbyales; family Leptolyngbyaceae; genus Myxacorys; species Myxacorys californica. The sequence continues at coordinate 44,978 of JAHHHO010000041.1, forward strand.
GTTGGCGACTCACGTTCAAGCTCTTCAAGTCCAACTCAGATCTTTTGAGCAAACTCTTAGTCTTCCTTTAGAGGTTCACAATTCGCAGCTTGCACAACAGCTAGAGCGACTGGATCAAACAGTTGTGAGCCTATCAGAGCAAGTTAGCGTCATCAATCAATCCGTCGCTGGCGATTCTAGCCAAGCTGAGGTGCTGACCCCTCCCATTCATGAAGAATATTGGCGAGCGCTCAGCGTTTGCCTGCCTGTTGGACTTTTTACCTGCGATCGTCAAGGGCAATGTATTTACCTTAATCGGCGTGGACAAGACATCACAGGCTGCACTGCTGAAGAGAGCTTGGGAGACGGATGGACTCGATTTGTCTACGCTCAAGATCGCGATCGCGTGATAGCCGACTGGTTCTCCGATGCTCTAGCAGGACACCCACACAGCAGCGAATTTCGGGTTCAGCCCCCCCAAGGAGAACTGCGGTGGATTCATATTCGCACTGCACCCATCTTGACCGACCAAGGCGAATTTGTTGGGCACACCGGCACGATCGAAGACATTACCAAACAAAAACTGGCCGAAGCGCAGATTAGAGCCTCTCTCAGCGAGAAAGAAGCGCTGCTCAAAGAAATTCATCACCGAGTCAAAAATAATCTACAAATCATCTCAAGTCTGATCTACTTGCAAGCCCAGCGAATTGCTGATCCAGAAGCGCGTCAAATCTTTGAAGAGAGCCAAAGTCGAATTAGCTCTATGGCACTCGTACACGACAGTTTATATCGCTCCCAAAACTTCGCTCGAATTAATTTGTCAGAGTATATTCAAACCCTTACCGCCAGCCTTTTTAATACCTATCGAATACAGCCAGAACTTGTCAAACTTGACGTCAGCGTCGAAAAAGGCATCGTAGTCAGTTTAGATCGTGCTGTTCCTTGCGGCTTAATTCTCAACGAACTGATGACCAACGCTTTAAAGCACGGCTTCACCGACGAGCAACAAGGGGAAGTGCGAGTGACATTAACCTTAAGCCGGCCAGCGTGTGGTCTTGCCGCAGCGATTGACGCCAATTCCGGCACCAATTCTTTAGAGCCTGACCAGGACAGTCGCATTTGTCTAATCGTTGAAAATGACGGCAACCACTTACCCGACACCTTTGAGCTACAGACAATTCAGTCAATGGGATTGCGCCTTGTCAATGCGTTAGTCAACCAGATTCAAGGCGAAGTTGAAGTCGAGAAAACCGCTAAAACTCGGTTTAAAGTTACATTCAACGGTGCGTGAATGCGACCGACTCGCCCTACAATGCTGGAAGATTTGTATCGGGATTAGTTAAGCATTGAGAGCGGCAAAAATTCTGATTGTAGAAGACGAACGGGTCGTCGCTTGGCATGTGCAAGAAGCTCTGTACAAGCTCGGACATCACGTGGTCGGCATTGCAACGACAGCAAAAGAGGCATTTCAGTATGCGTTAGACCAGCCGCCTGATCTGGTCTTGATGGATATCTGTCTTCAAGGAAGCAGCCTGGACGGCGTATCTGCCGCCGAATATCTTTATCTGCAACTTGATGTCCCGGTCGTTTACTTAACCGCCCATGCTGACCAACACACTCTCCGCCGCGCAACTGAAACTTCACCCTTTGGCTATCTGGTCAAACCCTTTCAGGAAGTCGATCTGCATTCTACAATTCAAATCGCGCTGCGGCGACATCAGCTAGAGCAAGCCCTTAAAGCGGTACAGCAATGGTATGCAACGACCTTAATTAGTATTGGAGATGCCACGATCGCAACCGATGTCGATGGCTTTGTTGCCTTTCTAAATCCCACTGCCGAAATTCTGACGGGATGGACGCAGGAGCAGGCGTTAGGAGCCTTTGCATCTCAGGTGCTAGACCTCGTGGATGAAGACACGGGAGCGGCGATCGACAATCCAATTTTGGCAGCATTGTGTCAAGGCGATACAATTACGTTGCCTAGCCGAGCCCTGCTGCGATCGCGGGATGGGTCTGTTCATCCCGTTGGCGATAGTGCCTCTCCGATTCGCAACCGTAAAGGTGAGATTATTGGGGGAGTAATGGTGTTTCAAGATATCAGCGATCGCCGATGTCAAGAGCAGACCCTGCAAAAGCAGAATCAGGTTCTAGAACAGTCTCAAGACCAGCTAACCGCTCAACTCTGGGAGCAAACTGTGCAACTTCAGCAAGCCATTGCCTGTACTCAACTACTGAAGCGAGTGTTAGAGCGGTTTGCATCTCAGAGCGCTGAAGAGTGCGCTGAAGAGCCATCCTTTAACTCCGTGTCAACATGGGTGAGCCGTAATTCGGTGCTGCACCTGCTGCTGCAAGAGGTGGGGCAGGTGTTGGACGTGGAGTATTGCTGGGTAGCATTGCAGGATGCTGATCAGCGCTTTGTCACTATTGCTTACGAGCATCGTCCTACTGATAGAGGATGTAAGCGCTCTGCGATCGGAGAACAGATCTATTTAGAAGACTTTTCACGCTTCTATCTCCGGCTAATGCAGCATCAATTTTGGATCAATCCATCGCCTGAGGTTTTACCATCACTGTACCAATCGTTTCTCGACGCCAAGTCTCAACTGATCGTGTGTCCGATTCAAGATGACCAGCGCGTGATTGGTGAAATTGGCATCGTGATGCGCCATTTGTCGACTCAGTCCCCGCTGCAAGGAGAGTTGATTGCTCAAACGGTCAACCAAGCCGCGATCGCGCTCTACCAGACCCAACGACACCAAGCGGCGCAAGCTCAGGTGAGAGAACTGCAACGCCTCAACGTTCTGAAAGATGAGTTTCTCCAAGCCCTATCGCGAGAGTTGAGGACGCCCCTCACGAATATGCGGATGGCCGTAGAAATGGTGCAGCGCATTGCTCAAATGTTGAAAACAAGCAGTCTTCAGTCCATGCATCCAGACGCAACAGAGGCGTTGTGGGGTAAGTTCGACCGCTATTTGCAGATTTTGCAGCAAGAGTGGCAGGACGAATGTGAACTCGTCAATAATTTGCTTGATTTTCAAAGCACTGCCGCGTTAGCGCAAGCGCTGCCCAGCCACTCGCTCTACCTACAACTCTGGCTACCGGAAGTCGTGAATCGCTTTCAGGAGGAGGCGAAACGCAAGCAACAGTTTCTAAACTCCCGGATTGCCGATGACTTGCCTGCGATCGCGGTGCACTCGCCAACGCTCGATCGCCTTTTGACGGAGTTGCTCAAGAACGCATGTCAATTCACGCCACCAGAGCATGTGATTCAGGTAGCAGCGCAGGCTCACGGCGGGCAGCTAGAACTATCGGTGAGCAACACCGGAACCGAACTGTCGAGCGCTGAGCAGATGCAGATTTTCGAGCCGTTCTACCGCAGCGCCAACGAAGGATGGAGCGGCTTCGGATTAGGCTTAGCCTTAGTCAAGCGGCTCGCGATCGCGCTTAAGGGTCAAATCCGAGTAGAGAGCGAATCAAATCAGACTCGATTTGTCCTGACGCTGCCGATCACCCAGGATCTTGCATAACTCAGTCATCCTCTTTGCGTTAGCATCCCTCTTTGCAAAACATGGCGCAGGCGCCCCTACGAATTGCGCATTGCCAAAGGTTCTTCAATTCGCTGGATGCGCTGAATCAAATTAGGCTTTGGCATGGCCTGCGGTTTGCCCATTCCGTAAGTGAGGGCATAGCTTTGTGCTAACAACCAAAGCCATAACCTCGGAAATCTTGGCTCCAGCCACGGTTGCACTTGAGAGAGCAATCCGGGCAACCAACCGCTTAGTAGCCAACTCAGAAAAGCATTCATGCCAAAATCAAGATAGTTCCCAAACCAGCGCAGTAAATCTTTTGCGCCGGCCATTTGCCAAATCCACAGCATTAAGGCAGGATTTTTGCGAGCGGCGATCAGGGCCATCCGGTTAAACCGCAGCCACGTGACTCGATCTTTAATAAAGGCATCTGCGATCGCAGGCGGTTGAGTTGCCAACACACCGAAGAACGTGTTGAGCATCGAATTAATTCGCGCTGGAGGCAAGATCTGACCCGTCGGAACCATCATTCCTTTCGAGAACATCCACGTCACAGAGACGTTGCTTTGATAGGCGCGAATTTGGTTCAGGTGCTTTGCCTTTAGTAAGTCGTGCTTCAGGGCCGTATCGAGCAAGTGAGTCAACCGAGACAAGTTGCGAACCAGCGACCCAAACCCCGTAAACACCAGGGGAGATTGCAGCGAAGCGGCATCCCCGATCGCAATCAAGCGATCAAACGCAATCGTGCGATCGCGGCTACCCACACTAAAATGACCCGGAATGTAGCCAAACGTCGCTTTCTTCCACGTCAGCTTTTCCATATCACAGCGTCGATACTCCGGCAGAATCGAGAAGAAATCCTCGTACATCTCCAGCAACGATCCCGGATTCTCTGGATGGGCTTGATGATAGTGAAACAGATAAAACGTCAGTTCTTTTTCATAGGCTGGGAACAGTTCCCAAATCAGTTGCCGTCCACGAGAAATATCGCCGTGGCTATTTAGAACATCTCCAAACTGCGCATCCCAGACCCCCGCCTCAAACCCATCTTCGATGACAGCGCCCACGGTTGGGCAAACGCTATCAAAGGCTCGTCCACCGTTCAATTGCCAGGCAATGGGGGACGCGGTTCCCATCGCATCAATGAGTAATCGTCCCGTAACCTGGCGGTCTGTGCCGCTCGGTAAGTGAGTTGCCCCAATCCTGACCTGATCTTCGCCAATGTCTGCCCGTTGAAATTCAGTTTCGTCCCAAATTTCGCCGCCGCACTCGCGCAGTTTCTCGCCGCAGAGCTTGAGAAGTTTTTCAGCATCGATCGCAATATTGAGAACCGTTGGGGTATGGAGAATGGGCGCTTTGGCTTGCGGCGGATTATTGGCATCAAAGAATTTATGAAAGCCATCTACATACTCGCGAGCAATTACGCGATCGAACTCCGCAGGCGTAAATAATCCTAGATCAATTAAACTTTGGAACTCGCTACGAGAAATGTTCCACTCTCGATTCATCCGTCCAAAGGGCAAGCGCTCTAGCAGCAGCACGCGATAGCCTAGCTTTGCCATCACAGCCGCATGAATGATGCCAAGTGCGCCCCCAATATAAATGAGGTCGAAGGAGGGCGGGAGCTGTATTGGATCAGCAGAGGGATTTCCTTCTGCAAAGATAACTTGTTTTGGTTGCTGCGGATGTTGCACGCCTTCACGCCAGCGCTGTTCCCACCAATACACGCGAGTTAAATCATATTCTCCGTTAGGAATCTTTTTGAAGAAATGGACGGTTTGAGGATAGTCCTGTTCCAGTGCTTCAAAAATTGTTTGTTGAGAAAGATCAATTTTTGGTGGTTCTGGGTAGATTTGCGGAAAGTATGCTCTAATATCAGAAATCAAATTCTTGAGAATCCGATCTTCACCGGCGATCGCTCGGTCTGCCCATCGAAACACTTTGAGATACGTCGTGCGCTGAACCGACCACACAAAGATTGAAAGTTCGGGGATTGAAAGTTCGGGAATGGACGGTGGAATCTGCGACGCTGTCCCCTCTGAGAACTGAACTCGACAGCCTGCTGCCGTAGCTATCTTCTCACCGCGCTCCGGTTGATACTCAGTTTGTAACCAAGCCGTCACCGATCCTGAGTCGGGAGTGGGAACTTCGATGTAAAGAATTTCTTTCATCTGAGGGGGCTAAACTCCGAAACGATTACTGAAATAGAGAGGTTGACAGAATTTTAAAATCCGAGATACTCCTAATACGATCTCAAGTTAAAGAACGTTACAACGTTACTCATAATGCTCCAACGCTTTAATACTGCTCAATCCTGCCATGAATTATCCCATCCCAGCGACCCCCGAAGAACTAGTTAATTTCCGTCAAGAACCCGTAACGGAAGAGTTGGTAGCCGCTGCGATCGTAGCTGTGGTTCGGCAAGCGCGGGCAAACGGGCAGTCTCTAGAAGAATTGATGGTCGAAGTCTTAACGGACGATAGCCTCCTCGAAGGTCAACAGCGGCGGTGGCTCAGTCAATTGGTCGAGCAGACGTGGCAGACTCTCTCCTGAGCCTGGTTGACTGACAAAACTCAAACCGCAAAAGCATAAGATGTGAAAGTGAATTCTCGCTCTAACTGCTTTTGAGTTTGTTGTTTCGAGGCAAAAGCAGGTTCAGGATCGGACTTTCC
>JAHHHO010000042.1 GCA_019359315.1 Myxacorys californica WJT36-NPBG1
CGCCAACGCTTCGAGGATTGGCGGGAAATCACGTGTTTGGAAGTTGCTGCCTAAAATCGAGCAAGGCTGAATGTTCAAGGATTATCGTACTTAATTTCGAATATTCCCGGTTAAGTTGACGATACCCTCAATGCCTGCCTTCACCACAAAAACTGGCTACGATTCGCAAGCTATGAACGATCGCCTTGCAGAAGAGTCACAACTTGATAGGAGTGCAACATAAAGCCTAGCTTTTATTACACCCTGTAGAAATCGTTAAAGCCTTCAAATTGCGGCGTTTCAGACATGGGTGCCTGGTCGGAGGGAACATCTGCGGCATTAGCCTTTCTCTCAGCCTGAAGATTGCGATCGACAGGAGCAATAGGGGTGAAAATCTGAGTTGCTTCTTCCTCTTCTACAGGACTGAGCCAAACGATGCGATCGCTGACCTGCAACATCAACTCATCGGTTTCCAGTTGAACAAAAAAGTTCTCCTGACTAAATGCGATCGTCCGAACCGCTTCCCACCCTTGCGACGTTAGGACGAGCAGTGGAGCTTGATCCTTTTTTTTGCTGTAATAAATGCGCCAAATCTTCCAGAGTTGTCTCACTTCTGTACTGTTTAGCTCATATCCAGGCGGAATCGGGCGACGCTCATATTCCACAAAGCCCTTTTCGTTCACACTGATGGGAATGTAGCGATGTTCGACTAGAATTCGATTGATTAGCTCTTGATAGGTAGAAGATTGGCGAACTAACACTGAGCGAATTTGACCGACAAGCTTCGCGGTTGCTAAAAGTCCGCCTTTCTTGGACAACAGTTGCGCCGTATCAAAAGCTGGCTCCACTCGTAGATTTTGATTAGCCAGTAGCGAGAGTTCTCCTTGAACAAACTTTTGAATTAATGCGATGTCATTATCTGGATTCATAAATTATTCCCGTTAGTCGCTAGTCCAGCTTGAGAGGCTGGTGATATTACGGTATAAAGCCGCTGATTGATATCCTTATTATTACTTAGATGCTTTGCAGCAATTTGTTGTTTCTAGGTATTTTCATTAAAGATTTTGTGTTGTTTGCAGCCAAAGCTTAGTCCCACTTCGACACCAGGGCATGTTACCTAGCTAGTACATTTACTTAAATGACAAATTTGATGAAGAATAGAAGAAGCGAATGAGAGGTGAATGAATGGGACAGTATGACCGCTTGATTCTAATGGCAGAAGATGAGCTGACGCAGTACAGCACCGATGCCCGCAAAATCGAGAAGCTACGGCGCAAAATTGGGCTTTCGGTGTCGGCGAAGGAACAACAGCAGGTGAAAGAGCAACTACTGGCTGAAATGCCGACCGATTCGTTTAATAAAATTGTAGAAACCCAACGTCAAAGCGTTGCCCTTCCGTTTTGGGGAATCGCCGGATTGGGGCTGCTGCTCGGTATTTCGTTTTCGCAACCAATCGATTTTGCAGCAACGATCGTAGGCGGCGCGATCGCAATCTACGTTCAAAGACTCGGCTGGAAGCTGCAAGCCAAACGACTCGTCATTCAGACGCTAGAAGACATCGAAGAACGAGTGCGTAAGCCAGACTGAACGACGAGACTCTCTATCGATCGCTAAGCGACGGCTTGTCCTAACTGAGTCAGGAATTGCAGTGCTTTTGCCACATATCTTGCACAGTCGTAAGGCGACGTTTCATAGAAGGATCGCCATGCAGAACCTTTAAATTCATCATACCGATCGGCGTGATCGGCATGATTTTCCAGCCAAGCGAGACGAACCGCGTGACCGACCAGAACGTCCATCACGATGTACTCTTCAACTTTAAAGTCTGGGTTTTGGGCTGAGATCGCGGCAAGTTCCATCAGCGCTTCGACATTAACTTGGCGATATTCTGGCGCTTGCATTTTGTTCAACAGGTGTTCCACTTTCAGCGCAAAATTCTTCTCTCCTGCTGTCATTTCAGTGATTAACGATTCACTATCTAATCTATTGCGTCGTTCGAGCTTGTCACCAATCACTAACCCTTTGCAATGATGAAGTAACTTCCATACACCCGGATAGAAATCTTTAGGGACACGATTGACGGCTCCTTCTAGTTGTCGTTTGCGTCGCCAATTTTGATTGGCGGGTTCAATCTCTGTTTGTTCATCTGAAACGACAACCCAATCGATGCCGCGATCGGGAAGTTTTACTTTCAGCGATTCTTGTTTAAATAACGCTTGATTCAAATCGGCGTATCCAACCAAAATTTCATGCAGTCGGGTTTTGATCTCAAATGGACTCAATCGCATCAACCGTTCGTAAGCTTCGTCTTGCGTCACGTCTAACTCACGGGCAAGATCGCTGGTCATGAGCAAGATCAGATAGCCAACCCGCAGGGTCAGCAAGCCTTTGAATAATTGGGGTTCGGCTTTAATGAGCAAACTGAGATAGACGAGGATTTCTTGAGTCAGGACGCGATCGCCATTATCTTCACGGCAAAAGTTGCGAATTTTTTCTAAAACTTCTGTGTGTGGCAACGGCTGCACAATTAGCGAAGCCTCGCTGTAGGCACGACCCACCGAAATTTGTTTCTGACGCACGAGAATGTCAGTGACGGCATCTGACAACCCGACATCCACTTTGTCGAGCAATCCTGCAACCCGACGAACAATGCTCCAGTAAGGCGAGCGTGCAGCGTTTCCTTTACTCGCTCTGGTATAGATTTCATTCAATAGATCGTGCACGGTTACAGGCGCACCCAAGTCTACCGTTGAGTCCAATCCTCTAAGACGGACTAGCGTGCTGAGAATTTCCACTTGTTCATAGAGGTTCTCTGACTCGCGCAGATTTTGAATTAGCAAGGGAAAATCCGCTTCGTAGTCTAGCCGAAACTCCTGCATAAAGTTCAACGGCTGCGTCTTCTGAGGATCGTGAGCTAGATAAAATTTTGAAATTCCAACTTCAGCCACAGAAGTCGATTCAAATTGGAAATCGTGAAGATAATCGATCCGCTCTGTACTGGCAGTGAGAATAAATTGTCGAAGTTGTCCTAACTGAACCGGGATGTCTCCACAGCGCCCTCCATGCAAATCTTGAACGAGATCTAAGAGCGCCTCTCGACCCAGTTCTAACATGTCTTTTGTGAGCAGCAGCGTTACCGTTGGTCTGCCCAAATGCTGCCAATGACGATGAATGTGCGCCATCTCGCTTTTGATGTTGGAAACCAAGAAGTGATAGTCCAACGTCAGATAAAACCGCTCAGGCTCCAGAAATGACGGCAGAAACACGATCGTTTCTCCCCGAACTTTATAGACGCGAGAGGTTGTTAAACTTCGCATTCGTCGCTGAGGACGACCCGTTAACCCAAGTTTGTCATTTCGCCCAATTTGCGTATAGGCGGCTGCGAGTTCTCTAGCGTGGCGAACTTGAATTGGTGCGACTTGTTCTAGCGTTTGCGTTTCTATATTATTTGCAGCAAGTCTTGCCTGTAATGCTTCATCTTCAGCAATCAGTACGACTTGTATTGTAGCTTTACGGCGTTGTCCTAGCCGCAGATGCCGTCCGCATGGATCAATATCGCCCACCGAAATTAGACTGTCTTGCAGCAGTTGAGCGAGAATATAAAGGCTCTGCGCCCATACAAGTGGAACGTTGTCGTTTGGGAGGCGCGTTTGAGTGTGAGGATGTTGTTTTTCGGCTGCGATCGCGCTCTCCGGCACGTAATATAATTCGGGCACCAAATCCAGTCCATCTCGATGCACCGTGATTTTAGCGAGACGATCGAGATAATCTTGCGCCTGAGTGCGGTCGCCCCGAAAAATTCCGTCTAATGCCAAATACGTAAAAAACAAAGGCCATTCGCACTCAATATGCTCAAACTGCTTCAACTCCCACGGTTCGTAGTGCAAGCGAGTGTGATCTTCTAGTACCGCTTGGTGTCCATCGCGGAGAAACCGTTTGCAGCCGTAGTTGCCTTGAAGTAAATCGATAATTTTAGTTCGGGTGCGATCGACGAGTTCAGTATCTTCGATCGCAAAGGCTGGAAACCCAATGACGCTGAGCAGCGCTGCGTCTACTTCTTTAGAGCTTGATTCTCGTGGCAGCAGTGAATCTAGCGTGACTCGGCAGCGGGCGATTTCATCGGGCAACACATGAATGACGGAAGCGCGATCGCCATGCACCCCATAAAGATCTAATCCATTCATGGCTTCCAGCGCTGCTTTCGCCATTCCAACGGAACTCCCGTTCAGTTCAGGGTTGCCGTGATTGATTTTGTTTCCCCGTTCCCATATTCCGTAATCGGGAGTGCGATAGGTTCTGCCAATGTAGTAGACAAGGTTCTGAATAAAATTAACTTCGTCGTTTGTATAGATGATTGATAGCCCAGAATTGATCATCTGTGCCAACATTAAGAGAAACAGTGAAGTGGCATCAAGCTGCAAATGTCCCCACTGATCGTCTGCTACCACAGTTGACCCGGTTGCAGTGTCGTATTTGGCATGAAGCGCATCCAAGGCGACTTGATTTTCTTTAAATTTTTCGACTTTATCGGCTTGCCGCATCATCGCAAATAACAAACCGCGCATCAGTTTAATAACGCTGTGTTCTAGCTCGTACGTGCGTCCTCGGTCGTCCCGTTTTCGGTACGCTAACGCCAAGCCCCAAACCGCCAAAATGCTATACACATTGTCTCTCACCCAAGCATCGGTATAATCGCCGTGAGCATTAACCGCCGTGCTGGCAGGCAGCAATCCTGAAATCGGATTTTGCCGGCTCAGGATCACAGAATGCACTTGCTGATAGTAGCGATCGAGCCGGTTCGCTACGTTTAAAGCTTGGTTGGTCATATTTCACCTCAAAGCGAGACGCTGAAGAACGCCTTAAACAGGTTGCCCCAAAAAATTGTCTTACGTCCAAATCTCAAAGTGCTTAGGTTTAGAATTGGTTAGGGTGGTGCATAAATATAAGAACTCTAGTTCAATCACTTGTGTAGTGGAGTTTAATAAGAACATTTCAAGTAGAGATTTTAGATTCTACCTTGAAGATGTCTGGCTTTAGCCTAGGACCGAAAATTGTAAACTGAAACTCATTGAATTTCAGAATAGATGCAGTGAATCAGCATGAAGAAAATCTGTGATCAAGATAACCCTAATTAAGTTCTGGTAGCACGAGTCGGTAGTGAGCTTCGATTTTGCCACTGTATGCGATCGCTGTTTGGCGCCTCACTTGATTTGATTAAATAATTCTTGTCTCTGGCTATTATAACCAGTGTTTACAATATTGTTGCTTATAAATCAACGTTCTATTTACCCAAACGTAGCTTACCTTATTAACAAAGCAACCTAGAATCAGTAACCCAATTGGCTCAGTCTTGTGAGATTTACCACTAAAGTCCAAAGACAACAAATCAATCGCGCCGTTGTTTAAACCACTGCTTAATTAGGTCATTGGAGCGAATTCTCCAATCGACGATCGACAGCAGCAGCAGTGGCACTCCGCCTACTTTTAAGCCCATCAGCACATGTAACACAAGAGCAATCACAATCGTTGCCCAAGCCAGCAGATGCAGTGAGTAGATGGGATGAAGTAAATCACCACTCAATAGCCAGTCTGCCTGCGTTCGGTTTCCGGTCGCGGTTCCTGCGGAGTTGCGCTTTGCGCTAATCGCAACGAGTGGCGCTAGGAGAAGCACAGTGTTTACCAGTCGGTGCAGGGTGTACCACCAAATCGGCTTCCCAACTTTGGTTAACTTCTCTAGAGAATTTCGTTGAATGAGGCGTTTGTTCCCGAAGGCTAGGCCGTAAAGCGCAAACGCTAGAACGATCGCAAATAAACCCCATCCAAGATTCGCGTGAATGCTAATAATCGTGTCAATCCTGGATAAAGGAAGTTTTCCAAAGCGGTAATCAAATGTGTTGTAGATTAGAAAACCCGATGCGATTAGCGCAAAGCGCAACTCCGCAGGAACCGCGGCAAAAACCAGCACTCCATTCGCGCTATGAAGAATTCGCAAAAATACTGGCTGATAGGGCTTAATGAGAGGCATCGTCGGGTAATTCTAAGCGGCTGATTTAGTTTAGCGTGTGGTTCTTCTAGAGCTAAGCATATTCGCTATTTGGAAGATATACAGAATACTGTCCAGAAAGAAATATATGCTGATTTAGTACAATCAGGGTACTTGCTCACAAAGCCAAACGAAACTTGAGGCGAAGCGCACAAGGTGCAAACTCTCTATTAGATTAATTTCTTAACGATCGCTGTCCCCACTTCACTGACCTATTTCTCATCTCACCAGAACGGATCAAAACATTACGTCCTACAGCTATCTCTAAAAAGTGCGGTAACGTGTTTAGAAATCTGAAAAAGATTTGTTTCCCACTGAGTAGATTTAGGTACCAAGTTTTAGGAGCAGTCACTATGACTACCGTTAAGGTAGGAATCAACGGATTTGGTCGGATTGGCCGATTGGTGTTTCGGGCAGGACTTGCCAATCCCAACATCGAATTTGTCGGCATCAACGATTTGGTTCCTCCAGACAATCTAGCTTACTTGCTGAAATACGACTCAACTCACGGCATATACAAGGGTAAAGTCGAAGCGAAAGCAGATGGCATCGTGGTGGATGATAAATTCATTCCTTGCATGGCTATCCGCAATCCGGCAGAGTTGCCGTGGGATCAATTGGGCGCAGATTATGTGGTCGAAGCAACGGGGTTTTTCACCGATTTTGAAGGGGCATCAAACCATGTCAAAGCCGGTGCAAAGCGTGTTGTGATTTCGGCTCCGACCAAAGATCCAGAGCATGTCAAAACGCTATTGATGGGCGTGAATCATCACGAATTTGATCCTGACACCCATACGATCGTATCCAACGCCAGCTGTACGACGAATTGCCTCGCGCCGATCGCGAAAGTTCTGAATGATAACTTTGGGCTGAGTGAAGGGTTGATGACCACGGTTCATGCGATGACAGCAACGCAACCCACGGTCGATGGCCCCAGCAAAAAAGACTGGCGCGGCGGACGCGGTGCATCGCAAAACATCATTCCTGCTGCAACAGGTGCCGCAAAAGCTGTGACATTGGTGCTGCCTGAACTGAAAGGCAGACTGACAGGCATGGCGTTTCGCGTTCCGACTCCCGATGTGTCTGTGGTGGATCTCACGTTCAAAACCGAGAAGGCGACGAGCTACAAAGATATCTGCGCCGCGATGAAGGAAGCCTCGGAATCCTCGCTAAAGGGCGTTTTGGGATATACAGAAGATGAGGTGGTTTCAACTGATTTCCAGGGCGATCTGCACTCTAGTATTTTTGATGCGGGCGCAGGGATGGAACTCAACTCCAATTTCTTCAAAGTCGTGTCATGGTATGACAATGAATGGGGTTACTCCAATCGAGTGATTGATCTGATGATGACGATCGCACAAAAAGACGGCATCTTGAACTAAGTAAATGCGCGATCGCTCTCGAAATGAAGGTGCGATCGCGCGTTTACAAACACGATCAGAAAAATTTTGGATAAGTAATTGAGCATCTAAACTCAAGCTCTAATCCGACAACCACCCGAACACTTCTCCGACTGTGAGACGAAACTCATTGGCAAAATCAGGCACAGGAATTTGCTGTTCTGCCACATCAAAAAATTGAGTCGGGCGATCAGCATGATAAACAAATACAATTTTTTCATATAGATCGATCATCCAACCGAGTTGAGTTCCCTGTTCAAGGCAGTGCAGAATGTTTTTAATGACTCTGGTTGGGCTTTGATCGGGAGATAAAATTTCAATTGTCCAATCAGGCGCAATTTCAAACGAGTTGGCAATTTCGCCGTTCTCATCACGCGGCAGCCTATCCCAAACGAATACTGTCACGTCTGGAACCGTTGAGCGCCCACCAAAGGTACATCGCAACTCAGGATAAGCTCGCGCAATGCGTTTCGGCTTTAACTTCAACTCCATTGCAACTGGTAAGATCCCGTTGAACTGTGCTGTGTTTTCCTTGTGGCATTGGCTTCTGGCTAATTCGACCATCAAAATATTCGCTGGCGGGTTTCGTTTCCGGCAACGCCAAAAATTCTTCTAACGTGAGAGATTTAGCGGGAGTCTGAACCATATCTATCGCCTCTCAAAGATTCTCTAGAACTCTACGTTATCATCTTCATCCGAGCCGCCAATCACCGAGAGCGGAAAGCGTTCTTTTAATGCAGGAATAACGGGACACGGTTTACGCTCGTCCAAATTCTCTGGTTTGCTCCAAGCGAAAGGAGCTTGTTTTGCCGCCGACATCCACAGCAATCGTTTGGCGCGAGTCATCGCGACGTAGAGCAAGCGAAATTCCTCTGCTGTTTTGAGATAGCCTGCGCGTTCCCAAGCTTCTTCCGTGCCGGGAATGGGGTAGTTGTGAACGATCGCTCGGATCTGCGATCTCGCTACTTCTGACAGGGTAAAATCTCCCAAAAACTGCATGAGCGGCGGCACGTAGAGCGATCCCGGAATCGTGTTTTCATGCAAAAACGGCAGAAACACATAATCCCAATCTAACCCTTTGGCTTTGTGCATTGTAATAATTGTGATCTGTGCGGGACGAATATAGCGATCGTCATCTTCCGCCTCAACGGGTTCAAACCGTTCGGAACTAACAATTTCGTTTAGCACCTCTAGCATTGCTCCTAGCGAACTCTGTTGAGTTTGCTGCATGATTCGCTCAGTCAATTTATCTGCTGTTGCTAATTCTGTTTGATCATAGTCAAGCGTGTAAGCGAGAAAGGGAATCAGTTGATAGAGCGGAAGTTCTATTCTGGCTCTCAGTAAATTGATGCAATAACGACTAGACTGTTGAACAGTCGGGGATTGTGGTGGATCGAGTGGAGAGGGATACAAAAACTGTTCGGGGAACAGAATCAGCGCGTTGAGATCTTGGTTAGGGATAAGTCGCCGTCCAACTAATACTGACAATGCTGCTTTGAGATTGTCGGACGAATGAGGACGATCGAGAAACTGCAAGAGAGACAGAATTTCGCCCGGAATGTGAGATTGGCGATCGCGCTGTCCGACTTCAAACACGCTCAATTTTTCGTCATACCACCGAGCAAGCTGTTGAGCGACAAATCGCCCTTGTTCGTTCGTTCTCACGAGCACCGCTACCGAGGTGTTGGGGTTTTGTTGAAAGAGCGCGATCGCCCTTTGCCCAATCATTTCCACGGTTTGATACACGTTATCTGGCGTGTGCAGTTCGAGTCCCAATCCTTCAGGAGCAGGATTAGCATCTTTTTGCGGATCGTTTGCGGAAACTGGATGGATCGCCTGTGGACGGAATGGTGCTTCTGCCTCGGTAGCAGAATCGGAAGGTTTGCCGTACTTACGATTAATCCAGGTGAGAACAAAATTTGCAGCGTTGATGATCGCGCGGCTGCTACGACCCGCTTGGTTCATTTCAGCGAGTCGATTTTCAGTGGCACAAGTTTGGCAGAAATCACGGAAGAAAACCGGATCGGCAGGCGTAAAGGTCGAGTTAATCGCTTGGTTTGGATCGCCAACGCGCACTAAGTTTTGAATAGAAGAATTCGTGGGATCAGCGGATAGAATTTCTAGTAATTTCGTTTGTAATGGACTTGAATCTTGAGCTTCATCTTCAAACACCGCAAAGACTTGAGTTTGCCAACGATGCTTTGGAGTTTCGTGAAGCGAATCGCGCACATTTGAATACTCTAATACTCGCAATGCTCCTAAAATCATCTCATCATAATCAATCAAATTTCTTGCTTTCAGTTGAGTTTGATATTGCTCATAGAGTCCTGCTGCGATCGCGAGAATTGAATACTCATCATCTACCTCGCAATTTCGCAAATCTTGCGGCGTCAATCCAGAACTCTTTGCTTCTCGAATCACTGTTGCGGCTAAATCGGGCAGCACTTCTGTTCGCAGAACTGATTGCCGTCGTAATCGCTCGGTTTCTTCTCCATCAAACTGTCTGCCTTCAAGCAACCGTTGATACAACGCTGGATTCAGGCCTAACCATTGCTCAACGCTAGTACGAATTAACCGATGTCCTTGAGTCGGCGTAATCAAGACTGCATCTGGATTTAAGCCCGATAGTTCTGGGTAGCTTCGGGCGATCGCCCATGCCAATCCATGCAGGGTGTGAACGACAAAGCCCCCTTGGGGCAGCGCTAATTCCTTTAGATGTTTGCGAATTTTGGCTTTGATGTTTGCGGCAGCAGATCGCGTGAAGGTGACGACGACTAATTGGTGGCGCGGATGCAGTTGATGACGCGCGATCGCAAAGGCGGCAGCAACAGCCATTCCGGTTGATTTTCCGGCTCCAGGCACGGCAGAGACAGCTAAGCGCCCGCTTTGCCAATCGGCAATCTCGCGCTGTCCAGGACGCAATGTGTTACGAAGCGATCGCAGCAGATCGTCGCGTCTAGTTGATGGAGCATCTGAGGTGAGCCAAGTATCAGCAGACATAAGCACAATAGATCACTTGCACTAATCCTACTAGACTTCCTGCAAAACTGTTTTAGCAGATGTAGCGACTGAATGGATGAAAACTAAGGTTGAGTGATTCTTGTAGGCTTAATTCATTGGAGAAAACTAGAAGCGTTATTATCTAGGAGAGCAGATTTCAGTGTTCAGCAGCGCTACTGATTTGCAAATCGCTCCCTATTTTTGTTGTGCCTTCACACTATGATTCAAGCTCTTGCACAATCGATTGCGTTTGATGAGTTTATCGCTTGGTATCCAGAAAACTCAGAGACTCGCTACGAATTGCATCGTGGGGTAATTGTTGAAATGCCAAAACCAAGAGGCAAACATTCTGATGTTGCAGGGTTCTTAAGCGGATCGCTGTTTGTTGAAATAGGGCGAATGAACCTTTCCTACTTCATTCCTAGAGAGTGCATCGTTAGAACAATTGATGGAGAATCGGGCTATGAACCCGATGTGATTGTGTTGGACAGACAGACGATCGCAGACGATCCGCAGTGGGAGAAAGAATCGGTTATTACCAAAGGGAAGTCTGCACGACTGATCATCGAAGTGGTTAGCACCAATTGGCGAGATGATTATGCCCACAAATTCACAGATTACGAAGCGCTAGAGATCCTTGAATATTGGCAGGTTGATTATTTGGGTTTAGGCGGTAGACGTTATATCGGCAATCCTAAGCAACCGACCCTCTCGGTTTGTGAACTAGTCGATGGAGAATATGAAATCCGTCAGTTTCGAGGCAGCGATCGTATCATTTCTCCAACATTCCCAGATCTGCAACTGACCGCAGAACAGGTTTTCGCGGCAGGACAATGAAATGGGCACCACGACTTTTTGATAGGTCAGGCTCAGATACCAACCTGATTAAAGTGCCAAGCCGCGCTTTTGCCTGCTGGTTGAAGCCGCTTTGCTATGCCGCCTAATGGACTAAGTCGAGCTCAGCCCTTTTTGGCTTAAAGTAGCTACATTCCGTCTTGACTAAATTCCGGCTTGACTAAGAATCATCTCTATTTCGTCTAAAGAACTTCCAATTGAAGGCGCGCGATCGCATTCGTCGCTGCTGACGATAGCGCAAGGCAGAAGCCTCTCGGCGGCGCCTACGATTGGCTCTGTCGGAAGGATCGCGAGTCATCGCTTCGGTTCCTTCTTCGTCGATGAGTTTCGGATCGGGTTCTGTTCTTTCGTCTTTGCTGAGCCACCAGTCTACAATCAAGCCGCTCGCTAAGCCGCCTAGCGCTCCTAACGCAATGCTGAGCAGCGCAGAATAACCACTCCAATATAGGCTAAGCAAAAACAAAAGCCAGATCTGCAACCCGGCTGAAAACCCTTTAGAGATGGGCTGTCTACGCACGATCGTTACCTTTGCGACTTTAGACAGGATACAGCGAATTTCAAGCCTCAGACAGGAGATTCGATGAGGGAAGAGGGATGAAAGATAATCTGCTTATCCATCCCTCATCCCTTATCCCTCCTTCCTAGCCGTATCGATCGTCTTCACCAACGGCTGTTCCTCATCAGTAAACGGCTCCATGTGTTGATTAGACAGAACATCAGTTGTTGCATCAGAGATGTCGCCTTGACGCTGTTGAACCCGTTGCTGCAATACCTCATCTGGCGCAGTGCAATGAAGAATTTCCAGGGAAATTTGATGGGTTTGAGCTGCTTGGATGACCTGCGATCGCGTGGCTTGGCGATCATATTTTCCATCCAAAATCACGGTATAGCCTTGAGCCGCTAACTTGATGCCGAGGTCAAGTAAGCGATCGTAGGTTTTCTGCGTCATCTCTGAACTGTAGAGCGACGCATCGCCTTTTGCATCTAGCTCAACGCCGCCTAAGTGCTTGCGAACCGCATCTGAACGAATCTGAATTGCTCCAGACTGACGGGCTAAGGTTCGAGCTGTAGTGCTTTTGCCTGAGCCAGAAAGCCCAGACATCATGACTAGCTTGCCTGTCTTCTGCTGCGTGTAGTGCCACGCGAGCTGATAGTAACGACTCGCCGTTTCCTTTGATTCTTGTTGTACAGCCTCTGGAATGCCCGGATCACCGAGCAAGAATGATGTGACTTTTGCCCGTACATACGCTTGACGGCTGAGGTAAAGCGGCAACACCTGCACGCCTTCCCAGTCCCCTGTTTGCTCAAGGTAGGCGTTGAGAAATAAATTACTCAAATCAGGACGGTTCCGAGCATCAAAATCCATAATGATGTACGCAATATCGAACATCACATCGACGAATCGGAAGGGTTCGTTAAATTCAATGCAATCGAATAGAAGAATTTTGTTGTGCCAAAAGCAAATGTTTCTGAGGTGAACATCACCATGACATTCGCGAATCCATTTGGTTTGAATTCGACTATCAAAGAGAGGTTTTTGCTCGGCGAATAGTTTGTCGGTGTATGCCTTCGTTTCGTCAAACTGTTGCTGCGTTTGAGCCACGCCAATGTAGTTGACGGTTTGATCGTAGTTCTCATCGATCGCTTGACGAATTTGCGCGACCTCTCCAAAGCTGAGGATGTAATCATTCGTGGGTGCCGCCTTGTGAAAATCTGCCAGGACTTTTGCGAGTTCTTCGAGGTGCTGCTCGCTCAGTTCGCCGCGATCGTACATCTCACTCAGCAGCGTCTCTTGCGGAAATTGCTGCATCTTCACGACGTACTCAACTGCTTCTCCCTCGCCATCCAAGACAAAATTCTCCCCGTCTTGAGCGATCGGCAACACATCTAAATACAACTCGGCTGCACCCCGTTGATTAAGCCGCAGTTCCTCATGGCAAAAGTGTTTGCGTTTCTCTAGGGTTGAGAAATCTAGAAAGCCATAGTTCATCGGCTTCTTGAGCTTGTAGACCAATTCACCTGTGAGCAACACATAAGAAATGTGAGTTTGCACCAGTTGAATCGGTTCAGTCACCACATGTGGATAAAACTGGGGGCGCAGCATGGACTGGACTAAAGGAGGCAGAGTTGAGGTTGTCATAGCGTTTCTTTCAGAGTTTGCGCCTTGAGCGCTAATCGCAATGGGTATTCCGGGCAAAGAGCTATCTAAAACGAAAAAGCCAGGGATTGCTCCCTGGTCTTCTATATATACACTGAATTTTTCACACAGCAGACTTATCCTGCGGGTGTGGCTGCCGCAGATTCTTCGGCTGCCGCAGATTCTTCTTCGGCAGCGTCGCTTACTGCTGCCGTGCTGACTCCCGCGATCATCACAACGACTCGATCTGACTCTCCGAGGGCTTCTACACCAGCGGGAAGCGTTAGCTCATTCACATGCAGCGCGTCTCCTACATTGAGTGCAGTCACATCCACATCAATCTTCTCAGGAATTTGCTCAGGGTCACATTTGACGGCTAATTCGGTGAGAACACTATTGAGTGTACCGCCATCGTTTTTAACGCCAGTCGCATCGCCCACAAAGTTGAGTGGAACCGTCACTTCAATCGAGCTTTGTGCCGCGATCGAGAAGAAACTGATGTGATACAAATGTCCTTTCCAAGGGTGCTTTTGCACTTCTCGCAAGAGCGCTTTGCCTTTCCAAGGCATATCTGGCACATTCACCTGAATCAAAGTGTTATTGACCGCCGCATCTCGGACGAGAAATCCGGCTTTCTTGGCATCGATCACAAGTTGAACCGATTCAGTCCCATTGTGACCATAGAGCGTCGCCGGAATTTGTCCACCTTGGCGCAGGGCGTTCGGCTTGCTGCCGTCAGGACGTTTTTGACATTCGATCGTAAGTGGCATGGTACTTCTGAAGTAGTAATTTAGATAGAACGGCGGTGTGGTCTTAGGCGTTTACAGCTTGCGGGGCGTCGTTAGGATATAACAGCGCCCGTTTTGGACCGTGAATCGGATCTTCCACAATAATGGTCTGATCGCGCTTCGCTCCGAGCGACACGATCGCGATCGGCACTTCCATTAATTCTGCCAGGAATTTGAGATAGTCGAGCGCTTGCTTGGGCAGATCATCAAGCGATCGACACTCATCGGTTGAGCGTTTCCATCCGGGCATAGTTTCGTAAATCGGCTTACACCGGGCAAATTTACGCGCATCGCTGGGGAAATCGTTGCAGCGCTGCCCATCAATTTCATAGGCAACACAAACGCGAACTTCATCCATCTCGTCTAGCACATCGAGTTTGGTGATGGCCAAACAATCCAACCCGTTGATCCGCACGGCGTAGCGCCCAATGACGGCATCAAACCAGCCGCAGCGTCGCTGACGACCCGTGGTGGTGCCAAATTCTGCGCCGCGATCGCACAGTTGAGCGCCCAGTTCTTCATGCAGTTCAGTCGGAAATGGGCCTTCTCCCACGCGGGTTGTGTAGGCTTTTGCCACGCCAATCACGCGATCGATCATCGTTGGACCGATGCCCGTTCCCACACAGGCTCCCCCCGCCACGGGATTAGAGGAGGTGACATAAGGATAGGTTCCGTGATCGAGATCAAGCAGCGTTCCTTGAGCGCCCTCAAACAAGATGTTCCGCTTGCGGCGGATCGCCTCGTAAATTTTGAGGGAGCTATCGACCACATGAGGACGCAGCCGCTCGGCATAGGCGAGGTACTCCTCTAACACCTCGTTGGCATCTAATGGCGGTAGCCCGTAGAGCTTTTCGAGAATGCCATTTTTGTGAGCGATCGCCCACTGCAATTGTTTTTTGAGGGAGTCCGAATTCATCAAATCGATGATGCGGATGCCGGTTCGCTCAGACTTATCAGCATAGGTCGGTCCAATCCCGCGCCCGGTCGTGCCAATTTTGTGGGTTCCGCGTTTTTCTTCGGAGGCAAGATCGATGACGCGGTGATAAGGCATCGTCACATGAGCCGTTTCAGAAATCATCAGGTTCTCGGTCGAAATACCCCACTGTTCTAATTGATCTAATTCTTGAATTAGAACTTTTGGATCAATGACAGTTCCGCAGCCAATAATGCATTCGGTATCGGGATATAAAATGCCTGATGGAATGAGGTGTAGCTTAAAGGTTTGATCCTTGACAACGACTGTATGCCCAGCATTCACACCTCCTTGGTAGCGGACGACGACATCTGCCGATTTGCTCAGCAGATCCGTAATCTTGCCTTTCCCTTCATCGCCCCACTGGGCACCAATTACAACTACGTTAGCCAAGGGTCTTTAGTGTAATAGAGTTTTCAACAAACTCCCATTATCTCATTAAATTGGCGAGTGTCAAATGGTCGAATTGGCGAGTGCCAAATAGTCAGGCGTCAGCCAAACTTTGGGGTGAGCAGGAGGTGTCTTTAGCAGCGCTTTCCAGAGGGGTAAGATGGGTGAAAACTGCGGCGGACCTGTGATAATTCGGTATTTGTGTAAGATCGAAATACTCTAGATTTTAAGATCTGTGCTTCAGATTTCAGGTTAATCTTAAAAATCTCTTTCCCTCCATTCCCCTCTTCGACACCATGCACACTTTTCTTCCCCTCGCGTATTTCAAGAATCAATTTGTGCCGTTTGAGCAGGCGAATCTGTCGATCGCGACTCATGCCCTGCACTACGGAACTGGGGCTTTTGGAGGATTGCGCGGCATTCCTGATCCGCAGACTCCCGATCAAATATTACTATTTCGGCTCGATCGACATTGTCAACGGTTGAGCAACAGTGCTAAGTTCCTGATGCTCGATTTGCCCGCCGATAAGATTCAAGCAATCATTACAGATTTTGTTAAAAAAAATCGACCTCAGACCTCGTTTTATATTCGTCCATTTGTTTACACATCGGATTTGGGAATTGCGCCTCGGTTACACAACATTGAAAAAGATTTCTTTGTGTATGGGTTGGAGTTGGGAGATTACTTATCGCCGGATGGGGTAACGTGTCGGATCAGTTCTTGGTCTCGTCAAGAGGATCGCAGTTTACCGTTGAGAGGAAAAATTAGCGGTGCTTACATTACGTCGTCATTAGCCAAAACAGAAGCGGTCGAATCGGGATTTGATGAAGCGATTTTACTAAACACTCAAGGTAAGGTGAGCGAAGCTTCTGGAATGAATGTGTTTTTAGTGAGAAACGGTGAGTTGATTACACCAGGATATGAACAAGATATTTTGGAAGGAATTACGCGAGATAGCATCTTAACTATCGCTAGAGATATCGGGATTAAAGTAGTTGAACGACCAGTTGATAAAACAGAGTTATATATTGCAGATGAAGTGTTTTTGAGTGGAACGGCAGCTAAGATTACTCCAGTAAAACGGATTGAGACATATACGTTACCTCAACAGCGACCAATTACAGATAAATTACGAGAAAAGTTGACCGCAATTACGGAAAATCAAGATCCGAAATACAAGGACTGGATTTTCGCCATTAATACTGGAAGCGATTCTGAGGCAACTGCGATGGGATAAATCACATGGGATAGATCACAATGCAGGGTAGCTGTACAGCACTACCCCGACTAAAGGTTAGCTTTTGTTGACAACTTGGCTACCGTGGCTTCGAGGATCGGCAGCGCTCTCTTGTGAAAGGGAAGATGAAAATTCTGAAGTCTGCCCCGTTGCTTGGGCATAAGGAAGCGTTGTTCCCTCCACTAAGGCAATTAGATTCTCTTCCAGAATTTTGTGAGGCTGCTCGCCGATCGCTTGCCCAATCGATTTTCCGTCATTACCCAAATACACAAAATGAGGAATTCCATCGATGCGATAGGAGAGAATTTCGGGCAACCATTTCTCGTTATCGACATTAAGCATGACAAAGTTAACGCGATTGCCATACTGCTCTTTTAGCGACTCGATTTCTGGAGCCATTGACTGACAACTCGTACACCAATCTGCATAAAACTCCATCAGGGTTGGTTTGCCGTTACTGAGAGCGGTTTCTAGAGGCACAGATTCTTTCGCCATTGCGCTTAGGGAAACGGCCGTTGTCTGAGTCTTGAAGCTGAGCGCAAAGATGACGGTCAGCACGATCGCAGCCAGCGCAATCAGAAAGTTTCTGATCCGCGCTCCATTCGTTGAATTGGCAGGTTCTGGAGTTGAAGAGGTCATAACTGAATTGTTAAGCAAACACTTTTAGTGTAACCATTGGCTGTTACGACTACAATCTCAGTAAGTGCAAGCTCAGTGAGTATAACTAAGCGATGAGTATAATTAGAGAGTGAAAAAACGAGTCACTCTTACATTTCCCAAGCGCTCTGTGCAGATGCCTGTCACCTATCGGCTGGCAAAAGATTTTAATGTCGCTGCAAATATTATTCGCGCCCAGGTTGCACCCAACCAAATCGGAAAATTAGTTGTAGAGTTGCTAGGCGATATTGATCAGCTAGATGCTGCGATCGACTGGATGCGATCGCAAGATATCAATGTCTCGTTTGCCAGTCGTGAACTCGTGATCGATGAAGAATCCTGCGTAGATTGTGGGCTATGTACGGGAGTGTGTCCGACGGAAGCGCTAACCCTCGATCCGCAGTCGTTTAAACTGACCTTCACGCGATCGCGCTGCATCGTGTGCGAGCAGTGCATTCCAACTTGCCCCGTTCAAGCCATCTCGACCAATTTTTAGGTGAACAGCGCCAGTTAATTCGAGAAGATCTGCAAGCTTGTTAAACAGTTTGAGAGACGCTCAAGCAGGCTGCTACGCCAAATCAAACTCTTTCAGTGCAGGTAGAAAATTCTTGTTCTCGTGATTGGAACGGCTTAATTTGATCAGGGCAAACCGCTGCAAAGGCGTTAGATTTTTCCATTGAGTCGCTTGAATCGTCAGCCCTAATTCTTGGGCTTGAGTCTGCACGCTCTGGGGTATGGTCGTCTCCAACCACTCGGGATGCGGATCAACGGGTAAATCGCTGGCTGTTTCTCCCGATCTCTGCTGAATGAGATCATGAAGATCCGAGCGATAGGTTTCAATTTCTGATGCTGTGCTGCACGGCATCTCTACTAACTGGTGGCGATCGCGCTCATTAAACTGATTCCATTGGTGTAGTTTTAGCTTCACACCGCACGTGTCTAGCTTGAATCGCACTTGCATTGGAATGCAACGCAAAGAATCAACAAAATCAGATTCAAATTGAAAGAATTCAGCCATTGTGTTTTTAATGGGGTTTTAGTTTAATGAATATTTTTAGGAGCAACTTTACGAACAATCCAATAACTAATCGACAGGGCAAGAATTGCACATGCAAGGGCAATGAGATCCAGCCCAGCTGTTTTTTCTAGATCCAGAATAATGATTTTACGGGCAACCGCAATCAGTGAGGTAACAATAACCAACTCTGCTTGCACTACGTGATGCTTCAGGTACGCCGTAATATTTTCTAAAATTTCAAGGGCAATTAAAACATTCAAAAACAAGCCAAAAATCGAGAAAAGCGTTCTGCCAAATTGACCAATCGGTGGCGAATAGAACAATTCCTTCACCATAAAGATGAGCAACTCGGACACTGACGCGAAAATAACTACCAGCATCGCAAGGGCTAAAACTTTAGAAACCCATCGTTCAATGTGGCTTGTGAACTTTAAAAAGCTGCTGTCTCCAAGACCGCTTCTAATATTTTGAGATAACCGCGTTAGCCGACGCATAGCAAACCATTTTGAACTGCTGCTGTGAGCATACTAGGTAGAAAGACTCATCGTAAAGAGATCTGCGGCAGTTAGGAGATGAAACTTCTGTGAGCGCACCATCGCTCTTTCTCTATAGCTAACCCGCTATCGCACAAGCGACGGCTCAAACTCCTGAACCTGAACTGCTATCCCAGGCGACATCGACACAATTTCCACAGCACAGGCTTTTAATTCGGGCTGTTTTGAATCGGGACATGAGACTGGATGCGTCAGAGCATTGGCTTCGGCTTGGTCTGCCCATAGCGCGCCCCAATGCATCGGCACAAAAACGGTTCCCGGCGTGATCGCTTTTGTGACCATCACCGGAAATTTTGCCTTGCCCCGCCGAGATCGCACTTCCACCCACTCATCAGGTTTCACACCCAATTTATCTGCATCTTTCGGATGAATTTCGATGAACGGATTGGGGTGCATTGCCCGAAGTTTTTCAACGCGTCCGGTGCGGGATTGGGTGTGCCAGTGTCCATAAAGTCTGCCTGTCGTCAGCACAAACGGATAGCGATCGTCGGGTGGTTCAGCCAACCCACGAGAATGATAAGCTCCAAAGCGGGCACGACCATCAGGCGTGTGGAACTGATGGTCGGTATAAAGCCGGGCGGCGACGGATACCTTTTGACCCGGACGGATTTGACCCGATAATCCAGCTTTTTCGGGTGAATCCGGCTCTTCAGTCACTAGCGTGCCCCACTGAGTTGGGCCATGCTCAAACAAATAGGTATGGCTCAGTTGGGACTGATCGCAGGGCCGTCCTTGGGTCAGCAGGGCATATTCGCGGTAGACTTCAGCCGAATAGTTGTAGGCAAACTGCTTTGAGAAGCCGAGCCGCCGACCCACTTCTGCAAAAATCATCCAGTCCGGTTTCGCTTCACCCGGAGGGGTGCGGAACTGAGAGCAGAGCGTCACGCGCCGCTCAGAATTGGTCATGACTCCCGTTTTTTCGCTCCATTGCGCGGCAGGCAGCAAGACGTGAGCATACTCCACCATTTCGGTTGGATAGTAGCAGTCTTGATAAATCGTGAAGGGCGATCGCTTCAATGCGGCTTTCGTGCGCTCTAGATCGGGCATACTCACCGCTGGGTTGGTTGCCGCTACCCACAGCAACCCGACTTCTCCTCTCTCAAGCCCCATGATCATTTCCCACGCGTTGCGCCCCGGATTGGGAGAAATTTTGCCAGGAGGTAGCCCCCAAAACTGCTCAACGTAATCCCGGTGCTGAGCATTCGTAACCGACCGATAGCCTGGCAGTAAGTGAGCTAAGCCGCCCGCTTCTCGTCCGCCCATCGCGTTTGGCTGACCTGTCAGCGAAAACGGACCTGCGCCCGGTTTACCAATCTGCCCAGTCATCAAGTGGAGATTAATAATTGAGCGAACTTTTGCTGTGCCTTCCGAAGATTGATTCACGCCCATCGACCACATGGACAACACTCGCTGAGCCTGTGCCCAGAAGCGAGCCGCTGTAGATAAATCGGCTTCCGAAATGCCACAGCGCTCGGCGACGACAGGTGGAGGATAGTGACGAATGACCTCAACAAATTGATCAAACCCGTTGGTGTGGTCATGGATGAAGGTACGGTCGAGGTCGTGCCAGCGCCAGAGCAGGTAAGCGATGCCATTGAGTAGATCGATGTCCGTTCCGGGCTTGATCGCTAAATGTAAGTCCGCGCCTTCTGCGGTTGCCGTGCGACGGGGATCAACGACGACGATTTTAACGTTACGGTTTTTCTTGTGATGCTTGCGTAATCGGTTGTAGAGGATGGGATGGCATTCTGCTGTATTTGTGCCGATCAGAAACGCGCAGTCGGTTTCGTCTAAATCGTCATAACAGCAGGGGGGACCGTCCGACCCAAAGCTTTGAAGGTACCCCGCTACCGCAGAAGACATGCAGAGTCGAGAGTTGGCGTCAAAATTGTTAGTGCCCAAACAGCCTTTGATCAGCTTTTGGGCGATGTAGTAATCTTCGGTTTGAAATTGCCCAGATCCATACATGCAAATGGCATCCGGCCCCTGAGTAAAGCGAACGACCTGAATGCGGCTGACGATGGTTGCGATCGCGGCTGCCCACGTCACCTGACGAAACGGCTGATCCAGCGAATCGCGCACCATGGGATAGCGCAATCGGTCTTTGTGCAGCGCCTCTGCGACCGTTGCCCCTTTTACACAGACCATACCCTGACTCGACGGGTGAGCGCGATCTCCTCTGATGTGCCAAATTGGGGTTCCGTCTTTATCTCGATTGATTGCCTTGCCAGGCTGAGCCGGAGGCAACACTTCTAAGCCGCAGCCAACCCCACAGTATGGACATAGAGTTTTGGTTGGTTGAGCCATGATCAAGACCTCTTAAGCGTAGATTTAGTCACACCCGCCTTTTGACTGAGCGTGTAGTGTCTGACAGGGAATGGTGTTGAGTAATGTCACACCATCCAGTTCGGAATAGATATAAATTTCTATCCAAGCGTCGGACAGGGCTTCAAACAAGATGCGCTGCTTTGGAAAAACAACTCGCTCTAGTTTTAGGCCTGAAGACCCCGAAGTTTTTGCAATCTGAAGCTGATTGGTGGAGTTGGTGTAGTAACAAAGAATTCGGTTGACAACTGATGAGGTGACGACCGATAAGGGGGCTGTTTCGGAAGAAGCCATTTGTACGGATTCCATCGCGACGGTGGATAAGCAGAATTCAACAGGAAATATATCGGGTTGGCGTTCCAATAGACTGTGCGAACCCCGAAATCGCACCGAACCAGTATTGACTTGCTAAAAAACGGCAAATCTCAAATCCTGCCTGCAAGCAGCTTGATCTAACAGATCACGACAGGCTCTATTGTTGATCTAGAAGGGATGCAAAACTGTGCTTCTAGATACTTCACTTTACCTTTGAGCGGAAAACCGTTCTAAATTAACCGGAGGCGTTGCCGCCGCTTGCCCGTTACTCTACTTCGGTTAAGGCAAATCGACCATACAAGAAATCTAGTGCCTGATTTCGCAACGTGTAGTACTGCGGGTCTTCTATTAACTGAGTACGATTGCGGGGTCGGTCAAATGGGACATTCATGATTTCGCCAATTTTAGCCGCAGGGCCATTGGTCATCATCACGATACGATCGGCCAGAAATAGCGCTTCGTCAATATCGTGGGTGATCATCAGCACAGTGACTTTGTGCTGTCTCCAAATGTTGAGCAGTTCTTCTTGGAGTTCCTCTTTGGTAATGGCGTCAAGAGCGCCAAATGGTTCGTCTAGCACTAAGACTTGCGGATAGATGGCGAGGGCACGTGCGATCGAAACGCGCTGTTTCATCCCGCCAGACAGTTGCCCAGGCTTTTTATTTGCCGCTTCATCCAGCCCAACCATGGTGAGATGAGTGCGGACAATCTCGGTTTTTTCTGCTTTCGATTTTTCGGGATACACCGAGTTCACAGCCAGATAAACATTCTCATACGCTGTTTTCCAGGGCAAGAGTGAGTAGTTTTGAAACACAACCATGCGATCGGGGCCAGGACGGGTGACGCGCTTACCTTGCAGACGCACTTCGCCGCTGGTCGGCTCGCGGAAGCCAGACACCATGTCGAGCAACGTCGATTTGCCACAGCCCGAGTGCCCGATGACGCAAACAAATTCGCCTTCATTCACCGTGAGGCTAATGTCATCTAGCACCACGTTGTCGCCTTTTGGTGTGGAATAGATTTTTGAGACACCATCGATCTCAAGGAAGGAAGGGGTTTCGACCAACTGAGATTGGGAGTCGGGAGTAGAGAGGATTTGCATAGCGAAAAGGGCTGGGGTGAAGATCAATCGAACGGAGAGTAATGCTATAGTCCACAATTCGGGAATGGGCCAATTGATAGGAGAGCGATGCATCCGAACCACTGCCAGATGCACGCTCAAGTTATACCGCGATCGCGAGACTGCTCTCGCTAACGCTATCGATAATAATCTCTTCGATGCGAATGTCTCGGCAAATATCAAGGCTATTGAGATAGCCAATCGGATCGTCAGGGTTAAACACCTTGCCATCGAACAACTCAAACGACGTGCGGTTGCCTTCATTGTCCGGCAGCCCTAGTTCTCTTGCCGCTCGGCCATAGAGATCCACTCGACGCACCCGGTCTAGCACTTCAATCCAGTTGCGCGGGAAGGCGGTGATGTTCCACCGGGCAAGCTGAGTCAAAATCCACAGTCCCTCTGCCCGTCCAGGACAGTTGGCATTGTCAATATGGAACTGATTGAAGCGCAGCAGGGTTTCGGGGGCTTCACCCATGCCGCGATCGTACGGGTCAATAAAGCCGGGACGTGCGTATTCTGCTGATGGACCCATGTACTGAGGGCGTGCCAATAAGCCGAGAATTTCTTCCCGGTTGCGGCGATCGTCGCAGTATTCACACGCTTCGAGCAGGGCTTTCACGAGGGCATTGTGAGTTTCAGGATGCTGATTTGTCCAGTCTTCTCGTACGCCTAGCACTTTTTCCGGGTGGGATGCCCAAATCTCGAGATCGGTCGCGATCGCGTAGCCCAAGCCGTCCCGAATCGCGCGGGAGTTCCACGGCTCTCCCACACAATAGCCATCGATATTTCCGGCACTGAGGTTTGCGACCATTTGTGGCGGCGGGACGATCGTCATGGTTAAATCGTGATCGGGATCAATGCCTGCCGATGCCAACCAATAGCGCAACATCAAGTTGTGCATCGAAGTCGGATGAACGGTTGCCATCGTGTAGACCTGATCTGGGACGCCTTTAAGTAACGATTTAAAGGCGCTTAAGGAGCGGACGCCGCGATCTAGAAGTTCTTTTTTTAGCGTGATCGCGTTGCCGTTGCGGGAGATCACGAGTGCTGTGACAACTGGCAGTTGAGGATTATCGCCATAGCCCAGCGTCATGGAGAGCGGCATTCCTGCCAGCATGTGCGCCGCGTCTAATCGCTTGGTTCTGATCCCATCGGCGATCGCGTTCCAACTCGGTTCGCGGCTGAGGGTCACTTCTTCTAACCCGTGCTTGGCAAAGAAGCCTTTTTCTTTGGCGACCACGAGGGGTGCACAGTCGGTGAGCGGTACGAATCCAATGTTGAGATTGACTTTTTCCAGGCCATGGCGCGCGATCGCCACCACTTCTTTGCGCTTGCGCTTTTTGTCCCGCTTCTGCTGATTGAGGAAATAAATCATTTCATTTCTCAATCCGTAGTAGCTCGGATGGTTCACCACTTCTA
Source organism: Myxacorys californica WJT36-NPBG1 (assembly GCA_019359315.1). Classification (GTDB taxonomy): domain Bacteria; phylum Cyanobacteriota; class Cyanobacteriia; order Leptolyngbyales; family Leptolyngbyaceae; genus Myxacorys; species Myxacorys californica. The sequence continues at coordinate 24,212 of JAHHHO010000042.1, forward strand.
AGCGATGGCGCGGACGCGGAATCGGCACATTTAGAATTTGTCCAACGTGAGATTCGGGACCGTTAGTGAGCATCACGATTCGATCTGAAAGCAGCAAGGCTTCGTCTACATCGTGCGTTACCATCACACAAGTGACGTGGCTCTCCTCACAGATTTTCATTAACTGTTGCTGCAAGTTCCCCCGAGTCAGGGCGTCGAGTGCGCCAAACGGTTCGTCGAGCAACAAGAGCTTCGGACGAATGGCAAGGGCACGCGCGATCGCGACTCGTTGTTTCATGCCACCAGAGAGTTCGCGGGGCTTCTTGTCAGCGGCTAAGCGCAACCCCACCATATCGATATGATGCTCAATCAGGCTCTGGCGTTCGTCTTTTGGTAAATCTTTGAGGACTTTATCAACCGCAAGCGCAATGTTTTCGCGGACGGTTTTCCACGGCAGTAGCGAATAGTTTTGAAACACCATCATCCGGTCAGGCCCTGGTTCGGTTACTTGCCGCCCGTCGAGAATGATCCCGCCTTGGGTCGGTTTGTCGAGTCCTGCCAGAATATTGAGCAGCGTGGACTTACCGCAACCCGAGTGACCAATCAGCGTCACAAATTCTCCCTTCTGAACTTTGAGTTCGATATTCTTGAGGGCGATGTAGCTGCCGCCATCTTTAAGTGGAAAGGTGCGATCGATATGATCAATTTCAACAAAGAAAGACATGGAACTGCGGTGTGAAGGACAAGAGTAACGGGACAGAACAAGCCATTAGCGCAGAGCGCAACTCCAACGGAAACGCGGGACTAGTGATCAGAGCTAATGCGAGACCCAATCCATCCGACAAGCCGATCGAGTGCGAGACCCACCAAACCGACGTACAGCACGCAAATGACAATTTCGCTCATGCTATTTTCGTTGCCCGCGTTGTAAGCATCCCAAATCTTAAACCCGATGCCGCCTTCTGCCTTCAACATTTCAGCCGCCACAATTGCCAACCACGCTAAGCCAATTCCAATCCTTAATCCTCCAAATACGTAAGGAACGGTCGAGGGCATCAAGATGCTGAAAAAGTACTCTTTTCCAGACAGACGCAGCACTTTCGCGACGTTGTTGTAGTCCTGGGGGATTTGCTGCACGCCTACCGCAGTGTTGATCAAAATGGGCCAGATAGCAGTAATAAAAATTACAAAAATAGTGGCTGGATCGCTACTTTGAAAAATTCCTAACGCGATCGGGAGCCATGCCAAGGGCGGAACTGTCCGCAAGACTTGAATAATCGGGTCGAGTCCGCGCCGCATAAACGAGTTCAAGCCGATGAATGCCCCGATTGAAATGCCAGCGATCGCGGCTAACGAATACCCAAAGGCGACTCGCTGCAAACTAATCAAAATCTGCAATCCCAAGCCTTTATCGGTGCCACCATTGTCATAGAACGGATCGAGAATGAGCGTCCAGGTTTGAGCAATGACTTTGAGCGGCCCTGGCATTTTAGAATCTGGAGCAAGGCAGAGCAGTTGCCAGATTCCGAGCGCTACTGTTAAGCAAATCACGATCGGAATCAAAGACTTCGCGACGTTAGATGCTTTCTGTGAAAACGGAGAGGACTTTCTGAGCCGAGCCGATGGGCTAATGGTAGTCATGAGAAAAATTCCTAAAGCGGTGGGTTCAAACTAGACGGAAGACAACAGAAAGCAGAGTTGAGATTGGCAGCAAGCTTAATCCGCTCGCTTGCATAAATTAGGCTTTCTTGAACTTGAGGCTATCTAGATATGTTTTTGGATTGGTTGGATCAAAGGTGACCCCATCGAAGAACGTCTCGATCCCGCGCGAATCGTTTTTAGGAATCTCTGCATCTGCCACGCCGATCGCCTTCGCGGCTTCCTTCCACAAATCAGACCGATTGACTTTATCGACCAAGGCTTTAGCGTCGGTATCACCCGGCAGATAGCCCCAGCGAATGTTTTCAGTCACAAACCAGAGATCATGGCTCTTGTAAGGGTACGACGCATTATCGCGCCAGAATTTCATCAGGAGATCGCTTTGTTCTAGCTTGCGACCATTGCCAAAGTCAAAATTCCCCTTCATGCGCTCAACAATGTCAGAGGCAGGCGCTTTGATGTACTTATCTGCCGAGACAATTTTTGCCATCTCTTCTTTGTTTTCGTCTTTCGCGCACCACTGCTGCGCTTCTTGCACGGCCATCAAGATCGCTTTCGCCGCTTTCGGATTTTTATCGACCCAATCGGCTCGCATCGACAGGGCTTTCTCGGGGTGATTCTTCCACATTTCGCCGGTTGTAAACGCGTTGAATCCAAGGTTTCTGGAGATTAAACGCTGATGCCACGGCTCTCCCACACAGAACGCATCCATCGTTTTCGTTTCCATGTTGGCGACCATTTGTGGCGGCGGAATCACCACAATGTCTACATCGTTGATGGGGTCGATGCCATTTGCGGCTAGCCAATAGCGCATCCATAAGTCGTGTGTGCCTCCCGGAAAGGTGACGGCGCACTTAAACTTCTGATTTGCCGCTTTGCGCTCGTCTACCTTTGCCTTCAGCTTTTCAGCTTTGGTCGTAATGTCGAGATCTCTAAAATCGTTGGAGAGGGAAATGCCCTGACCGTTGGTATTGAGCCGCGCCAAGAGGTACATCGGTACAGGAGTGCCGCCTTTGGTAATCTTGCCGGTCGTTAGCAGAAACGGCATCGGCGTCAGAATGTGTGCGCCATCAATCCCACCGTTACCGCTACCCAGTTCAAGGTTGTCGCGCGTGACGGCCCAAGACGTTTGCTTTGCAACATTCACGTCGGTCATGCCGTATTTGGCAAACATGCCTTTCTCTTTGGCGATCGCGAGCGGAGAGCAGTCGGTAAGGGCAATAAATCCCAGCGTTGCTTTAGTGGTTTCTGGAGTATCGGCTGTGCCGGAATTCACCGCTGGAAGCGCACTTGGATTCGACCCACTGCTGGACGCACTTTTGTTCAGACCTGTGCTGCAACCGTTTACCAACAATGCGCCCGTTGCGCTTGCGCCTGCGGTAATAATGAATTTCCGTCTTGAGAAGTTAGTCATTTCGTCCTAATCGATTGGGTAAGAGTGAATTCTTAGAGAGACATCGGCAAGCGCACTTGCTAATTACTGAAACAATCGGATGGATTAGTTCAGAGAAACCAGTCAGATTGAACAAGTACACCTGAATGGTATTAAGTAAATGACGCGAAATTAGATGATATTTACATTGCTTAAAATATGATTTAAGCAATGTAAATATCATGCATCTAATCGAACTTGACCAACAGGGCGAGCAATACAGGTGAGGATCTGACCCGTCTCGCGATCGTGGTCATTCAATGCATCGGGATCGCCGTCATAACTGACTTCACCCGAAAGCAATTTTGTTTTGCAGGTTCCGCACGAACCAGACCGACAACTGCTGTCGATTGCCACTCCCGCTTGCTCTGCAATTTCTAAAATTAAGTTGTCCTGTGTACAGGCGATGCTCTGATTGGACTGCGCGAAGTTCACCATTGCGGGAGCCGCGTTTCCTTTGGAGTTGCGCTCTGCGCTAATCGCTGCTAGAGGAGGTGAGGTGATTGCTGCTATGGGAGGAGCAGATTCACGGACGAGGGTTGCTGTCGCCGGACCAGAGCCATTCATTGATGCCGTTGCCTTAGTCGGAAGGTTCATCGCGGTTGGCATTTCGGCTCGGGGCTGTGCTCCAAATTCCTGAATTAAAATATCCCGTAGAATTGGCTTGAGATCCTCGCAGGCAATGCCTTTCTGAACACACGTGCCAAGGTGGGCATCTTTACCAACCTTGCCACCCCGATAGAGATCGACGCCCTCCACGGTCTTGCCATCTTTCCGAACTTTCGTGCCCATCAAGCCGATGTCGGCCACCTGAGGCTGACCGCAAGAATTAGGGCAGCCCGTCCAGTGAATTCGGACCGGACGAGAACAATAGAGTTCGCGCTCGATTTCGTTGATTAGCGCCACGGCGCGATTTTTGGTTTCAATTAGCGCAAAGTTGCAGAACTGAGCGCCTGTGCAGGATACCAGTGCCCGCGCTAGGTTTTCCGGCTGAACCGGAAAGCGCGATCGCACCAGGGGTTCTCTCGACAATGCGGCAACGCGAGAATCGGGGACATTGGGAATAATCACATTCTGCTCAACCGTGAGGCGAATTTCGCCACTGCCATACACTTCTGCAATACGAGCGAGGTCAAACATGTCTTGTGCAAACAGCCGGCCCACCGGAACATGCAGCCCGACGTAGTTGAGACCCGGTTGCTTTTGAGCATGAATGCCAATGTGATCGCGCTTATCCCACAAAAATTCATCTTTCGGAGCCGCCGTTTGCAGCATGCCGCCAAACTGTTGTTCGACCTCCCGGCGAAACTTCTCCATGCCCCACTCGTCAATCAGCCACATCAAGCGAGATTTCTGTCGGTTGGCGCGTAAGCCATGATTGCGGTAGACAATTAAGATGGCTTCGCTCAGCGCCACGACATCGCGGGCATCCACCCAAGCGTCAAGCGGGACCGCCGCCTCACACCGTTTTGCCGAGAAGAATCCTCCCACGACCACGTTGAAGCCTAGCGTTCTATTTTTATAGGCAGGAATAAAGGCAATGTCATTGATTTCAGCGTGAACCGAGTTGTCGCGGCAGCCAGCGATCGCAATGTTAAATTTGCGCGGCAGATTCGTAAAGCTCGGATTGCCACGACCGTTATTTGTGATCATGTCCTGCACTTTCCGCACTAGGCCCCGCGTGTCAATTAACTCATCGGCATCGATGCCTGCTACTGGAGAGCCAGTAATATTACGAACATTGTCCATGCCAGATTGAACGCTCGTGAGTCCCATCTGCTCAAACTTGCGGAAAATATCAGACAAATCCTCGATCCGAATGCCGCGCAGTTGGATATTCTGACGAGTGGTAATATCTCCATACCCATTCTCACCGTAGCGTTGCAGCGTCTCTGCCAGAATGCGCATTTGTCCACTCGTGAGAATGCCATTGGGCATCCGCATTCGCAGCATAAATTTGCCAGGAGTCACCGGGCGAAAGAACACTCCCAACCACTTGAGGCGGTGGTCGCGATCGGTGCCATCCATCGCTTCCCAGCCAATGTGAGCAAAATGCTCCAGTTCAGCCTTTACCGCAAGACCGTCTTTTTCGGCTTTGATCTTCTCAAACTTATTGAGGGTCGCTGCGGCTGAAATCGTGTCTGTCATGGGTTAAGCCTTGTAATAAACCGTGTCTGAGACAAACCGAAAATTGCGAGACCGAGTGCAAAACTTGGGAAATTCGTCGTGCGGCGGATTGACAATCTTCATGCCATTCAAGTTAGGCGAGATCAAAAGTGGAATTCGTATCACCAATTACAAAGTTTTGCTAACTATTGCTTCTTTGCATTACTCTGATGCAAAGTTTGCATTAGCAATCGAGAGCCATAAAATTGAGGTCAAGATGGAGGGCGGCTTTGACGAAGTTGCGCTACATAAGCATTGATTGAGCATTGATTGAGCATTGATATAGAAAAAATTCTGCAATTTTTGGGAGAACACATGGATCGTCGCAAGTTCTTATCTTGGGCTGGAGCCGGTTGGCTCAGTAGTCGGTTGCCCATTCTGGCGACTCTCACCCATCTTGTGTCTTGCTCAAACAACAATCAGGCTAAAACCTCGACTCGTCCTGATGAATTTGTCCCTGTCGGCGAGATCGAGGAGTTAGACAAATCAGGTCAATTGTTGGTCGAGCAATCTGCGATCGGTCCGGTTTCTGTCGTTCGTAGTCCAACTGATCCACAGGCATTAGCAGCGGTGAACCCAACCTGTACGCACCAAGGCTGCCTTGTGCAGTGGAAGAGCGAACGGAAGACCTTTGTCTGCCCATGTCATAATTCTGGGTTTGCGGCGGATGGCAAAGTGTTAGAAGGCCCAGCAACAAAGCCGTTGCCTACGTACGCCGCAAAGCTAGAAGGAAAATCAGTATTAGTAAAAGGGAGTTGACCCCATAGATAGATTTTCTCTCAATCCTCTTAAAACACCGTTAGATTAACGTTTTTGAGATTTGATTTTATGTCTACTACAACTGAAAACTCTCGCGCTATGAGCGACCTAGAGTACGATTTGATTACTGTTTTGAAGAACAAATCAGAAGCAGTCAAAGCTTACGATACTTATATCCAAGACGCTCAGGGCATGGATTCTCAACCCTGTGTTGAGCTATTTCGTAAGCTAAAAGAAAATGAGATGCAGACGGCTCAAGAAGTTCGCTCGCATCTGCAAGAAGTTATGCAAAAAGGCAAAATGTAATTCCCATTCTCTCAATTAGACTCCCTCTAGAAAGCATCCTATCTGTAGGGTGCTTTTTTGCATAATGCCATCTCCAGATTCACGTCCTTAAAAAACCTTTAAACAAACCTTTGGTCATACCTGCTTCAACTTCAGTAAAGTGGATGCTCTAACTTGAGCCGGTCAAACTCATCGAATCGCCCCGCTTGGCGCATGGCAAATTGGGGCTGGATGTGGCAAAGTGATTTCAGTAAATGCGTCGATTTTCTGAACTTGGCGTTTTCTGAACTTGATATAGTACTGTCAAATTTGGATTGATGGGTCTGGAAAGGGATGCTTGCGGCAACGCTCCGCAAACGGGGATGAAAGAATAATTATCCTAACTTCATCCCTCAATCCTTGTGTGACGAAGCAATAGTTCAGTCACTCTTCAAGTTGCAAAAACCTTCAAGTTGCAAAAACGCTGTGCTGTTATGAGGCAACTTAATTAGCAGTCTACTCTAGGCAATCTACTCCAGACAATCTACTGTGCAGATGAGTTACCAAGAGCTTTTAGACCAAGCGCAGCACGCATCTCAGATTGGAGATTGGGCACTACTAAGCCAATGCTTGCAACAACTGCTGCTGGGCGAAGAAACACCCACTGCCCGATGTTCCCGCTTCACCGATTCTCAAACCGCTAGTCTTCTTGACCTGGTGTTTCAAGTTCTGAGGTTTGGTAGCTTTCCAGAGCGCTGGGAGATTGTCAAGCTGTTTCCGACATTTGGCATGGATGCTGATGATTCGCAGTTTCCGAAGGTAATCGCGCCTCTCATTGATCTTCTTCAAGACGAAGACGCTGATCCTGACGCGCAATGGTTTGCAGTTCGCGCTTTGGGTGAGTTTAACCATTCACAGGTCATTATCGCTCTCATTGAAGTGCTAAAAACCTCTGACAACGAGGAACTCAAGGAGATGGCTGTGACCGCGCTTGCTCAGATTGGAAAACCGACCATTCCAGTGTTGGTGGAGTTGCTGAGTGACGATTCGACTCGTTTATTCGCCGTTCAAACCTTGGGACACATTCGCCACTCTGAAACCATTCCAGTCTTGCTAAGTGTGGTGAATGATGCGGACGCGCAAGTTAGAGCGATCGCAGTCGAATCTCTGGGCAGTTTCCATTCGCCGCAGATTACAAACGCATTAGTCCAAGCGCTGAGCGATCGCGCGACTCCCGTTCGACGAGCCGCCGTGTCTGCTTTAGGATTTTGTACTCCCGATGATATGGGTGACATAGACGTGGTGGCCCATCTGCATCCTCTGTTGCGAGATTTGAATATCGAGGTATGTTGTCAAAGCGCGATCGCGCTGAGCCGAATCGGAACGGTAGAAGCAATCGAAGCGCTATCTGATGTCTTGCGATCGCCTCACACCCCGGAACGCTTATCGATTGAGATTACTCGTGCGCTGGTTTGGACTAACCAACCAGAAGCCTTAAACCAGATTCATCAAGCATTAAGCGGGCTGGCGCTGCGGGATGGAGTCCGGCTCGAGATGGTAACAGCATTAGGACGCCTTGACGATGCTGTTCTCAAAGGTTTAGCAACGCAAATCTTACTTGATGTCTTAAATCAGGATTCTAGTTTTGCCAAGTCTGCGACGGTGCGACAAGCGATCGCGCTGTCCTTGGGGCAGCTCGGCGATCAGTGTGCCATCAATCCGCTCATTCATCTCCTTGCTGATCCTGATGTTGGCGTTCGACTGCATGTTATTTCTGCGCTCAAGATGCTCGATCCAACAGTGGCCCATCAAGCATTAGCAGATCTTTCTAAAACAGAACTGCCAGCAGAATTGAGGGAAGGGGTTGCGATCGCGCTTCAAGAATGGAACATTAATTCCGCTTAAATGAAGATTGGATGTACAATTAACGCCACTTCAAAGGAAATGGCACTGCCAAGTTTCAACGAATTGCAGCGAGTGAATCAGTAATGCCCGACAAATCACAAACTGCAAATCGTCCTGTATCTATTCTTACTAAAGTGTGAATCTAAATCCGTTACAGTCACTGAAAAGGTGATCTTCATAACACATGCGATTAGAGCAGGTGCAGGCGTTTTTAGCCGTGGCGGATACGGGCAGCTTTCAGCAAGCCGCTCGAACGTGCAACGTGACCCAATCCACAATCAGTCGTCAGGTCCAAGGACTGGAAACTGAATTAGGATTGCCACTGTTGCACCGCACCGCTCAAGCAAAATTAACCATTGCGGGAGAGCAGTTTCTGCCGCGCGCCCGCCGAATCTGGCAAGAGTGGCAAAGTGCCAACCGCGAACTCGAAGAGCTCCGCCTTGGTAAGCAGCCCGAATTGTGCATTGCTGCCATTCATTCAGTCTGCGCGTTTCATTTACCACCTATCCTGCAACGCTTCTGTCAAGAACATCCAGAAGTTCAACTGCGCGTCACCTCGTTGGGTAGCGATCGCGCCCTCAAAGTCCTCAAAGATGGCTTGGTCGATGTTGCGATCGTCATGAACAATCGCTTTCTGACAACCAGTCCAGACCTAGTGGTGGATCAGCTTTACGACGAACCCGTCCGCGTGTTGATGTCAGCCGATCACCCCCTCACCCAGTTTGCTCAAGTACCGTGGTCAGAACTGGTGAAGTATCCCCAAGTGGTCTTCAAAGACGGCTACGGAATGCAGCGCTTAGTTCAAGAACAATTTCAACGGCAAGGCGCAGACCTCAAAGCGGTGCTCGAACTCAATACCCTCGATGCCTTTCGTGGAATTGTCAGACAAGGAGAACTGATTGCCTTACTTCCCCAAGGGGCGATTCAGGATGTCCAGCACGACCCCACCTTGGCCATGCGTCCAACCAGCGATCCCTCACTGATTCGGCAGGTCGTTCTCGTCACAACGCACGATCGGCTGTTAATTCCACCGATTCGCCGCTTTAGAGCGCTTGTGCAAGATGTGATGGCAGCCCAAGGCTTTCTGTCAGAAAACTATCAAACCTTGTCATCAACTGCTCTTGCAGAACTTTAGGGAGCGGCCTGATCCGCTATACTGACGGATCCTATATTTGTACTGTTGGCAGAGCAATCGGCTCTGCTAAACTTCCAAGGATCGCGGGGCGAACTATGAGCCAGGCATTTCGAGAACTACTTAAAAAAGTCGGGAGTGGCCCCCACACCAGCGAAGACTTAACCCGTGCCGAATCGGCTGCTGCCACTCGCATGATGCTGCTACAAGAAGCCACTCCCGCTCAAATTGGTGCGTTTATGATTGCTCACCGGATCAAGCGCCCGACCGGAGAAGAATTGGCAGGAATGCTAGATGCCTATGAAGAATTAGGACCTAGACTTCAACCGATTGAGTCTGCCTATCCTGTGACCGTGATGTGCATTCCTTATGATGGGCGATCGCGCACCGCTCCGACCAGCCCGCTGACGGCTCTCGTCTTAGCCGCCGCAGGCGTTCCCGTAGTTCAGCATGGCGGCGATCGTATGCCCACGAAAGAAGGTGTGCCCCTGATTGACCTCTGGCAGGGCTTGGGCGTCCGGTGGGAACAGTTGACCTTAGAGCAAGTTCACCAAGTGCTCCAAACCGTTCAACTCGGCTTTGTCTACCTGCCAACGCATTTTCCGTTAGCTCAAGGCTTGGTGACTTATCGAGAGGAACTTGGCAAACGTCCTCCCTTTGCAACGCTAGAACTGATGTGGTCTCCCTACGCTGGTGATGCTCATTTGGTATGTGGATTTGTGCATCCACCCACTGAGAAGATGTTCCAAGATGCCTTTGCAATGCGCGGAACAGAACGCTTCACTACAGTGAAAGGATTAGAAGGCAGTTGTGATTTACCACGCGATCGCACGGCTATTATTGGCGACAAAAAGCCTCACTCTGAGTTCGAGCGCCTGCACTTAGTGCCTCGCGAGTCTGGTTTCGCCGCGAAAGAACTGCCGCTCACGCCAACTCCCGACTTGATTTCTCAAATAATCTCTGTCCTTCAGGGCGATCCCTCAGACTTTCAACAGGCTACTCTTTGGAACAGCGGATTCTACCTTTGGCAGTGCGGCGTTTGCCCTAATTTAGAAACCGGTTTCTCCACAGCAGCAGACCTATTGAGCCAAGGTATCGTGGCTCAGAAACTTAAGCAAGTAACTGAAATGGTAGATGCAACGGGGGCAGCTGTCAGCCGTTAAGACTCAATCATTAGACAATTGAGGCGTACTAGGTTCAGGGATAGATTTTTCGGTAGTCCTAAACAAGCGTGTTCCTTAGGACTACCAGATTTGTTAAGTCCGATGCGCTTTGATTCCTAATCAACATGATGCTGCGATCGCGGTTCGAGATGCGCTGCGATCGTAAGTGTTACCTATAGAACCCATTTGAGAGCTGATTTATAAAGAGAAGCTAAAAAGCGTCTGGCTGAACCCGAAGCAGATTTTAGAGTAGAGCAAGTTGAACGGTTGCTCTGCTGATGGCTCGTCTGCCTGAAATCACTAATCCTACACGCAAGCCCTACCCCAGCGACCTCAGGGCTGATTTATCGGCAGTAGAAAAAGGAGAATAAAGGAGTTGTTCTTGATCTGACTTGTCATGAGCTTGATTGAACAATTAAACAAAAAATTGCCTGACTCTTAAAAGCCCCCAGAGTCAGGCAGTCTACCTGTAAGGACGCCTTGTTATCGAAAAAACTAAACAAACTTAGTTGCCCCCTAGTTGTTTAGCTCTGTCCGAATGCGTTCCTCAGATTTGAATCTAGTATGGAATACATACGGATATTTCCCCTCACAGAAAGTACTCGTTTTTACATCAATTTTGAATTCAACACGTAGAAGAATTCCGTAAATTCTCTCCCTGCACTTGCTAAAACACCCGTTCAAGTGGGTTCAAATCTAGCTTAACGAAAACTCCTGAGCTAAAGCAGATAAAATTAAGATAGACCGACTCAGTTCGTTGTACCGAAGCAAGCCGCAACTCATGCTAATTCCCCTTAGCCGCAAAAAATTTGAAGATCTAATTCCGCTTGTCGCGACAGGCGCTCAATATAAGTACTGTTGGGGAAAGTTTCCAGATTTTCTAAGACGAATTCTCGTGTCCATCTCAGCCCTCGCGTCTATTCTTTTAATTCGAGCGGTTTTTGGCTCTGGAGAATATCAGGACAGCTTACAAAGCGTAACGTTCTTCATCGGATTGTTTGCCTTGGTGTATTGGTTATGGAGTCCAGTCTTGCAAGCGAGCTTACGGAACTTCGCTTACCGGCGCTATAAATTTTCTGGTTTTTTGCAGGGAGAGGTGTTAGATGTTTACCTCAGTGACGAATTAATTAGCACTGAAGAGAATGTCAACAGCCGAGGAGAGTTGGTGGTAGTTGAAAACCGAGAGCGCCGAATTAATCTAGAAGTTGGGGATGAATCAGGATTTACAACTTTGCTACAGGTTCCGCTTCGGCAAGAGCATCAAGCCATTTTGCCGGGAGACGCTGCCGAACTGCTAGTCGTCTCGAATCGCCCAGATTTAGGGCGAATTGCAAAAGTTTCAGACATCTTTATTCCTAGCAGTGGAATTTGGGTCAGCGACTATCCCTATCTGCGACGCGATGAGTTTGAAGCAGTGAGCCGCCAGTTAGAAGCGGCTGGATACGTTGAGTCTGAGGATGACGGCGAGTTGCCAAGAAGACCGTTTTACACCGACGCACCTCGACGTTCTTCTCGCACTGAAGTACCTCGACGTTCCTCTCGCTTAGCCTATGATCAGTCTGACAATCAATATGATGAAGCTCCGAGAAGAGGAGCCTCTTCTCGGTCATTTAAGCCATCTGAAGACTCTATCCGCGCCGACTCTCAAGCACGGCCTAGAAAGCGCATTCCAAAAACTGGTGCAAACGGAAACGATCTGTATCGCCGAGCCGATCCTCGCGATTAGCATTAGGCGCAACTACCGTCTGAAATGATGACTCTTTGTCGTCTTTATCAACACCAAAGAATCATTGCTTAAAACCGACAAACCAGAATAGGCGAAGTCTTACCACCCGGTTATGATAAATGCGAGCAGTTCCGTCGCTAATTACTCGCTAATCAATTGCGCTGGACCTAACAGCGAGATGTAAGCTGTCTCAAAACAACGAAGTGCAGCGCTTTGAGCGGTTTCAGCCGTGACAGCCGCAACTTCTTCCTGAAAGCGCGTATCAAACTCTACACCGAGTTCAAGCGTCTCGTACCAACCAAAGATTTGCGCTAATTGGGAATTTGTTTGTTTACCCAATGCATATTGTCCAAGCAGTTTATTCTTGGCGGTTTGTAGTTCTTCTGACGTGAGAGGAGTGGTTCGGAGGCGCTCTATCTCAGTTTTGAGTCCGTCGAGCGCGATCGCAGTATTGACTGGAGCCGTTCCCATATACGTGACAAAATGCGATGTGTTGAGCCGAGTGGGATAGAAGGCAGACACTTCATAGGCCAATCCTCGCTTTTCTCGCAACTCAACAAATAAGCGACTCGATAATCCGTTGCCCAAATACGTATTCAATAGCTTTAGGGCAGCGTAATCGGTCATCGTTCCATGCGCTTGCAGGGAAGGAGCTAAGTAGCCCAACATCACAATGGACTGCTGCGTTTCTTGAGGCGTTGTCACCCGATGTTCAGTCGGTGAGGTTCCGTTTAACTGCCCCGCGATCGCCGGAAAATTTAGAATCGGGCGCTGTTTTGACCCAGCGCTCCAGTCGCCAAAGCTTTCTTCTACCAGTGCAACGGCTTCATCTGGAGTGATTCGACCAGCAATGCTGATGACCAAATTATCAGGGCGAAAATGAGTTTCATAGTACTCTTGCAAATCTTGGCGGGTCAGTTGAGACACCGTTTCTTCGGTTCCTAAGCCCGACAGCGCATAGGGATGTTGACCATACATCGCTTGACGCAACCGATCGAAGGCAACGGTAAACGGCTGTTCTTGCTGGGAACGAATGGCTTGTAGCGTGAGCCGCTGTTCTAACCCGACTTCGGCTTCTGGAAAGGTGGGCGATCGCATCAGCTCTGCCGCCAGCGACAGCATGTCTGCAAAGTCGGACGACACTGTTTTTAAGCTGAGCAAGAAGTAATCTGATGCCGCATCCGTTCCCAGACTTGCGCCAATTGATTCGACTCGTTCTGCAATATCTAACGAGGAAAGCCGCTCTGTTCCTTTCGTTAAAACGGCTGAAAGGAGGTTAGAGAGCCCAGCTTTTTCTCGCGATTCCCAACGAGTCCCGGCTTTGAGAAACAGCCGCGCCGCAATAATGTCGGCAGACGGATTTTCAATCACGAGTACCGTGATGCCATTGTTCAAAATGCGACGATGAATGGTGCGATTTTGAGGAAGCGCAATAGTTGAAGTCACGGTAAGAAAATCCTTGGCGCGGGAGCTGCCTGAAACACACCTCATTCTAACGGCTCAGGTGCAGAGTTGCGAACTACAAAGGTTTAACGACGACTGCCGCATAGCGGTAGGGCGAAAGATACTGACTTGCCAGGTTTTGTAGATCTTCAGTGGTAAACTCTTGGATCCATTGAGGATAGGCGATCGCAGTCTCTAAATCTGCCAAGGTGTGATAGTAGCCGTAGAGTCCAGCAATTTGGCTGGGCGTTTCGGTCGAGAAGGCATGATCGCTGCAAAGCAAGCGTTTGCTGCGCTCTAATTCCGATTCGTTAATTCGAGCGGTAATGAGGTGAGAGAAGCGATCGCAGATCAGCGCTTCGACGCGCTCCAGATTTTCGGCATCTAGCCAAGCCGTGATCGTAAATAAGCTCGACTCTTGCTGTAAGGAAAACCCACTACTCACTTCTTGTACTAACTGACGCTCTTCGCGGAGTTCTTGCACGAGCCGCGATGTTCGCCCTTCCGCTAAGGTGGCAGATAGCAGATCCAATCCGCACGCATCTTTGATCGGATCGAGATGGTGTTCGGGTGAAAAGCGGTTCCACGGCAGAACATCATCGCGCTTTTCCTGCACGAGAGGATCGATGCCGGGGCCCATCCATGCCATCATCAGCCGAGCTTGTTCTAGTCGAGGCAAGCGCAACTCTTGCCGCCGAATGTCGGTCATGGGCGGTTCTGCTTCAGCCTCGTGCTGGGGGCAATCGCCCGGAGATGGAAAATCTCGGAATGATCGCTCGACTAAGGCAATCGCCTCGTCTTGATCCAGATCGCCGACCAGCACAACCGTCATATTTTCCGGTTGATAGTGGGCGCGATGAAACGATCGCATTTCAGCCGGCGATCGCTCCTTCAGCAGTTCCTCAGTGCCCAAGATTGGACGCCCGTAAGGATGGCGTTGATAGACACCTTCAATTAATGCCTGAAATGCAAGACAGTCAGGACTGTCATAGGTTTGATAAATTTCCTCAAAGACCACCTCGCGCTCGCGCACAAATTCCTCATCGGGAATCGCGGCATGGAGCAGCAATTCTGCTAAATAGGGCAATGTATCTACTAAATCTTGAGCGGCAAGAGTCATGAAATAGTGGGCATAGTCGTAGCTGGTTGCCGCATTTGTCATGCCGCCTCGACCCTCGATCGCATAGTCAAACTGCCCAGGCAGAATGCGATCGGTTCCCTTAAAGATCATGTGTTCAAGAAAGTGCGCCATCCCCGACCACTGATCAATTTCGCGAATCGAGCCTGCTTTGACCCACACATCGACAGCAGCAACTCCGCATCCTGGAATATGTTGATGAATCAGCGTTAGTTTGTTGGCCAGCTTGAGGGGAGTTGCTGGTAACGAAAGGGTTGATTGGGGCGTTCTAATAAAATTCAAGGTAAGTGTTGACCTGAATTAGGGAAGTACAACTGGGACTAAGTAAGGTTGAACTAAGAACCAATAATTTGGCGGGAAGTCTTCATGTTATCTCGCTATCTTTACGACTGCAAATTAAGGTCGCTTGTGCATTCCAAGCAGCCTAAATTAGTCAAAAGAAAAATCTGCGACGACAACTTGTGTACTCAATTCTTAACTCTCATCTTCGCATTAAGACAAGGTTAAATCATCGCTCGAAAGGTATTCTTGATAAAACGCAAACTTCAGTAGAGTGTTGCACACAGAGCTTGTCTAATAATAACAATTTAATAAAAATTCCCCCGCTAAATCTAGCGAGGGATCAAAAAAGATAGGGTACCGCAATGCCGTCTTGCCTCAGTTTTTGACCTGGTAAAAACCAGGTGGGTACCGAACGCCTGACTTTAAGTTTCTGGGTACAAGCCCAGTCTACTGCCGTCAGACCTTATTGGCTCCCGAAAGTGACAAAGCATAGATCATAAAACATTATTGGCAGTCACCAACACCGCAGTACAACCTTCGATCATTCTAACCGGATAACTTTCAAAGTGGTAGCTTTAGCCAAACTTTTTCTAGCTGAACTGCTCAGGCACCTCGTACCAGATGGCTTCGATTGTTTCGGTTAAGGTTAGGGCCTGGTGGTGCAGTTCAGCAGCAGAGGGGGCTTCGAGTAAAACGGTCACATGACCAAGCTTCCGCCCGGGACGGGACTGGGACTTACCGTACCAATGCACAACCGACTTTGGAATCGCGGCAAGGCGCTGACGTTTCTCGGAATAGTCGTTCTGGGCAGTTTCATAGCCCAGCAGATTCACCATTACGGCTCCGCCAGACTTCAGAGCAGGATTGCCTAACGCTAGATCGCTAACAGCGCGCAACTGTTGCTCAAATTGGGAGGTAACGCAAGCATCGAGCGTGAAGTGCCCTGAGTTGTGAGTTCGAGGCGCAATTTCGTTTACTAGAACTTGTTGATCTGCTGTAAGAAAGAATTCAATCCCAAAAATTCCCACCGCTTCCAGACGGCTCAAAATGGTTCGGGCAATGGCTTCAACGTCAGCTGCAACCGATTGGGGAATATCCGCAGGCGCAATTACCCAATGACAGACTTGATGCTTCTGATGGGTTTCGACAATGGGATAGACCACAATTTCTCCCGTCTGCGATCGCGCGGCGATCGCGGCAAGCTCTCGCTCGAACGGAATGAATTCTTCCACTAAAAGCGGACAAGATTTAAGCGTTTGAAGGATGGCTTCCCAGTCTGTTTGGTTTCTGACAATAAAGGTTCCTTGACCATCGTATCCATGACGACGCGTTTTGAGAACAATGGGAAACTGAGGGGATGAGTAGTCTTCAAGCCGCCAAAATTGCGGCGTCGGCAGGTTGCACTCCCGCAGAAAACAGCGCTGATTGTACTTATCCAGCAACGGTTTGAGTGTTTCTAAACGGGGACGAAAATCGATGTCTTGATGACCCAGTGCCTCTAGATTAACGAACTCATTTTCAAAGGTGACGACATCAGTTTGGGCAGCGAGTTGAGCCGTTGCGGTGGCATCATCGACGGGTGCAAAGATCGTTTCGTGCGCGATCGCAACCGCTGGATCATCCTGGCTAGGCGTCTGCACCACCAATTCGATCCCCAATTTCTTGGCGGCGTCTGCCATCATCCACGCCAGTTGTCCGCCCCCAATCACGCCAACTCGTTTAACCGCCAATTGATCAACGCGCCCACGCTTATTAAGTACACCTTCATCCGTCATCCCTCATCCCTCATTCTCAAGGACACCCTAACGATTCTCGTGTCTCCACTCCTGTTTTAGAATTCACGCCTATTGCCACTTTACAGAGTTCTTTCGCCTGAGCGCGATCGAGAATCGCATCTGAAAAATCTGCACCTGCGATGTTAACATCCTGAAACTCACTGCGTAGCAAAATCGCATCGCTGAGATTGGCGTTGCTCAAGTCAACCCGAATAAAGAAAATTTGGTCGAGCATGGCCTGAGTCAGGGTTGCGCCGCTCAGATTTGTGTCGGTCATGGTTGAAGCGCTCATTGCCGCGCCTGTGAGATCGGCATTAGAAAAATTGACCCGATTCAGGTTGGCGTTGGCAAACTCTGCCAGTCTCAAGATTTGCCCGGAGAAATCTTGTCCTCGTAATTCAGCATTGCCGTAGGAAACTGGAGGGCGATACTGCTCGGAGTAGCGTTTTCCAACTGGTGCGGGATCAGCCCATGCAGAAGTCATCAAGAGACAACCCATCATGATCCAGGCCAGAACACATCCTGCAAGTTGTCTGAACGCCATACCGTTACCTACGAGCAACACATTTCAGCTTATCGTATCGAGCTTGAGGGCGTTCACCTCCCAAAGCCGAGATAACCGCGTGGCGTAATCATACGATCGCAGTACATCTGCGTACTCTGATTGCCAATGAGAACTGTTGTCAGCATATCAATGGGTTCATCTAGCAGCTTTTCTAAAGTGGTGAAGCGGATCTCTTCATCTGGGCGATAGGCAGAGCGAACGAGAGCAACGGGAGTGGCGCGATCGCGATGCTGAAGAAAAATTTGCTGCGCGATCGCAATTTGTCCTGTGCGAGTTTGAGATTTGGGATTGTACAGCGCCGTCACAAAATCGGCTTGTGCTGCCGCCGTCAGTCGTTTTTCAATCACCTCCCAAGGCGTCAGCAAGTCGCTGAGACTGATGGCACAAAAATCGTGCATTAACGGTGCACCGACTCGCGCGGCTGTTGCTTGCAGTGCCGTAATGCCTGGAAACACTTGAACGTCAGGCGTTCCCGTCCACTCTTGGGCGCGGAGTTCTTCTAGCACCAAGCCTGCCATGCCGTAAATGCCACAATCGCCGGAAGAAATGACCGCCACCGTCAAGCCCCAGTTAGCGAGCTGGATCGCGCGTTCGGCTCGCTGTCGTTCTTGAGTGATCGGCAAGGCTTCGACGATCTGACCGGGACGCAGAATTGGAGCGACCAGATCGACATAGAGGGAATAGCCGATCACGACATCAGCGTGCGCGATCGCGCTTTGAGCCGCAGGCGTAATTTGAGCAAGTTCTCCAGGTCCAATCCCGACTAGCCAAAGTTTTCCGGTGCGTCCGGTGTATTCTTGCGGCGATTGAGCGACTGCGATTGTCACTGCGCCCGGTTGTCCGGCTTGCCGAACGATCTGTTTTGGGATCAGAAGCGGCGGATGGGGAGCAGATGGGAGATTGGGATCAAGGAGTTTTGTCTCCGCTCCATTCGTCACAAAATTCGCTGCCAATAGTGCGGCGGCCTCTGCTACGCTCGGCGTTCCAACTTCCGCCTCAACCACGTCGGACGGAGTTGGAACGCTGACTGTCCGGAGGTCTTCAGCCGAAAAGCATTTCAGGGGCAATGCGCGATCCTTCGGAGCTTGGCGGGGCCAATCGCGGCAAAAATCGAGCAATCCCGCTTCATCGGCTTTGAGATCGATCGTCGCAATGCCTGCGATTGCGCCTTCTGCCAAATGATGCGCCGCAAACACCTCTTGAATCGCTTGCTCGATCAACGCTTTTGATGTGCCTCGCTCACAGCCGATCCCCACCCACAGCACTCTTGGATGCCACTGCACCTTGCTCGAATCGGGCGCAAATCGCCGTTGAATCGCACTAATCCAAACTCGCGCGGTCGGCTCAAGACCCTCTTCTCGAACGGTTGCTGTGAATTCAGGAAAGCCAAATTGAAATGAATGATGCTTCGGTAAGTGCGATTGCCACAGCGTAGACCCTGTTTCCTGAATCACCTGTACCGGATCTTGACGCGCGATCGCAGCGCTCACTCCCGTCCAGTCTCCCTCTCCTTTCGTCCAGCCATAGGGCAGCCCTAAAGCATCGATTCCAGGTAACCCCAGCCGATTGGATGCTCCTGTTAGAACTGGGGTTGCACCGATCTGGAGGGCGATCAGTTGAGTGAGTCGATCCGCCCCTCCTTGATGCCCACCGCACAAGCTAATCACAAACTTTCCAGCTTCATCAACCACCACCACCGCTGGATCAGTCTCTTTGTTCTGAAGCAACGGCGCAATCAGCCGCACCACTGCCCCGGTAGTTAAACAAAACACTAAACTTTTCTGCTGATCCCAAAGCTGAGCTAGATGATCTTGCAGGGGTTTCTGGTAAACTTGAATACACGGACTTTCAGAAGTTACAGAAGCAGGCACCCAGAGAGTGGTCTGCAACAATTCTGTTAGGACTTGTAAGCGCTTTGCTCCGAGGGGAGTTGTTGCGATCGCGGCAAGTGGAAGAAATTCTTCAAACAAGGATGGTTCGAGGCTTTGTAAAGAACATTGAAAATCTTGACCCGCTCGGTTAGAGTCGGTGATGGTCAAGGCAAAATGATTCAGGGTGCGCTGACTGTGAACAAATCGCGTTTAGTGGAAATAGATCATGCGAGTCTCCAATCGTCACACCCTTCCCGTTGTACTGACATTAGCTGTAGGTGTGGTTGCTGCTGGGTGCGATGAAGCCCCTGATCTGGTCAGCGCTTATGCAGCCGATGATCGCTATGATGTTGGCTTAACCGATCCAGCCTACTACATTAACTTAGGTCAAGAATTGCGCAGCAGCAATAAGCCTGATGACGCCATTGAAGCGTACCGCAAAGCGATCCAAATTGATCTTAAAAGTGCCGCTGCCTATCATGGATTAGGGGAGGTCTTGTCTCAACAGCATCGCTCTGAAGAAGCGATCGCGTCGTACCGCCGTGCGATCCAAATCAATCCTCAAGATGCCAGCGCCTACCATGGCATGGGAAATGCCCTTGCTGATCAAAAGCGCACCGAAGAAGCGATCGCGTCTTACCGCCGTGCCATTCAAGTAAATCCGAAAGACGGAACCGCTTACGCTGGGTTGGGAAATGCGTTGATGGAGCAGCGTAAGATCTCAGAGGCGATCGCGGCCTACGAACAAGCGTTGGCAGTAGCCGACAAACCCAAACAGAACGTCAATGCTCGTACCTTGGCGCTGCTTGGATTGGGGCGGGCACTCTATGCGCAGGAAAAATGGGACGATGCGATCGCGCTATACCGCCGCGCGATTGAACTCAGCCCAACTTACACCTGGACTTACATTTATTTAGGGCATGCCCTAGTCGAGCAGAAACAATTCCAAGAAGCCAACCAGAATTATCAGCAAGCTCTCAAGCTTCCGAATGCGAAAAAGCTGAAGTTAGGAGACAGTCATGCCCTAGCGCATAACGGTTTAGGAATGGTGCTGCAACGCCAAGGTAAACTTCAACCTGCGATCCAGCACTATGAGCAAGCCATTAGTCTAGATCTGAGTTACGAGACCGGACACAAAAATCTTAAAGGTGCAAGGCAGATGCTCACGAATCAAGCTCAGCAAGGCATTGTCCCAAAGCGAGCGTGATCTTGCTATTAAATGTGAAAACAAAAATCGTTCGATCAAGGGGCGATCGAACGATTCAAAAGCTAAATTTTAGCGTGTTCTAGCTAGAAAGGTTTGACTTAGGAAGACTGGCAGCGCTCTTAGCTAAATCTTCCGCAAGTTTCGAGAAAGCTGCTTTTTCAGGGGAAGCTTGCGCGGCAATCGGCGCTTTTGTCCGCCCTAATGCCTGCTGCAACATCGGTGTTTTGAGAACCGAATCATTCGCCAAGGTGAACAGAGGATTCGAGAGAATTCCTGCGATCGACGTTGCAATCAAGGCGGCAACTAAGCCAACCTGCAACGGACGCATTCCTGGCAGCGTCCAGTTGCTCGGTGGGTAGTTCTTCACCGAGTCAGACATCTCTTGCGGCTCTTTCACCACCATCATCTTGACCACGCGGATGTAGTAGTAAATCGAAATTACGCTCGTCACTAGACCTAAAATCACCAACGGATACGCACCGGCTTGCCAACCTGCCCAGAACAAATACAGCTTGCCGAAGAACCCGGCAAGGGGAGGAATGCCGCCTAGCGAGAGCAGGCATACGCTGAGCGCCAGCGTTAGTAAGGGATCTTTCTGATATAAACCAGAGTATTCGCTGATTTGGTCGGTTCCAGTTCTCAGCGAGAACAAGATCACGCAGGTAAACGCGCCCAAGTTCATAAACAGGTAAACCATCAGGTAGAACACCATGCTGGAGTAGCCCGCATTCGTACCCAAAATTAACCCGATCATCACAAAGCCCGCTTGCCCGATTGACGAGTACGCCAGCAGTCGCTTCATGCTCGTCTGTGCCAGCGCAACTACGTTGCCCAGCACCATACTGAGAACGGCCAACGCCGTCATGACAAACTGCCATTCCTCACTCACGAGCGGGAAGGCCGTGACGAGCAATCGAATCGCTAGAGCAAATCCAGCGGCTTTTGATCCCACGGACAGAAACGCTACGACTGGCGTTGGTGACCCTTCGTAGACATCCGGTGTCCACTGGTGGAAGGGAACCGCCGCAATTTTGAACGCAATCCCCGCGATCGCAAACACCAGCGCGATCACTAGCCCGATGGATTTATCCAAGCCAGCCGCCGCGATACCCGCTGAAATTGCACTGAGTCTGGTTTCTCCGCCCGACAAGCCGTACAGCAGCGACGCGCCGTACAAGAAGATTGCCGAACTCGATGCCCCAATCAACAAATACTTTAGCGCTGCCTCATTTGAGCGAGGATCGCGCTTTGTATAGCCCGTCAATAAATAAGAGGAAATACTGAGCGTCTCTAACGAAACATATACAGCAACTAGCTCATCCGAGCCAGACAGAAACATCCCGCCTAGGGTGGCGGTGAGCAGAATCGTAATAAATTCTGCTAGAGAGGTGCCTGACTGAGTGACATAGCGAATCGACATGAGAATCGTTGTTGCTGCCGATAGAGCAATGATCCCCCGGAACACAACGCTGAGCGCATCGCCGTTAAATTCACCAATAAAGCTAATTGGGTTAGCGATATCCCATTGATAGAAGAGCGCTCCAACTGAGGCCAGCAGACCCGCGATCGCAATGTAGGGCGTCCACTGCATCGACGCTTGGCGTCCGATAATCAAATCGACCACCACAACCGTCATCAAGGTAACGATTACGATCGCCTCTGGTACGATCGTGCCAGCATTTAACTGAGCAGCAAGAGAAGCAAAATCCATAAAACGAAATCCAACTAAGCAGAGTTAACGAAACTTTATGATGAACGCATCTAAAGTTCTGTAGATCTGACGGTCATAGGTCTTCATAACGGATTTTAGCGTGCAACCTCGTTTAGTTCCCGTTAAATGTCAAATCCCTTCTTTAGAGCTTAACCAATAGACTCTTCTAGCGTTATGGTCTAAAGTCTAGGTCTTGAGAACTCATTTAAGGCTCTATGAATCAAAATCTGAATTTATCTAGATGGTGAATCCGTTTCATTCCTTGGGTATGGTTATAAGTTAAGAGAGGGGTAGCCATGACTCATCTTTCTAGCCCGTTGAATGATCATCTGTGTGATCATCGGCTGCTCACCCAACCTACGCTGCTGGTCTTGACCCTTAGATTGGTTATCCGAACTCCACGATTATTCAGATTTGGTGCTATTGATGAGATAGACCTCTGAGCCTTTCCTTCTGTCGAACTGCGAATTTCTTCAACGAGACCCATGTCAACTCTTGTTATCGTCGAATCTCCAACCAAAGCAAAGACTATCCGCAACTACTTGCCGCGCGGCTATCGGGTAGAGGCGTCGATGGGACATGTGCGTGATTTGCCGCAATCGACGGGTGACGTTCCCGCCTCCATTACCGACAAGAAAGTGCGGGAGCTTGGGGTAAACGTTGAGGCGAACTTTGAGCCAATTTATCTAGTCCCCAAAGACAAGGCCAAGGTTGTCAAAACGCTGAAAGACGCGCTTAAGGACGCTGATGAACTGGTTCTCGCAACTGACGAAGACCGCGAGGGGGAGAGTATTAGCTGGCACTTATTGCAGCTTCTCAAGCCAAAAGTGCCTGTTAAGCGCATGGTCTTTCACGAAATTACAGAAGAGGCGATTCAGGAGGCGATTCAGAATTGCCGTCAGGTCGATGAGCGGCTGGTGCGAGCGCAGGAGACGCGGCGCATTCTCGATCGCTTGGTGGGCTACACTCTCTCGCCCCTCCTCTGGAAAAAGATTGCGTACGGTCTATCAGCAGGACGGGTGCAGTCCGTCGCCGTTCGCGTGCTGGTGAATCGCGAACGAGAACGCCGCGCCTTCCGTAAAGGGAGTTATTGGGATCTCAAAGCGCTGCTTGCCGTTGAAACTGACACTAAAAGTAAAGCTAATAGCGAATTTGAAGCGAAGCTCGTTACATTGGCAGGTCGCAAACTGGCAACCGGAGCCGATTTTGATGAATCCACCGGACAGGTTGCAGCGGGTCGAAACGTCGTGTTGCTTAGCGAAGCGGAAGCGCGATTGCTGCAAGAGCGCCTAAGGGACAAACAGTGGACGGTAACAGACCTAGAAGAACGTCCCGTGACGCGCAAACCTTCGCCGCCGTTTACTACTTCAACGCTGCAACAGGAGTCGAACCGTAAACTTGGCTTGTCGGCTCGCGACACGATGCGGACGGCGCAAAGCTTGTATGAGCAGGGCTACATCACCTACATGCGAACCGACTCGGTGCATTTGTCGGGTCAAGCGATCGCGGCGGCTCGTAGTTGTGTCGAAGCCATGTATGGCGCACCTTACCTGAGTCCTCAGCCTCGCCAATATACAACCAAGAGCAAAGGCGCACAGGAAGCGCACGAAGCCATTCGCCCCTCTGGAAGCACCTTCCGGACTCCCCGCGAAACGGGTTTGAAAGGACGAGAGTTTCAACTCTACGATCTGATCTGGAAGCGCACGGTGGCAACCCAGATGGCTGAAGCGCGTCAAACGCAAATCACGGTGCAAATTGGGGTAGAAGATGCAGGCTTCCGCGCCAGCGGCAAGCGCATTGACTTCCCCGGATTTTTCCGAGCGTATGTCGAAGGATCAGATGATCCGAATGCCGCAATCGAAGATCAAGAAGTGATTCTGCCCGCGATGCGATCGGGGGATCATCCCGAATGTCGAAATTTGGATGCGATCGGGCATGAAACCCAACCGCCGGCACGATTTACTGAAGCATCTTTGGTGAAGACGTTGGAGAGCGAGGGCATTGGGCGACCGAGTACCTACGCCAGCATTATTAGCACCATCATTGACAAAGGCTATGCTCAACTAGTTGGAAGTGCCTTGATTCCAACCTTTACCGCATTTGCCGTTACGGATCTGCTCGAAAAACACTTCCCGGATATTGTCGATCCAAAATTTACCTCCAAGATGGAGCAAAAACTGGACGATATTGCCGATGGAGATATTGATTGGCTGCCGTACCTGCGAGAGTTTTATCTCGGCAATACAGGACTCGAAACTCAGGTGCGCGATCGGGAAAGCAACATCGATCCCAAAGACGCCCGCACTATCCACCTCAACGATCTAGAAGCCAAGATCCGCATTAGCAAGACTGGCGCTTACATCGAATCCGAAAGCGGCAACATTAACCTTCCTAAAGATCTGCCGCCTGCCGATCTCAATGCCGAGAAGGTTGAGGTCTTGCTGAAAGGGCCTAGTAAACTTGGGCTACATACTGAGACCGGGGAGCCGATTTACGTCAAGCTAGGTCCTTACGGACATTACATTCAGCTTGGCGACAAAACGGACGAGAACCCGAAGCCTAAAAACGTGTCTTTGCCGAAAGGCGTGAATCCAGAGCACGTCACGATGGAGCAAGCGCTGGGGTTGCTGTCCTTACCTCGCACGCTGGGGATGCACCCAGAGACAGGCAGAAAGGTTCAAGCCGCGATCGGTCCTTATGGCCCCTACGTTGTCCATGATGTGGGTAAAGACGAGGAAACGGGAAAACCGAAGAAAGACTATCGATCGCTCAAAGCAGGCGACAATGTCATCACCATTACCTTTGAGCGTGCCTTGGAAATGCTGGCAGAACCGAAAGCGGCACGGGGCAAGCGGGGAACTGCAAAACCGCTTCGTGAGCTAGGCGGACACCCAGAGGACGGTGAACCCGTTAATGTTTACGATGGTCCCTACGGTGCATACATCAAGCACGGCAAAGTGAATGCGTCTGTCCCCGAAGGGCAGACCGTTGAGTCGTTGACGATGGATATGGCGGTGGAAGCGTTGTCCGCCAAAGCAGGTACGAAGAGCAAAGGGCGTAAGTCGTCTAAAACCTCTACCAAATCGACCTCGGCTAAGTCGGGCGAAACGAAGACGACTGCGAAGAAGTCCGGCACGACCAAAACGGCGGCGAAGACTACGGCTAAAAAATCAACTGCTAAAAAATCGACGACCAAAACGGCGGCTGCAAAGAAGACAACTAGTACTCGAAAAAAGGTTCAAACGCCTGAGTGAATCTGGGTCTAACTAGTCTTGGGAGCTTACCTCGAAGAAGGAGCGTTAGTTCTACTAACTTGTGACGTTAAAAAAACCTAGTTTCATCCGGGCAAAACCTAGGTTCTGTTGACATTTGAGATAATAGCAACAGAACCTCTCCCTACTCTCAATGCTTATGGCTTTAGATGATCGCACTTGGCAATCAATCCTGACGTTTTTGCGCCAGCAGCCAGATGTTTAGGTA
>JAHHHO010000043.1 GCA_019359315.1 Myxacorys californica WJT36-NPBG1
GGAAGGACTCGATCGGATGGCACGCGGACAAAGAGCCAACGATGGGCGAGACGCCAGCGATCGCTTCGATATCGCTTGGAGCCACGCGCCGATTCAGCATTAAACCCAAGGGAAGCCGAGGTGAGACGCAGCATTTTGAGCTAGAGCATGGGTCACTGATTTTCATGCATCCGGGATGTCAATCGACCCATGTTCACCAAGTTTCAAAGACGGCTAAGCCGGTGGGAGAGCGGATCAACTGGACATTTCGACCACACGTTAAAGGAGGAGCATCATGACCATTGCAATTTCGCTATTTGTTGGAGTCATGGTGACTCTTCGGGTTAGAGCGATCGAGATTGACCAAGAGCGAGAAAGGGAGGAGAACGATGGTTAATCCATTTACGGGCGAAAACGGCAAAGCGATCGAGCAGCCCTTGCCTGACGACTGGAGAATAAAGCGTCTGGTTCGCGAGTACTTTGAGGAGAACGATCGCGGCTATCCCGCCAAAATTGCAAAGCACTGGAATCTACGGTGGGGAGAGGTGTCAGACGCTCTTAAACAGCTAGAGGGCGAGGGTTTCCTCACCTCTACAGCAGGCCACTACCGCAGAATCGAGCCAAATCTTAATCAACCGGAACGCTAATGGCAACGCAAACAAGTAAGCAGTACACGCTGATCAAAAAAGACAAAGCCGCGATCGTTAGCCATTTAAGTGAGGCAACCCTCAAGGCAAAACGTCGGCAAGGAGACCTGATTGAAGGCGTCCATTGGGTGAGGGTTAACTCTCGCGTGGTTCTCTACCGCAAAGAGCTATTAGAAATTTGGGCTGCCACACGTCATGACCCCGACGCCCACCTACAAGCCATTGAGGAGTTTAAGCGACATCAAAAATCTGGAACCGCGATCGATCGACTGGCACCGGCGTAATGGCGATAGATCATATCGGGTGAGTTGCCGCAGATCTTCGCTACATCCTGCGTGCTCATACCGTTCTCTAGTGCCAACGTAATAAATGTGTGCCTCGTCTGGTAGGGGTTGCGATAGCGAAAACCACATTCGCTTAGGATGGTTTTCCAGCCCCGTGCCCCAAAGTTACTCCAATCAATGTATTTTCCGCGCGGCGCTGGGAAGAGTAAGTCATCCGACCCAGCCGCCTTACGGCGCAAAACCTGAAGCTGTTCCCGTAGCGCTTCATTACATGGGAAAGTCCGCTTCTCTTGAGTCTTTAAGCCAGTTTTAATTCGCAATCCATTTTCTGAGCAAGTCAGAGCTTGCTGGAATGAGATGGCGTTATAACGCCTGTCGATGTGCTTCCACTGGAGAGCCAATGCTTCCGATGGTCTACAGCCAGTTCTGAATAGGAACTGGACTAAATCTGAATAGTATTTGTAGTAATAATTATCTTTAAATTGATTAATGATTAGATCCCTTTCCATACAGGTAAAAGGATCGATATCATCGTCTTCCCAACTCTTCGGAAGTCGAATCTCTCTCGCCATGCCTGCAAACGCATTGCGCTCAATCAGCCCAGAGGATACCGCCCACTCGCCACACTGGTTTAGCGCCTTTAGCAGTCGCTTTGCTGAATCCAGCGGGATGTTTTTCACTGCCCAATCTCAAACCACTGACGCCTCCATCGGATTGTCAGTCGGAGCACGTTGGACGTAGTTGGTTTGCGGTCGGTACTGCGATCGCAGCGTAGAAGGTGATACTTGGGGTCGCTTGTAGTCAACAAACTTCTCCCAAATCTCTCGCAGTGAGGAAACCGTAGCAGCCTGTACGCCTGATCGATATTTTTCTGTGGTTGGGTCAAATCGTTCGAGCAAGATGTCTCGCTCTATTTGTGCTGCCTTGAGCTTGGCGATTTTGCGATGTTCCGCCGTGTCTGGATAGCCCAACGTGAAATAGTACCGATCGCCATTAAAGCGCCAGTACAGCCGTAATCGATTCTGGAAGCTTTGAACTGAAACAGAACCCTTCGATGCTTTAGCCATGACATACCGTTAGAGGTCATCACCAAATCATCACCAACGCTTCACCGAAAAACCCTGATAATAGTCAAAAATAACCAAACTTAACGAAGCGTTACAACGGCAACAACGAGGCTAAACCGCTTTCAGGCTCGGCAACGTACCGACTGATAACTGTACGTTCGCACATTAAATGTCGCAATCTTAAACCCAATTTCGCATGAGATAACAAGCTAGAAGGCTTGTTCAAAAAGCCTTCTAGGAATTTTTACCAAAAGAGCGACATTTGAAAGCATTCGCAAATTAAGTGTCGTAAGACTGAGTTCGCAATTTAGATGTCGTTTTTTCTTGAAAAACTTCTTCGCAAATTAAGTGTCGTTTTTTTTAGAGTTGCTTTTCCTGCCGGCGATCTCGTTCTCAAAAAGCTCAGATAAGCCGTTCTTTAGTTAGAAGAAACTATTCGCAAATTAAGGTGTCGCTTTTTCTGACATGTAGCCAAATTTCATAAGAGTGATCGCCTTTCTGAAATAGACAAAGCGATCACCACCGATGGCAGCGTTCCACTTCACAGATTGACAGAATGTTTTATATTTCAGACGGGTTCTGGCTATGAGACACCAAAGTGATATACATCCTGCGCATACGGTCAGCTAATTCTGAAGCTCGACACCGTGATTAGGAAGAAACCGATAGAGAAACCGATAGCTCGCCCTCAATGAGTAAAACGCCAGTCACACGAGAAGTCTTGGATTGGTTGAGAATATAATCCTCTAATTCATTGGAAGTCTCATAAGCAGCTTCGTGAATCCGCTCGATTTTGGCTTTGAGTAGATCGAGCAAGACTTGGCTTTCTTTTACAAATGCTAAAACGTCAGAATAGCGGTAAACATACCCGTGTATCAGATGCCAGTTGCGGGCTGTATAAAGCTGTTCATAAAATCGCTTAATTTGATCCCGAATGAAGTCGTTGAGAAACTGGTCTAGATCTGCATCAAGCGCACCTAGTGCATCCAGTTTTGCACAAGCTTCGTGAAAGGGTCCATCGACATCCGCCACCCGGATTTCATTAGAGAGATGTCGCCAGAATAAATCCCAGTGAGACCCTTGGTAGAGTAAAACTTCGATGTCCCGAAGAAGTTGACGAGCCTGATCGATATCCATAGCAGAGGGAGAATTGTTTGAGTTGATTAGCTTAAGAGATAGTTGGCGACTCGTTGAGTGCGAACCTTAAAAAACTTAGACTCTTGGTGATGAACAGTCTGAAGAGCCACATTGCGTTGTGTGAATGAATGATGATCAAGAATCTGTCCAATTTGTGTCACTAGCTGATAGGCACCTAAAACGATTAAGGGAGCAGAGACAATCTGTAGAACAGGAATTAATGCCGGAAAGAAGGCAGGAATCGAGGCGAATGCAGCACTGCTAGCACCTCCTGTTAAAGCTCCTTCTAAACCATTCAGAAACGTAGCAATGATTGCTTGATCAAGTTCCATCTCTCCTCGCTCTACCGCTAAAAGATGTGTCAGACCTGACAGTAGAACTGCCACTGTGCCTCCTGCGATCGCACCCGTTGCAGCAGCATGACCAATTTCTGCGATCGCACTCTTAACTTGATACTCTCGAATTGCTTTGAGAGGACGTTTTGCGCCTTCCGAAACTTGTTTGGCAGAAACATTGGACTCTTGAACCTTCGGATTTTTAGAGGGTTGAGCCTGCTGTTTAGGGGTTCTAATGTTCTGATCTCCGTATCTACCACTCTTTGCAGCATTGTCTGCCAGTCCTGCGCTGCGCTTGTGCTGTTGTTCTCGAATGAGTTTGCCAGAGAAACGATCGCGAATCTGAATATCAGGGGAGTTTTTTCCATTCACTCCTAAAACGTCAACCTGAACTTCGCCGCCCCAATGAAGCTGCTGATCCATTGCATCCAAATACTCAAACGCAAATCCCTCTCGACAGGGAATGGGAGCATTCGTCTGTTCCATCATCTTGATTTGAAACTTTCCACCCAAATCTCGAATGTTCTGTGAGACAAATCGAGCGTTTCTGTTGAGGTGGAAGCTAGTACCCATGAAGAGCCCAGACCGACTGATGGATTGTTGGTCGTCCATGTTTATTCAGTGGAAATGGAATAAGAGTATTCTTAGTAGTCCCTGTCTCCGCCGCCGATTCAAATCGACAATTTATCGTTCACAGACTCTTCATAGTGAGTTGTCCTGTCACTGTGAATGCAAACTAAATAAATGTCATTTCTGCTTAAAGCTGCCTCTGCAAATTGTAGGTTCATCCCTTGATGAACCTTTTTTCTGATCCGAGCGTTGCACACCTTATAAGCATTTGCCTTCGTGTAGCTCTGGGACATGACTCACAAATTTCATGTCCCAGCATCTAGCCATGTCAAGGAGATAATGGTACTTTTTTACCACTAACACTAGAAATACGGCAATCTCCGATGGACGAAAGCCAAGTTGCTTGTTTAGATTCCGACTCACAAATCTTCGATGCGGTTTTGTTGAGCGATCGTGCCTTCGATATAGACCCATCCCAAATCTTGATTGAATCGTCCGATCCTGACAAACTAAGGTTTCGCCTCATTCAGTGGCTAGCAGAGTCGCCTAACCGAAAGGTGAAGACGGAGCGGAAGCAAGCGGTGACCAAAACTCTAGATATCTCGACTCGTCAGGTCGAGCGATTACTGAATCAATATAACGAGGATCAGTTACGCGAAACGGTTGGGGTTGAGCGTTCCGATAAAGGACAGCATCGCATCCACGACTATTGGGTGAACTACATCCGCGAGGTTTACGAGAAAAGCCTGAAGGATAAGCATCCGCTCAAGCCTGCCGATGTGGTACGCGAAGTCCAACGCCATGCTGTGATCGATTTGCGGCATGAAGAAGGCGACTATCCCCACCCAGCAACGATTTATCGAATTTTGAAACCCCTGGTCGAACGTCGGAAACGGAGGCAGAAAATCCGCAATCCGGGTTCAGGCTCATGGCTGGCGGTGGAAACGCGGGATGGGAAATTGCTCAAAGCGGATTTCAGCAACCAGATCGTTCAGTGTGACCACACAGAGCTTGATATTCGGATAGTAGATAAAGTGGGCAAGCTCCTGTCATGGAGACCTTGGCTTACGACGGTTGTTGATACCTTCTCAAGCTGCGTCATTGGCTATCACTTGTGGCACAAACAGCCGGGAGCGCATGAAGTTGCGCTAACGCTCAGACATGCAATCTTGCCCAAGCAGTACTCACCCGAGTATGAGCTTGAGGAAGTTTTAACTAAATCGAATATTTATGGCGCACCGCTCCGATACTTCTTCACCGATGGGGGCAAAGACTTGAGTCGCTCCAAGCTTATCCAAGCCATTGGGAAAAAGCTGGGGTTTCAGTGTGAACTACGAAATCGTCCGATTCAAGGGGGCATTGTCGAGCGGATCTTCAACACGATCAATACTAAGGTTTTAGCTCCCCTGCCGGGATACATCTCCAAGGAGGAGGGTGGCGCAGAACGGGCAGAAAAGGAAGCTTGTCTCACTCTTGAGGATCTCGACCTAATCTTAGCGGTTTACTTCTTTCGCGACTATAATCATGAGCCTTATCCGAAAGACCCACGCGATACTCGTTTTGAACGCTGGTTGAAAGGCATGGGTAACAAACTGCCTGAGCCGTTGGCTGAACACGACTTAGACCTCTGCTTGATGAAAGCGGAGCAACGCGTAGTTCAGGCGCATGGGTCCGTTTACTTTGAAACCCTCACTTACCGCTGTGAAGAGCTGCGATCGTTGAAGGGCGAGTATGTGACCTTAAGGTACGACCCTGACCACATTTTGACGTTGTATGTCTACCGCCAAGCAACGGGTGAGGATGAGGCAGAGGAGTTTATCGGCTTTGCTCACGCCATTAACATGGACACGCAGGATTTGAGCCTGGAGGAGCTAAAACAACTGAACAAACTGCGAAGCACTGCCAAGCGGAAACATTCCAGTTATGGTAGTCTCCTAGCGCTGGATCAGCGGCAAAAACGTGCAGAGCAGCGCAAGCAGGAGAAAAAAGAGCGACAACGAACTGAGCAGAAGAAACTGCGTGGCAAAAGCAAGCAAAACTCGAAAGTCGTTGAATTACGGAAAGAACAGGCAGGCAAATCTGTCAGCCCTGCTGAATCGATGGAACTGTTGCCAGAAAGGGTGACTCCTGAGCAGATGAAACCCCCGTCTCCGGTTTCTCCTCCACAACCCGTTGAACCTGATATTTCTAACTCTCCAGCCGAAGAACGACATCCAATCGTGGTTCCCAAAAATCAAACACTGAAGAGAATTTGGTAGGATATGGCACAATCTCAGCGTGCGATCCAGATTCCGGTAGAGATTCTTGCTCCTCAGCTTGACTTAACTGATGTCCTGGTCAAAACGGCAGCGATCGAGGAACTGTTCAAGACGGCTTTTATTCCGACCGATCGCGCCTCACAATGTTTCCGCTGGTTGGACGAATTGCGATTACTGAAGCACTGCGGACGGATAATTGGACCGAGAGAAGCTGGCAAGAGTCGATCGTCCGTACATTATCGAGAAGAGGATAGGAAACGGGTTTCCTATGTTAAAGCCTGGACAAATTCCAGTTCTAAGCGGCTCTTTTCACAAATTCTCAAAGACATTAACCATGCGGCTCCACGGGGAAAACGACAAGACTTGCGTGCTCGATTAGCTGGATGTCTTGAACTCTTCGAAATTGAGCTTCTGCTGATTGACAATGCCGATAATCTGCAACGGGAAGCGTTGTTTGACCTGAAACAGCTGTATGAGGAGTCAGGCGTGCCGATCGTTCTCATCGGGAGTCAAGACCTCGACAACAGCTTGCAAAATTTCGATTTGTTGACCTGCTTTCCAACGTTGTTTGAATTCGATCGACTGGACTATGAAGACTTCCAGAAGACTCTAAGGACGATCGAGCACGACATTCTGGCGCTGCCGCAAGCTTCTAACTTGTCAGAAGGCAGGCTATTTGAGATTTTGGCAGCCAGTACTCAAGCCCACATGGGGATTGTGATCAAGATTTTGACAAAGGCGGTATTACATTCGCTCAAGAAGGGGTATGGGAAGGTGGATGAGGCAATTCTGTGCAACATTGCCAACCGGTATGGCAAACCCTATATCCCTCCAGAGGCGAGAAGAAACCGTGAGTTGGGTGGGGGTTGAAATAGATTTTTTTAAGGGATAGCTTGCGATGAACCAGCCTGACGAGAATGCGCCTCGACTCGGTTATGTGGAACCCCTGGAGCATGAGAGTATCAGTCACTACCTAGGACGGTTGAGGCGCTTCAAGGCAAATAGCCTGCCTTCAGCTTATTCGCTCGGACAAGCAGCAGGCATCGGTGCAGTGACAGCGCGTTGGGAAAAGCTCTACTTCAATCCGTTTCCAACTGAAGAGGAGTTGGGGGTGATCGCGCACCTCATCAATCTAGATTCCTCGCGCTTTCAAGCGATGTTGCCTCACCGAGGAATGACGTTACAACCTCGCCCAATTCGACTGTGTGGAGCTTGCTACTCTGAGGTACCCTGTCATCGGATGGAATGGCAGTACAAGGATGTGGTTGCGGTTTGTCCACATCACAACTTGCGCTTTTTGGAACGATGCCCCAGTTGTAAGCGCCCCTTCCAGATTCCGGCATTATGGACAGATGGGAAATGTCATCACTGTGGAATGCGCTTTACATCGATGGTGAAATACCAGGAGAGAAGCAAGAAAAATGGTTGAGTATTAGCGATCACAGGGAGCTAGTGCGGCTTGATGAATGCGGAGTCGCTCGATGAGCAATTGGCGGAGACGAAACCGAAAGACAGTATCGGAGAAGTTCAATAGATCAAGGTTGAATGAGACTCGGTTAGGACACGCCTCAGCTTCAAATTGAGGCAGTGTCATGGGTGAAACTGGAAACCAATCGCAGTGAAATCTAGTGCTTGCCTTATAGCAGATGGGAACTCTCTACAAGAAGTTGTCAATTCTGTTCTATGACTACTGTGAATCGATCGCCTAACGCCTCATTGAGTCTCGATCGTCGTCAATTCATCCAGCTTTTGCTTGCGGGTACGATTGGTTTCTGGAGCCGAGAGATGGTCCTTCCCAAGGCTGCGCTTGCGGATACTAGCACTGGCGCAGACGCTTCAGGCTCCGAGTTGTACCATGTTTTCATTGGAGACAAACTTGCTCAGAAAGGCGGGAAGCAACCAGTTACCTTTAAGTCTGGCAAGACAGAGATATTGAAAATTCCGGCTGGCTGTAGTGAGGGTGTCAAGCTGACCGTCAAACAGGCAGCTTTGGATGGAAAAAACGCAACTGTTGTTGTGCATACCCTTTACGACTCGTCGATCGACTTCGACACCGCAATCAGTGCTGCCCTTACATCGGCTTCCTTGATGGCAGGAACCCGCGATCGATGTCAGGACGCCTACACTCAAATCAAGGCAGGAAATTGGATTGTGGATAGCCATGCTCAGGACATTCTGGACATTGTTGTGGCGGGTGCACCAGAATTAGAGAAGAATCCAAACGGTCAAGTCATTCGTGATCGCTATCGCCTGGGGAGTCAAAATTCCCGGTTAATTGCCCTGCAAAAACAGATTGAGGAAACCACTGCCGCTTCAGACTTGCCGGATGAAAAGAAACTGCGCTTGAAGGGGCTGTATCAGTACGTGCGAGCCAATGAACCCTTGCCTAGCCCTGACGATTTTGATGATTTGACTGCGGTCGATGCAATCGTGCAAAACATTCAACTGCCACTCGCATTGAAGCAACGGTATGCGATCGCAAGTGCTCAGACCCGAGCCTTCACCGTAGATGAGGTGATCATGACACTGATTCGGCGCAGCGATTATGTTGGAGAGGCTCAGCAGAAATACCTGACGGTTTATAACCAGGCACGTTTGGGGCAAAAAGTTGAGGATGAATATACCCTTGGCTCACTAGACTCGTTAGTCTACTTTTCGGATATCTCCCCGGAATGCAAGACGATTTATCGATTGGCTCGCCAGCAATTCTTTAAGCAAGACGAAGGCGCGGTTGAAGCGGATTTACAGCAGTATCTCAAAACTGGGAAGCAGACAACGAAACTGGCGGCGAACTTTATTCCGACGTTAACGCAGGTGTTTGGTGCAACGGGCGTGACAGCTGGCACGGGAACTGCCATCAGCTCTCTCACAGGAGCAGCAGCTACCAACGCAACACTGGCAGCACTAGGTGGTGGATCAGTTGCAGCAGGTGGGCTAGGGATGCTAGGCGGATTGGCAGTTGCAACTGGTGGAGCGGCATTAGTCGGTGCAGCTGCCTTGGTTTCGATTAGTTTGGTTGCAGGTATGGATGGCAGGGAACTGAGGAATTTGGGAATCGCAGCCACAACGGGAACCGTTGCCAGTGCCGCAGCGGTTGGAGCAGCTTGGGCAGCCGTGAGTACTTTTGGAGCCGCAGGAAGTCTATCGGGTGCAGCTGCCATGAGTACGGCGATGGCAACAATGGGTGGAATCGGTGTGATGACAGGCGGAGCAGCTTTAGTGGCGTTTGGTGTGGGATTAGGGGTTTGGCAATTTCTAAAGGGTCAAGATGCGATGCCCAAAATAATCCGTCAGGTGGAACCTCTGCTGTATACCGTCATGGATCAGTCGGAACATCCTCTCATTGCGACGTTTAAGCAGTACTTGAGTGATTATCGGGAGGAGTTCAACGAGGCTTATGTTGCTCCAGATATTCCACTAGATAAATTGACGAATGTACTGTTTGACTTTGCGTCAGTTG
This sequence comes from Myxacorys californica WJT36-NPBG1, assembly GCA_019359315.1. GTDB lineage: Bacteria > Cyanobacteriota > Cyanobacteriia > Leptolyngbyales > Leptolyngbyaceae > Myxacorys > Myxacorys californica. The sequence continues at coordinate 9,738 of JAHHHO010000043.1, forward strand.
ATCGCGATGAAAGAATTCTGGCGGTGATAGACATGAGTCTTTGGAACAACGGCAAGGATGGCATTGCCTTCACCGATCGCGGCATTTGGTGGAAACATATGTTGGAATCGAAGTCCGTGCAGTATTCCGACCCGGATTACCTATTCAAGATCAAGCACTTGCCGGAGCCTATCTCCGAGAATGAAGACCACCAGATTTATGATTTAGCACTGAAGTTGGGCATCAACTCAGTAATGGCAGACTTGAAAACGCTGCAAGCTTGATCCGGCTCTAATTGCAAGCCAAAAACTTGATATTCCGAATGTTTAGTATGAGGCTTACCAGATTTCAGCAGCCTACGAAAAAGGTTGAGTTAGGCTACGAGACGACTATAATCTCTCTGCTGGCTTCTGCTGAACAACGGGTCGAAGCTAGCCGATGAGCATCATAAGGCTGTAGATATGGCGAGAGCGCGAGCAAAAGAAACGAACGGCAACAATGGCAATGGGTCAAACCTGGGATTTGAGCAAACGCTTTGGGCTGCGGCAGATAAAATGCGCGGTCACATGGATGCTGCCAAATATAAGCACGTCGCTTTAGGGCTGATTTTCCTCAAATACATCTCTGATGCGTTTCAGGAACTCTACGATGACCTAGAGAAGAGGCAAGAGACGGACTACACCGATCCGGAAGACCGAGATGAGTATTTGGGGATGAATGTCTTTTGGGTGCCGAAGGAGGCGCGCTGGTCGCATATTCAGGCGAACGCGAAGCAACCGACGATCGGCAAGCTGATTGATGAGGCGATGCTAGCGATCGAGAAGGAAAACCCACGCCTGAAGGGCGTGTTGCCGATGCAGTATGCCCGACCGGATCTGGATAAGCAGCGGTTGGGGGAACTGATTGATCTGATCAGCAAGATTGGCTTGGGGGATTCAGCCAGCCGCTCGAAGGACATTCTGGGGCGGGTGTATGAGTATTTCCTGGGACAGTTTGCCGAGAAGGAAGGCAAGGGCGGTGGGGAGTTCTATACGCCGCAGTCGGTGGTGAAGCTGCTGGTTGCCATGATTGAGCCGTACAAAGGGCGGATCTATGACCCCTGCTGTGGCTCAGGCGGTATGTTTGTACAGTCGGAGAAGTTTGTGGAGGCACACGGGGGACGCAAGGGCGATATTGCCATCTATGGACAGGAGCCGAATCCAACCACGCGGCGACTGTGTTTGATGGACCTGGCGATTCGGGGAATTGATAGCAATATTGGCGATCGCCAAGCAGATAGTTTCACCAATGACTTGCACAAGGATTTGAAGGCAGACTACGTCCTGGCAAATCCACCTTCGTGGCACCCAAAGTTGCTCAGAAACGGAATTAGGAATAGCAAGGAAAACAGTATGAAAATCATTGAGGTACTTGCTACAGCAGGGACAGAACAATTAGTCAAATCAATGGAAAACAGTCCAGAACTTGTTGATCTTGAGTCCCTACTTGTCGAGAAAAATAATCGTCTCTATTTTCATTGCCCTGTAAGAAAGAAAGATGTCCTTGCCAAACCGGAAGAAGCAGTTCGTCAACTTTGGATCTATCGCCTAATAAAAAAATATGGCTATCCTCTTAAACGTTTAGCTGTTGAATATCCAATAACCTTTGGTCGAGATACTTCAAAAAGAGCTGATATAGTTATCTTCGACGCTGACCGTCCGACAGTTCCGTTTGCGATTGTTGAAGTTAAGCAAGTTAACTTAAAGGATGGTAAGGAACAGCTACGTTCCTATACCCATGCTACTGGTGCACCCCTTGCACTTTGGAGTGACGGCATCCAGACAATAGTTTGGCATAGAAAAAACCCGAACTACTTTGTCGAGCTACCTGAGCTTCCAGCGGTAAATCAGACTATCGAAGATATTGCAGGCCAGCCCTGGACTATTGATACTCTTCTTGAAAAGGAAGAAAAACGCGAGACTGAGGGAGAAAAAGCGCGCTCCCTACGCGATCTTATCGTGGACCTCGAGGATGAAGTTCTAGCAAATGCTGGTGTTGATGTCTTTGAGGAAGTTTTTAAGCTCATTTTCACGAAGCTCTATGATGAGATGGCTTGCTATCGCGGATCTTACAAGTATCTACGTTTTCGAAATAACAATACAGCGGCTCAGCTAAAAGAAGCAATTCAGGCACTTTTTGACGAGGCACGCAGAAAATGGCATGGCGTTTTCCCAGATGATGATCGTATTAAGCTATCAGCTGATCATCTCCAAGTTTGTGTTGGCTCCCTAGAGGAGTGGAAACTTTTTAATTCTAACTTGGATGTCATTGATGATGCTTTCGAATACTTAGTAAACAAGTCAGCCAAAGGTGAAAAGGGGCAGTACTTCACTCCTCGATGGGTCATTGATATGTGTGTCAAAATGCTTAACCCAGAGGAACACGAAACTGTCATCGATACTGCTTGTGGATCTGCTGGTTTTACAGTGCACTCAATGTTTCATGTTTGGCAACAGATCATTGAGGATTTAGGGCTTCCAAAGTCTCATCTATTCACAATGGAGAAGAAACCGGAGCGCTGCATTGATTATGTAAAGGAGAAAGTTTTTGCTATTGATTTTGATGAAAAAAGTGTGAGAGTTGCTCGTTGTTTGAATCTCATTGCAGGCGATGGAGAAACTAATGTGCTGCATCTCAACACACTTGACTGGATGAAGTGGGATGAGACAGTCAAGCAGGACGATTGGAATGATACCTACGGTCCTGGGTTCTCACGCCTCCGTAAAATTCGAGAGAAGGTGCGTGATAAGGATTATAGAAACTTTCAATTTGATGTACTGATGGCAAATCCTCCCTTTGCCGGTGATATTAAGCAAAGCGACATGCTTGCCCCCTATGACCTTGCGCACAAAGAAAATGGCAAACTTGAAAAAGCCGTTGGACGCGATCTTCTTTTCATCGAGCGAAATCTAGATTTCCTCAAACCAGGTGGTCGTATGGCAATTGTTCTGCCCCAAGGTCGCTTTAATAACGCAAGCGAGAAATGTGTTCGCGAGTTTATCATGGATCGATGCCGTATTCTCGCGGTGGTTGGTCTCCATCCAAATTCTTTCAAGCCCCATACAGGCACAAAGACAAGTGTTCTGTTTGTTCAGAAATGGAATAGCAATCTATCCGCTGGACCGCTTTGCCCTGAAGTTCAGGACTACGATATCTTCTTCGCTACACAGCGTGTTGAGCCGGTAAATAACCGGGGTCAAAAAAACTATCTTGAAGAGAATGGCATACTTAAACGTGACAAGCATGGACATTTTATTGTCGCGCATGATCTCTTTAATCATGAGGGACTTACGCAAAATGGTATTGCTGAGGCATTTATTGAATTTGCGAAGAAAGAGAATCTAAGTTTTTTTCAATAAGCCCTTTCGATAGTACTCGGTTTTCAGAGCTATTGAAGGGGCTAGATGTAACAGTGATGGCAAAGAGTGCTGTTTTTGAACGGTCAGAGAAACTAAGACTCGATGCAAAATATTTTTGCAAAGCGGCAGTTAGAGCTAGATCTTATATTGAACAGAGAGATATTGAGCGACTTGGAGAAATAACATCAGTTCTTAGGAAAGGAATCTTCGATATCAAGGCAGATACTTACACTGAACCTGGAGATGGAGTTCCTTTTATTCGAGTTGGAGACATTAAGAACGGACTCATCAATGAAAACACTACAGCATGGATAAGCGATGAAGCTAATTTGAAAGAGTCAGCAACAACATTAGCGAAAGGAGATATAGTAATATCCAAAACTGCTTACCCCGCTGCTGCGTTAATTACCTTGCCAAGTTGTAACGTTAGCCAAGATACAGTAGCTATTAAGCTTTCACAACATGGACGCAAGCTCTTTCATGAAGAGTATATTGTTGCTTTTCTTTGTTCTTCTCTCGGTATGGCACTAATGGATGCCGAGTTTCAAGGAAATGTGCAAGAACATTTAGGACTTGTCGATGCGCGTAAGTTACCTATCCCGAGACTAAGCTTAACATTTCAAGATAAGGTAAGAAATTACTTTCAAAAAGCAATTGAACTTCGCCATCTCTCTTTCACACATCAAAGCAGCGCTGAAACATATTTGGCTGATAGCATTGGTCTTAATGAATGGTCGCCCCCTTTGCCGTTAGCTTACACAGCTAAAGCACGGCTTGTACGAGAAACAGGTCGCCTCGATTCTGAATATTTCGCACCTCGTATAAAGGAACTTATCGGCATTTTAGGACGAGAGGGTCTGAAAATTGGAGATGTAGCCCATGTCCGTCGTGAAAAGTTTGATTCTACAATACCAGGTGAATTTAACTATATAGAGATTAGTGACCTTACAAATGAGGGAACGACAACAAGTATTCAAATGGAGCGTTCAGAGGCTCCTAGCCGCGCTGCTTGGCACGTTTTTTCTGGTGACGTAATAACTTCTACAGTTCGACCAATTCGACGACTCTCTGCTTTAATCGAAAACCATCAGGAAGGTTTTGTTTGTTCGTCTGGATTTGTAGTGCTTTGTCCAAAATGTGTTAACCCTGAGGTTTTATTGACCTATCTCCGAATGCCTATTTTTTGTGAGCTTATGGATCTTCATACTAGTGCCAGTATGTATCCAGCGATCTCAGAAAAAAATCTTCTTACGTTACCCTTTTCTCCTCCAGATTCAAATACCGAAACAGCAGTGTGTAATGCTATTTCAAACGCTCGAATAGCACGAAGGAAAGCTGACGAATTGCTTCAAACCTCTAAGCGTGCTGTCGAAATCGCCATTGAGCAAAGTGAGGCAGCAGCTATTCAATTTCTTGACGAGGCGGAGGATTGAACTATGCCTCAATTACCAGAAAGTGCTCGCCTATGGTTAGACCGTGCTGAGATTGATTATATCGGTCCTTTCGTCAAAGCTTGGGCATCATTTAATGCTTGGTACCGTGAAGCCTCTAATCAAAGAAGAGATGCCGATGGTTTACACTTTGTTAAAAACCGACCAAATCATGTTCGAAGTACGATCATGCCACTCATCCAACCCATTAGAGTGGATGATAATGGTAACCATTTACCTGATGATGAATCCGCTCAGAAATTCAAGTTGCTCATTAGAGATCTACATGTTCGTCTTGACAATTTCCATATAGAGGTTACTAAAGATGATGTGCTTGAAAGAATTTCATTTCGATCCGTCTTTTTAGGGAGAGAAGCACTCACTCCACAATCTATAGAATTTAATAGATTTCACTATCATGTTGATAAAGCATCTGGCAAGTGGAAGAGCAGTATTTGGTCAATTGCCAATACAACTCAAAGGAAGTGCGATATCGAACAAGATAAGTACAATATTGAAGAATTACAGAATCATCCTGATTTTGTCACACTAAGCGTCACTCAACGGGACAAACTTCTGGCACTTTATAGACTTTGCAATCCCCGCCCCATGACTGATCTATTTGCCGCCAGGTCAGAAATAATTACTGCCGGCGATATAGAATTTCGATGTACCGCTGAACATCTTTTTTGTGCATTAATTGAAATTATTTACGCAATGCGCAACGCTTTGCTACATGGAGAACTTCAACCCCATGAACAAGCCTTTCAAGCTTATGAGCCTGCTTATAGAATAGTTATGGAGTTTCTTAAAGCTCTTCGAGGCTAATCTTGATGAGACGAAGCTGAATCTCTAGAAAAAGATTGAGTTGATCTCAAAACCAAGCTTTAGGTTGCCTCCACCACCATCCAGAAATTTTGTCCCAACGCTTGGGACGGAGAGCACGAGATGCTGAGCGAGCGCTGCAACATTATCTTCATCGCAGACGAAGCCCACCGTTCTCAATACGGACTGTCGGCGCGAGTCGTCAAAACCAAGGACAAAGAACCGGGGCAAGAAGGAGCCTACACCGCCTATGGTTATCGCCAAATACCTGCGCGATGCCCTGCCTAACGCCTCCATCGGCTTCACCAGCACCCCGATCGAAACCACTGACAAGAACACCAAACAAATCTTCGGCGACTACATCGACATCTACGACATCCAACGGGCAGTAGACGACAAAGCCACCGTCAAAATCTTCTACGAAGCTCGCCTCGCCAAGATTAATCTAGAGGAGTCTGAAAAGCCCTACATTGACCCCGAATTTGAGGATGTCACGGAAGGTGAGGAGCAGTCCACCAAAGAAAAGCTCAAGTCCAAGTGGGCACAGCTTGAGGCAATGGTGGGCACCGAGAAGCGATTGGCTCAGATTACCAACGACATCATCCAGCACTTCGAGAACCGTCTCACCGCAATGGACGGCAAAGGCATGATTGTCTGCATGAGCCGCCGCATTTGCGTAGACCTCTACAACCAGATCATCCAACTCCGTCCCGACTGGCACCACGAAGACGACAAACAGGGCAGCCTCAAAGTCATCATGACGGGTAGCGCCTCCGATCCAGAAAACTTCCGTTTCCACATCCGTTCCAAAAAAGCACGAGATGCGATCGCTAACCGTTTGCGTGATCCCAACGACCCGCTCAAACTGGTGATCGTCCGGGACATGTGGCTCACTGGCTTCGATACCCCCTGCCTCCACACCATGTATATCGATAAGCCGATGAGAGGGCACAACCTGATGCAGGCGATCGCTCGCGTCAATCGCGTCTTTGGCTCCAAACCCGGCGGCTTAGTCGTAGACTACCTCGGAATCGCGGAAGACCCGAAGAACGCCTTGAGGGACTATACCGAAGGCGATCGCGGCGAAACGGGCATTTTGATCGAAAAAGCTGTTGCCCTGATGCAGGAGAAGTACGAAGTCGTCAAGGCAATGTTTCACGGCTACGATTACTCCCGCTTCTCCACCGGCACCCCGCCAGAACGCCTCACCATCCTCTGTGAAGCCACCGACTGGATTCTGCGTCCAGAATCCAAAGACGGCGTGCAGCAATACATTCAAGAGGTAACAAAACTCTCCAAAGCCTATGCCCTCTGCGCCACCGAAGATAAAGCGATCGCCATCCAAGAAGAAGTGGGCTTCTTTCAGGCAATCAAAGCGACCCTCTCTAAACACACTGTTGAAGGCGGTAAGAGCAAAGCTGACCTAGATGCTGCCGTACGCCAGATCGTCACCCGTGCCGTTGCCTCAGATCAGGTGATCGACATCTTCGCCACTGCCGGACTCGACAAACCGGAAATCTCTATCCTCTCCGACCAATTCCTTGCCGAAGTCCGCGACCTGCCTCAGAAGAACCTGGCACTTGAAGTTTTACGAAAACTGCTCAATGACGAGATCAGAACTCGATCGCGTCGCAATGTCGTGCAGTCTCGCCACTTCTCCGAGATGCTAGAGAACACCATCAAACGCTATCAAAACCGTTCGATCGAATCCGCCCAGGTGATTCAAGAACTGATCAAACTCGCCGAAGAGATGCGAGAAGCCAACCGACGCGGCGAAGATTTGGGACTGAGCGAAGACGAACTTGCCTTCTACGATGCTCTGGAAGTCAATGACAGCGCCGTTCAAGTATTGGGAGATGAAACCCTGAGAACGATCGCCCGTGAGCTAGTGGAAGCCGTTCGCCGCAATGTTTCGATCGATTGGACCGAACGGGAAACTGTCAGAGCCAAACTCAGAACGATCGTCAAACGCCTCCTGCGCAAATACGGCTACCCCCCGGATAAGCAAGAAAAAGCTACTCAGACCGTCATCCAACAAGCAGAAACCCTATGTAAAGACTGGGCAGACTGAACGGGACTCATCCTCAACGTTTGATGGGTTAGAGATCGCACCTTCCAAGGAACACTAGCTTTCGTGAACACTTTTCATGTTCCACACTAACGATTTCTTGAGGGTAAGATTATGGTGTTTCCAGGCTGGGAAGTCACTCGAATGATCCCACCAGATGTGTGGATGGGAATAGCAACTGGGCAATACAAGATTTATGGTGGAGTCATTCGGTGGGCAGCCGGAACCGAACATGCCGGACAAATTGTGCGACATCTCCTCCCAGCCAGTTCCCAACTTCTCAACTTTGTTCCAGGGCTCAACTTCATTCCTGGCATTATCAACAGTATGCAGATGGCGAATTTGAAAGATGCTGTGCAACACAATAGCGTCTTACTCACACAACTCTCAACCCAGGTTGGAAGCTTGTCACAAACCACGCAACAAGTTCTTCAAATTGCTACAGGCACTGCTGTTCTATCCGGGTTAGGTTTAGTCGTCAGCAGCGTTGGTTTTATCGCAATCAACAACAAGTTGAATAAGATTGATGACAAGCTCAAAAGTATTCAGAAAGACATCCAAGACATTCAGCATTTTTTGGCAAGTAGTGAACGCGCCAAACTGTTTGCGGCACTTGACGCCCTGATGAAATTAGATAAAACTCCTGCCCAGCATCGTCATACGATTCTGCATAATTCACGACAATCGCTTTCGGAAATCAATATGCGGTATCGCGAGTTGTTGTTAAATGCAAAGACGATCGAAACAGCGATGGCATACGAGGAGTATTTCGCGCTAACTGCACTGGCTCAGGTCCGTTGTACAGCTGAGTTAGGAATGCCAGATGTCGCCCAGCATGAAGTCCAAGAAGCCAATCAGATTTGGCAAACTCAGGGGCGACGAATTGCCAAGGACATCTTGATCGGTGAGTATCCAGAGCGGTTCTTAGCCAGTGATTTTGTCGATGCAGTTGCGGTGACTGAATTGGTTGGTTGGCTAGATTTTACGAATGAAGATGTTAAGAGCTACGGCTGGATTGACGACTTGCGGCGCAAGTTGGATGAATCCTGGTACTCGAAGGGCTGGATTCCTATGATTCATAGCGGTTCGGGTTTAAACAAGAATGTTGGAGTTGGATTGGAAAAAGAACAAACGATGATAATTCCATCCCTGAGAAAACTGGTTGCTCGCAGCAATGTATTTGAGGGATATGTGGCTCAGTACGATATGCTCGCAACTCACAAGCTGACCCCCACCGAATTTGAACACAAAGTTGCAGCACTACCGGAAGCTTCTGCGATCGAGGGATACTTCATCCTAGAACCAGCAAAAACAGCAACTGTTGAGAACTCACCAGCCGCTACAGTTCCAGTGTTATCAAACTAAATGTGTATTTGAATAAAGGGTTACGCTGGAAGGGAATTTCTTTCCAGCGCTAAAACAAGCCATGTTCCGAAGAGGTGTGTGGATTTTCATGGTCCACACGCTCTAAACAATATTGAGCCGAGATATCACAGAACCGACATTCTTGGAAGCTGGGAACCTTGCGTGGAGGAGTTGTACTGCTAAGGATGGCGATCGCGGCGCGAAATTGTGCCCGAAAATCCTGATTCACTTGAGTTGCCCGAATCTCCACAACCTCATCCCGGTAAATCAATCGACCTTGCAGGGAAAGCCCTTGACAGGGAGCTAAGCTCACGGGAAGCAATAGTAAATAAATCAGCATTTGGTAAAGGTCGGAATTTTTTCTTTGCCCAGTCTTGCAATCTTCAACCCAAGCATGACCATCTTTAAGCGCAATGATGTCTGGCTTGCCAGCCACTTTAACCAAATACTCTCTGCCCAATACCTCAAATCGATTTTCCCCTTCAACATAAACGGTATACCCTTCTGCTTCCAACATGTTGACGCGCTCGTTCACTAAAGTCCGATGGCTAGCGCTCCATTTAGCAGAATCAAAATTTGTATTGAGCTTTTCATATCGAAAGTATGTCCGAAACCAAACCGACCAAGCACACTGCATTTCATCCGCCATTAACCGAGACAACCCAGTGACCCAGATCGAGGGAAGGGCTTTTGGTGCATGCATATTCACAGCTTCTCATTCAAGTGTTTTATCTCTTGCAGCCCGCGATCAATCTAAGGATTGCGCTTCTGCAACCATAGACCACAAGTTAAAGTACACTTGAACTAATTCGTCTGACAAGAAAAACTTGCCAGACGGCAAGTTCCTATTTTTCCTGCCTTCGCCGCTGTTTCGTGTGATACATCTGTCGCAACCTCTGTAAATATTCTGGCTCCGACTCGAGCGTTACCCAAATATGATGGGCTAGCGCCAGCTTCTGTTGATGCTTCTCACTGGGAAATCTGCGGTGCTCTCCCTGTGAAAACCAATGATTGACTGTGGTGAGGGAGCAGTCGCAGATGAACGCTAACTCCTCCCGGGATACATCCCAAATCCGCAAAAACTCCTCAAGTTCCATCAATTCGTCGTGCGCCCATTGCAGATACAGCTGTAACGCATACCAGTGTGTCGGAGAGGGGATTCGAGGAGCAAGTGCCATACCAATTAGATTGCCATTCTGACAATTTTTCCGGTATGATACCCGCATAGAATAACAGTACGCAAGAACTACTTTCTAACACGCCTCAAATTTTTCTAGCAGCCGTCATGGTGGAGCCTTGCGAGCTATGAGTATCATCACTATTCACTGTCGCCTAATTGCAGCTGAACCAGTCCGTCGTCACCTCTAGCACCTCATGGCTAGCAGCAATACTCCCCTGGTTAATGACCTGATCAAGCAAGTCAGCCAGCATCCAAACTTTGAAATCTGGCAACGCAGAGGCACCCTCCCAACTCGGGCAGTTCAAGCACTTTGTGATCCGCTTAAAGCCACTTATCCAGGTCAACCTGGACGCTTCTACGCCTCTGCCAGCCTGATGGTGACGTACACCTACGAGTCATGGTTATCACTTCAGCAGAGCCGCCGTCATCGCCTCGATGGCAAGCAGCGCTGGTTGAATGTGGTTAAAAGTGATGCGGAACTCCTGGAACTAAGCAACTCCACGCTTGAAGGGCTCCAACAGCAAGCACAAGCGATTCTCAGGCAACTGAGTGCCGAGTCTCATCCAACCTCACAAAAGCGCCAGCAGGTACGATCGCAGAGCCACTCTTCCAACCCTGCCAGTTTGCTAACTCGTTTATTTGAAACTTATGAGGGTACCGACGACTCCCTGACTCGATGTGCGATCGCGCATCTGATTAAAAGTGGTGGCAAAATTCCTGAGACTGAAGAAGACCCGGAGAAATTCGCCCATCGCATTCATCAAAAACAGAAAGAAGTTGAGCAATTGGAAGCTCAACTCCAAGCGCGTCTCCCCAAGGGACGGGACTTAACGGGGGAAGAGTTTCTCGAGACATTGGAGATCGCGACGCAGCAGATTCCGGCGAGCGTTGCTCAAGCCAGGGACTGGCAAGTCAAACTGCTTACCCGTCCCGCATCGTTGCCTTATCCCATTCTCTATGGCAGTGCGATAGACATCTATTGGCGTAAGACCGCAAAAGGCAGAATCAGCGTCAGCTTTAATGGTGTCGATAAGTATCTTAAGGCAGCCGATCCAACCCTCCAGGCATGGTTCAAAACCTGTAAAGAGTATCCCTTTCAGTTAGCGTGCGATCAACGTCAACTGCCCTTCTTCCACCGCTTTCTCGAGGATTGGCAAGCTTATCAAGCGAATGAGGAGACGTATCCGGCAGGCTTACTGACGCTCAGTTCAGCGATGTTGGCTTGGAGAGAAGGTAAGGGTAAGGGCGACCCTTGGAACGTGAACCACCTTGCCCTTCACTGCGCCTTCGATGTCCGCTTAATGAGTGCAGAAGGCACGCTAGAAGTTCAACAGGAGAAAGTAGCGAAAGTCCTTCAGAAGCTGGCTCATGCCAACCCAGATCCTCGCAATTACTCGACGCTCAAGCGCTTGCAGCATCTACCCGAACGCCCCAGCAAAGCTCCCTATCAAGGGAATTCCGAAATTTTAGTTGGAATCAGAATTGGACTGGCAACCCCGGTCAGCGTCGCGGTTGTGAACGGCAGCACTGGAGAGGTGCTGGCTTACCGAACACCTCGTACCTTGCTCGGCGATCACTACCGCTTGCTCAACCGTCACCGTCACGGGCAGCAGCAAAACAGCCGAGAACGGCACAAACATCAAAAGCGAGGGGTAACGTTCCAACCCTCAGAATCAGAACTGGGGCAGTATGTGGACCGGCTATTAGCGAAAGCGATCATCGAACTTGCTCGCACGTATGGGGCAGGCAGTGTCGTTGTGCCAAACCTGAAACATCTGCGAGACTTACTCGCCAGTGAGATCCAAGCCAAGGCAGAACAAAGGTGTCCCGGCTCCGTTGCGGCACAAAACCAATACGCCAAAGCGTACCGTCAGGCGATTCATCGTTGGAGCTACAACAGGCTGATTGACGCGATTTGTAATCAAGCAAATCAACTGGGTATGACCGTTGAAACAGGATTTCAGCCGATCCACGACAATCCCCAAGCACAGGCAAAAGATATCGCGATCGCAGCTTATCATGCTCGTGCTAGGAAATAATCCAGCTTTGCAGTACATCCGAACCTAGACAAGTTAATATATTCAACAGCGCCGCAGTTCAAGCTTTCTGAGCCGCTGAACTGCGAAAAATGCGGGTCAGTTTGGTCGTCCTGAGACGACTGTACTTTCCGACCCTGGTAGCTGTCCGCTCGCTGACTGCCATTCTGGTGCAGATTTCAAATCGAGATTTGTGTGGGGATGGGAAGCTGTAGTTGTGGAGAGTGTTCTTCAACTGTAGCGTAGGTGCGCACCCAGCAGAAGTGAGTCAAGCCTTCACAAGGTGAGGGTACAGGGGCGTTATCTCATCAAGTAATTGATGCAGAGGATGTGACTGGAGTGGCGGCTACCCAATCGCCTCCGAGCAAGGAGGAGTCCTCCAAACATTTTTGGCAAACCGAAGCAAGGGCAAAATCCCTGGGTGGTTCGTCAAAACTCTAAAATCCTCTAGCGGTAAAGCTTTCATTCAGTTGAGGCTTGCCAAAGTAAGTTTTCCAGGAAGTCGAGAGCGTACTTTTTATCTAGGTTTGCCAAAAGGCAGCTTGGAGAGCTTACAGGACAAGGATTCTAGCGCTGGGAGTCGCGATCAGCCTCCCATGAATGGGTGGGCTGAAAGTTTGAAGACTGTCGACCGTACGTCGCCTGGCTTGGTTGCGATCAGCCTCCCATGAATGGGTGGGCTGAAAGTTTGTATTGCTAAAACTTGAGTGAAAATTGCGAGCCTAGAGGTTAGAGGTCTCTAATATTTTTGATGGAGGACTGAAAGGAGCGCCTGCCTTACAACCAATCCTTTACAGTCAAAAACTGGGTGCTTACATAAAAAGCGACATCAATTTGCGAATCGAAAAGCATTTGAATTTAGCGACATCAATTTGCGAATAGCAAGACTGCGTTAATTGGCGACACTAACCTGCGAAATCGTAGCAAAAATGCTAAAAATTGTCAGAAACGACACCAATTTGCGAATTGCGACACTTAACGTGCGAACGTACATGAGGAATAACATTGGGGTTGGGTTCCCCATCTCCTCTAAACGCTTGGTGGATTAAGCAAGATGACTTTTCTCCTGGCAGTTGCTAGTTTTGCCAGCATTGTCGTTCTAATGGTTCATGGTCTGAATTGGGTAGTCAAAACTGTTCAATCCCTCATGCAAAAAATGGGTGTAGCTAATCATGACAGAGCGTCAATACCAAATTCGTTTTTTCTACGATTGGGGTTGTGATTCACCGTTCTGGTGTGACAATGATGCAGCAAGAGTTAAATTTGATGTTGGTCTAATTGAACCTGAAGCATTGGGGCTGAGCATTCAAACCTCAGAAAGGATACGTGCTCTAGCCGAGTGGCATGACACAGCCTTAAACTGGACTTACCCACCAGATCCAGGTCCTTGGCGGCAGGAAGAGTGTGATCGTTTCAATGCGGCTGTGGATGCTCTGTTAGAGACCATTCGCGCTGAATTGAGCGAGGAGTACGAACTGATTGATAGGCAATGGCGAGCCAGTGAAGACCCTGATCTCGATCGGTACTTGGCTGATCCAGAAGGCTTTCGGCGGTGATGAATGTTATCCATGAGGTTGCAGCAGGCTAACAATATGCCCTGAGTCCAACTCAGTCAAGAGGACTGATTTTTAATTTAGATTTGTGTTCTTTTCTTCGTCTTTTCTTAGGTTCTTATTTTCGGTTCTCTGTAAAGAAAATTGCAGCACAAGTATTTCAGGATTGAGTTTATTTTCTAACTCAATTCTGTTTTCAATACAGTGCGACTTTTCACACTTTTACTGATTTTGTCTGACGCTTATTTCATTTCTTCTGTGAGTGCCAGATTTTGTACGAGCGGTGAACCTTTGCGTTTCAATGTCATCAAATATTTCACCTCATCATAGGGCTGTTTGTCTTGCCAGCAGCGAAAGACAATGCGTATCCACTTAAAGGCTAACGCTCGAATCGCACCCTGGTGCGTCTTGCCTTTTTGCCGTTGCATCTGGTAAAACGCTTCTGCCCAAAACGAGTGTTTGCGCGTTTGCAATGCCCATTCTACAAACGTCTGCCTAAGAAATTTGGGGCAACTCCAGCGCCAATGCACCCACGATTTTTGCCCACTACTTTCTTTAACAGGGGCAATGCCGCTGTAGCACAACAAGTCTTGAGCACTTTGGAAGCGTGCACGCTCTTCCCCGAACGCTACCAGTAATCGGGGTGCAAGCTGCGGTCCGGCACCCGGTAGGGCCTTAAATAGCTCAGCATCGGAGTGAGAGTCAAACAGTTCTCCAATTTTGGCATCGAAGGTGGCAATGCTGGGTAAAAGAACCTGCAACTGGGCGATTAAGGCTGCAACTCTTAGTTGCAGTGGTTCTACAATGCCTACATCATCGGTCAACGCAACTCCCTGTTGAATTTGTTCAAGCCGGCGCTCAATGGTCTTTGTCTGCACGACATGATGAGACTTGAAAAACGTCTCTAGTTCTTCTGCGGGAGCAGTTTGGGCAGCTTTAAGACTGGGATAGCGCGTCAAAAACTGACAGAAGACCTGAGTATCTTTGTCCTCAAACCAGTCCAGCACTTGTGGGTAATACCCTTTGAGGGCAGCAGTGAGGCGATTTGTCAGGCGAACCTTCTCTGCCACGAGCATCCGTCGATTCTCTACCATCTGCTGGAGTGCCCGTAGCTTGCTACTACTAGGCTGCCAAACGTTGAGTTTATTCCGATGCTTGAGCAAAAGTTCTACCAGAACTTGAGCATCGGTAGGGTCTGACTTGGCACGAGAGGGAGAAAACGCTTGACGATAGTTCGCCACCAGGAGCGTATTGACGGGATGTAGGACCAAAAACTCGTACTTGCACAAGGCGTAAATCAACGGTCCTCGTTTCTGCTCTGTACAGATGGCAATTGACTGCCCATGAAATCGTTTCCTTAATCCTTCGACCCAGGCATTGATCGCTTCGGGTTGGGAGCCAATGACGGAAAATTCAAACTGTTGACTGATTGGGTCATACAGGCAAAGATCGTGCTTTTGATCTGCCCAATCAATGCCAATGTAAGCAGCGTAAGGAAGGGGGGCTGTTTCATGAACTGGCGAAGCAGACTTTTTCATACTCACACCCTGAAGTAGAAGTTGGTTGAGATACAGCTCGAATCCCCTGAACTTCAGTCGAAAGTGTTATGGCAAGGTTCACGAACGCCAAGCCCTGAGAGTTCGTTAGTTGAAGCAGGGACAAGAGGCGGGTGCGTGCGATATTGTTACAGACATCAGATGTCGTGCCCATGCAAAGTCGTCACTCGCCTCCTCCGAGTTCCGAAATCAAGTGTATTACTCAATTTCAGTCCCGTACCCCCATAACGGCATGCAACGGAAGAGCAATGATACTGGTGTGGATACAAAGATGTAGGTCGCCGCTGAACTCAAACGTTAGGCTGGTAAAATCACCATAAGGCCGTCATTGTAAGCCATGTGCAGTCAGAGTAGGAGTGAGCCGTGCTATCAACGTTCTTGCATCACAAGCCCGTCATTTACGGAAGCTCCTTTGCCAACTCCATCTTCTTGATGATGCTTTTACTTCACATCATCACGGGAGCAATCGCACCGCTCTCGGCGATGGTGTCCTTCACGGCGCGAAAGGGCAGTAAATCGCACATGCGCTCCGGACGCTTCTTCGGGTGGTCGATGGTCATCGTGGCACTCACCGGTATCGTGCTTGATATGGTTCGACTCTGCTTTTTCGTGCAAGAAAACCATACGAAATATGCAGGTTACGGCATGCCCAGCACCTATCCGGCACGCCTGGGCTTCCTGTTCGTGGGTCTCTGCCTCCTCTACCTCCTACGAGAATCCATGCCGCCGCGCGTATTCCGGCGACAGTCAGGGGAGACGGCGGATCTGTTGGTGCCCAGTTTGCTCGTCCTGACGGGGCTAGTCCTCACGCTCATCATCACGTTGCGCCTCAATCCGTGGACGGGTGCACTGTGGATGATCTGGACCTTCACCCTCATCGTGATTGTCATGGCGCGAACCACCTCGTCCTCGGATAATAATCGTGCGACGGATGTGGCACGACATCGCTTTGGCATGAGCTGCTTGGCGGCCTTTAGTTGGTGGGGTGCACTTCAGGGGTTTGGGCCAGCGATCGCCATTGCACTCAAGGGTGACGATCCATCGACCAGCGCCTACCTGGGTAACCAGCCGGGTCCGTTTTCGCCCGCGTTTTTTCTCTTCCTCGTGGGCTGGGCACCGTTCTTTTTCCTTGCAGCCTATCTGATTCGCCGCTTTACCAAGCTGCGTCACACCTAACATAACTTCACGGTAGCGGACGTACGAAAGCCGCTGGTTCTGAGTTCAAGGTTATCTGCCGCTGCGTTTTGCCGTTATGCATCCCAAGATATTGGTAGGAATGCAAATATAAGTTTCTCAGTTGGGTCAATCAAAAGTTAGTCTGGCATTAGACGAGAGAAAACGATAATTCCTATGAATTCATCAGAACGATTTCGAGGGTGTCTGTTAGGACTGGCTGTAGGCGATGCCGTAGGCACAACGGTCGAATTTCAGCATCGTGGTTCATTCTCACCTGTGACAGACATGGTTGGCGGAGGTCCGTTTAACCTCAAGCCTGGTCAATGGACTGACGATACATCGATGGCATTGTGCCTAGCTACTAGCCTAGTTACGGTTGGTGCATTTGATGCCATCGATCAAATGAATCGTTACTGCAATTGGTATGAACACGGTTATCTAAGCAGTACTGGCGACTGCTTAGACATTGGGAATACAGTCCGTCAAGCCTTGTATCAATACAAAACATCTGGCAATCCATTTAGTGGTTCCACTAATCCAAGGTCTGCCGGCAATGGTTGTCTAATGAGGCTCGCACCTGTCCCAATGTTTTATTTCCCATCTCGCGATCACGTTCTACACTTTTCCGGTGAGAGCTCTCGAACAACACATGGTGCAGCAGAGTGCATTGATGCGAGTCGTTTGTTTGGGGACATTCTGTTCCGTGCACTCTCAGGAGCCAGCAAAACAGAGATTCTCTTTGGAAATGACCTAGAGATAATCGCATCTCCATCCATTCAATCCATTGCTTGTGGGGACTATCAAAGGAAGCGAGTCAATGATATTCGTGGCACGGGATATGTTGTAGCAAGTTTAGAAGCTGCGCTTTGGTGTTTCTGGACAACGGAAACTTATGAACAAGCAATCCTTGCTGCGACCAACCTGGGTGATGATGCAGATACAACAGCTGCTATTTGTGGTCAAGTGGCTGGAGCATATTACGGAGAACCGGGCATACCTATTCACTGGCTTAGACAACTTGCAATGCGAGATAAGATTACTGAACTTGCTGATCAGTTACAGACCGAAGCTGCATAACAGCTTCAATGACCCCGACCGCGGCAGCCTATCTGTTGAGCGTTTAGGGTTCCTTGCAGCGCTTGATTGGGAACGTTATCTTGCTGAGTATTGGTGGGGATGCAGCCCTAAGATTTCGGTTGAGCTAGCAACATCAGAAATTAGCTATTCAGTTTGAGTTGAATCGCTATCGTGAACAGATGCGCCAACGATTTCAAGATTAGCAGGAGATTGTTGAGTTGAACCCTACTGCATAATCTAAGCGATCGTAGCTACTGGGAGATCATCGTGCTAATTTTTGAATTTATCCCGTTAAGTTGACTGCGAGGATAGAAGAGTCTTTCTACTCCCAATCTGACCCATAAGTTGATCGGCTTTGTGCCTTTGCATTGATTTGTCGATTGGGAGTAGAAAGACCTTTGTTGCTTGTTGGGTTTGGGCATCGTGACCTGATAGGAGCCTGTCTTGAATAAAGTCTCATCGCAGTCTTGTCCATTGCCCCAGTCCTGCAAGCAGTTCTGCTCTTCAACCAGGCGGTGAACAATGACACAATTCACGACCGATCCGAATGCAGTGATCATCGGTGTTGGCCCGCACAAAGACACGCATGCTGCAGTTGCTATCAATGGCTTAGGTGCACGGTTAGGAGATCGCATCATACCCACTACTCCAGCGGGATATCAACAATTGCTGGAGTGGGCAAAGACGTTCGGCGGGGTCGCTGCGTTTGGTGTGGAAGGCACTGGGTCGTATGGCAAGGGTTTGAGTCAGTTCCTACGGCGTCAAGGACTGAAAGTGGTGGAAGTCAGCCGTCCTTGCCGTCGAAGTCACCAGCGATTGCAAGGCAAGGATGATCTGCTCGATGCAGAAGATGCGGCTCGTCAAGTGCTGGCTGGACAAGCCACAGCCGTTCCCAAAGCAGCGGATGGGGCGGTGGAAATGCTCCGAATTCTCAAAGCGGCACGAGATACAGCCGTCAAAGCACAGACGCAAGTCATGGTCACGATTAAAGCGGTGCTCATCACGGCAAATGCAGAGCTACGAGCCCAGTTGGAACCCTTGCCTCCATCTGGGCTTATTGCCGCTTGTGCACAACTTGAAGTTGGACCCCTCGATACGCCTGTCGCTGCCATGCAGTATGCCTTGGCGGCGATGGCAAAACGATGGTTACAGTTGCATGAGGAAATTGAAATGCACACGCAACATCTCACAACGCTCACCCAAGCAGCAGTTCCCGAATTGGTGCAAGCTTTTGGCATTGGACCCGATACGGCTGCCGAAATGCTGACGACCTTCGGCGACAATGCGGAGCGTGCGCATTCCGAAGCCGCCTTTGCCAAGATGTGCGGGGTTTGTCCGATTCCCGCGTCTTCGGGCAAAACCCAGCGCTATCGCCTCAACCGAGGCGGAAACCGCCAAGCCAATGCTGCGCTGTTTCGCGTCGTGATTGTGCGGATGCGATGGCATCAGCCGACTCAGGACTACGTTGCCCGTCGCACAGCACAAGGACGGTCGAAACGAGAGATTATTCGCTGTCTCAAACGTTATGTGGCGCGAGAGATTTATCACCTCATTCGCAAAACATGCTCAACGCCCCAAGTGCTAGATGTAAGTCATGCTTAGAGTAAAAAAAGGACTTGACATCTATAGGAGCATCAATTTGGTACTGCTGGCCCGAATGATGCTGACAACGGTGCCATAAGCTAATCCACTGGTTCGGCTCACTCCTCGCAGACTGCTGCCTTCACTATGGGCTTGGAGCAGGGTTCGAGCTTGCTCAGCAGTGACTTGGCGACGGTAATACACCGTATCGAAGGTGTCGGTGAACGTTTGCTTGCAGCTACAGCATCGATACCTTTGGCTGCCTTTACTCGTTTTTCCATGCCTGTTCTGTGATCGAGGGTGATCACAGAACAGGCATTTCATCGGTTTGCTCCCTGATGATTACCCCTCTGTTTTACCAAACCCACACTTCCTTGCTGCACAACCCAGACCAAGGGTATCGAGGCGATGTTGATTGGACACTTTTTTGCCGAGCAACAGCGTTCAGTTGAAGTTGAGTTGAGTCAACGTCCAACCGCAAGGAAAGGATTTCAAGTTGAACCTGAACGATGGATTGTTGAACGGACTTGGACATGGCTAGAGAATGCAAGAGCACTACCCACGAGACTATGAAACTCTGCCTGAGAATCATGAAGACATGATTTACGTGGTCATGATTCGGTTGAGGCTACGGAGGTTAACAAACAACCGTCGAATGAGAAGGCTCAAACCCACTTAACTACCTTTTACAAACAGTTTCTAAGTCCCCATAACTCAAGGCATAACGACAATACCAGCGCACGTTCATCAGCAAGATGATTTCAGGCAAAAAGTGCCGCCACCTGAACAGGGAATCAATCGTCATTTAGAGCAAAGCTAGAGAAAATTAGGCTTCCCTACTTTACCATTTTTGCGACACAACCAGCTTTACGGTTTTGAAGAACCTTGGGGACATCGGTCTACCGCAATCTCAACATATCAGGGGAAAGTGTATCTCAAGCCAAATTTATCGAAGAACTCTTTGGAATTAATGTTTAATAGAATGCGAACGAGATGCTTCGTTTGTCATTAAAAAGTACTTGTGACACAACCGATTCATCTCGACTGAAGCCTCTGGAGTTTGTCTTTGATTCTTTGCAGATTTCCCAATTTCTTTTCTAATCTCTTAGTTTGATCCTGACAATCTCTCAGATAGCTTTTAGTATCTACCTGACTATGGTTTGTTACAACAGAGCTTCTGCTAGTGATATCCAAGAAAGCTTTGATGCTCTCATCAAAGCTGTTAATTTCTTCTTTTAACTGAGTTTCTAATCTTTGAACTATCCTCTCAACAAAGTGATTCTTGACTACTCTGTAGTAGTAATTCTTCAGGTCTTGTCTAATTTTCTCTGCTGATTTATGAATTTCTAAGTCTCTATTTTTTTGATAGCTTTTATACAAATTATATGTCAAACAAGTAATAATGCCAAGGACAACAATAGACAAAAATAAAGAGCCAGAGATCTGTTTGTTGATGGTTCTGATAATATTAGGTCTGCTGACACCAAGAAAACTGAAGAGAAATAAAATACCCATGACTTGAAAGACGGAACCTCTAATTCTCTTGAAAAAATAAATCCAAGCCGGCTCTTGCTGATATTCAATTCTGACAGGTATTCTTCTTAGAGAAGCTTGAAAAGCTCCTTCAAGCTCAAGCCTACGCTTAATTTTCACAGTGAAGTCTTTGTTGCTATTTGCACAGACTTTCTTTAGCAGTCTATTTGAGCTTTCTACTAAGCTTTCCAAACCGCCATTACCATATTCCTTAAGAATCTTTCTCCATTCTTCATCGACCCACTTCAGCAGTTCACTTTCGCAGAATTGCACAATGAAGTCATTTACGTTTGACTCAACCCCTTTAGCTCTTAGTTCTAGATATTTCTTACCTTCTTGCTTGAAGATTTGCGCTTCTAAGCTATCCACAAGTTCCTGAATTTTCTGTAAAATACTATCTGCCAAAAAATCATCTAGTAAATCTTGTTTTGCATGGCTGACTGAAGACTCGATCGCTCTTAGCAATCCGATCTTTTGCTCATTAATTGCTTTTGATAGTAAAGATACGTCTTCAATGCTTTTTCTATGTCCTTGTAATTGCTGAGCTTTAACTTTCTCAATCTCTTGCTCAAGCTTTTCTTTCTTGTTCGAAAAAACTTGGCTAACTTCAGTAGTGATTAAGATAGTTTGAGATAAGATACGTTGAAGCTTAGTAGAACTGTTTTGTTTTTCAGTTATGGAGGCCAACTGCTGATTTAGAGCTTCTAAACTTATAGGAAACTTCTCTTGCTGAGTAACCTGGAAAACCTCGATCGGTTCATATATTGAAGTGATCAAAAACGCTTTAAGCTCAGCGTTAACACTGACTAAATGTAATATTTTTTCTGCTTCTAAGCTTTCGCCTTTGGAATCTACAACCAGAAATAGAATGTCGCAATTTACTAATCTTCTATAGGGGTTGTAGTTAGCCTCGATCGAAATTTCATCTGAGATAGGTGGACACTCGAACATAAGTTGAGGACTTTTGGAGCTTGAAAGTCTGTCACCCAAGACGATACGATCGCCAGATTCTAGAATGTGCTTGCCAACAAGTAGTTCGCCATTAATATAGGTGCCATTCCTACAATCAGCGCAGTTTTGGACTTGCCACTGATCGGGAGAACCATGGTCGTTTGTTGAGTAACCATGCACCTCTAGATGCCGTCCACTCACACAGGTATAGTGATCAGGAATGTAGATATCACACTCAGGTTCACGTCCAATTAATGCTCCTTCTAATGAAAGTGTGTAACGAGTCTGTTTAACCTCGTTTTCTAGTGGTTGCAGCACCAAAAAAGCTGGACGTACAGACTTTTGTTTTTGTAGCAATTGATTTGGCAATTCATGAAACCGAAACTGATATTTCTGCTCTAGATCTTGATTAGGATTTAGGAGACGATGAAACGAGTTTGCTAAGTCTCGATCACTACTCAGAAAATGAATAGCTAGCTTTTCTGACCCTAAATCATCAATAATTTGATCTAAATCTTGATCAATCTGTTGAAAGAATTGACTTTGGCAAAAATCTTCGGCAATTAGCTGTTTTAGTTCCTGGATGTGAGTTAATAGCTGACTATTCCTAATTGCCATACGGTTAAATCCCTAATTCAAAAAATCAGCATTTACTTTAAGGTATAAATCACAATGCCACCTTCTCTGTCACCAGCCGCCAGCATTCGGCCCTCTGGACTAAACGCCAGTGCAGTAACTTCCGTTAGATGATTTGAGAAGCTGGCAATTGTCTGACCTGTGTGCCAGTTCCAAATTCTAACTGTGCCGTAAGTGCCGCCTCCAGCAACTATTTTTGCAGTCGGGCTACTTGCGATCGCCTTCACACCACCTAAATCCGCTTGTATGGTAGGCAACGTATGTTCACTCAGTGCATGTAAATTCCAGATGCGAATTGTATCGTCTTCGCTACCCGTGAATAGGATTGCGCCATCCACATCAATTGCAACAGCATTAACAGCGTTTGAGTGTTTGTGAAAGCTTTGCGATTTATTAGATGTGAGATGAAACATTCTGACGGTGCCATCAGCGCTTCCTCTAGCAAGAACATCAGCAGCGGGGTTAAATGCGATTGACTGAGAACGTTCATCTGGAAGCTGCTTCGTTTCAGATAGCTTTGGCTGAATTTTCCACAGCTTGATCTTGCCTACTATCCCCGCTGCTAAATCGCCATACTGACTCAGTGCAAGTGACCAGACAATCTGCTGGGTTAGAATTTGGTTCGTCTTTTTATGATGCTTTAAGTCCCAAAGTTCAATCGACTTACCCTCTGTAGCGATCGCTAGAGTGTTTCCATTTGCACTACTAGACATTGCCAAAATCTGACTTTGAGTTTGAGTGAGAGTCGTGGTCAATGACGGATTGTGTACATCTCGCAGCTTGACTAAACCTGCTTTGCTGCCAGAGATTAGGGTCTTGCGATCGGGTGCGAATGCTAAGAATTTTATTGATGATGAGTGTTCTTTAAATTTACTCTTTTCCTCAAAAGTGGCTGATGTTTCTCGACTGTTGGCTGTTTCACTGCTGTTTGTATTTGAGGAATGGGCAGATTTATTGGTATGACTGAAAATCAGAAAAAGCGGCAGCCCAACGACCGTAAAAATTAAAGAGCCAGACACAATCAGAACCCTCTTTCTTAACCATCGATGAATCGTATTCACTACTTCTTTAGGCTGTGGCGCTCTCTGTTTATCTGCAAGGCACTCAATCAATTCCCGTGATAATTCTTCAGAGCTCAATTTTTTCTTCGGTGGAGGCGCTAAAATTTTGGGAAGGGAACCCGCTTCCGACAGTTGTTCAAAGTCCTCCATATCTGTATAAGAATCTGCAGTACTACCGGCTCTCAACTCTGTTGGAGTATAAGCGTGTAAATTGTGAGACGTAGTAATCTCTGTGGGTGTGTAGTTGTTAGAGGAGCTAGTAGCAATGCGTTCCAGATCCCGCAACACACAATCAGCGCTTGAGTATCGGTTTTGAGCGCTAATACACACCATGTCGTCAAGAATAGATTTGAACTCAGGACGAATTTTTAAGCTTTCAGACCAGCTAATTTTTTGAGTTCTGAGCTCTCTAAGCTGTATTAAAGATTCTGGCGCAGCTTTAGTTAATACCTCAATACAAGTCATTCCCAACGCATAGATATCGCTGTTTGGCTCTGGAATTCCAGCGAGTTGTTCTGGAGGACTATATCCACGGCTGTGAATGATGGTGGATGACTGCTGACGATCGCAGCAAGCTTGTTTGACGGCCCCAAAATCAATTAGAAACAGCTTTTGATCTAACGTTCTGCGGACAATATTTTCGGGTTTAATATCGCGATGAATAATTTTGCGAGAATGAAGAAACGCTACAATTTCAAGCATTTCTTGCAAAAATAGAATCGCTTGGCTTTCATCCCACGGTTGCTGACTGTCTAACTCTTCTCTTAACGTTTTTCCTTCAATGTATTCTTGCACCAAATAGAATTCTTGATCTTCCTCGAAGTAGTCCAAGATTTGAGGAATTTGCTCATGACCTCTAATTTGATGTAGGGTTTCTGCCTCGCGATCGAACAGCATCTTTGCTGTCTTAACCGATTCAGGATCAGTGCTTTGCGGCTTTAGTTGTTTAACCACACACATGGGCTGATCTGGCAGCTTGAGGTTCTGAGCCAGGTGGGTTTGTCCAAACGCTCCTGCCCCCAGCGGTTTGATAATTCTGTAGTGATGAATAATTTTGTTATGCATTTCCACAGTCACCTCAGAATCAAGTACTTCGCGGACTACAGCGATAGCAAGTGGGCATGTTTATGTGAGGTTGTGACATTGTTCATGACAACTCCAAGCAATTTGATGTCGCTAAATTCTGTTAACTTTTCAATTACGATCTTGAAGCTACTGCGATCGGTGTAACCGGGTCGAGTCACCAGGATTAGCCCATCGGTGTGGGGTTCAATCAACAGCGCATCGCTGAAGCGCAAAGCGGTTGCGTCAATCACCACAAACTCGAACTTATCCCGCGCCAGCTTTAACAACTCCTGCATCTGGCTAGATTCTAAAGCCTCTGTCACCTGCTCTACACAGCTTGAACTAGGCAAAACAAATAAATTCTTAATGTGGGGGGCTGGCTGAACGCTTTCAATCTGCATACTCTCGATTAGAGAACCTGATTCCGCACTCTCATGGGTAGCAACCCCCAACGCCTGTACCTGAGAAGATGCACGCAAATCTGCTTCAATCAACAGAGTTTTCTTTCCGGCTCTGGCTGACGCGATCGCCAAATTGTAGGCAGCGATCGTTTTACCTTCGCTCTTACGAGTGCTGGACAGCACAACCATTTTGAGTGGCTGACTCTGACCATGACGATTCAGACTACTCCGAAGTAACTCGTAAGCGTTTAAATAGGGCGAGTCTGTCCTGATTAAAACTGGAGTCTTTTGCCCGGCTTGCTTAGGAATATGCGGTAAAACTCCTAGAAACGGCACCCGTTGCTTCAGAATGGCTTGGACTTCTTCAGGAATTAAAAGTCTACCTCGCAGCACATCTAGTAGCAGTACTGTAGTGCCAGCAATAAGGACTGCTAACACACCTCCTGCCAGCAGAATGACAGGACGATTCAACCACCAATTGGATATCTCTTTAGCTTGGGGTGTGCCTTCGCTCACCCAATCGCTTCTAGTTTCTGCTTTCTTTAGTTCAGCTGCTGCCAACTGCTTTTCTGTCTGATCAAAGGTTTCTCGATAGCGAACGACCTCCTTTGTCAGTTTTTCCTGCTCTAGTTTCAGTTCTGTCCCGTCCTGATAATTTCGCCGTAGCTCGGGTTCAGATCGACTGAGAATGCCTAACTCTTGAGCTAAACGGTCGCGTTGCGTCTGCAAATTTACCAGCTTATTGGCAAGATCTTGTCGTGCTTTATCCAGGCTACTGACTCTGCGAAGAGCAACCGTTTGGATTGAGGAAATCCCGTTATTCTCACCTGCAATGTCTGCAACTCTCTGTTGAAGTTGAACTTCATTGACTTGCTGTTGCTGCTGTAGTGCAATGATGTCAGGATGTTTAGGCTGTAGTTCGCGACGCTGTACTTCAACCTGTGATTTGATGTCAGCAATTTTTGTGGTGAGGTTAGCGATCGTCGCATCAGCACTCAGCGCCGACGCAACATAGGCTTGCTGTGGAGTCATTCCAAGTTGATTTTGAAGACTGGCAATTTCGGCATCGGTTCCTTGAAGCTGCTGACGAAGTTGGCGCTGTTGCTGTTGAATCGTTGTAATTGCAGAAACCAAACTACCGTCTATAGCTGCCTGAATCGCAGGCTTCTCCTGTCTGCCAAACTCTCTCAACTCCTCTTCGGCAACTCGAAGATTCTTCTCGAGCAATCCCCTTCGTTGTCCTAGCAGTTTGAGCGATGCTTCAACTTCCCGACGCTTGCTCGCGAGGTTTTGATTGCTCACTGTGTTGACAAACGATTCAACAATGAGTTTTGCTTTCTCTGCGTTGCTATCTTGAGACCGAATCAAAATCTGATTTTCTTGCTTGGGATCTTTCTCTAACTTAATACGATTCCGCAGTTCATTAGGTGCAATCGACTGGTCTTTTGCCTCCAACGCATCAGAAGTTTGTTGCAGTAGCTGATCAGACATCAACGATTCAGGACCAGGAATCAACTTCTGCGCTGCTGGTTGAGTTCCAGTTGCTGGAGTTGCTTCGACAGCAGGTTTATACAGTAGTTTCGCCTGAGCGAGATGAGTGGTTTCAGGCAGTCGCGGCGCTATGGCTCCAGCAATCGCTGAAATGCAAGCAAAGGAAGCAAGTCCTGCCCACTTATACTGATTCAATGCAGCAAGGTAGCGCTTCAGAAACAGATGAACTTTCATAGATTTATCCCTGATTTTAACGGTCTTCTTTTTCAGAGCCAAATACTTTGTTGACCCCATTACCTGCGGTGTCAAAGAACAACAGAAATCCCAAAGTATCTTTGAAGGGTTGTGTCACTTGATTCAAGAAGTGATTGATTTTGGAAATTAAGTTGCGATTGATGACAATCACATCGTTATTTTCCAGTGTCGGATTTTGGGAAGAGTTGCCCTTCAAAGCATCTCTGGCGTTGATTTTGATTTCGATCGCTCTTCCTTGCGCTTGATCAAACCGAATCAAACTCACTCTTTTTAAGTTAGTATCTTTGAGGTTTGGCTTAATCGAGGTCAGTGCATCCACAAACTCGCTCCCATTGGGCAAACGCAAACGATTCACGCCGCTGGAGTGATCCAATACCCGGACGGTGATTTCTTTTTGTGCAACATTAACACCCGCAGCCAAATTGCGATCGTACTCGTTTGCTTTCTCAGGAGCTAAGGTGGAGATTGCAACGATATCGCCATCAACTAACCGCAGATCGGATGGTTCGCTGCCTTTGAGCAGTGGGGTGTAGAGGTCAATTTGTTGAGTTTGTAATGACTCGTTTCCCGCTCGTCGTCGCACCTGCACTGTGCTAAGGTCGGCAAGCCGAGTCGTACCGCCTGCTTCAATCAGGGCAGCCGGAAGTCGAGGATCTTGTAAAGGATAAAACCCAGGCTTTACAACTTCACCCGTGACCATAACTTTGACGGGTCTAGTACTGGCTAAAACTAATCCAACTTGAGGATTCACTAAATATTCAGTTAAACCCGTCCGAATCTTTTCCTGCGCTTGCTCAAGCGTCAGATCTTTTAGAGACAGAATCCCGATTAATGGCACTGGAACATTTCCAGCCCAATCTAAGGTTGCATTGAAGTTGTAGTCTTTCCCGCGTGGTGAAATATTGGCAGAAATAGCGTCTCCAGGACCCAAACGGTAGGTGCTAAACTCCGCTTTTTCCGAAGGGTTGAAGTCGGTACGATCGTCGAACTCTTGCCTGAGCTTCCTGAGCAGAGCTGGAGTCCGAAGGTAGTCAGGAGCATTGATTTCAACAGGGTTGGTTTCTGACTGTTCTTGACTAGCTGCAACTGGAGTGAAACTGGCTGCACTCAGTCCCCACAGAAGACAGGAGAAGGGCAAAATCCGAAGTAGCGTTTGAGCGTTTTCAATCGGTGAGTGAAGGTGGTGAGAAATTGTGTTGTTCATGATGGCAACCCTTTGACGATCGAGATGAAGTCATTTTTGCGATCAACAAACTCTATAGTTTTTCCAGCGATTCTTTGGCATCTGACAGCAACTGAATGGCTGTTTTACAACCGTCATTGGTTAAGTCTGTACCGTCTACTAATATGCGACCAGCATCTACAACGCTGGAGCTAGCCGTTTCAACGGCACTATTCAGCTTACCCATCAGTTCTTCTAGCTGTTGGGCGTTGTCTTCGAGCTGAGCAAACAAGGCTTCCTGTCCCTGTCCTACCTGCTCCATCAACCCCTGCATAGACTGTTCAACGCCATCTCCCACTGCCTGGATTTGCTCGTTGAAGTGATCCACGATGCCATCTAAATGCTCGGTTAAACCAGTAGTGCTATTGGTAACTGCTGGAACAGCTTGATCTGAAATGAACCCCTCAAAAGATTCGATCTGTTGATTGAGTTCAGTTTGAAATCCTTGTAGGTCGCCATTAACCGTTTGAAGCTCCTGCAGGGTTTGTGTCACTGCCTGTTCTAGCTCAGTCCCTATGTCTTTTTCGTCCAGGTGGTTGAGTGCGTTCTCAGCTTCTTGCAAATCTCCTTCTAACTCAGGAGAAAGTTCATTTAATTTGTCATCAACGGCAGCGATCGCTCCTTTCGTATCCTCCAACTCCTGCACTAATTCTTGCTGCACGGTATCAATTTTTTGCTTGAGTTGCGCGATCGTTTGCTCGACAGAATCCGCTTCAGCAGTTAGTTCACTTTTGCTGGTGGTAACTTGTTCTAGAAGTGACTGTGCCTGATCGCTAAATTTGGTCCAGGCTTCTTCAATCTGCTGTTTGAAGTTTGTTAGTTCTGTTTTTGTGGTTTGTAACTGAGTGTGAGTTTGATCTACTTCACCGAGTAAAGCAGACAGCTTTCCGGTTGTTTCTGCTGCCGCACTTTGAAAATCTGCCATCGATCGTGTCTCCTAATCACTAATAGGGTTCTCGCCTCAAACGCTATGACCACGGAAGCGCAAATTTGTCTGCCAGTTCACGGGCATCATCGACACCCTTCTTCAGCGGTTCCATGAGTTCTTTGAGTTCGTCAAACTGAGAATCTAACTCCTCACGCTTTGAAGAAATCTCTCCCTCAACATCTGACAGATCGTCACTTAACCCGCGAATGACTTCTACAACAGGGTCGATCGCGCTTTCGATCGTTGATTGCAGAGTTTCAACGTCTTGTTTAGCAGTGTCTAACAATCCGTCCAGTTGTGTCCTCACTGCTTTATCCTGAATATCGGTGAGTTGAGTGTCTAGTTCTTCGATGTCGGTAAAAGCATCCACGACTTCCTGAACTTTACTGTCTACTTCTTTCTGTGCCTGATCCAGTTCATCGGTAAGTTGACTAACTTGACTGGTAAGCGTAGTCTTTGCGGTTTCGATGCCCTGTTGAACTTCTTGGATTTCTTGAGCGATCGTATCCACGACACCATCCAACTGTTCTTGGCTTGATTGCACTTTGCCATGTGCCTGACTCAGCATCGTTAGAGCATTCTGCCCCGATGTTCCAATCGA
The DNA here is from genome assembly GCA_019359315.1 of Myxacorys californica WJT36-NPBG1. Classification (GTDB taxonomy): domain Bacteria; phylum Cyanobacteriota; class Cyanobacteriia; order Leptolyngbyales; family Leptolyngbyaceae; genus Myxacorys; species Myxacorys californica. The sequence goes on from JAHHHO010000043.1 coordinate 39,106, forward strand.
ATTTTGTCCCTCTTCTAGGTTGCCTTTGAGTTCTGTCAGCTTTCCTTGCGCTTCTTGAAGCTCTGTCGCTAGCTCACCCTGTGCTGCGGAACCTTCACTCTTCAAAGATTCAAATTCACCGTCTAACGATGACACTTCTTCAGTGAGTTGCGATCGTTGATTCGACAATTCTGTTTGCAAACCATCTAATGCCGTTTCAACCTGACTCAGCAGATCTGCTACTTTGTCGTTCATATCGTCCAGATGGGTTTCTAATCCATCTACTTCTTCCTGAACTGCCGATAGTTCCTGAACCAAGAGGTTCATTTTCTCTGGTACGTCTGTTGCCATTTGTTCTAATGAAGATGCTGCATCACTCATATTTGGCTACCTCTTGATAAATGGTTAGAAATGCTGGACTCGAAACTCTGCAAAATTAAGCTTGAAGTCTGGACAATGCTGTTCTGAACTCGACGGTTGATGCTTTGAGGAGGAAATTTCTCATTTTGATCGCGATCGTTAGAGTTCTGCACTCGAAGGTTGCTGTTTTGATCGCGATCGTTGGAGCTTTAAGCTCGAAACTTGGTGTTCTGAACTTGGAGTTTCGACCTCCGAGGGGGAGACTTGCTGTTCTGGACTTGAAACTTTGACTTCTAGAGAGAAAGTTTCGTGCTCTGATTAGTTGTAAAGTGGGCAGTGCCCACTTTACTTGACAGTTTGCTACTAAAAAACACCGCTTACGAAAGTAAATTTGATGATAAGCTGCGCGAAAGGTGCCTTACTCCTCTTGCTTAGCTAGAGTTAGCATGTGCCGATTGTGGTCAACCATACAGAGGAAGTATTCATCAAAACTAGAAAATCTCTCAATTTCACCTCCCGCAAACCATATAACCATTCCTGGAGAGACTGAATTGGGACGTGTAATCACAAAAAAGTCAATGTCAGTATTTGAAACTGCTATGGGTAGTAATTCATCTTTAGATAAATTACTTTCTCTCAAAACATCATCGATCGTGTCTAAAAACATAAGCGCGCGTGCCATCTTCCCTCCCCCAAGCAAGTCACTCGTTCCGAATAAGTCAACGTCTTGGTAAAAACCCTGCCACCCGTTGGCATGTTGTAGGAATAGTCTATATCTGAGATCCAAAGCATGTCCAAGGTGTTTTTCAACTTCCTCTAATTGCGCGCCAGTAGCAGCTACTTCTGGTAGGTGCCAAGGCCAAAAATAAGACTTGTCTTCGTCATGGAGTACCTGCTTGACGTAAACCATGACAACGATTTCTTTCTTCCAGTCCTCAATCATGTTTCCTCCTAGAAATTCTCTTTGAGTTAAGTGTTACCGCATCTTGAAAGAGTTAAGAGCCTTGATTCAATCTGAAAATTCTTTTATTACATTATTAGCCATCGGCAACGCCTCCGTACTCAAATCCTGTTGGTTGATATCCTTCTGGGTACTTAGACTTATTAGCACTCTGCCCAGCTAGGCTGCTGTTGACTTTAGGGTCAATGTCCATCCACGAGTGAGGCTCTGGTCTACCGACCCATGTGGTATCTGGAACATGTCCAACAGAACCTTGATATGATTGTCCTGCGGCGGTGGCTCTATTTCGTTCTCGTCTTGCTGCATTTGTAGCTTCTCTTGCTAAATCACCTTTTGTTGAAACCCTACCTGTGGGAGACAAAGCCCCAGCCGCTAAAGCGTCATTACAACCATCAACATATTGTCTAACCTGCTCAATCTGTTCTGGAGTTGATCCTGGAGGAGCAGTGAAAACTACAGGCCCTCCTGAAGAAGGTGTTACCCTAGCAACTTCTGCTGCCGTATCCGTAGCTCTAGCTGCACCTGCCGCAGCATCTATACCTTTGGCTCCCAACTTAGCAGCGGCAGCAGCATCACCCACTACAGGAACAGCAGCGACGGCTGATAAACCAGCCATTGCATAATTTCCTTCTGCTGCGTACAAACCTGCGTTGAGCAAATCTGCTGCAACGCCCACTCCTGGGATGAAACCTGCAACATCTAAAACTGTATGAGCAATGTCAAACAATCCTTCTTGTGGAGGTTCTGGAGGTGGAGGTTCTGGTTTGGGTTCAAACATCCCACGGGCTTCTGCCAACAGGTCACTCGCTCTCTGTTGCTCGCCCCTCGCTGCATCAATACGAGCCATCAAATCTGCTGCACTCATGATGTTTTACTGAAATAGACAACATTGAACTGGCACGATCGCTAATCAATCCCCAACGATCGCTTAACCAACCATCTCTTTAACCATTTCATCAGCAGCCACCAAAACGTTTCCAGCCGTAACGATGTCTTGAACGATCGGTTTGATCTCATTCGTGACAGACAAGCCATCCTCAAATGAAGTATTAGCTTCGTTCACTTCGCTGATTAGTTCATCAGTTGTACTGTCTACAACATCATTTACAGCTTCTTCAATCCTGGTTTTAAACTCGTTCTCGCACTCATCCGCCAAATCAGAAATGACCTCTGAAACATCCTGTTCGTACTGATCAGCTAGGTCTTCAGCTTCTTTGCTGAACGTTTCAAACTGTTCTCTCAGACTGGTTTCGCAACTATCAGCCGTAGTTTGAATTTCGCTAGCTTGCTCTTGACGCAGATCTTCACTGAGTTCACTGAAACCTGTTTCAATTTCCTCCCGATGAGTCTCAGTAATGTCAGTCATTAATTCGTCTAGATCGCTGTCTAGTTCTGACAATGGCTCAACTTGCTGCTGAAATTCCGCAAGCCCTTGATCCAGGGTTTGAAACGCCTGCCGTGTCTCCTCGATCGATTGGGTCAGCGAATCCTCTAGTTGACTAATTGCATCTGCTGTCTGAGCCAGTGCTTGCTCCACTTCGGCGGCTTCTGCTTCAAATTCCGGAATAGCATTTGCCACTTCTTGAAACCCGTCTTGGAGTTCGGCGATCGCCCCTCCCGCCGCCTCTAACCCATTCGTAGCTTCTGTTACCGCTTGCTGCCACTCATCCAACTCCTGAACGACTTCCGACTCTGCCCCTTCTAGTGTGTCTTCTGCCTGCTGCAAACTCTGCTCTAGCGCGTCCAGATGAGCCTCGATTTCATTCCCCTGACTCAGGGCATCGCTTTCCGATTCCACCTCCGAACACACATCTTTTAACTGTGTGGCGACTTGCTCAAGCACACCCGACAATCGCTCCAAGCTCTCAGCAGTTTCATCAACATTCTGATTAAGCTCTACAACTTCTGACATCCCTCATCTCCTTTCAAGCTGAATAGTTAACCGAGTTCTTCTTCAACGTCTTCCAGCACTGGCATGATTTCCTGAATCACAGAAATTGCATCGCCAGCGCGATCGATTACTTCACCAAACTTGTCATTCATGCGCTCACAGTCATCAGTTCCCGCCTCACCTGTATTAGCAAGAGCCGTTGCTAACTTCTGAGCAGAAGTCGTAATTTCGCCGCCAATCTCGTTAAACTTCTCTTGAATTGCAGTCATTGTCTCATTGGCTGCCGTTGTCAGCGCTGCATCTACCTGACTTAACTGAGTACTGCTCTCCTGCACCAGATGGTCAAAATCCTGCTGTAAGGTTTGCAGCTTTTCACCTACTTCTTGCGAGAGCGAGTTAAATTCTTCCATTAAGTGAGTTCTGCGACCTTCAAATTCGCTTTTAGCGGTTTCAACGGTATTCCCCAAGTCCTCAACACCTTGAACCGCCTCATCTTCTAAACCATCCACATCCGCCTCAAATCCTTGTGCTTGTTGAGTTAGAGTATCCACATCTTGTTGAATCTCCCCCGCTTTCGACTCAACCTCCGTCAGCATTTCTTCTGCACGGCTCTTTAAACCACCCAGCTGAGTTTGAATCTGATTAGCGAATTGTTCGAGTTGATCCTCAATTCCTTCCGCCTTTTGTCGTAGCTCACTGATATCTTCTTTCGTAGTTTGGAGTTCCGTCTCCAACTTTTGATTCAATTCCGCTAGCTGGCTACCCACTGTCTCAAACCCTGCGAATACCGCTTGTTCTTTCTCGGCGAGGTTTGCAACTAAGCTAGTTGCAAGCTGTTCTAGTTGATTCACTTCGTTTAAAGCGGTGTCTGCTTCTTGAGAAAGCACTTGCATCCGCTCTAAATTTTCGTCAATCAAGACATTAATGTCTGGCATATATGTACCCTACTCCTAACAGAACGAAAAGACGAGGAATGGTCGTTCGTAACCTATGAAAACTGGACGATTGCCTGGAGAAGCTGTTTTTTTATCAGCCTCAACTTATTACACGTCGATCGCGATTCAGTTATGCAGCAACTTCAAACCGTTTCTTGGTAATGCTTCTAGGAAAGAACAGAAGAAACGCATAGACTTTGTGTTACGAGGATGTGTCTGCGTTGCTCATTGTCTTGCTGGTTGCTCATTGTATTGGTAGAGGAAGTTCCAGATTGAGCAAATGTGATTGTCTAGTATCTCTTTATTTAAGCTGCGTAACCAACATAGTTGGACGTCAATTGATGGAAGTTATTTCGTCAAGCAGGCTGGCCATTCGCTGTTTTCTCCTTCTGAATAGCCATCTTCGAGCGTTAGAGGATCAATTAAATCTCCAGACTGAGCCAAGCTGACTGAGGTAGTGTGCGATCGGGGATATATACCACATTCATAGCTTTCTCCTTGATGAGTCATAAACGACAGCCGGGGCAGAAGCGATCTCATTTGCCTCTGTTAATTTCTCACGTTCAACCGCTAAGAATTATGCACGGGTTAACTTACGTCTTTGTTATTGCTGCCTAATTTTATCCGGACTACTGAACTTAGATTGCTTTATCCATAAGGCTTTAGCCCTCCTTATACAATCTAAATGTTTAACAGCTTATTTCATTCCAAGCTTATTTAGTCGCATTGAGCCAATTTTGGATCTCGTTGACTAGCCATATAAATTCTCCTTCGGTTGCTTGCCATTTCAACATATAGGTTCTTTTCGTGCGGATATTGACCCAAAATTGTGTATATGAAATCGCAGTGCTACTTGTGTAGTGAGTCACTTCTGTTGGAATAATTGAGAGATATTGAATGTCTGAAATTCTGCCTACTTCCGACTTTGATTTATTCCGCACGGCAAAGCAATCGTTTGACGCATCCAACCAAATAGAACCTAGACACGAGAGTTGATTGAATTTCGGGCTTCGTAGGTCAAAAACTGCGAATATACAGAAGACGATTTGGCTTAAGATGAAACCCCATCCCCCCAAACTATTAAACAAAAACGTACCCAACAAAGTCACGACAAAGTAAACGCTAAAACAGAACAAACTTGATGGATGGCGATATCCACGAAACTCTATTTTCAGGGTGTCTTTTGTATTTTCCGTTACGACAATTCGAGGATTAACTCGTTGAACCTTTTTAGTTGAGTTGGGATGAAGTGTTTGAATTCTGCCAAGCAAAGAGTTCTGTGGTTGATTCAACGCTTCATACGCTTCATCAGCACTCGTGAATCGGCACTCTAAAGCAGGTTCGACCAGCTTTTCAATCCAACTGACAAAGCCAGGATTGATCGTAGCTCGATCGCTGAATTGAATTTTGAGATTATGTTGAGGTAAATCAACTGGGGCAGTTCCAGTCAAAAGATGAATAAGCGTTGCTCCCAATGCGTAGAGATCAGACGCTGCAACGGCACGCCCCCAAAACTGCTCCAAGGGCGCATAGCCCACCGTACCCACAACGGTAAACGAGATCCCTGTTAGGGCTGCTTGATCCTGCACGGCTCCAAAATCAACCAGCCAAATTTGTTGAGCTTGATCCAGAATCAGATTGCTGGGTTTAATATCCCGATGTAACACAGGAGGACATAACTTATGCAAGTACATCAAAATTTGCAAAACCTCTTCAGCAATCCGATGAACGTCTTGTTGACTAAATCGTTTTCCTTGTTCGAGTAACTCCTGGAGTGATGTTCCTTGAACATAGTCTTGAACGAGTCCCCACCAGCATAGAGTTGAGCGAGTCGTTTGATTCACTAAGAAATAATCGCGATATCGAGGAATTTTAGAATAGTCAAGATTTTGTAGGACTTGTGCCTCTCGCTCAAATAGTCTCAAATCCTGCCATTGCATTTCGCTAAACATCAAGAGTTTCACAATGATGGATTCAGGAGGCTCGATCGATAAGTCTGTGGCGAGCCAAGTTTGCCGACCTGCTGCGGATCGTCCTAAAGGGTGCTGGAGTTGATAACGGTCTTGTAAAATCAATCCCGACTTAAACACGGCTTTTGTTGAGTTAATGAGCGGTAAGATCAATTCGGTCAAGTGCGTCTCGATTCTGAGACTACTTCTGTGAGCTAAAAATCGTTCTCCAAGCTCTCACAGTACCTTTGCCAATTTCCATGTCTGTTGTTCTGCCATCCTGCCACTCTAAGCGAATTCGCATGTTCTCATTCGGAGCAGCAGGCAAGGCTGATGCTAGTTCAGGAGCGACAGATCCGCTTTCGTAGGTGTAAATCTTGCCCGCGATCGCAAATAAGATTGTTCGAGGAACATGATCGGTGTAAAACGTCTGAAAGACTGGCTCCTGGGTTGGATAGCTTTCTAGTCTTTGCTTATGCTTGCAATCATCGTCTTTTTTGCGCTCTGTTTTACGCTTGCAGTTATACTCAGGAACCCATTGAGTGACCCAAGCGGTTCGATATCCTGTCAGAATTGATTTCTTCTGGGTGTAAGTTGCGCGGATGCCTTGCTTTGACCAACTACTGACAAAGGTGAAGTTATTTGCAAAGTGTTTGTCATACACAACAGCGCCATCAAATGGATCTTCAATGACCTGCGACCATTTAACCTTGGAGTTTTCTGTAATCGGTGCCGACTGCACAGCAAATGCAGTAGATGTCACGAAGGATGAAACTAGACCCAATCCCAAACTCAATAATGGCTTCTTCATGCGAGTACCTATGGCCTGGAAGACATTAAACTCATGAAAGGAAATCTACAGGCAGTTACTTAGCAGTGAGTAACGTAATTTGATCTAGTGCAGCCCGATATCGATCTTGATTGCCAAATTGTGAATAAAACTTTGCTGCCTGTTTGAAATCTGCGATCGCGGCTCCTCTATTTCCTTGCTGAACCTGAATCAGACCTCGGCTGTAAAATGCATGTCCGAAGGTAATAGGGCTGCCCCAGTTCCGATTAATTCTAATCGCTTCACTGTAATCTCTGATTGCCTGTTGAGGCTGTTTCAGATTCGATGCATAGAGTACGGCTCGGTTAAAATAAGCCATTGAGGCGGGTCTAAGCTGAATGGAGCGAGTGAAGTCCTCTAGTGCACCTTGATAGTCTCGCAGAAGGCGTCTTGTTATTCCTCGATTTGAGTACAACGTGGGATCGCTTGGATATCGTTGAATTCCTGCACTAAATACCTGTGATGCTTTCTGAAAATTATTTTGTCTGAGTTGAAGAAGCCCTACTGTTAGATAGTAGCCAATTTGTTGGGCTTGTACTCCGGCTGTGCTTCGCTGCCCAGGAAGGGCATTCAGGGCACCTACTGGAACTGCAAAATTGAAATTTGTCCCAGGAGTGCCTGATGTAACAATCCCGACAACATAGCCGTCCTCATTGAGCAATGGTCCGCCAGAACTTCCAAAGGTAACTGATGCTGTAAATTGAATCAGACCCCTTCCATCGATTCGGCTCACGATTCCATCACTCAGGCTTCTCTCTAGCATTCCAGTTGCTTTAGGACTTGGATTTCCGATCGCATAAACCTTCTGCCCAATTTGAGGTGGCACAGGTTGAATTCTCAAGCTTGGAAGCGGTTTTTTTGGCTGGATCTGGATCATTGCTAAATCAACGTTAGGATTGCGAGACACGACAGTGCCCTGATAAACTGAACCGTCTGCTAACTTAATCCGAACTTGTCGGTTATTTCTGACAACATGCTGATTAGTCAGAATGAGACCTTTGGGGTTCAGAATAAACCCGCTTCCGCGACCGAGTGACCTGCCGTTTGGCACTTCTATCACAGCAACGGCAGGGCTGGATCGCTGATAGATTGTTGCTGGATCAAGTGCAAAAGCGGTATGAGTGACACCTAGCGAGATCGCAATAGAATTGAAAATAGTAACAGTCTTTGAAAGAAGTTTCATGGCAGTTCATTGTAATAGTGATTGTGTTTTCTAACCTTTCGTCCTGGTTGAGGCAACGCCTTTGACAAACTATTTTTGAAGTAATAAAAACACTGAAAAAATGGGAGCAACCATCATGACTCAAAAGCTGAGAATGTCGCTCATTGAATTGGCGGCAACGGTTAGAAAGTTGGAATCGCGAGTGGTAAAGGGCAAACTTTTTCACCGATCGTGATTATGAGTAACCATAGGAATGCTCCCTATTGCGTCAAAAAATAAGAATCGCAACAGCAGCAAACGTAGGTTTTGACACTGGCCTGATCATTTCAACGAAAGTCCGAAGTGTACTGGTTCCATCAATGCAAGCAGTTTCTTCTAACTCTTTGGGCAAGTCAACAAAATATGTATCTACTGTATGAGACTCATTCTTGCATCAAACCCCACAATGGAAAAAGAGCAAACAGGGGCAGATGAGAGCAGTTAAAGAATTCTAGGATGAAGTTTTTCAGCCGAATGCTAGGCTAATTCACATTCATACTTGGATTCATATTCCTATGAGAGTTAATCAGTGGTATGACAGGTTACACAGAATCTGGCGAAAACCTAGATTCGCTCTAATCGGCTTGGGATTGTTGGCTGTTTGTCTAATGTTTGTTATGACAAGCAGCATGCTTCCATTAAATTTAATGCGATCGACGTTGCCAAACTCCAAAAAATCCTATGAGGATAAAGTCACGCTCAGTTTTGTAGTACCAAACGGTGAAGCAGCACAGTGGCAGTCTCTGATTGACGAATTTGAAACAATTCATCTTAACATTAACATCGATTTAGTGAATCTTCGTGACCAGAATGCAATCAAGCCGCAAGACCCTAGAGCCGTCAAACAGCAATACATTGATTCGTTCACATCCGAGAAAGTTCCTCGCTACGACTTAGTTTTCATGGATATTATTTGGGTTCCTGAATTTGCAGAGGAAGGATGGATACGAGAGCTAGACATGAAAATCACAGATCCAGAATTGAAGGAATTTCTCAGCGATGATGTCAATGGTGGAATTTATCAGGAAAAGCTGTATCGAATGCCCGTCCGCTCCGATTTTGGCTGGCTCTACTACCGCACCGATCTACTAAAGCAGGCAGGGTTTGAGCCACCAGAAACGTTTGATGACTTAGAAGAAATTTCTCGGAAACTTAAAGAGCAGGAAATGCCTTGGAGATATCTTTGGCAAGGACGACAAGCTGAAGGGCTCGTCACTGTGTTTGTTGAGGTTCTCCACGGATATGGCGGATTTTGGATTGACCTTAAAACTTTGGACGTGGGACTCGATCGACCTGAAGCGATCACAGCCGTTCAGTTTTTGCATAACACAATGTTCAGTCAGAATCCCATTTCTCCTAAAACACTGACCACTTATCGGGAAGATGAAACGCTCAATCTGTTCCTAACTGGTAATGCCGCCTTTTTACGAAACTGGTCTTATGTTCTGGCACGAGCCAATGTAACGGACGCCAATGTAAAGAACTCTGATATCCGCAACAGAATTGGTGTGAAGCCAATGGTTCATGCACCGGGTTACACGAGCGGAGGCTGTCAGGGCGGCTGGGGCCTAGGAATCGCTAAAAAAACTCAGCATCCAAAAGAGGCTTGGGAGGCAGTTAAATTCTTCACAAGTGAGGCAGCACAGCGCAAACTCTTCCTAGCAGCTGGCGATGGATTACCCACACGACGAAAACTATTTAA
>JAHHHO010000052.1 GCA_019359315.1 Myxacorys californica WJT36-NPBG1
CGTGTGAATGCGCCCATTCTTGACACTTCGAGCAGACGTACAATTGGGACAACTTGGCATGAGAGAGGACTGAACGAGATGAACTGTTCCTACTCTAGCAGTTATCATTACTTCCGGGGCACTACCAGAAATTGCACCTTGTTAAGTCCCAAAATAAACAACTTCTGCCTCTGCCTTTTGAAGATCCAAGAACTTCTGTACGAAAAGCTCGAAATAGTTTTGTATTGACGTTCCAGAAGACTCAGCACGTCCAGGGAGTGGTCGAGCGAACTGATAGCCGATTCCTCCTTCAAACGCTAACCAGGCTAAGGTTTCTTGAATGCTTAAATCCTCAACAATCCGGCAAGTATCTCCTCCAGCAAACGCTAACCCATAAAGATTTGTGTCTGGAAAATGAGGAATCATCTTCAGGTCATAGGAACGTCCAGGCTTAGTCCCTCCCGTTTCAGATGTTGTGCCTGACGGCCCGATATCATGGCTAGAGCTTTGTTCAAAACTCTGTTGAGTAGTGGTACTACCCGGCCAGGGTTCTTGCTCCGTCCATTCCTTCTGACGGTCTTTCTTTCCTCCAAACAGCTTCTTCAGTGCCCATGCCAACAAATAAACGAGAAGCCCGACCCCAGCTCCAATTAGTGCTCCCCACGGGCCACCTATCGCGAATCCTGCACCCGCTCCAAGCCCGACTGCTGCACCAAGTCCCAGCCACCATTGCAACTCATCTGGATTGTAATCAAGAGCATCTTTAGCCGTTTCTTTCAGTGGGTCTTTGTCAATTTCTCCCTGGTATCCGTAACCCTGTGTACTCAATGTATTGGCAAAGATAACAGGATGTGTTCCTTCAGAATTTTCTGCTCCTGAATCGTCAAGAAATCTCAGCAACGGATGGTTGATAGGAATTGCTTTCGCCTCTGTCGGACTAGAACTGACAAATAAAAGTCCTCGACGCTGAGAAAGCAACGCTTCTTCTTGTCGATCAAGTCCTGCTAATAAAAGTCCAACTGCAAGATGATGAAACTCACGGTTCGTACCTGTACCGTCATTTTTGCGTCGCGCACCGTCATCGGCTGGGTAGAAGCTTTGAAACATCAGCATGATAGGCTCTGCAATGCGTGCAACCCTTGCAGTCACACTGTTGCCATCATTGCCCCCAATATCAGCAAGTTGTTGCAAAATGGGGTCTGCGTGAACTCGATTGTGTTGTAATGCACTGAATCGTCCACCGCCCAAAGCTGTCTTTGCATAATGGCGATTGGTTCGGATTGCTGCTCCTAGTGATTTAATTTCAGCAAAAATAGTGGGTTGCAATCGTCCGGGGATCAATCTTGCATCGGCAGCAGTCAAGTTCAAATACCCTGCTGTGAGCGGTGAAGTTGGAAATGGTGAGATACTTCCGTCAATACCGATCGTGGCTGCAAAAGGGATATGCGTCTCGAATGGTTTCCTAGGTAGATTTGGGGCTGTCCAGACAGCTGCGTTTTCAAACATCACTGAGAATAAATTGCCGGACAAAGGGTTTTCACCTGTTTGATCGTAGTAGCGCGATCGCAACGTTCCATCATCGAAATTGAGATAACGCCCAACATCTACAGGCCAGTAAGTTTGTTGGTCAGGGTGTCTAATGACGGGCGCAAGGCGTCTTGCCCACTGTATTCCCGTCTCCCTGTCAATAGCGGCAAGTGAACCAAACATTTGTTTCAGAGTTCTTGCCAAAATACGCCCAAAGCTCTCAAGACTATTCTTCTGCTCCGGAGATGCTGCCTCGATTCGTTTTCGTAGTCCTTCAAGCGTTGGCACACGAACAAAGCCAGAATGATTAGCTGGTACATTGAATGCCCCACTTGCATCGAATAATTCGGCAGGCTCAGTTAGACCTGAAAATTCTGGATCACTGGTCAGAAGCGTGAAGAATCGTTCAATAAAATAGGCTCGAATTGTTTCTAGCCGGTTCATTACTTACCTCCCTCGTTGTTGCAACAGTGAATGTGAACATGAACATCACAGCCGCTGCCGTGAACAGTTGAATTGTTATCAGGCTTATCAGTGGTTGGTGGGCGATCGCCTTCATTCCCTTTGCCATGTTTTTGTTTGCACAATCGATTAATTAGATCGTCTATCCAAGAGGAATCGCTGCCCACAGGATTGTTCGGATCTGATAAGTCAATTGGCCTAATTCCTGTAGTGCATAGCTCTGGGTGTTGATTTGCAATCTCTTTCCAGCGCGTTGCTGAAAGAGGCATAGTGGTCAGTAATTTCAGAGCTTCCAGAACAAACACGTTTGGTGCTGCCGGATTATTGTGACAAGCAACTGTGTAAAGCTTTTGCAGCAGTGCATTCAAGGTTGGATCTAACAGAAGATTTGTGCCTGCTGCTTCATGAGATGCGGCAAGTTGTCCTAAATCGTCTGCAAGTGCTGTCATTTCGTCGAGTGTGGTGACTGGACTACTCGCTTGCCCAATCACTACGCTTAAAAGCTGCTTCAATGAATCATTAAGAGTTGCACCAAACGCTTTTACTGATGCCTTCTCACTGGAAGATAACTCTTTTTCAAGAATCGCTTGCCACGATTCAAGACGACTTGTTCCATCCGATCCGTTGCAGAGTAACTTATTGATAATGCCAACGGTTGGCTCTCGTTCATCAAGAGTATCAATCCAAACTGGCCCCATCAAGCCTTTGAAAGTGTAACGAGCATCTCCACCGGGCCAGTAACCCACACGAATGCCAGCCGTTGCCACAGGACGGACTGGTAACCCTGCTGTTATGCGAATACCAAGCAGTTGCCCATCCAAACTTAGCGCAAGTAATTTTCCTGCATCATACAATAACTCCGCAAAATACCAACGCCCTGGCTTTATTCGTCCAGGCTGGCTGGAAACTCCCCACCATTCCGAAGAACCATCATTGATGGTGCCACGAAGAACACCATCTGGCTCAACAAATAAAGCAAATGATGCGTCGCCCTCAACAAGATTAAGCCGCCCTGGAACGTCATCAATACTAAAGTAAACACGAACCCGAAAACCACGCCAACCACTAAATTGTGGACGAGTTGCAACGACAATTTTTGACTCTGGATGGTCAAAGCGTATAGCTGTCGAGATCCCGTCTACTGGTACATCACTCCAACGATCAGCGGTTGGAAGTTCAACTCGACCATTAAAACCGTTTCCTGTCTCATCAAGCGCAGCATGATTTTCATAGCTGAAATGAAGTAGGGGCTTCCAAGACATTTGGTTACTTCCTTATGAATAGAAAGGCTTGCGAATTGTCAACTTGTGAAGTGTAGAGTCCTTATTCAAAGTAGATAATGCAAGTTGGAGTTGACAGTACCCGTAAGGGTACTTCAATAGCTCATATCTTCCTGGTTGCAAATAAATGTCAACTGCATCACCACCAACAGACTAAGCGGTCTAACGGTTCCAATCACCGGACACACGAACTTTTTGCAACTCATCGATCGCTTGACATTGTTCCGGTGCATTGGGGGTGTTATGCGGCGATCAACGACTACTTCTATTTCCAGCTTTACGACTCAATATATACAAAGTAGTAAGATCATCCCAGATTCCCTCCTCAGTTTGGAGAGCTTCTAGTTCTGCGTCAAATTCCACTTTGGCTTGCGCCAACTGTGCTGATGAAAGTTGGGATAACCCATTGCCTAATACCTTGAGAGAGGTAGATGAAGGACGCACAACAACCCCCTCCCACGTTGCTTTTGCATTCTCTAGGTTCGTGTAGCTGCCGTGCTGCTCTGTTTTGATTTCAACTGCCTCAAAGCCAGCCTTGATAAATAAATCTTGGCACTGCTCAACGGAACCGATTCGATTGCTAGCTTCTAGTGAAACGCCATATTTTGCAAACACTTTTCGTAAGACAACGGCCCCAACATACGCTGTATCAGCAGGAGTATGAACACCGATTCGACCACCAGGCTTGAGAAATCGCTGCCACAGCCGTAAGGTCGCTTCTTTATCTTCCATCCAGGGAAATGTGTTTGCACACAAAATATGGTCGAAGTGATTGACTGGATAATCGAGAGCTTCAGCATTTGCAAGTTGGAGCTCCACGTTACTGAGCCCCATTGCGTTAACTTTGCTCTGTGCTTGCTCTAGCATTCTGGCAGAAATATCGATTCCAATCACCTGCCCCTGATCACCGACGATTTGAGCCGCCGCGATCGCAAGATGACCTGTTCCTGTTCCAATATCTAAAACTGTTTGTCCAGCACTAACCTGCGAATATTCAAGCAGACGACGACAAATTTGAACGTGCCAGTCGCTATTGTCATAGGTTTGACTTCTGCGATCGTAAGAATCCGCAACCCCTTGCTTGTAATCGTTTAATTCAAGTTGTTTCACCATCAGAGATTTGCTGCAACGACGACTGAGCCTAACGCCAATTTAACTCTAGTTGCCCCACCGAGGACTTGCAACTACCGCCTTCATCAACAGACTGAGCCGCATAACGGTTCGCTTGAGCGATGACAGATACAACGGAAACATAGCGGAAAGCCTCTACACATCCGCTCCAAGCGAGTTGTTATGCGACTGTTGCCAAGAACCGTTCTTTGCGACCTACGGCAAAAAAAGTCATGTTCTCATACCAAACACCTCGCTCAGTTGCTTTTGCCTCAATATCCTCAACATAACTTGCTATCAGGGTATTCAACTGCTCAGAGGTCAAGTTCAAGAGTGGATTTTCAGTCGGATGAAACCATCCTCCATTCCACTGTCTAGCTTGCTCAACAGATTTATAAAACCCCATCTGCTCAGCTTTAACTTCGATATCTTCAAATCCAACGTCTTCTAATAACTGTCGGCATCGTTCAGGGGTTCCGGTTGGCTCGTTGATATTTGGTACTGTAACTCCATGCTTGGCAGCAACTTCGATAATACGTGGTGCTTCACACGACTGATTCGAGGAAGATGAAAATCCAACAATGCCGCCATTCTTGAGCCAATGATACCAGTTCTGTAGCGTCGCCTGAATGTCCTTGAAGTAGACAATAGCAGATGAGCAAAGAATGACATCAAAGCTCTTATGCTCAAAATTGATAGTCTCGATATCTGCCTCAACTAGCTCTACGTTTTGCAAGCCTAACTCTTGAATTTTTCGCTGTGCTTGAGCGAGCATTCCGCTAGAGAAATCGACTCCAATAACTTGACCTTCCCTGCCAACTGCCTGTGCTGCTGCGATCGCGATGATTCCTGTACCTGTCGCAACATCTAGCACTCTTTGTCCAGGTTGAAATGGAATCAAATCAAGAATTGGAAGGGAACGGCGAATCGTGTAGTCATTGTCATAGCTCGTTCTGCTGTTAAAGAAATCAATCACATTTTGTTTGTATTGTGTTTCGTACTCAGAACTTTGCATGATTACAATCCCTATTGCTCTAACCTCCACCTCTCAATATACTGCCGCAACCAATAGCTGAAAGCCGCATAACGACCATGTTCAGCGGACACGCATAACCTCTCGAACTCAACGAAGAAGGTTGATGTTCCGCTGCAACACGATTGTTATCTCGCTGGCCTCTTAACATTGGATGTGAATGATTGATGATTCATTGTTTCATCAATTCGCGTAAATCAACAACCCCTGCATATTGAGGTAAGTCATCCATAATCTCAAACCACGGTACTCTCGATTTCACATACAAGTGAGCAGCAGGTTTGATTTCAGGATCATCATCGAGCGTTCCTAGCGGAATCCGAACATAGTTCATTTGAAGAAACACGCTCGGCATATTCGAGCCACAAATGCAACAAAAATTACGCACGTTTCCTTCAGACGATCCATATCCTATGAGTAACTCTTCTCCTTGTAGCCAGCGAAATGCTTTTGCTTGGGCATGACCAAATGTTCCAAAGGCAGCACCATGAACTTTTCGACAAGTAGAACAGTGACAATTGTTTGCAATGAAAATTTTGTCCGAGAGTTCGTATTGAATGCCACCACACGCACAACTTCCTCTCATATACTTACCTCCTCGTCATAAGTCACAATTGAGTGAACCCTGAATCTACAGTCTACTCCTTGCGCTGAGTCATAACGACAAGCTTCAAACTACCACCCCAGCAATTACCGCTCAATTATGGCTTTACCAACAATCTCAATCTGCTTAATTTTGAACTCTGACAGATAACTTTCAAACTCCTATCACAACGCGAGATTTAAGCGAGATAACGACCACGTTCAGCGGATGCAAGTAACGTTGAATGTTAACACTAGAGACCTTCATTCCGCTGCAACGTGCTTGTTATATGGCTGGCGCAACAACCACCCATAACAATGTGAAAATCAAACTGAAAATGAATCAACTGCTTGTAATCGCTGGCAGTGGCAAGAAGTTCGTCATAATCTCGCTCAATTATTGACCAATCACCATAACCTTGCTCCACGTAATCAAGATCACAATCAATTTGATATATACTGCCTCTTATATCATCGGGAAGGCAGTCATCTCCTGTAATTAGAGAATACAAACGACTCAATAATCGACTATGCTCTGGTTTCGCAAATCGATTATTCTCGGCTAACAGGCGTGGATGAACTATGCCTAACTTGGCGATCAAAAGTCTCATAGAAATCTCTACATTCCTTTCCCCTGGAACTGAGTCCAATAAATGCATGACATCTAGAGGATGTTTGCTCGCACTTGTCGAAAGTTCAATCATCCAGTCCTCAAGTTGATCTTCATGTTCAATAAGTTGATCCACCCAAGCAATAATTTCAGCATGTGAACATAAACCGAGTGCAAGACTCATTGAAAAATAGTCAGCGTAGTGTTTAAGGTTGAGCTGCATCTTGCAGGTAGTAAGGAGATCTCATCTGATTTTGGAGGCTAAACTGGTAGCTTGGCAACACCGTCAGAACCGATACCTCAAAGCCATATAACGTTTCTGGTCAGCGGTTGCCAAAGACTTTTCAACACCACAATCGGCTCTAGGCAATCCGATGCACTAAGGTTGTTAGACTGTACGATCGCTGCGACATACCGATCTCTATCATCAATAATCAGGGTTGCAGAATTGGTGTCACTTGCCCTGTAATCATTTGCCATACCCCGTCCCGTTTGATGTAAACGTGCAAGTCCCTAACCTGTTTCTGTCCTCGCTCCTTCATATTTAACACCATACGGAAATTGACTACTGCTACTGTGTCGGAATACCAATGCACCTGAACTTCATCTGTTGTGTACGACTCAACCGCAGCGTGCCTGACATTTTCCAGTTCCATCTGCTTATTTGCAACTCGACCATCTGGAAAGACAGCTAAGAAGTCATCTGGTAGAGCGCGATCGACCACTGCTACATCACGCTGTAGAAAAGCGTCAAGAAAGGCGGTATCTAATTCAAGAATAATGCGCTCCTCGGCTACTCTGTCAGGTGTCATTTGTTTGCTCCTTTTTAGGGGTTACTTCATGATCATGCTCTAATTGGCTCTACCGCTGTCATCAAAAAAGATTCTGTGGTTGAGACGAACGAAATAATCTAACCGTGAATCTTTCGCAACACTTAAACTCATCGTTTCATTAAAAATCTCATCAATACTCAATGCTGAATACTAACAGATAATTTTGAAGTGCTGCCCTACCAATTGCTGAGCAGTCTAACGGTTCGCTTGAGCGGTTGCAGATGACCCTGAACTAAGCACCAGGATCTTCGGCAATCCGCTCCAAGCGAGTGTTCGACTGCAATCTACTGCACTGTGTAACCGCCATCAATCACTAAATTATGTCCAGTAATGTAAGAAGCATCATCAGAACATAACCAAACGACTGCTTTAGCAACCTCCTCCGGTTTTCCACCCCGTTTAAGCGGTACATTCGCCTCCATTTGCTGCAATGTGTCTTGAGGAACCTCCGCCAGTAAGTCGGTCAAAATTAAACCTGGACTAACGCAATTGATCCGAATCCCTTGCCCTCCATATTCCATTGCTGCTGTTCGGGTTAGAGCGACTACACCGCCTTTAGCTGCGGTGTAGCTAGCAAAATTAGGTACACCGATTACTCCACCGCCTTGAGATGCCATATTGACGATCGCCCCACCTCCACTTTTGAGCATCGCCAGAATCTCGTATTTCATCGATAGCCACACTGCCTTCAGGTTGACGTTCAATTCTAAGTCCCATCCCGTCTCCGACAGTTCAACAAGAGGAGCTGCTTTGCCAGCCCCAGCATTGTTGAACACACAATCGAGGCGACTGTAAGCTTGCAAGGTTTGATTGATGAGTGCCTCAATATCTGCTGCCTGTGTAACATCAGTCTTGATGAAAAATCCATCACTGCCAGCTGCCTTGACCTGCTGAACTGTTTCCTCGCCTTCGGACTCTCTGCGAGCCGCAACAACGACCTTCGCTCCTTGTCTAGCCAACTCAATTGCAGCCGCTCGACCGATTCCAGAGCTTCCACCTGTGACGATCGCAACCTTTCCATTCAGTCCAAGACCCATATTACTAGCTCCGGTTTACAACTGCCTTTAAACAATCTAGGAAGAAGGTTCACGATTGTCTATCAAGTTCTTGCAACCGCATTCTTAAAAGAGCTTCCTAAAATAGCTTCTTAAGGGCACATCCCTAATGATTTAGCTGCCGAACGTTGCCCATCACCCGGCGCAGATAACCTCTGCAATAACAGATCAACTCTCGACGGTCGGTGTGTATGGGCGTTGTTATGCGGCGGCAACACAAATTGCTCTTCCAGTAACCTTTGTTTATCTTAATTACCAACCTTGTAACTACAGAGTGCTCATGCCACCATCAATGATCATCTCGCTACCCAGCATGAAGGATGATTCATCTGAGGCAAGGAACACTGCTGCTTTGGCTATTTCAATCGGCTCACCAAATCGTTTTAACGGAATCTGATTGCGGATTGCCTCTGCCATCTGCTGGACATTCTCGGCTGGAACACCCATTTTCCCATATATTGGGGTGGATACAGGACCTGGGCTAATGGCGTTGACCCGAATACCTCGCTCAACCAGTTCACCTGACAGAGTTTTTGCTATTGAGATCATCGCAGCCTTACTTGCACCATAGACGCTAGAGTTTGGCATCCCGATATGAGCATTAATTGAAGTATTCAGGATGACCGAAGCGGGATTCGCCAAAATTGGCAACAGGGCCTGGATGAGAAAATAGGGTCCTTTGAGATTGACTGCAATTTGATGATCGAACGATGCTTCATCCCAAGCGTCAAGCGGTTGAAAAGTACCGATTCCAGCGTTAAGAAATACGGCATCAACCTGGTCAAAAACTTCAGCGATTTGCTCCGCTAAGCGCTTTTGCTCGCTGACTTGACCCGCCTCGCTCTGGATGACGATTACCTCTTTGCCCAGTTCTTGCTGTGCCTGAGCTAATGTATCTGGGCTACGTCCAGTGACTACTACACGCGCACCCTCTGCCAGAAATTGCTTGGCTGTCTCAAGTCCTATACCCGTTGTGCCACCCGTGATGAGGGTCCGTTTTCCTTGCAAACGATTCATGAAAACTCTCCTAATCTAAGGCTTTAAAGGCTCTCGCTCACGATAGCACAAGGCTTTTGGGTTCAATAGTCGCCCACCACACATTAACAAGATTGGCGATCGCTCTCACTAACAACAACATGAGGCGCGTAACGTTCCGGTTGAGCGGTTGCAAATAAGCTTTGCAACGACACTGAGACTCTCGTTAGTTCGCTCCAACCGAATTATGTCGCGATCGCGATCGCTTCCTTAGATAGCCTTCGTTTTGAACGGGGTCAGAATGCATGGTCTTTAACATCCGCTTCACTCGCCGCAGATAACCTTAAACGCTCTACAGTACCTACAGCATTACGATCGCAGCCCAACCGCGAAAGTTAGTGTCAGCAGAAGACTGGAAACAAAGCAGAGAGATTGTTGGGCTGTTCGCTATATTGCAATGTATCCATTGCATAATCACAATCTTCAAGTGTTCAGAATTAATAAACTTATGCTTCAGGCGGTAAGATTGTGAGCCCATACTTTGGCGCAGCCGCTAGCAGCTTATCGATCGCAGCTTGATCAGGTACAGGTGGATTGAGTGGATCAGCGACAGGGCTTCCAACTTCAGCAAAGAACATTTCCAGACCCGCAGGGGTTACCCAACACAACATCCGCGCCCGCGTCGTTCCAGTATTTTTGAAGCTGTGTTTTTGCCCCTTGGGAGAATGTAAGAACGTACCGGATGTTGCCAAAATAGTTTCGTCATCTAAGTAAAACTCGACTTCACCCTCAAGAATGTAAAACGCTTCATCTTCACGACTATGAATATGGGGGGGCGGACCAACCTCAGGATTACAGGCAATCTCAACCAACGCATATTGCCCCCCAGTGTTCTGCCCTAATGCCTTGAACGTGACAACGTCACCGGCAACTGACAAAACATCGCCTTCCTGAGGCATCCTGACGATTCCTTGCTGGTTTAGAGTCATCTCAAATCTCCGTTTCTGCTAGGTGATCGGGGTACAACTAGATTCGATTTGAATTTAGGGGAATTACTGCCTAGCTTTGGGGCTATATGCTAAGCAGCGTAGTCCTGAGTTCTCACCAATTGTAGTCTGATATCCAGTAACGCTAAATGCTCATACTAAGAACTTACGCAAAATCTAGAGTCGAAAAAACTTTCAGGTATATGCAAGATAGATTTTAGCGTGGTCGCTTGTCCTCACTCGATATGATGCTGCGATCGCTTGTTGTTGTCCTGCGATCGCTTGTTGTTGTCCTGCGATCGCTTGTTGTTATCTCAGTTCAATTAACGGTGCATCAGGATCTGGTCATAATGCGATCGCTCACTTAACCTTGAACACCCGCCGACAACCTCTATCGACTGCCACAACACAGCATTGCAGTGTATCCATAGTGTAACAGCCCTCTGTTGGGCAACTTTGCAAGGAATCGACACGTTACGATGTGATCGAAGGTGTGAGCGGCAGGAGTTTTGATTAAGAAGCTTCGCTCGGGTTTCTGAAATTTAATTGCAAAGCATAACGGCTAAAGTGAGCGGCGGCGAGAGGGCTAGAACGAAGCGCGAAGACTTTGTACTGTCCGCTCCACTGTGTTGTTAGACCGTGCCTCACCAACTACTTCTCAATGGGATCACAATGCTTCGATCTTAACTTTACCACCTTCAATGTTATCAATCTGTAATCGATATTTGTAGAGCAACGCCATGCCTAGCAGAGGTTCTGTCTCTGATTCTGCAACATCAATCTCTTGGTACTGTCCATCCCAGATCACAGTTGCAGTGTACAAATCAAAGTAAGTTGCGCTGCCATCACCAAGAGTAACAAAATCAGAACCACTCCAAGGTAAATTCAATGTAGTGATGATTGTGGAGGGCAAGGATAAAAATCCATTGAACCCTGTATCAATCACTGTATCGATCGCTTGCAGTTGCCGATTTGAGTTGCTGACGACAACCATTAGCGTGGCTTCACGCCGTAAATTTACAACTCCTTCCATCATGAATTTTTCTTCAGACTCCGCGCTCCAAAATGATAAACGGCGCGATGTCCGATGCGAATAATCCAGGGTTGAGCGTCGGGAAGGCGTTCAAAGAGTCGATTAGTTGCAGGGACGACAGTTTCATCGACTTCAAACTCTCCAGTTTCAATGTCGATCGCGACAATCTTGCCCTCGTTTCCGGCTTCGACCTGCTGCCGAATGCCAGCTTCATAGAGTTCTTGCCCTCGTCGAGCGATCTCTTCTTTGCTGTAACGTCGTTGACGAACTGTCATAGGGTTGCCCTCGGTTTCAACATTATTCTTCTATTTTACTCTGGATAGTAGAAGTGGCGATTGCCTGAAGCGAACAGAGCAAAAAAGAAGGGTTGCTTCCGTTGACTGGATCTACGACTACAGCTTACTAGAGATCACTCTCAAAAATGAACTGCTCTTGATTTGGGCTTATGAGAATGCAATCTCGAATCGCCTCAATCATGGCAATAAACCATTTATCTTCATCAGTCGTTTTAGTTTCTTTGAGCATCTGCACTTGCATTTCTAGGTTTTTTAAGTCACTCCTAGCAAGGATAAGCCTATCTTCAAGTCCGCCTACTTGCTGATACTCTCCGATACCTAACTCAGTGCTGATTCTGTGCATTTCTGAGGGCTGACCAAGCCTATACTTCCAAACTATTTGGCAACCACTATTAACTTCACACCCAATAAGTCTACTCATGAGATTTCTGTAGCAATTTCACCATAGATACACAGATACACAAGTTTTGAATAAAGCAAACAGCGCGGTCTAACGTTCGCGCTCACCGGACGCAGACAGCTTTTGCGACTCAACCAACCATCTTGCAACGTTCTGGTGCAGTGCGATTGTTATGTGGTGCGTTGATGATTGACTTTCCCCACACCGATCAGATATGGCTTTGTCCAGACTTATTCATCAACCTTAATTTACGGTAAGTAGTAGGGCATCTCCTTCTTCTACCGCATCTTTGAGATATTTCCTGAGATCTCGGAGAAACTCAACAAAATCCGTAACATCCTCGTCTGTCATCACTGTAGTGGAAAATCCATTCATATCGGATATAAACTGCCATCGTCTTTGAAAATTATCCTTATCAATCTCCTTCAAAGCCTTGCTTATCTCTTTTACTGCTTCAGCCTCAAAAAATCTTGGCTTACCGTAACCAAGATCATTACCTATTTCTTGACCTCCCCCTACAAGATTCACGAATAAATAACTGCTAATGCTTTTATCCTGATTCACTAAAAATGAAGGGTTTGGCTCACGAGTGCCAGCTAAAAATATATGTAAAGAGTCCCATCCACCACCAACAGCGCTACGAGTTCCCAAATTAAATGTTGGAAATCTGGACTCAGCCAAGATTAAGGGAATATCTGCTTTGATATGTTCAAAGTCAGTAGGTTGCAATTGAAATTCATAGTATCCTTGCATCAGATCTGCATATTCATCCTGCATTTCCTGAATTGCCACCCACGGTTCAATACCTGAATTTATCTGCTCCTTGAGTTTCCAAGCATTACAGAACAGATCTACAAGAGCAGGATATTTTTTGAAACGATCAAGCAGATAAGGTGAGACTTGATTTAGGTAGGCATCAGAGGACATAAGCAATACTGAGTACTCAATTAACCCTTGGCTTTTGAATGATTGTTTTTGATTCTACAAGTAGCTCCACTCTAAAGCAGATTAGTTTGTTCGTGGCATAACGTTCCGGTTGAGCGGCAACTAACAACTTTTGCAGCACAACCAGGATCTTTCAAAAGTCCGCTCCGACCGGGTTGTTATGCTGCGTTTCATACTGCTCATACCTCGATAGTTCCTGGCTTACGCGAACTGTCTGGATTGTGACTCCAGGAATTAGGGGATAGCCATTTGAAATACTCCAACCCAATTAGATGAGCAAAGCGATAAGCTCTGTCCTCACCGTCAGTTATGAGACACTCTCGCAGAGCTTCAACATTTTCAGGAGATTGCGGAATCCATTGAGTCAACAGATTGAGATCTGGATTATTAGGTGGTCGAGATGCGCTCAGATCATCAAATTCCTCGTCTAAGGAATCATCCCACCAGTGTTGAAACACCATTTGACGCTCTGCACCCTCGTAAACTTCGATAACCCAACCGTGATCCTCACCATAGGAGTAATGCAGCAACAGGCCAAGATTTGCTTGAATGATCGCTGGCAGACCTTCCCAATCTTGCCCTGTTGGGACAAAACTTGTCCACTGGTTATTTGAAGGAAAAACAATCCCATTCAATCCTGCCCTTTGCAGCAACTGAACAGCATCTTCTTGAGAGGCTTCACGTAGATGATATGACTCACTAAACTCACTCATGCTAGCTTCACCTCCAATACAAACAGATGAGATTCAGACTGCCCCTCTACCGGAGACTAAGCGGCATAACGATTGCGTTCAGCGGATGCAAATAACATCGAACTCAGCACCAAAAGCTGTACTCATTCCGTTGCAACGCACTTGTTATACGGCGATCGCTGATTCAGTGAAGCCAGAAAATGATTCTTACTTCTTCTGGATTGCCCAACTTTAGTAACTCTTCAACAAACCAGTCCACACACCCTACAAACTCACGATAGCTTTCTACCCATGCAACCTCGGTTGTCCCTTCCCTTTTCGTCATGTAAACAGGTTCATCGTCTGGAAGACTATCCGGGAAAGAAGCTGAACTACAAAATAAATGAGCATACTGACTTTTCACATACCCAGTACAGGGCGGGAATTTCCTGTCCCAATCATAATCAATGACCTCTTGAACCATGAACCAAGTGAGATAACGATTTAGGCTAGACCAATTATTTTCAAGATACTCCTTGTAAACAGCATTCATATCCTCTGGAAAACCGCGTGGTTTGGAAAGAGGAACTATTTCTTCTGTGTGCCCAAGATGATAGAGTTCGCGGCGATGGAAGCCGACCAAAGCGGCGTATAACTCGTATGGTGTACCAGGACGCATATAGCAAACAGGAACCTGCTTACCTTTTGACCATCTTGGCGCTGGAGTTGGTTCCCATTGATTATTTCTCCAAACCTCTGCGTAGAGGCTACTCGTCGTACTCATACGTCCCAGCTAGTATCTGAATCTGCTCAGTTTCATCATCTTGAACAATATGATGCCAATTTAACTTCACAATCTCGCCAGTTATTCTCTCAAGGACACTCTCACCCAGGATTCAAGCCGTATAACGATCGCCATCAGCGGCAACCTACAGCTTTGCTTCCACACCAGCAATCATTGCTTGTCCGTTGCATGGCGCTTGTTCTACTGTCATACTGCGGCTTCTCAGTTCTCTACTAATCCAACATTACAAAAACGTACTTTTGCCCAATATCCAGCTCTTGCTCATATCCTTGTTCGCGTGCAATTTCCCCTGTCCAATTCAGCACGCTCTGGCGCAGATCAGGATCATCAGGTAACTCAATGCACAACTTGCCAGTATTCTCAAAATCTCCTTCATCATCAATCTCTACAGCAAAAACTTGAACTGCGCCTGCATCAAATACTTCTTGAACGAATTCGATAGATTCTTCTGTACCTCTCAAAACACCTAAGCTTCTCGGCTTACTGTCATCTTGCAGCCAAGGTAAGACCTCAGCAGATTCGGTATTCTCAATAAGATCTAGGCAAAATGTATCGTTCTGTTCTTTTGTACCGCTCATTGTCGGGTTTTCCCAAATCGTCAATAGAATGCTCTGACTTGTATAGTTCCCAATCTAATTCAGTAGCAACTCATGGAGCCAGGCATTGCGTAGAAGCAATTGCGTATAAGCTGTCCTAACCCTTACGATTTCAGCAGTAGAACGATCGCGCTCACCGGACGCAGATAACCTTTGCAATTAACTGACGATATCATAACGTTCCGGTGCAGCGCGATTGTTAGGCTTTTGTACATGACCGATGCAATGAACCTTGTCATTCGTCATAACAAAATCTTGTATAAGTTCTTCTGGATCTACACGCACTGCATAATCTAATTGCCAAGCCTATAATCTTTTCTAGTTTTAGGTTATTGGCATAACGCATTGAACCACAAGGGAGTGGGTCGTAGCCATGCTTCTTATCAAAATCTGTTGGAATCCAAATATCCTGAGATTCATACATATCAGCATATCTCTGGGAAGCAACTGCTACTGTTGCCTCTTCAACATCATTAGTAATATTTGCAATGAGCGCTTCTGTATTACGCTCCCAAACGGCTCCCCATAAACCATCATTGCAATCAGCGTCTCCTTCATTGAAAACCAACCTTGCCTCCACAACCGCTCCGTCTAAACCTACAATATCGAAGTCAAACCAGTGATATTTTCCGATATCGTAGTTTGCTGGGTCATCATCGCCACCACAATCATGAAAAAGATCTATGTGTTCTTCAGGAATATTGGGGCAATCAAGGTATAGTCCTGTGCTGCAACTTCCCAAAAATCTAATTGGACGGACAGGATAAACCATTGCAGACTGCTCGGAGATACCTGCCGCGTTGAAAGCTTTCACCAGGAATTTTGGTACTTCCTCCTTCAATTGGCATTCAGCAGGAGCTAATTCGTTAATACAAGTTGCCCACATAATATTAATCTTCTTTGAAAGGTTCAGCCTCCAGGATTCCCTAAAAGCATATTCTTCGCGACGATTTGAAGCCTAACGTTCCGGTTGAGCGGCAACTAACAACTTTTGCAGCACAACCAGGATCTTTCAAAAGTCCGCTCCGACCGGGTTGTTATGCTGCGTTTCATACTGCTCATACCTCGATAGTTCCTGGCTTACGCGA
The DNA here is from genome assembly GCA_019359315.1 of Myxacorys californica WJT36-NPBG1. Lineage (GTDB taxonomy): Bacteria > Cyanobacteriota > Cyanobacteriia > Leptolyngbyales > Leptolyngbyaceae > Myxacorys > Myxacorys californica. The sequence continues at coordinate 16,267 of JAHHHO010000052.1, forward strand.
ACTGTCTGGATTGTGACTCCAGGAATTAGGGGATAGCCATTTGAAATACTCCAACCCAATTAGATGAGCAAAGCGATAAGCTCTGTCCTCACCGTCAGTTATGAGACACTCTCGCAGAGCTTCAACATTTTCAGGAGATTGCGGAATCCATTGAGTCAACAGATTGAGATCTGGATTATTAGGTGGTCGAGATGCGCTCAGATCATCAAATTCCTCGTCTAAGGAATCATCCCACCAGTGTTGAAACACCATTTGACGCTCTGCACCCTCGTAAACTTCGATAACCCAACCGTGATCCTCACCATAGGAGTAATGCAGCAACAGGCCAAGATTTGCTTGAATGATCGCTGGCAGACCTTCCCAATCTTGCCCTGTTGGGACAAAACTTGTCCACTGGTTATTTGAAGGAAAAACAATCCCATTCAATCCTGCCCTTTGCAGCAACTGAACAGCATCTTCTTGAGAGGCTTCACGTAGATGATATGACTCACTAAACTCACTCATGCTAGCTTCACCTCCAATACAAACAGATGAGATTCAGACTGCCCCTCTACCGGAGACTAAGCGGCATAACTCTTTTTTAGATAGATCTAGCCCTTCCTATTCTGTCTATCTCGCCCGAATTGGGATCTTAGACAGATCTTCATCTGGATAACGCCTCACATCAGAACGTTATCCAGATGGAGATCTGTATATCTGCCCAAACTGGGTGATTAGACAGACGACAATCTGCATAACACTCCGAATCGGAACGATAGGCAGACAGAGATCTGTATAACACCCCAAAATGGGTGATTAGACAGACGAAGATCCGGCTAAGATCTCTGTGCAGCAGGTTATATAGATTGATTGTTGGGATAATAGCTCCATTTATGAAGCGCATTGCTATTCCTTCAGCAAATCTTTACCACCCCTTACTGAGCATGACCCTATGATTAGTTCATTAGTACTCAGATGTTGACTTCCCTAATCTATGGAAACCCGTCCCAGAAAGCTTCTAGATCAAGTTCGTGATGTCATTCGCCTCAAGCATTACTCCTACCGCACAGAACAGAGCTACGTAAATTGGATTCGCCGTTATATCCTGTTTCACAACAAGCAGCATCCTAAAGATATGGGAGTTCCAGAAATCGAAGCCTTTCTCACTCATCTTGCAGTTACTAAAAAGGTCGCAGCTTCAACTCAAAATCAGGCGCTGAGTGCGTTGCTGTTTCTCTATCAATCAGTACTCAAGCTACCACTCGATGATTCGATTAATGCGATGCGGGCGAAGCGTTCAAAATATCTGCCCACCGTCTTGAGTAAAACTGAAGTGCGGGCAGTCTTGCAAGAGACTTCTGGGGTGTTTCAACTCTTGCTCAAACTACTCTATGGCAGTGGAGTACGGCTAACCGAAGGATTGCGGTTGCGGGTGAAAGATCTAGATTTTGCTCATCGTCAAATTGTGGTGCGCGATGTCAAGGGGAATGAAAGCCGCGTGACAATGTTGCCAGAAAGCTTGATCGAACCCCTTCAGCAGCATTTAAGAAAGGTCAAGCAACTGCATCAGCAAGATTTGGATCAGGGGTATGGCTCCGTTTTCTTGCCGTTTGCTTTAGAGCGTAAATATCCTAGTGCAGACCGTGCTTGGATTTGGCAATTTGTTTTTCCTGCGTTTAGTCGATCGCGTGATCCTCGCAGTGGAATGGTGCGTCGTCATCATCTACATGAAACTGGGGTGCAAAGATCCCTCAAACAAGCGGTTGTTGCTGCACGCATTGAGAAACGGGTAAGCGTTCATACCCTGCGCCACAGCTTTGCAACTCACTTGTTAGAAGATGGCTACGATATTCGGACGGTGCAAGAATTGCTAGGACATAAAGATGTAAAAACTACCATGATCTATACTCATGTCCTTAACCGAGGTGGAAAAGGTGTTCGCAGTCCACTCGATTAAGAGATGAGCCTCTGCGACACCTTCTCCAGATGCTTATCTTGATTCCCTTGGAGTTGCGCTCTGCGCTAATCGTTGCCTCGTCAAAATACTCATCACCTCAGTCGAGTTGGGTACAGGTAACACTGGACTCCACGCCCCAGCTTCTGCATAGCCCAACACATGCAACGTGTGTATCGTTTCAATGACACCTTCCCGTGAGCCGATCGCTAATAAGCGTAATCGATCGCTATTGCTAGACTCGTTCTCCAACCGTGATACAAGACCTTGCACACTGTAATTCATTTTGGGCTTCTCCTAATGGTGTATGGGAAGAAAGCCCAAAAATCTAGCCACCCCCGAAACGCAGCGAAAAGCAGGGGTGGCTAGTGAGATGCTATGATCCCTCGTTAGCCCCCGCGCTGGCTAGAACAGCGTTGGGCGGTTAGTCGTTCAAAGCTGTGACCAGCAACTTTGGACGACGCTAGATTTTTGGACAACCGTTGTCTCCGCTTCACAGAAATGGATGAGACAACTTAATTTGTGAGCGTAGAGGATTTACTCAGTCGTCGTCAAGTCGATTACGATCAATTTTTGTGAGTGGGTGACAGAAACCTACCAACCCACCCTTAAGCAAAACCAGCCTAGACATTAGTTCAGAGTTTTACTCGTCGCCTTGCCATTCGTTTCCGCCTTTGCCAAACTAGGCGCAGTCTCATCAGGAGTCGTCTTACCTTCCGCCTTACGGCGCTGTGAATTATTAGACCCCCCTGCTTCGCCATACTCCCAACTGGTCTTGCCATAGCGAGCGGCAACACACATCAACATCTTGCCAGAATAGGTCTTCAACTCCTGCTCTGCCAACGTAATTTCACCCGTTAGCTTATCCAAAGCACCGAGTAGGTTATTGTAAGCAGACACTTGAGAATCTAGTGAAGCAATCTTTGCATCATAGACCCTTAAATTCAGCCCATCTCCAAAATCAAGCGTTTCACTAATGGCGTGCATTCCAGCCGCACGTTTTTGCGCTTCGCTCACCACTGCAGAGCCACGTTTAGGACGCGTCATTGTTTTATTTTTCTAAAGTTTTCTACCGCAATCTAACGAGTCCAAGCAGAGATTTCCTTGAGAACAAATAAGTAAACTTTGAGCAATCTAATAAAGCCGTCAAAATTCTCTAGTATTTCTACTCAAGGCATTTGACTGAACTATTTATCTTTCAGGTTGCGATCGCGTTCACTCATCAAGTTGCCGCGATCGCTCCACGAGTTGACGCGATTAATCGACGAATTGGAGCGATCGCTCCACAAGTTGACGCGATTAATCGACGAATTGGAGCGATCGCTCATGCAGTTAACGCGATCGCTCGTGCAGTTAACGCGTTCAATCGACGAGTTGACGCAATCAATCGACAAGTTGCCGCGATCAATCGGCGAGTTGAGGCGATCGCTCCATGAGTTGGCGCGGTTTCAACCTAATCTGCCAAAGATAATTTTTTTTGCTCTATGTCGAATTCCCAAATTCTTGTAACAGAATCTAAGATCGTACTATTCTCAAATCAAACTAAATTAAGGCTGCTGTTATACAGTTGATCAATAGAAACTAAAAAATCAAAACAGGATGGAAGCCATTATGAACACACAAGAAACGGCACAAGCTACAACAGAATTACATCCGCAAATTAAAATGGTTTTGGATGAATTGGGTACTGGAGATAGCAATATCGAGAAAACCTGTCATGCATCTTTTTTACAGGGTGAATATGACAGGGTTAAAGCGTTCAGACTTATTTCTCTGAGCGATTCCTACTATCGGTGTCTGAGCTACCTCGCGAGTGCGGTTATAGTCAGTCAATCAGATAATCAAAGTAATTTTCCTACAATTATTAGTGAGGCAGCTACAGCCTGCGCTGATTACAAAAGAGAAGATTGTCTGCGGCGCTTGTCTGCGGTTTTACATCCTCCGTTTAACTACTCGGAAAATTAATATTGGTCTAATAACATTGGTCTAATAACATTGGTCTAATAACATTGGTCTAAGTTCGACTTGATCCATTTGAGATTAGGCGAATTTTTGTTGCTGTTTAAAGATCGCTCAAACTCTCGACCTTTCTCCAAGCTCTGGCGAGAAACAAACATTCAAAAAGCCGAGGAAATGTGAGGTGCGAAAATCAACGAGCTTCAATGTGGTGAAGGTAACCCCAAAGGGTTACATACAACTCCGTCCGCTAGCAGACAGACTACCGCCATTCCTAAATTAGGATCTTACGTAATAGAAGTTTTTGCTGGTTAGAAGTAGTATGCCTATTGTTTCACAGCAATCTTTTCAGCGAGCGCTTCAACATGCGCAAACCGTTGGCAATCACGGTAAAACATTTGAGAGGATAGCAAGGTCTCTAGAGGGACGAGTGCTAACCAGAGCACAGGCAGAGATCATCGAAGATGCAGGGCAACAAATTCAACAACATAGTCAAAAAATGGCAGCCCTGATAGAGCGATCGCTCCAAGAAATAGAGGAAGCACCCCAAGAAGATGAACCAAATTTACTAGAACAATATGCCTTAATACACCAGCAACAATGCGAAGCATTGTTGCTGTACTCTGCAGCTATTAAAGTGCTTGTACAGGCAAACAAGTCCGCGCTACGGTTGGTCGCATCGCTGCGATGCGACCAACCGTAGCGCGACGTTCCCAGAGGATCTTTGCAAAGTGTTGGAAGTCTCTCCGCTGCATTGCTGCCCGGTCATCACCGGCAGCCTCTCAAACATCCTCTAGAGGATGAAAGACAAAGCCTCGCTCCATCTAATTAATGCTTGTATCTCCCAAACCATTCTGTGACCCATCCGGAGGGGAATCCTGGTGTAGCAGATCCGTGAGTGCCTCGTTGATCGCACCCGGATTCATAAACAAAATCTTAGAATTATCGCTCTTTCCAAGCTCCAGATTAGCGCTGACAAAATCTCTAGCAATCAGATAGCGCAACACTTCCTCAGAATTCGCTTGCCCTTGTAACGCCCTTGCAAGTTGTTGAATTGACTCCACCGTTGCCGAGGTTCTTGCCAGTGTCGCTTTTCGTTCGCTCTCGGCGGCCTGCTGTCTCTCTAGCGAATCCCGAATCGTATCGGACAGAATAATATCTTGCACCTCGACCCGAATTACCTTCACGCCCCAGTTTTTGGTTGCCTTATCTAATTCTTCTGAGAGCGCCTGATTAATGACGTTGCGTTTTGAAACAACATCCTCTAGGGTAAGCTGACCAATCTCATTCCGAAGACTGGTAAACACCAACTGCCTCAGCGATTCTTCTAAATCTTCAACAGCGTAATAGGCCAGTTGAATGTCTCGAATCTGCCAAAACACCACCGTATCGACTCTGATCGGCACACTATCGCTCGTAATCGCGTTCTGTGGATCAATTTCTAAAAGCTGTTCTCGCAGCGTTTCAACTAGAACAGTATCCAGAAACGGAATGACAATGTTCAGTCCAGGTTCTAGCACGCGCTTTGCCCTTCCTAGCCGCTGCACGATCGCGGTATCTCCTTGCTCGATGACCTTGACCGCGCCCAGCAGATAGCCAACGACAATTAAGATGAATGCACCAGCTAGTTCCAGCATATCAATGCTCCTATTCGACCCGCATTAACGTAATGAACTTAAAATAGATGTTGAATGAGTCTAATCGCTGCGGTTAAACTCTAGACTTACTCATAGACGAAAGGCAAGAAACGTTAAACTTTGAATCATCTTTAGACCCGTTAAATCAGGCATCAAGACGTTTTCGTAGCCTAGTTTTCAAGTAGCTCTATTATGACTGCTTCTTTGCCAATCAGAACTCTGACCTTGCATTTTTTCGCTTATCCTCGGACTGATTTTCCAATTCCTTTGAGAATTCCGCGTCCCACTAAGCCGATTCCCCGACCAATTACCTCAGTTAAGACATAGACAATTCCACTTCCAAGAAACGCGATCGCGGCTCTCACTCTAGGCGCGATCGCGTCTCGGGTTTCTAGTGCCAACGTAACGGCGAGTTGCACTCCAGACAGTGTTTCTAACTCATCATTACGAGGAGAATAAATCACGAGCCGCTCGATTCCGTAGTCAGAAAAGATCCAAAGTCGATACCGACTTTCAAAAATTGCTTTCGGCTCAGCGACATAGCGCTCGACGCGATATCGCCACGATAAGTCATTCCGAAATCGCTCAATGTCGCGCGTCGAAAGCAAGCGGCGATCGTAGAATCCTCGCTTAATTGCCTCTAGGTTAGAAAATCGATTTAACAACGGTTGAATCACCGCGTTAGCAACTTGAATAATCAGGTTTTCTAGAATGTCAATCGTTCGATTGATGGCTTCAGGAGTTTCCGGTTGATAGGCGGTCTGCTCAATCATCAATGGCGTTTGGAACAAGAGATGGCTGAAGACCTCCTGAACCAACGGAATCTGATCTAAAATTTCAGTCCGCACCGTTTCGGCCTCTTGAAGAATCGCAGGAACAACTTCAACATCGCGATTCTTTAGCGTCAAGGTATAGTAACGACCAAAAAAATTCATCACCACCGCTTGCCATAAATCTTGTAATACAGCAGAGCGCTTCTCCTCCAATTGAGTGATTTGAACTTGAGAAAATCGGAGTTCATCCAGTACGGCTTCTAACTGACGCAGAATAATAAAAAATAACTCCCGTTTTTTTTCCTGCTTCAGAATGTCAATTTCTAAAGGAAGATCGGTCAAGTTTTCTAGACTAGATTGCAGTTGAGTCGCAATCCGATCGAACGCGACCCCAAAGGAATTGCGCGAAGCGCTAAAAGCCGCTACCGATGGAGACGGTTCTACGACTTCCACCGAGCTTATGTCTCTATTTGTGTCTCTACTGATGTCCCTCGGAGGAATAGACAGGGATGGAATGGACGCCGGGAGTTGATCCATCGGAAGCGGCATTCCTGAGGACGGCACGGGTCGAGCCGTCGCAAATAACCGTTCTGCAAGCCATCGCGCCGCTCTTAGCTCCCGGCGGCGTCCCGCTAGAAAGACCTGATCTAACGCCGATAGCCGAGGATTTTGCAGTTGAGCGTTGATTTGGCTCAAGGCAGCATCAATCTGCCTCAGACTCGACGCTCGCCAATGCTGGCGAATCACTGCCAACAGTCCAGGCTGTTCGATTTGCGCCGCCGCGATCGCCAACTGCTCTAACCGCTCTGGACGCCAATAGCGCTGACCCGTCGCCACATCCCGAATGGCAATTTCAAACTCCGCGATCGCGCTTCCCTTAGGGCAGTAGCCTTCGATCCCCATCTGAAACGCGATCAACACTTCCGCATCGGACAATGGCTCGATCAGGAGCAGCGGCACTTGGGGATACCGAGTCTTGAGAGATTGACACGTTTCTAAACTGGCTCCCACCACAATCAGGTCGATCGGGTCGCGATTAGCTCCGCCAAGCTCCGAAGGATTGGCTCGGCTAACCTCCGACGAGGTACGCAGCACGAACGAAGACTCGTTAGGCCCCCGCCATTCGAGCCGCTGAAGATTCGCAAGAGCGATCGCAGAATTTGCCGCCTCAACCACGACCTGTATGTCTGTAAATCGACTCAAGCCGTTGATCAGCCCTGCCCGAAACACCGGATCGGGGTCAATCACCATCACTCGAATTGTTACGGGTACAGTGCTCATGAAGAAACGGTGCTCAGGAATGATAAGCCAATGATAATCTTCTCATTCCTTCAGTGAATTAACCTTCAGTGAACTAAGGCGGCGGCGGTGCATCATCGTTAGAAGACGGCGTGGGATCATCAGACTGCTGAGACGGCTCGGGATCTGAATCTCTCGAATCATCTCTTGAATCATCTCTCTGATAGTCTTGCGATGACTCCGACGAATCGTAAGAATCCGAGGCAGAATCTGAAACTGGAGGCGTGTAGTCCCGCTCACGCTGCCGCCAGATTTCGGCGCGTTGGGCTGCCCACTGCGAGATCAAACCTCGTGCCTCGCCATAGAGCGGTCTTCCGGCATAAATCGTCGAGGCAACATCGATCGCGCGCGTCAGCGAGCCGATATTCGCCAGTCGAGTCGCTTGAGCGATCGTCGAACGGTCTTCTGCCAGTTGAATCTCGTACACCCAGCCCGAAATCAGAGTTTGAGCCTCTCCATACAAAGCTCGACCCGGACGAATTTGCGACGCTACATCGATCGCTTCTCCCAATCTGCCTGCTCCCGCACTTGCTTTGGCATTCGTAATAATTGGCGTATCTTCAATCACCTGAATCTGATACGTCCACTGGGCAATATCGGTCTGAGCTTCCTGACGCAAAGCGCGTTTTGGCTTGATCACGCTCGCCAGTGCGATTGCCGATCGCAACGGCTCTACCTTGCCCGATTTTGCTATTTGTCGCGCTTGCTTCAGCACCGGACGGTCTTCCATCCACTGCAATTCTTTTTGCCATTGAGCCAGCAGCGTTTGAGCATAGATCCGGCCCGGACGGTTGGGTTTAATCGACTTTGCCTGATCGACAGCCATTTTTAGCGTGGGCACTTGCTGAAGGTTGGCCAACACACTCGACCAGTTCAGAGACAGGGTATCTTGAAGCTGGGCTTCTAGACGTGGCAGCAAGGTTTTAGCGCGACTGTAGAACGGACTCTTACTGTCGATCTGTCGAACGAGTTGAATAGCCAGCAGCACGGGCGCAGCTTTGTCCAACGAAGGGGAAGAGAAGTCTTTGTTGCTATCTACTTCTTTTCCGCGAACGAGCCGCACGAAGTCTACGTTTGCCGAGGTTAACTGGACGCTCTTTGGAATCGAGTTGATCAAGGTAGTCGCGCTTGAAATATTCGATTTGTCTAGCTCAGCTAGTGCCAGAGAGAAAATGGTATTTCGCCATTTCACCACTTCAGCTTTAGCTCTGCCCCACACAAACGTCTTGCGATCGATGGGATCAGTCAACGCGATCGCTTGTCCTAGCAGCCCTGGCGGATTGGCTGCTGCAAACACCTGAGCGTCCTTAAACAGTTTTGCGGCTAGCTTTTCAGTGTTAATTTGCTGTCGGATCTCGGTGATGCGATCTTGCCAGCCGGGATCAGTATTTAAGCTCAGTTGGGCTAAATGTTGTGAAGCCTGATTCCAATCTTGTTTCTTAAGGTCGGCCTGGATTTTAGTAAATAGAACTTGTCCTTTGTTAAATTCTTCTTGCCACCGCACGATCGAGGCTTGAGCATCTTTGTAGCTCAGGCTAGTCGATGGAATTTGCTTCGCGAGGGCGATACCGCCTTTCACATCCCGCTGAGCAACGCGATCGCGAGCCACAATCAACAGCGCGTTCGACCAATCTTGCAGCAAGAGTTGCGCCTGACCATAGAGCGGATTCTCAGTTGTCCAGCCTTTGACCAGCGCGATCGCGCTAATCAGATCTTCTGGCTTACCGCTTGCTGCCGACTCTTGGGCACAAAACAGCCGCTCCGAATCGACTGACCAAGCAGAAATCTTCTTGCAGTCCACCGCAGGGGGCGCTTTCGAGAGCCAGATAAAGGCACCGACCCCGGTTACACCCATGGTCGTCAAGATCGCAAGACAGATCAGTGGCCACTTCCACTCTGCTGCCCATGGACGAAGCCGCGTCAGCACTTTTCTAGAGCGCGCAGACACAGCCCGACCCACAATAGCTGTGCGGTTCTGAGGCGGCGCGGGTGGTGTTTCCGAATCATCATCTGTGAGAACTGAACTAGGGGCAGAACGATCAGGATGATGCTCCTTTCTGTCATGAGGCTTCTGAAAAGGAAGCCAAGGGCGGGGAGGGGTTTTTCTAGCCATGAATCGCGGAAAACATTACGAAGCGAAATAGCCGCACAGATGCAAAACACGTCCAACTTTCAGCTTACGGTGCGGTCAATTTTGCCGCCGCTGCCAAGCTCGGTCTGCGTTGATTACTCATTATCCTCAATTAGAACCAGGCATTCCGGGAGATATTAACGGTGAGCGATCGTAGAATAAATCGCTAAGACAAGCAAGCAAATAACGTCTAACACTTTGAAGGACTGAGGGCTTGACGCTATTGAACCACGAATTTCAAAAACTGGGGCAGCGATCGCGAAAAAAGTCACTGGTCGCTCAATTACACCAAAAAACGACCCTTTCCCGAAGCGAAAGAGTCGCATAACGTAATGATGCTTCACCCCGTCAAAAGAGCGAACTAGGTGTTGCGGTAACCAAAGAAATCGATGTGATACTCAGTAATTCGCACCCCTGTTTGAGCTTCCACCTGCCGGAGTAACTCTTCGGGTAACTCGATGTGAATATCTAAAATCTGCTGAGTATCCATGCAGTTGACGTGGCTATGCGCGTCGCTGACATTGCCATACAGCCGACCGTCCGATCGCTCGATGCACTCAATGATCCCCTGCTCTGAAAGCGCTTCCAAGTTCTGATAAACCGAGGTGTGCCCAATTTCTTTCCCTTGCCGATTTAAGCGATCGTAGATTTCTCGGGCCGAAAGATGCTCTTGATCTTGCCACAGCAGTTCGAGAATAAATTTCCGTTGGCGGCTCAGGCGCATTCCCAAGTTCTGACACCGCTCTAGGGCATCTTCTAGGGAACGAATAGGTTTGGAGTCAGGAGTCTGAGTATTCATCAGGTGACAGCAATGCTCACGGGTTTAACAGCAACAAGCGATCCTTCAAGCATGATGTTAGAGCTTAACCATTTTTTGTGATGAAAGAATCCACAATTTAAGTCCAAACATTTCCAAGTTCAAACATTATTTATTAATGTGATCTTTAGAAGGATGTAGCTCATCTGCTTTAGTTCTAACACATGCTAAAGCAAACTCGCTACAAGTTTGTTTTAGACTTAAATATTTATAAGATTGGAATATTTACAAGATTGGAAATGTCGGCCGATTCTCGCGACTCTGATTCTCGTACTCTAAAGATTAGGCGTGGATATGTGATGAAGCATGGCAGTATATCAGGTTCGGTTAATCAACCCTGACATCAATTTAGATCAAACGATCTCAGTTCCAGAAGATGAATATATTCTCGATTTGGCAGATGCAATGGGTATTCGTCTGCCGTCGGGATGTCAGCAGGGAGACTGTTCGGTGTGTGTGGCAAAACTGGTTGAGGGAGAAGTTGACCAGTCTGAGCAGTCGTTTTTGCGCCCTCAAGAACTAGAAGCGGGATATGTGCTTCCGTGCATTGCTTATCCACGCGCTGACTGCACCCTGTTGACTCATCAAGAGCAAGTACTTTATCACTCGTCGTTGTATTACAAAAACGCTGAGGAGCAGGCGTCTTGAGTTTGGTCTGCCCATTCGCAAGTTGAAGGAATATTTCAGCCCGTGAACCCAAAAGCGTATCCAGATCTCCAATTTTTTGAAGAAATCGGAGATCTTTGCACTTTTACGTTGGATTAGGGTAAATCGGTGCTGCCCATGAGGTAGCGATCGCACTCCCGCGCCACGCCGCGCCCTTCATTGATTGCCCATACAACTAAGCTCTGACCGCGACGACAATCTCCTGCCGCAAACACACCCGGAATGCTGGTTATGTATTGCTCATGTTCCGCTTTGATGTTGCTGCGGGCATCGCGATCGAGTCCCATTGTCTCGACCAAAGGTTGCTCTGGCCCTAAAAACCCCATTGCCAGCAGCACGAGTTGGGCAGGCAACACCTGTTCGGTTCCCGGAATCGGCTGGGGAATAAACTGCCCTTTGTCGTTTTTCTCCCAGTTCACCTGCACCGTATGCACGGCTTTCACGTGACCGTGTTCATCGCCTTCAAAGTGAGTTGCCGTGGTGAGATATCCACGCGGATCATCCCCAAACGTGGCAGCCGCTTCTTCTTGTCCGTAATCGAGGCGGTAAACTTTGGGCCATTCGGGCCAAGGATTATCGGGCGATCGCTCGGACGGTGGTTTCGGCAAAATTTCGAGCTGAACTAAGCTTTTACAGCCGTGACGAATCGATGTGCCGACGCAGTCCGTTCCCGTATCACCACCGCCAATGATCACAACATCTTTACCCTCAGCAGAGATGAAATTTTTGTGTGGGCTTTTGTCCAATACTGATTGTGTATTCGCGGTTAGAAAATCCATGGCGAAGTGAATTCCCGTTAAATGTCGCCCTTCGATGGGCAAATCACGGGGTTTCGTTGCTCCGATCGCGAGTACGACAGAATCGAAATCGCTCAGCAGTTTCTCGGTTGGTAAATCTTTGCCAACTTCGGTGTTGCAGACAAAGGTGATGCCTTCGTCTTCGAGGAGTTTGATGCGGCGCAGAACCGCGTCTTCCTTATCTAGCTTCATGTTAGGAATGCCATACATCAGCAGTCCCCCCGGACGATCGGCGCGTTCGTAAACCGTGACCCAATGCCCTGCTTTGTTCAGTTGAGCCGCCGCCGCAAGACCCGCCGGACCCGACCCAATCACCGCCACCTTTTTTCCGGTGCGCTTGCTTGGTGGCTCAGCAACGATCCAGCCTTCCTCCCAACCTCGATCGACGATCGCATGTTCAATATTCTTAATCGTCACAGGCGGATTGTTGATCCCCAATACACATGATCCCTCACACGGTGCCGGACAAACGCGACCCGTAAATTCTGGGAAATTGTTTGTTTTGTGCAAGCGATCGAGGGCTTCGCGCCAGAGTCCGCGATAGACCAGATCATTCCATTCCGGGATCAGATTGTTGATCGGACAGCCGCTTGCCATGCCGCTAATTAAGCTTCCCGTGTGACAAAACGGTGTGCCACAGTCCATGCAACGCGCGCCCTGATTGCGGAGTTTCTCCTCTGGCATTGGCAGATGAAACTCGTCCCAATTGTGAATGCGATCGCGAGGAGGCAATTCTGAGGGCAACTCGCGCAGGTATTCGATAAAGCCAGTTGGTTTTCCCATGGTTGATTTAAGTTTTGAAAAAGTAGAACGGGTCTGTTGAGTGTAGGGACAAGGGATAAGAAATGAAAAAGACAAGAAATTAGGAGAGAAAAGGCCCTAATGAACACACTAGAGATTTCATTAGAGCCTTTATCCTCTCTTCTTTCTAGCTGCCCCCAATTCGGGCGACGTCGCGAACATTCGCTTCAAACGCAGCACTCAGAGCTTCATCACCACTCAGACCGTCTGCCAGGGCTTTTTGCAAGGCTTCTAGCACGCGCTTGTAGTCTCTGGGCATCACCTTGACAAACTTCGGTAGCAGCGCATCCCAGTTAGCAAGAACATCTTTTGCCTTTTGGCTTCCCGTGTACTTGGCGTGATTTTGAATCAATTGCCGGAGGGTGTCGATATCCTCCGCGTCCTCCAGGGGTTCGAGTCCAACCATTTGGGTATTGCATCGCGTTGCAAAGTCACCCTTCTCATCGAGAATGTAGGCGCATCCACCGCTCATTCCGGCAGCAAAATTGCGTCCGGTTTCGCCCAATACAACAACCTTGCCTCCGGTCATGTATTCGCATCCATGATCGCCAACCGCTTCGACAACCGTATTGACACCAGAGTTCCGAACGCAGAATCGCTCTCCTGCAATGCCGGAAATATAAACTTCACCAGATGTTGCACCGTAAAGCGCAACATTACCGACAATGATGTTTTCGGAGGCAACAAAGGTTGAATTTTTAGGCGGATAGAGGATGATTTTGCCGCCGCTTAACCCTTTACCAAAATAGTCATTGGCATCGCCCTCTAATTCAAGCGTGACTCCGCTGGGCACAAATGCACCAAAGCTTTGACCTGCGCTCCCTTGGAAATGAAGCTGCACGGTATCTTCGGGCAGTCCCTCCCAGTGACGTTTTGTGATTTCGTTACCGAGGATTGTTCCGACCGCGCGATTGACGTTTCTGATCGGTAGGGTGGCTTTTACAGCATTGCCATTCTCGATCGCAGGTTTGCACAGATCGAGTAACACGGTCATGTCAAGCGATTTTTCTAGCCCATGATCTTGAGCGATCTGACAATAGCGACCTACCTCTGCCCCGGCTTCGGGCTGGTAGAGAATGTTGGACAGATCAAGACCTTTCGCTTTCCAATGCGCGATCGCAGCTTTTGCCTCCAGCACATCGGTGCGCCCAACCATTTCATCAAGGGTTCGGAATCCAAGTTCTGCCATCAGTTCACGAACTTCTTGAGCAATAAATCTCATGAAGTTCGCCGTGTGTTCTGGATCGCCTGTAAAACTCTTTCGCAGTTGGGGATCTTGAGTCGCAACACCGGCAGGACAGGTGTTGAGATGACACACGCGCATCATAATGCAGCCGAGGGTTACCAGCGGTGCAGTGGCAAATCCGAACTCTTCAGCGCCAAGTAAGGCGGCGATCACCACGTCACGCGCGGTTTTCATCTGCCCGTCGGTTTCGACGACAATCCGCGATCGCAAGTTATTTAACACTAAGGTCTGATGAGTTTCAGCCAGTCCCAATTCCCACGGTAAACCCGCGTGCTTGATCGAGGTTTGGGGCGATGCGCCTGTGCCGCCATCAAACCCCGAAATTAACACCACATCAGCATGAGCTTTAGAAACACCTGCCGCGATCGTTCCGACGCCCACTTCCGACACGAGTTTGACGCTAATGCGTGCGTCTCGATTCGCGTTTTTCAAGTCGTGAATCAATTCCGCCAGATCTTCGATCGAGTAGATATCGTGGTGCGGCGGCGGCGAAATCAGCCCGACACCAGGGGTTGAGTGACGAACTTTAGCAATCCACGGATAAACCTTTTTACCAGGAAGCTGTCCGCCTTCTCCAGGCTTTGCGCCTTGCGCCATTTTGATCTGAATTTCTCGCGCTTGCGACAAATACAAACTCGTGACGCCAAACCGACCAGAGGCGACTTGTTTGATGGCGCTATTTTTCGAGTCGCCGCGATCGTTCGTCCAGGTGTAGCGGTCGGGATCTTCGCCGCCTTCGCCCGTGTTCGATTTGCCGCCGACCCGATTCATCGCGATCGCCAGCGCTTCGTGAGCTTCTTGCGAAATCGAACCATAGCTCATTGCACCCGTTTTGAAGCGTTTCATAATCGCTTCAATCGGTTCGACTTCCTCAATCGGAATCGATCGGGACGGCTTGAATTCCAGCAAGCCCCGCAGCGTAAAATGCTTTTGGTTTTGTTCGTTAACGAGCGCTGCGTATTTCTTATACAAGTCGTAGCTGCCCGAACGGACGGCTTTTTGCAGCGTATGGATGGTTTCTGGACTAAAGAGATGGGCTTCCCCGTCTTTGCGCCATTGATACTCGCCGCCGACATCTAACGTGTGCCCGTTAACTTCGCGATCGGGGAACGCATGACGATGACGCAGAATCACTTCTTCAGCAATCACACTCAGATCAACACCTTCAATTCGAGAGGCAGTTCGACTGAAGTACTGATCGACTACAGAGCGATTTAACCCAATGGCTTCAAAGATTTGTGCACCACGATAACTTTGAAGTGTCGAAATGCCGATCTTTGATGCAACTTTAATCACTCCTTTTGTGGCGGCTTTCACGTAATTTTTGCACGCTGTTTCGTAATCCAGATTGACGACCAAGCGTTGACGAATCATATCGTCGATCGTTTCAAAGGCAAGGTAAGGATTGATTGCGCCGCAGCCGTAGCCGATTAGCGTCGCAAAGTGATGGACTTCGCGGGGTTCACCCGATTCGAGGACTAGTCCAACGCGCGTCCGTGTGCCCGCCCGGATCAGGTGATGATGCAAGCTAGAAACGGCGAGGAGAGCAGGAATCGGTGCACGATCGCGGCTAATCTCCCGATCGCTCAGCACAATGATGTTCTTTCCGCTCGCGATCGCGTGATCGGCTTGAGCGCAAAGCGATGCGATCGCGGCTTCTAGCCCCGTCACTCCGTCGCTTGGATTAAACACAATCGGCATGGTAATCGACTCAAACCCGTTCTCCGAAAGATGCTTGAGTTTCGCCAATTCCTTGTTGCTCAGAATGGGCGTTTTCAACTCGATTAAGTGGCAGCTTTCGGGTTCCGGCTTCAACAAGTTGCGCTCAGATCCGATCGTGGTTTCGGCTGAAGTAATAATCTCTTCTCGAATCGAATCGATCGGCGGATTGGTGACCTGAGCAAACAACTGCTGGAAGTAGTCGTACAGCAGTTTCGGACGATCGGAAAGAACAGCGAGTGGTGTATCTGCGCCCATCGAACCCACGGCTTCAACGCCGTCTCGCGCCATGGGGGCCAGCAGAATTCGCAAATCCTCAAAGGTATAGCCAAACGCAGTTTGACGCTGAATCACAGGCGCAGGATCGGGCGCGGATAGATCGTTGGGGGGCGCATCCTTTAGTTGAGCGAGTTCAACCATGTGCTGGTTAATCCACTCGCGATAAGGCTGCTCAGTGGCAATCCGCGTTTTGATCTCGTCGTCGGTGATGATGCGACCTTCTGCCGTATCGACGAGAAAAATTCGTCCTGGCTGCAAGCGACCCTTCGATTCGACCCGTTCTGGTTCAATCGGTAGCACGCCCGCTTCCGATGCCATGATCACGAGATCATCTTTAGTCACGTAATAGCGTGACGGACGCAATCCATTGCGATCGAGAATGGCTCCGATCTGGGTTCCATCGGTGAACGCGATCGAGGCGGGCCCATCCCACGGCTCCATGAGACACGAGTGATATTCGTAAAATGCCTTCTTCTCGTCGCTCATCGACTCGTGCGCTGTCCACGGCTCTGGAACCATCATCATCATGGCGTGAGGCAGCGATCGCCCTGCCAAAACCAATAGCTCAAGCGCGTTATCGAAAATTGTCGAATCGCTGCCGTCAATGTTGATGACGGGCTGAATTTTCGCGATGTCATCGCCGAACAACTCAGATTGAAACAGCGATTGCCGGGCGTGCATCCAGTTGATATTGCCCCGCATCGTATTAATTTCGCCGTTGTGGGCAATGTATCGATAGGGATGTGATCGCTCCCAACTGGGAAACGTGTTGGTACTAAACCGCGAATGCACGAGTGCCAACGCACTCTCCATGTCGGGATCGCACAAATCAGGATAGTACTGCCCCACCTGCACGGGCATCAGCATTCCTTTGTAAACAATCGTGCGGCACGACAGACTCGACGGATACCAGTAAGGATCGATTTGCGGCTCCCGAATCGCTCGGTGCGATTGCTTCCGGATCACATAGAGTTTGCGCTCAAACGCCAAATCATCCGTCAACTCCGGCGATCGCGCAATGAACACTTGCTGCATAAACGGTTCACTCGACTTTGCCGTGTCGCCCAGCATCGAGTGATGTGTCGGAACATCTCGCCAGCCAAGAACTTGCTGTCCTTCTTCAGCTACGATCGCTTCAAACACGCGTCGGCTCTCCTGACGCTGAGCCGGATCAGGAGACGCATAAATCATGCCGACTCCGTACTGCCCGATCTCTGGCAACGCAATGTTTTCAGCCGCCGCGACCTTCTTGAGAAAGGTGTGGGGCACTTGCAGCAAAATGCCTGCTCCATCGCCAGTATTCGTTTCAGCCCCGCACGCGCCTCGGTGATCGATGTTGAGGAGAATCGTCAGCGCCTGCTCTACAATCGAGTGCGACTTCTTCCCCGATCGATGCACGATGAATCCAACACCGCACGCGTCATGCTCAAACTGTGGATCGTATAGCCCCTGTTTCGGCGGTAATCCGTTTCTATTCATTGTGTGTTGATGGAAAAAAGGTGGTCTGAACGTTGCAGAGAAGAGATTGCTTAGATTGGGATGCTGGCATTTCGGTCAGTCAAGCCATTCTCTAACGAGAACGGCTCCCATGTCCATGTCTTAAGGAAATTGTCATATCTCAACTGCAATGTTTTATTTTTTCCTTTAGAGCTTAAGAGACGGAGGCATGGTAAACCCACACGGCATCGCTTCACGAACTGAATTTGTGATGCAAGAGTAGATGATTCAAGAATAGATATAGACGAAAAAATAATGCTTTTCCTAACATTAAGATCAAAGCATTTTACGACTGCAATGTAAGTAGCGCTGATGCAATTGTCAGTTGCTACTCAGCGCCTTGAATTACTATTTATAAACTGTTGTTCACCGTTTTTCAGTAACTGTCATTACTATTAACTGTTCGCGTCGCTAACCGATGATTTGCCTGATTCAGCCGTTCTGCGATCGCTTCTCGCCAAGACAAGCTAATCTCTGAACTCGCTAACACCGCTTGAGCCAGTTCCCGATAAAAAGCACTCCGGGTCACATCGACTTGCTCTAAACTCTCAAGCTCTAAACTCTCAAGATTGTCATAGACCGTTTGAGGAGAAACGTTCATCATATTTTCTCTCTGTAAAGCTCTAAAGCGATAGATGAAGGGACTATTTCACTCCCCTAATCATCTCCAGAATTAAAGTGGTCGATCTAGTAAGTTTACAGATTGTGTAGGTTCTTTACAGTAGTTAAGAATCGGCCAGAATGGGTCACAATTAAGCAGAAATTAGCGCCATGCAAAGCAGAACGAAAGCAGAACGATAGTCGCCTCACTTGAGTTGAAACCATTACAACACCATTTCTTGGCTCGCAATTTCTGGCATCTTGACGGAGCTAATCGCCAGCTTTCCTTCTATCACGAGTTCTTCCAGCACTAACGGTTGCTCGTCTAACTTAGCTCCGATCTGGAGGGGAGCTTCTGCGGGTGCAGGTAAACCATCAGGAGGCGTAATGATCACTGCTTTCGCAGGGAGTGGAGTCGGTCTCAGCTTATCTAGTGCCTGCTTCACAAACATCTGCATAAACGGCAATCGTCGGTTTTGCTCAAAAACGGTCTGCAAGATTTGCTGGAGTCGATCCCGCTTGATTTCGCTGGACGCTTCACCCTCAAAGTACTCGATTAAGGTTAAGCCTGCTAATCGGGTTAAGTAAGCCCCACTGACTCCTTGAATTAAGCCACCCGCAATAAACGTAACCGCATTGGTTTTAAGAATCCCTGCGATCGCTTGCGTCGAAACTTCCACCAATCCTAGTTTCAGCATCAACCCTGCGATCGTCGCTGCAATCGTCTTAGCTTGATCGAGAGAAAACTTACGCTGATACAACTTGCTCAAATCCATTACCATCTGCGCGTTAATCGCTGCCGTTGCCAATAGATCTAGCGCTGGAAATGGATTTGCAAACGCCGTTCCCGCCACAATCCACTGGGCTTGCTCGACGATCGGCATTGCGCGATCTCGCCACACTTGGTTGAGCGCCGTCTTCGCCTCAGACTTAACTTCTTTCAAATTACTGAGTGAACTGGTAAGAATAAGCTGCTGCCCTTCCTGCATCAAGATCTGATTCAGTCGCTCAATTAAAGGTGAAATCTGCGGATTTGGTTTTTCCAGCCATTCTCTCGTCATCCCATCTGCGAGCAATTGGCGGACTTTCACCTGGGTTGGGTTGGTGGCGATCGCAATGACATCTTGTGGGGGGAGCAACTTTTGCACCCGTTGCCGAAGCTGCGTCAAAATCGCTTGCTGATCTTCAGGGCGGTACTGATCTTGTTTGTTGAATAGAAGAATCAGCCGCTTTTGAGCCGTTGTAATCCGCTCAATGGCTTGAAATTCGGTTGCAGTCAGGTCTCCATTGGTGACAAACAGCACGAGATCTGATGATCTCGTTAACTGCCACGCATCGCGCTCTGCAATGATGCCGCCTTCCGTCGCTGCAAATAATTCGGGTGTGTCGTTCACCGTCAGCTTGTGCGAAACCTGCGATGCCCAATTTCTTTCTAGCAGCCCAGTTAATGTTGTTTTACCAACAGATTTTCCACCGATCGCAACGAGGCGAATGTCGTCACGCTGAAGTTCTTTTGTGACTTGATTGATTTGCGATCGCAAGTCCGATAGCTGCTGAGCACTACCATCACTGCTCAGATCCGTAACTTCAAATGCTAATTGATTGATCACGCTCTCTGCTTCGGTAAGCGCCGTCTTGACCGTAGTTAAAGTAACAGGAGCCGCTTTAGGCTGAAGCGGTTCGATTTTTTGGAACTTCATCACCGCCCAAGCGATGCCACTGCCCAGTACGATCGCAGGCAGCCAGTCTCCCAACAGTTGATTTAACCCATCAAATCCTAGAGCAAGCAGTGTTACCCCTACACCGCCATAAATAAGCGGACGACGCCACTGAACAGTCATTTGCAATACACTTCGCTGACTACTGACTCCCAGGATAAATCAAACTCTCACGATTCGTGCAGACTAAGTTCTGTATGTGAGAAATCGTTTATTTGCTCTCTATAAGAATTGTCTCAGCGCCGCATCTCTGAGTGTTTATGAGTAAAAGTGTCTATGAGTAGAGCCTATAAGTGTGAGTAGAGTCTATGAGTGAAGTGAGTGAAGTTGTAAGTGAATAAAAAAGTGCTCTGGAACATCTAGAACCAGAGCGCTTTTCTAACTTATTTGATGGCGGGGCATGGATTTGAACCATGGACCTTCGGGTTATGAGCCCGACGAGCTACCAGACTGCTCTACCCCGCGTCGCCTCATCTAGTATAACCACAAAG
>JAHHHO010000121.1 GCA_019359315.1 Myxacorys californica WJT36-NPBG1
ACCAGAGCGCTTTTCTAACTTATTTGATGGCGGGGCATGGATTTGAACCATGGACCTTCGGGTTATGAGCCCGACGAGCTACCAGACTGCTCTACCCCGCGTCGCCTCATCTAGTATAACCACAAAGATTCAAAAGTTGCAATCTTTTCTTTGGAAGGTGAAGATGGAGAGGCCTTTTAACTTAATCAGAGCTACTCAGAACTATGGCGACTTGGCATTGTATGAAGCAGTGCGGGGCATGTTGTAACCTCGATCCGCGCGATCGCCCCGATCTGGAAGACTATCTGACGCCCGAGGAACTGGCGCTTTACCTCAGCATGGTGGGCGAGAATGGCTGGTGCGTGAATTATGATCCGTTCAACCGCGAATGTCGCATTTACGAAGACCGTCCGCGCTTTTGCCGCGTAACGCCAGAGACATTTCAGGACATGTACGACATTGAGCCAGATCAATTAGATGAGTTTGCGATCGCCTGTTGCCACGAGCAGATTGAAGGGGTTTATGGTGATCGCAGCTTAGAACTCTTGAGATTCGAGCGAGAAATCGGAGTGGGGTAGAGAAATCTTGCCAATGTAGGTAAACTCCTAGATAATGAAAAGAAAATGAAAAGTCTTTTGCATGACAATAACTCCCTTACCCACATCCAACACCGAGGTTGAGCCTTCTTTGCGGATCATGAGCGAACAGCCTCTAGAAGCCTCAGCGCTATCTGCCAAAGGCCATTTCCTTAGCGTATTTGGTTCAACATTCGTCACTATTTTCTTAGCCGAATTGGGTGACAAAACCCAAGTTGCGACCTTGCTCATGAGCGCCCAATCCCATGCGCCTTGGATTGTGTTTGCGGGAGCGGCATCTGCTCTAGTGGCGACGAGTCTAATTGGAGTGATCATTGGGCGCTGGTTATGTCAAAACCTTTCTCCAAAAACTCTTGAGAAAGCGACAGGCTGCTTGCTACTGGTGATCTCAATTCTGTTAGTCATCGATGTTGTGAGGATGTAGGGCATGGATTGGCGATTAATGGGAATCAGCTTTGCCACGGTCTTTTTAGCGGAGTTAGGAGATAAAAGCCAGCTTGCCGCGATCGCGCTCAGCAGCAACTCTAAAAATTCTTCTAAAGCAATATTCTTGGGCACGATCGCAGCCCTGATCTTGGCAAGTGCGATCGGGGTTTTGGTTGGGGAAGGAACCGCTCAGCTTTTGCCGACGCGCTGGACAAAGATTATTGCGGCGATCGGATTTGCAGGGATGGCAATTCGTCTACTCTGCTTCCCGTCTGCTGAAGAATCGGAACCCTCGCAGGCTCAAACAACTTGCTCTAATGTCACAAAATCCCTTTGAAAGCGCAGGCTGGACTCTAAGACAAAGTAAAAAAAGCCCCCGGAGTAACCGGGGGCTTATTAGAGTTCACCGCATCCAAATAGCTGCTTAATCAGAAAAAGTAGGTTCGGAAAGTTGATTTACGTTCCACAGCAACAGCATCCCGCCCACACTCAATTTGAAAATCTCAATTAGCCAGTAGCTCACATGAAGCTCATTCATGGCGGTTGGAATACTTGCTGGCTCAAATAAATTGAGTTGTAATCCTAAAGCGCTCATGTGAGGAGTGAGAAAATACGTGCAGGTGAAGCTGGCAATTAGCAACAGCAGCGACAACATCACGTAACTTGATTTGCGAAGAATTCCTAGATGGTACTGCACAAAAACGCTGGTCAAGACAAGAGCCGCGCATAGCAGTTCTAGGCGATTAAAGATTCCAAAAAGACTATAGCCAGCGGTCACAAAGTCGGGTTGTGATAACATCCCAGCTTGATAAAGGCTAGGCATAATTACTATATCTAAAAACAAACTACTACTGATCCAAAAGCCCAAGGTAAAGATGAGAACCTTGTACCAGATGACGGGTTTTGAAGCGACCTGTGAAACCACAGCCATTGGATAAACCTTACATTTCTAATGTTCTAATTTGAGCTTAGCAAAACTGATTTTTAGTTGAATACAAAGCATAAGAAACTTATCAAATTGCTTTCTATCATTTCTTCTTAAACAAAATGGGTTTGGTCTTGAGAAGACCAAACCCATTTTGTTAAATATGCGTATCGCTAAGGTGGACATTCACTACAACCTACGACATGAAAGAAAATGTGAGAAACTGTTCACTTCCCTCCTTTTCGTAGCAATACAACTTAAGATTCAGCAACGCACTAAACGGACGTAATCTGAGGTTGTAGAGGCTTTGGGCAGGAGACACAGACCCAAGAGCTAGAGCAGAGATTGAGGAGAAATATCTCTCTGTGTCTTGTTTACTAAATTAGCATTACTGACCTGGTATGGAGCGAGTTGTAATAGAGAAAGATTCAACTTAACAGAAGTTAAAAATAGCTTAAAAGACAGAAATCTACCTAGATCAAGATGATGCAGCTCAACAAACTGTGAGACGAATCTCTTCAAGGCACAGCGAAGTTAATCGAGTTTGTATCATAAAGAAAACTGAGTATTTTTACCTCAACTAATACATTAGAAGAATGAAAGCCCTCATGAAAGGACAAAGATTTCTCTCTCTTGGAATGATTGGTGTGGCTGTTTTAGGCAGCGTTTCTGCTCGAGCCGTTCAGCTATCCGACGGAACTGTTTTCTTTACATCGCCGCCTCGCTTAGAAGGAGTCTCGACAACCCAAAACTATGTCCGGGCGTGGGTGGTGACCTATTACTTCACGCTGACGATTCCTGAAAATTCGGGAGAGCCATTGCAAAGGGTAACGATCGCACAAGATGAGAATGTGGATACCGTCAGGTTTTCAATAGATGAGACAAAAGCATTTGAGGGTCAGCGAGGACGCCTAGGGGCAACGTTACCGATCCAAGCGACCACGAGCGATCCCAAAACAAAAGCGGTGACCGTGACGTTTAACCCACCAATCGCAGCGGGTAAGATGGTGACGATCGCGCTCTCTCCCCGCTCGAATCCAGATTATGGCGGCGTATATCTATTTGGCGTGACGGCGTTTCCACCCGGAGAGAAGTCTCATGGTCAATTCCTCGGCTTCGGACGTTTGAATATTTATGACAGTGGACCCAATTCTTTTTTCAGATTTCGCTAACTGTCCAGTGCTTTAGCAATGGGTGTGATCAGGTTAACCCAAAGGCTGATTGAGGAACATCATTTTACCTCTCACGCTTGTTACCAAAAACGAAACCGACCCTTCTGGATTTAGAAGGGTCGGTTAACGTAACACTAAAGTTTGAAATTGCTTAAGCTTGTCTTCTATCAAGAAAGCCCTTGACCTGGGCGATCGCGGCTGGAGCAATTCTAGAGACTGCCCAACCTGCGGCTAACAAAACGGGCAGCAACACCACCAATACGCGCCAATCCATACTAGTGCTTTCTCCTCATTAAAGGTGTTCATTATTCTTTAATTTCTATCGCATTTGGTGACATTTTCAAAGTGGTCTTCTCAGGTTAGTCACATTTGTACACGAAAGCCCAGATCGGTGCCTTTGCCAGCATGGACGAGGGCCAGTTTTTCGTACTGTTGGGCATGTTCGATCAGATGAGCAACTTCAGAATCGGAAAGATCGCGGAGAGGTTTGGCAGGAACGCCAACGACGAGCGATCGCGGGGGCACATCTTTTGTCACAACTGAGCCTGCGCCGATGATACTGCCTGCGCCGACACGGACGCCATCGAGTACGATCGCGCCAATGCCCACTAAGCTGCCTCGCTCGACATGGGCACTGTGAACCACAGCGCGATGCCCAACCGTAACGAAATCTTCAAGAATGGTGGTTTTGCCAGGATCACCATGCAAAATAGCGCCGTCTTGAATATTGGTACTTGCGCCTAAACAAATGCGTTCGACATCGCCTCGAAGGACGGCGTTGTACCAGATGCTAACCCCGGCTGCCACTTCAATCCAGCCGATCACCGTAGCATTTGAGGCGACGAAGGCAGCTTGAGAGAGGTCGGGCTGAGTCCAGAATGGTGACGTTGGGGTTGGAGATGGATTGGGATTATTCACTAGGGTTGAGAACGATTCTAGGGGAGCAGAAAACTATCGCAGTTATAATGATTTCACGAGGGCAGGCGCATACACAAACTTTGAGCGTTCGCGTTTCATGATCAATTCCAGTTTCCAATATCCCATTTTCGGACCCGAAATCCAGTGCCCGCACTGTCGTCAGACGATTCCGGCGCTTACTTTAACGGATACCTATTTATGTCCTCGTCATGGCGCGTTTGAAGCGAGTCCTGATACGGCAGAGCTTGTTCATCTGCAATCGGGGCGGCATTGGCGGCTTTGGAAGGACGAATGGTATCGGCAACACACCCATCCGGATGGGATTCGCTTCGAGATTCATGAAGCGCTCGACCGACTTTACACGCAGGGCTATCGAGCAACGCGAGTTGTAATTGCTCAGCGCTACAAGGAGTTAATTAGCACCTATCTGGAGCGCAGTACGCCGTGGCGGGGACAGAACGATTCGCCAAAGCCGAGGCTCTATGGATTGCCAGTCGAGTTTAGTCCCGATCCGAAGGAGGAGCCTTGTTGGGATGTGATCAATTTTGACTTGGAAAAAGAACCGGGTGCGCCAGTGAGGTATCCGTATTTCCGGTTGTTTGAGTGAAGAGAGGCGTCATTCATCCCTAACTTGTTATGCATCACGTTTCGATCCGGACAGCGGATATCTTCAGAGCGATCGCATTCTACGAGCAGCTAGAATTCTCGGTCTGTGAGCGATTCACGACGGGTTATACGCTGGCGTGTTGGATGGAAGGGTTGGGCGGACGGATTGAATTGATTCAAATTCCAGAGCCGAAGCCTGCCCCAGATGCGTTTGGGGATGAACATTATGTCGGGTACTATCATTCGTCGTTTGATTTGACCCAACAGACGGATGATCTGACGTATTGGATAGAAAATTTGAGGCATAAGTTAGAGGCGCAGTCGCAGTCTCTGAAGATTTTGTTGAAGCCGGAGCAGCAGATGATCGGCGATCGCGTGTATGAGGTTGCTTTTATTGCTGATGCAGATGGGTTACCGATTGAGGTGCTGAGACGGGCGAAGTAGAGTACTATACATTCACCTTTTTTGGATCGGTGATTCATGCCTGCTGAGCGAACTGAGCCGTTTTTAGACAATTGGACCTATCTCAAGGTTGAACTTAACTGGCTAGAGAAGCTGCTATTGATGACGGTGGCTCGGCAACGCAAAGATTTGAAAGAAGTGGAGCGGGTAGCTCAGACGAAAGCCGACCGGGTGACGAGTCATTGGTGGAAAGGGATTGTGAGCCTGGAGGGAAATGCGTCTTATGACACTCCGCCAGCGCGAAAGAAGGCGGATTCGGAGGGACATCCGGAGACGTATCAGCAGCAGATGAAGGCACGGATGCAGGCCAGCCGCGATCGCGGCATTAAACTCGCCTTGCCGATACTATGCGATCGCTTCGATCTATCTGCGTTTGAGAAAAATGTGCTGCTCTTGGGTCTTGCGCCGGAAGTGCATCGACGCTATGCCCAACTGTATGGATATTTGCAGACGGGCCGGGAGTGTCAGGATCTGCCGACGGTGGATTTAGCGTTGCGGTTGTTCTGCCGAAATGATGGCGAGTGGAGAGTGGCGAGATCGCAGCTAACCGAAGCAGGAGCATTAATTCGACATCAGCTAATTGAGCTTGACGATGAGCTGCCGTTGCCGTTGCTCAGTCGGACGTTGAAGGTGGCAGATGAGTGGGTGGACTATTTGTTGTCGGAGTCGCCTCAGTGGAACGCAGAATTGATCCCCGATCAGGCAACAGAGGTATTAGGCCCGGGATGGGTTCAATTTTGCCAAGCAACGAAGGTAGAACAAGTTGCGCCGTTGGTGTTGCCGGAAGAATTGCAGGAGTCGCTCAAACATTTGGGCGATCGCATCCAGCATTGTGATCAGGTTGATGTGACATGGGACTTTCAAACGGGAGAAGACTCGCCGGGAACGGTTGTCTTGATGGTAGGCAAAACTGGAACAGGCAAGGCGACGGCAACCCGGACGATCGCGAATCGGCTGGACGTGCCTTTTGTAGAGGTTGATTTGGCAGTGCTCACGCCAGCCGAGCAGCGGGCGCTGCTATTAGAGGTCACGATTCAAGCCCCGACGGTGTTGCTGATCCGATCGGCTGAGATTTGGGTTGGGCGGATGTCGGCGCTACCGTCGGTTGAGATGGCTAAGTTGCTTCAAGCGCGACGATCGCTGCGAGGCTTGACCGTGTTTAGCGTGCAATCGCAGCTTGCACTCCGGGCTGAGGTACGATCGCAGCTTCAATTCACTCTAAAGTTTCCAACTCCCGATCTGGCGGCGCGGCAGTTGCTGTGGAACCAAGCGTTTGCGCCTCACGTTCCGCTAGATGAAGATATTGATTGGGCAGGGTTGGCAGAAAAATTTGCGCTGACGGGGGGAGAGATTGATGCGATCGCGCGATCGGCTGCATTCTTCGCGGCAGGGGAAGGAGAAACGGCAAAAATTGGCATGACGCACCTGAAAGAAGCCTTAGCACTCCACCGTTCAGGAGCATGAATTCGATCAAACCGTACAATGTTCGGGCTACGTTTGGGACGTTTGCCCGCCTCGCAACGGGGGTCGAAGACCTTGCCTAGCGAACCCGACTCTTACTCCCTCTCCTGCGGGAGAGGATTGGGGTGAGGGCAAATCCGAGTCTTCTTTCACGACCTTAAGCTCAAGGCATCCGTCCCACTCGTCCTATGATGGGTAATCCAATCGATTTGCGCTGCCACAGTTGCACCATCATCCAGAAGTTAACTAAGAAATAACCCGAGGTGAGTAGACTAGCCGTAATCAAAATTGGAATCTGGGAAGATTCTGAGGCGGTCGCGCCAAATCCCAGTAAAAGGTAGGCAACCAGCCAACCGAGGCAGACCTTAATGACCAGACGGCTGAGGGCGCGTTCTTGGCGACCGCCTCCCCGACGATAGAGCGTCCAGAGCGCTGGGAAAAAGCCGAATACAGGCAATAGATAGAGGAACAATTTAATATGACGGCTCTCGTCACGCTCTAGAAAATCGGTCATAAGACAGGGAGTAGTGATTAAGGAAGATGAACAATGGGATCAAGAGAGATAATAATAACTAGAGACTTCCCAAAAGAGTCAGGCACGTCACCGTTACTTCTTGCTGCATCATGCCCCAACGCAACAGGCTATTAACTTGGTGGGAGTCGTTGTCTCCCCTATTTCGTGCGATCGCCATCGCGTTATTCATTCCGCTGATTGTTCTGAATGCGTGGGCGCTTGCGTCCATCTTTACTTACTTCCATTCCCTGATTGTGATCCTCTTGGGGGCATCGCTGCTGACGTTTTTGCTCAATTATCCGGTGAGCTACATGCAGCAACATGGAGCCACCCGTGGACGAGCGGCGATCGTGGTGTTTTTGTTTGCGATCGCGGTGCTGCTAGGTCTAGGCGTGACACTTGTGCCAATTGCCCTCCAGCAGGCTCAGCAACTGGTGACTCGGTTGCCCGAATGGATCGATTCTGGACAACGGCAACTGATTTTATTAAACGATCAGTTAGAGAAAGCGGGCTTTCCGATCAGTCTAGATGTGTTAGCAGACCAGATCACAGCCCCGATCAAGATTCAGCTTCAGCGGCTCGCAGGCGACATTTTAGGATTGGCGGTCGTCACGGTCACAAGCTTGCTCGATGTGCTGCTGACGCTGGTGCTGACGTTCTATCTGCTGCAATTTAGCGATCGCTTGTGGGAGAGTTTGGTCGAATGGCTGCCGCTCAGAATTCGAGAGCCGTTCACCGAAACGATTCGCCTCAGCTTTCAGAACTTCTTCTTCGGACAATTGATCTCATCGACCTGCATGGGATTTGTTCTGACGGTGACGTTTCTGACGCTGCGGGTTCCCTTTGGGCTACTGTTTGGACTGACGATCGGCACGATGGCGCTAGTTCCATTTGGCGGCTCGGTTGGAATTGCGATCGTCTCGATTCTGGTCGCCTTGCGGGATATTGGACTCGGTGTTGAGGTGCTGATTGCCTCGCTGATTGTGCAGCAAATTATTGAGAACTTAGCCGCGCCGAGAATTTTGGGCAGTGTGACCGGGCTGAACCCTGTCTGGGTGTTTCTGTCGATTCTGACGGGGGCACGCGTGGGTGGTTTGCTGGGAGTCATTATTGCGGTGCCGACTGCTGTGGTGATTAAGAGTATTTTGGTGACACTGCGATCGCCCCATTCCCCGATTGTGGATGCGCATGGCGTTGAATCTCCGGTTGCGATCGCGGATGCAAATCGAGTGGAGGAGCGGCGGGAAACGCCTGTCTCTTAAGAGACTGAAGCGATGGATCTCACAAGATAACAAGCGGAACCACCGATGGGATGGAACCGCTTATTTTTTGGGCACGATAATTCTATCTCAGCAACCATAAGGTTCAAACCGATGTCAACTAACAGAATTAGTGCAACGCTCAGTGCGACAGATCAATTGGCGGTGATGAATGCGATCGCGACGATCAAAGAGAAGCTGCCGTTCCTATTAAGCTTGACGATGGAGGAGCGCAAAGCCCTACCGAAGATGGGCGATAAGAATCAGACCTTTGTTGGCAAGGCGTTGGAGGTAGCAACGCAGAATCCAGACTTCTTGCCGCGATCGTTTGATCTCGATGAAATGCGACGCGACGTGGAACTGTTTGAAGAGATGTATCCGATCATCATGGCAATTACTCAATTGCAGTCCATGATTGATGATACGTATCTCACTGTGGGTAGTGAAGCATATACGTCTGCACTGCAGGTGTATAACTACGCCAAGGCGAGCGGGCAAGGCTCTGGTTTAGAGCCAATCGTGGCACAGTTGGGGCAACGGTTTGCCTGTCGAACCAAGCGAGAGAAGCCGCAAGCCACGACGGTGTAGAAGTGTTATTAGCTCAATACTGAAGTTTCTAGGAACGTTCCTGTCTCAGATGGGAACGTTCTTGTTTTAAATAAGAATTTTCCTGTTTCAAGTAGGAACGTTCTTGTTTCAAGTAGGAACGTTCCTGTTTCAAATAGGAATGGTTCTGTTTCAAATAAGAATGTTCTTGTTTCAAGTAGGAACGTTCCTGTTTCAAATAGGAATGGTTCTGTTTTGAGTTAGATCATTGGGGTTTGAAATTGAAATGATGGCAGATCACATTAAAACGATCACACTTTGATTAGAAGTGATGAAGATCAAAGTTGAATTACTGGATAATGAGCCACCTACTGTTCTAGGAATTTATCGAAACATTATCCCGTAGACAGGAATATTAGGTTAAAACGGGAGCAAGCCTTTATACTGCGAGAGATTTATGGAACCTTTGAGCATGATTGCAGCGGCAGTGGGGGCAGCGATCGCTACCGCCGCCACGAAGTTTGCAGATAAAGCGGCAGAGAAGCTCGGCGAAAAGTCGGGCGAGAAAGTTTTTACCGAAAGCGAGAAGTTTCTTGCTGCATTGAAGGAGAAAGCGCCGGAAACTGCTCTTGCTATTGAGCAATCTGCCCAAAAGCCGTTGGATTTGGGTAAGGCGGTTTTAGAAGTGGAGGCAGTTGCGAAACAAAATCCGGCGATCGCTCAGTCAGCCGAGACGGTAGCAGCAGCAGCCGAAGCTGACCCAAATCCTGAGTTGCAAGCCACAATTCAGCAAGTGCTAGAAGCGCTGAAAGCATACCAGTTGAAGCCTCAATCCAGTGGTAAACGTGCTGATAAGATTGGTGCTTATGCAGAACAGGGCGATGTGAATATCACGACTCTGAACATGGATTAGGAAGCATTGCCATGTCTGAAAGCGAAGGCAAGCGTGCCGATAAGATTGGTGCTTATGCAGAGCAGGGCAATGTTTATATTGACACCTTGGTTGTGGAACAGTCAGAGGAACGCGCGACGTTAAAAGGCATTCCTCAGAATGTGCCCCTCAGAGGTGCGACAAAATTTGTCGGTCGAGACGATGATTTAAAGACGATTCATGAACAATTGCAGAGACGAGATCGCGTGGTTACCTTTGCGATCGCTGGAATGAGCGGAGTCGGTAAAACAGAACTGGCGATTCAATATGCGGTGCAGTATGCTCAAGAATTTCCGGGCGGAATCTGTTGGCTGAATGCAAAAGAGACGGATTTGGTAGGAAAAATCTTTAGTTTCGTTCGGTTATGCCTGCATCAAACGATTCTATCTAAGTTTGACAATAAACCGTTGACGTTGGATCAGCAATTTGAGCTGTGTTTGCAAGATTGGAAGCCGAACGGAGCCGTGCTGATGGTCTTGGATGATGTCTCTGAGGCAACTGATTTTCAATCGGTCGTGCAAAAACTGCCGTCGCGCTTTCGGGTGTTACTAACGACCCAAGTAAGACAGCTAGATGCCAGCTTTTTTGAGTTGCCATTGGATATTTTGGCTCCAGAGAAGGCGTTGGAACTGTTGACGGAACTGATGGGGCAAGACCGCATTCAATCTGAACAGGCAGTCGCGCAACAATTATGTGCAGGGTTAGGATATTTGCCTTTGGGGTTGGAGTTGGTAGGGCGATATGTGGCAGCAAAACCCTTTCTGTCTTTGGCAGAAATGCAAGAACGGTTAAATATTCAGCATGAAGCGATTGCACAACGTCCGCAAAACTATGTCATGACCGGACAGCGCAGCGTTACAGCAGCATTTGAGTTGAGTTGGGAGGAACTGAACGACAAAGCGCAAGAAATGGGACGATTTTTGAGTCTATTTGCGGCAGATGCAATTCCTTGGAGCTTAGTGAAATGGGTGACTGAAGCGTTTGAGTGGACAACCGAGGAGATGGAAGCAGCAAGAACGGCGCTTTATCATCGTTCTTTGCTGCAAAAAGTGGATCAAACTAGCTTTAGACTACACCCGTTGATTCAGGAGTTTCTCGCGTTCAAACTTGCTCACTCTGAGCAGGCAGATCAAGTGAGAGCGACGTTCGCTGAAGCACTAATCGCGGTTGCCAGAGAAATCCCACTTGTTTTAGCGGTTGGTAACGCTGAATGGTGCGAGCAAGTAATTTCACATTTAGAAGCAATTGCACAGACTCAAATCCAATACCTATCGAATGAAGATTTGCTCACTCTAACTGGAAGTCTAGGCAGATTCTATAAAAAACAAGCGCTATATGATTCTGCTGAGTTTTGGTATACGAAATGTCTTAAGGTTCTGTCCAATCGTGCAGGAGATGATCATCCTATCAATACGATCAGTCTTGTTCGTTTAGTAAATTTGCAGGTAGTCCTACAGAAGTAATGATTTGTTATAGGCGTGAACAAAGTACCAGATTGCTCCAATGTGGTTCTCCAACAACTTAGAAAACGACAAGGTTTTGCGGACTAAGCGAGAGACACGCTGGCGCAA